>CAZPKH010000001.1:0-126187 GCA_964587165.1 uncultured Muribaculaceae bacterium
TGTCTCGGTATTTCATAAAAATTTGATGAGTTTCCCAATCAACTTTGATGTGGTGATGCTTTGTATCTCCGGGCTCTCCCGTCGATTTAAAATTCTAACACAAAGTTAACGCTCTTTGTTTAATCCTCCAAATATTTCATGTAGAATTATTGCTATCTCATCTAAAATATGTATCTTTGTGTGCTTTTAAACATAATTATACAGCAACAATGTTTAAGAAGACCCTCGAACAGGTGATCAGCGAAGATATGTCCGACATCTGGAGCATTCTCAACGGCGATGAGAAGCGCCTTATTGTCAACAACTTCAGCATCCATACTTTCAAGAAAAACCAGATCATATACGGCGAGCGCGACACGCCCGAGCTTCTTTATACCTTATTGAAAGGGAAGGTCAAGAAATACAAGGAGGGTCTGGGCGGACGTCAGCAGATTTTGCGCCTGATACGCCCTGTGCAGTATTTCGGCTACCGCGCATATTTCGCCAAGGAGGTATACGGATCGAGTGCCGCAGCCTTCGAGCCCACCACTATCGGCACTTTACCGCTTGAGCTTGTCGACTCCATGATCGACAACAATATCCGCCTTGCCCGCTTTTTCATCCATGAGCTGTCGCGCAATCTGGGCAGCTCCGATACCCGCATTGTCAACCTCACCCAAAAACATATCCGCGGACGTCTGGCCGAAGCTCTGATAATGCTTCGCGACAATTACGGCTACGAGGACGACAACATGACTCTCCGTATTTATATGGGACGCGAAGATCTGGCCAACCTCTCGAATATGACCACGTCAAATGCCATCCGAACGCTCTCTACGTTTGTCAACGAGAAGCTGTTAGTGGTCGACGGACGCAATATCAAGATCATCAACGAGTCGCTTCTACGTAAAATCAGCAAATTCGGCTGACCGACCACGATATTTTCACTCGGACGGAGCGTTATATATTAAATGAGAAAGATACTTATAAATATAGCGCTTATATGTCTTGTGGCTTTCGTGTCGCAGGCCGCCACGCTCAGACAGATGCGCGGAGCCCGGCTCGACACACGGCGCGGAGCCGTCTGGCCGGCTCTTTATTCGGATGCCGACAGCCAACTTGCCGATTTAGATGCCCTCCTCGACCGATTCGTTCGCTCAAATCTTAATACTGTTTTTATCGACCTGCAGCACGACGGGAGCGTATTGTGGCTCTCCGACCGACAGCCGGCAGCCTACGAAGTGACGGCCGACGGATCGCGACGCCTACCGTACGATGTGGCCGGGGAGGTGATCGACAGAGCCCACCGCCGAGGACTTCAGGTTGTAGCCGTAGTGTCGCCTCTCGACATAGGTACACGGGCCAACAGTTCGTTGTATCTCGACAGCCCCATTGCTCATCCGCTAACTGCCGAAGCCGAGCTTCTGCTGCCTGAGGCAGATGCCGATGGTCGATACTTTCTCGACCCCGCACTCGGTGCCACACGTGAATATCTTGAAGAACTCTATACCGAGCTTATAGCCGGATACGATATAGACGGACTTATGATCGACCGCCTATATGCCCCGGGGGCCGACCCCACGCAGCTTACAACGATAATCGACGACATTGCCGCGCTGATCGATACACACCGTCCGGAGGCGTGGCTCGCCATAGGGGAGACCTCACTTGCACCTGAGCAAGCAGACAGTCACGCCGATTTCATACTCTCCTCGGCCACTCAACGCGACATACTGACACAGCTCCGCGACGCTGCAGAATCGGCTCCGGCATATAAACGGTTGGTCGGGATCGACGGCAGCCGCCTCTTTCCGTTGATTGACGCGCTGCGACACGTCGACGAGCTTCCGCTGGCCGGATTCGTAGTAAACAATCCGCAGGAGTTGCCCCTGAACCCGATGCTGTTCGAGTTTCCGGCTCATATCCCTGAGCTGTCGTGGCGAGAAGGGGAGCAGCCGGCGCCGCCTGAAGATTTTGAGGTGGAGTACGATGCCGAAAGAGGGAGCTATCTGCTGAATTGGAGCGAGCCGTCGCTCGATAAATACGCCACCCCTATAAAGTATTATACAATATATATAGCCCGCGACGGACGCACCGACCTTACCGATCCGCGCGGCGAGATAATCCATGCCGTCCGCACCACAGAGGTTGAGATCCCGTCAACGATACCGGGTCTGGAGTTTGCTGCGACGGCTTTTGACGCCAATTATCGCGAGAGCCTGCCGGCGCTGGCCGGATCCGCAGATCCGCTTGCCGAGGCAATGCATCCGTGGATATTCCGCTACTATGCCGGCACACTCGACATTGGAGCACCCGTTGAGATCGATGCAGTCGACATATATAACTCGTGGGGCAACCATATCCGCCACCTCTCCACAGCCCCGGCCAACGAAGTAATGATCGACGTATACGACCTACCTTCAGGAGTTTACGTAGTACACTTGCATCATGTCGACGGATCGGTGCGTACCCATAAATTCATAAAATAATTTTTTTGCGTCACCTTTGGCGGGCGAGATTCGTCTTGTAGTCGAGATGTCTCAGAAACTACTTGACAAACATTCAAACATAAAACTTCATCGATTATGGAAAGTGTGATGGAAAACTTAGTTCCGATTTCAATATGTGTGATCCTCCCGATAGCAATCGTGCTGATACGTGCCATTGCCTCAATGAACAGCGATAACCGGCGCGCACAGATACTGATAAAGGCTATCGAAACCAACAACAGTATAGATGCCAACAGCATAGCCCAAGCACTCGGGCGAACCGGCAAAACCGACCGCCAGATACTCAACGCGCGCCTGCTGAGAGGGTGCATGTTTACCCTGACAGGCGTGATGCTCATCTTAGTGGGACTGCTGAGCGTATTCTTTGGCAGCAGCTTCGGCGACGATCCGGTAAGTGTGCCGATGATGCTGGGAGCGTTGCTTGTCGCAGTAGGCGCGAGCTATCTGATAGTATTCTTCGTGACCCGCAAACAGCTTCAGAATAAGGAAGAGAAGTGATAGATGACACGCACCCAGTTTATATCACATGTACAGAGCACTCAGAGAGAGTTCAGGCGCTTTCTGACTGCTCTGTGCTGCGGCGACTCTTCGCTTGCCGACGATATAGCTCAGGAAGCGTATCTGAAAGCATACCTCAACTCCGGCAGCTTCGACGATTTACGAAAATTCAGCGCATGGATATTCCGCATCGGCTACAACACTTTCATCGATCACAAGCGGTCGTCGCGACCCTCTGTGTCGTATGAAGAAGCCGTAGGAGTGATGTCGGGCGAGAGCGCCGACGCGACCTTCAGGTATCAGAACCTGTATCAAGCTCTTGACCGATTGTCGGCTAAAGAGCGTACGGCTGTGTTGTTATATTATATGGAGGGGTACGACGTAAAGGAGATCTCCGGCATCATTGAGGCTTCGGAAGATGCTGTAAAGCAGCAATTGTCGCGAGCCCGCAAACATCTTAGAGCACTATTGGAAAAACATTGAGATTATGGAAATGAAGGATGACAAATTGACTGAGCTGTTTGCTGATTTTAACCCTCAGCTCGCGCCCGATACCGATTTTATGAAGACTCTGCAGCGCAATATGGATGCAGTGGAGTTTGTAAAGGAGCAGACGGTTGCTCTGAAACGTCGCAGCCGCATTGCAGTGCTCACATCATGGATAGCCGGCTTCGTGACCGGTACGATTTCGATATCGCTTTTCAAACTGCTGGGCGATTCTATCCCCGAACTGATCATCTCGATGCCTCGTCTGAACATTGCCCCGATAGCCGTCGACTGGCAGATCGTGGGGTGGATCATTTCGGCAGCTGCCTGCTTCCTTACAGCAATGGGTGTATACGAGAGCTTCCGGACCGGACTTAGCTCGATTAGAGCTACAAAGTAATCAGCTCTGCACCTGCTTTTTGTGGCGTGCCCTGCGAGCAAACGGCACATAGATCACCGCGAAAAGTGCCCCCTGCACCAACAACGACCAGTCGAAACCGGTCTTTTTGTCGAAAATCGCCCCAAAGGCCCACATCAGCCCGGTGAATATCAGAGCTGTCACAATCATCTCTACCACAACAGATATGATTGTTTTGCCGGTAAGTCTTTTCATATTCTCAATAGTTAAGAGTTTATTCAACGAGTGAATGTTATGACTGCGGGAATATCGCCTGTTCGCACCGACCAGCGGCGCCGTCCCTGCGAGGAGTAGCAGTGCAAGGTGCCCGACGAAACGTAGTTCTTGGCATCGGTGACGAAAATATCTCCGTTAGTTGGGTGTATCGCCAGACCGTATGGTTGTGTAATCTCTCTTTCGGTGCCGTCGGTGATGAAACAATCCGTGCGATGTGTCAGGGTCTTTAGGTCAATTATGCCGTATCGGTTTGTCATATCGGGGCCGGTGAGCGAAGAGGCCAGGTAGTAAAGCGAGTCGCCGTGTATGGTCATGTTGGCGCAAGGATAGTCAAACTCAGCCGCAACAGCCATAGCGCCGGAAGCATCAGGAGTAAGCATATAGATGCGAGATATGAAAGTAGTGCGGTCGCCGCGCGACGATGCCCAGAGCCTGCCGCGGGAGTCGGCCTGCAGGCGATGCAGATTGATCGCGACAGGGATCTTGCGGGTCTCGGTCATATCGCTCAGGCGTATCACTGATATAGTATTGTCGTAGGCCGGCGGACGGTAGCCGCCGGAGTTGGCCACGTAGAGCGAATCGCCCACAAATGCCATCTCCTCGGGCTGATACCCGACCGTGCACGAGGCCGTGATACGGAGATCGGTAGTATCGACTTCAAAAACAGCTCCTTTGGGCGACATAGGATCGACCATCACCGGACCGATATACGAGCTCACATATGCACGGCCCCGGTGAAAACGGATGTACCGACAGTTCGGTATGTCGATCTGACCGAGGCGTATGCCGGTGTGTGCATCAAGCACCTCAACCTTGTGCGAGCAATTCACCACGACATACAGTTTCGATCCATAGACTTCGGCATCGTTGCCTACATCGCCGAGCTCCATCACTACTCCGGGATTACGCTCGCCGTAGAAATTGCGGCTATACACTCCGGTGGCATAGTCGTAATAGTCGAGAGTGCATTTGTTAGAGCCCATATTCCCTTCGTTCACAAGATAAAATCCACGGACGGGACTGTCTGAATCAATATCGCCGATAGCATCGTATTCGGTCGGAACGACAACCTCGTCATGCCGGCACGAGGTTGTCAGAAAAGTAATTAGGGAGATTATGGCAATAGTTGAGATAAATTTTTTCATATCGCGGTGCCTATCAATTTGAAGAATAAGCTTTCAGAATCTCGCGGAGTATCGGACGCCGCGGATCGCATTTCGACCATGCTTTGTTGATGCGCGAAGGATTCACACGGTTTGAGAGAAACACATATATCAGTTCTTTCTCGGGATCTACCCAAAAACAGGTGCCCGTAAAACCGGTATGACCGAACACGCCGTCCGACAGTCCCGCCACCTTGTTGGATCGGAGCCGGTCGAATCCCGGAAACCGTAAGCCGTCGGATGTTATAGCTTTGGGCGAAATAAAAGCGTCGACAGTCTCGGGCGAGATAATAGTTTCGGGGCCATAGCTTCCTCGCTGCAGCCACATCTGGCAGAGTGCAGCGATGTCGGCAGCGTTCGAGAATAGGCCGGCATTCCCTTGCACTCCGCCAGAAAAAGATGCAGTCTCGTCATGCACATATCCGTGGAGGGTGGCATGGCGCAGCCAGCGGTCATTCTCGGTAGGGGCGATGCTGTCGAGTGGCGTTGAGTCGGCGGCACGGTATCTTGGGTGTGTCACACCAAGGGGGCTGAATATTTCAAGGTCAACCCATTGATCGAGAGCGCACTCTGTAGCACCCTCTACTGCCTCGGCTAGAAGCACGAAGTTCAGGTCGGAATATTTGTAAGAAGGCGACGAGGGGGTGATGGACAGTATCTTTTCGAGTATAGCCTGTCGAGCTCCATCGCCCACATAGAGCCCCGGGGCTATCTCAAGATCGAAATCATCTGTCCGGCTATCGGAAGTGAGGTCGCGGCGCAATGTCAAATCTGTATTACCGTAGATTCCGGATTCGATCTCCACAGAATACGTATCGCTGCGCTTTGCCGAGGTGAGGGGAGCGGTGTATGAATCAGGATCGGCCATCAGGCGCGCTACATTGACCGAAGCCGGCAGCCCCGAGTGGTGGGTGAGGAGCTGACGGATCGTGATATTTGCTATCGGCAGCGAGTCGGCAACTTCGATATATCTGTTCAGGGGGGCATCAAGCTTCATAAGACCTTGATCGATAGCAGCCATCACCGCCGACGTGGTGGCAGTGGCCTTTGTCATCGATGCTAAATCGTAAAGAGTGCCGGTGGTCACCGGCACTCCCGACTTGCCCCGGGTCGTCGTCCCATAGGCCTTGTTGAATATTATCTCGCCTCGCTTAGCCACTGCTATCTGGCACCCCGGGAAAGCTCCGGCCCTAATTGCACCCTCGACTATCGAGTCTATCCGCGATGTAAGCGAAGCGTCGGCTCCTGACGCAATAGGTGTAGAATACCCTAAGCGAGTGCGGGCAATATCAATCCCGTCGCCTGCTTTGCAAACGCCGCCTACCGCCACAGGCATACGTCCTGTCACGGCAATACCGCCAAATACGGCTTGCGAAGCACAGTCGCGCAGAGCGGGCGTATCGTCGGAAGCTGAAAGCAGAACCGCAGCCTTGACAAGGGATGAGGCAAACCCCTTCAGCTTGTACGGATTGAGGAATGACACTACAACAACATTTCGACATTCCGTCAGAGCTGCGAGCGACTTTACGGCAGCCTCCTTGTGGCTGAAAAGTCCGACAACCACCACATCGCATTTTTTGATCTTCGCTATCTGCGAACCATCGAGGGCTCCCGACGGTGAGCCGAACAAAGAGCAGTCGGTGTATCGACGGCACCCTTTGGAGAAGGCGTTTGAAGCCTGCGCACCTATCGACACTACAGCCACGGAGCGGTGGCGCAGATCGCCCACAGGCACAAGCGAACCGACGTTCTTAATACATGTTATGGCGGCAGCCGAAAGCTTGTGGTTTATGGCTTCAGCCTCATCAGAATTTACCTTTTTGCGTGCCGGATTGCCGGCCGCCACGATAAGGGCGTATTTATATCGCAATAGTTGGATGCAGGCATCGCGCAGGCGCTCCCGGGAAATTTTCCCGGATTTTACGGCATTCAGCACCGTAGTGATGTCGGCTATAGGATCGGCAGGCTGCAGAAGCACATCGGCTCCGGCCCGGAGAGCTGCCACGCAATTATTCTCCTTCATGTCCGCTCCCTTCATAGCCAGGCCGTCGGTCCACACCAGCCCGTCAAACTTCATGTCATCTTTCAGCAACCCGGTAGTGACAGCGTACGACATGGACGACGGAGTGCCCGAAGCATCAAGAGCCGGAACATTGAGATGCCCGACCATCACACCTGAAAGACCACCGTCGATGTACTGCTGAAAGGGGTAAAGATCCACTTTGTTAAGATAATCGCGGTTGTGAGTCACCTTGGGGAGTGTCTTATGCGAATCGGTCGAGGTGTCGCCGTGACCCGGGAAATGTTTAGCCACCGACATCACTCCACCATCCTCAAGTCCTTGTGCGTATGCCACGCCAAGCGCAGATACCCGGTCCGGATCTTCGCCGAACGAGCGAAAACCTATCACAGGATTGGCCGGATTGGAATTCACATCCAGCACCGGCGCGAAGTTGACATGTATCCCGACTGCCCGGCATTCGGCGGCAACTTCCCGCCCGTAGTCGCGAATCAGCGAGGGGGCCTGTATAGCTCCGAGCGACATATTGTAAGGGTATCGCGGAGCATCGGTGACACGCATTGCCAGCCCCCATTCGCCGTCGAGTGTGGCCAGCAAAGGAACGCGAGCCAACGACTGTCCGTAGGCGATCAGGCCTTTATAGTCGGCCACAGTTCCTTTGCCAAGGAGTATTCCGCCTACGCCTGCATCAACCATCTGTTTGAGACGGGCGCGCCCGGCAGCGTTGTCGGTAATATCAAGACGCGGCACCATAAGCTGCGCCACCCGCTGCTGCTCCGTGAGCGAATTATATACCGAGTCTGCCCATTCTTTGGCCTGCTCCGACTGAGCGACAGCCGCTACCGGCGATACGGGTGCGGAGAGCGATGCCGACGATTGCGCCAGCATCGTTATACCAAGCAATAGATAAATCAACTGTGTCATTTTGTTGTATTACAACCGTTCTGCCCGAAATGATTATTTTGCCCTCAGGCGAGCAGGCGCATCCAGGGAGCGGCCTGATTTATTCTCGGTTTCGATATAGTCGATTATCTCGTTGAACACCGGACGATAGCTCCGATATACTACCGAGCCTTCGGTGAAAGGTGTCAGATAGTCGTTGCCTTTGGCAAGATAGTCGATAGTAGCCACACGATATGTTTTGTCAGGATCAAGAGGTGCGCCTCCGATTTTTATATCCGATGCTTTTCCGGCAGAAAATTTTGCGGAAGCCGACGCACTCAGACCTGCCACATCAGGCGACGCCGCCATGCAGTCGAGCAGCCGCTGAACCGATGCGCCGCTCAGTTCGACGATGGTCAGACGATTGTCGAACGGGAAAATATTCATTATGTTCCCCTTGGTGACAGTGCCTTTAGGGAGAGTGGCACGCAGACCGCCGCGATTCATCACGGCAAAATCGACCGAGCCACCTTCACCGGGTATCTCGCGGGCTTTAGCCTCAACAATGTCGCAGGCTAAGTTGAGAAGTATGTCGGAGCCTTCCGGCATCTCGCGAGCGGAGCGGCCTATACTCTCGGAAGCCGTACGGTCGACCCACTCCTTGTAATGCTGCAAAGTAGCCGCAAGCTCGGGGTCGGCGCGATCGTCAAGTCGGGAATCGGCCACGATATGCTTGTAATCGGGGCGAAGTGTCTCAAGATCAATATCTATCTGGCCTACTACACTCCCTTTCTTTCCGGTCTGTACCACAAGCACCGTATCGCCGGCTGCATTTGGAACTTTTGTAGCTTCCGTACCCGGGGTAAGCATAGTGTGCGAATGGCCACCTATTATTATGTCAATATCCTTTGATCCGGCGGCGAGACGGAGGTCGTCGATATCGCTTTGCGGATTTTCGTACCCTATGTGGGTGAGAGCCACCACCATATCGGCTTTCTCTTTCTCTTTGAGCAAGCGTGCGAGATCATTTGCCGTACGGAGGGCGTCGCTGTATACAATTCCCTCCACATGACTGTCGTCGATCAACCCTTTAGGATTGATGTTCAGCGCAATAAACGCAATTCTTCGATCGCCGGCAGTACGGATCGAGTAGGGGAGAAACAACCCTTGCAGATCGGTGCCCGTAAAGTCGTAATTCGAGCTGAGCAGCGAAGCGTCGATCTTGCGACAGTTGTCGGCAAGGATCGCCATACCGTTGTCAAACTCATGATTGCCGAGTATCGCCATATCGTACCCCTGTGCATTCATGGTGACACGCTCCACCTCTCCGCCGAACAGCATAAAGTACAGCGACCCCTGCACGGCATCGCCGGCATCGACGAGCAGAACATTCGGCTCTGCGGCACGCACGCTGTCGACTATAGCTTTGCGGCGGAGCACGCCGCCGAGCCCGGTTTTGGGATCAGGCTCTATTGACGAGTGAGTATCGTTGGTGTGAAGTATGGTGAGATGGTCGGCCGCCGCAGTGGCTGCCGCTATGATAGTCAGAGCAATTGTGAAAAAGCGTGCTTTCATGATTTTGCAACTGTTAGAATTTCAAAGTAATCTACATAAACTTCGGCTACGGTGCGTTTTATAGTGTTACGGTCCTCCCAAGTACGATACCGCATCTTACCCTCGGCGTAGATCTTGGAGCCCTTGCGAAGATACCTTTCGGCTCGCTCGGCCATCGGCCCCCACATCACCAGCGTATGCCATTCGGTTCGCTCGGCCACCTGCGTGCCGTTTGCTGCAGTATAGGCAGGTTCGGTTGTGGCAAGCGATACCGACGCAACGGGAGTCTTGTCGACATATCTCACCTCCGGATCCCTGCCGAGATTACCTATCAGGATTACCTTATTAACGGACATATTATACAATTTATATTATTGCAAATATCGGCAATTATTTCCTATATTTGGGCTGATTATAGATTTTTAAACAATTTTTTATGAACTGTCGCGTCATTAATATATGGATCCTATATTAAAAATCGACAATGTCAGCAAGCAGTATTCGGGACATCTCGCTCTCGATGAAGTTTCGCTAGACGTGCCGCGTGGCGGGGTGTACGGTCTTTTGGGCCCCAACGGCGCAGGCAAGACTACTTTAATTCGTATCATAAACCACATCACTGCTCCCGATACAGGCACGGTGACTTTCGACGGTCACACTCTTACGGCTGATGATGTCGCTTCTATCGGATATCTGCCTGAGGAACGCGGCCTGTACAAGAAAATGAAAGTGGGCGAGCAGGCTCTCTTCTTTGCTCGTCTCAAAGGTCTTGGCAAGCAGGAGGCTACCCGCCAGCTCAAGGAGTGGTTCGACCGCCTGGAGATATCCGACTGGTGGAACCGAAAGGTCGAGGAGCTATCCAAAGGTATGGCTCAGAAGGTACAGTTTGTTGTGACGGTGCTTCACCGCCCGAAGCTGCTGATTTTCGATGAGCCTTTCTCCGGGTTCGACCCGATCAACGCTTCTCTGCTTCAGCAGCAGATACTCCGCCTGCGCGACGAGGGTGCCACGATCCTTTTTTCGACCCACAATATGGCCTCCGTGGAAGAGCTGTGCGACAATATCACGTTGATCAACCGTGGCCGCAATGTCCTGACCGGAAACGTCGACGAATTGCGCCGCAGCCATAGCAACGGCCGGTATGCCATGACATTCGCCACGCCCGCCGATCTATCGGTTATTAAAAATGCTGTTGCGCCGATGGTCGTGGAGTCGGACTTTGCCGAAAGTTCAAAAGGTAATACCCGAATGACTGTAAAGCTTGTGCCCGGAGCTTCGGCTACCGATCTCATTTCGGCTGCCAATCCTATAGTAGCGATCTCCGACTTCAATCCGGTGCTTGCCACTATGTCTGACATCTTTATAAATACCGTAAACACTACAAGCGATGAAATCTAAGGTCGGATTAATAATAGAACGCGAATATCTGAGTCGCGTACGCAAGAAAAGCTTCATTATCGTGACTCTGCTGATGCCTGTGCTTATGCTTGCATTGGGTGCAGCCCCTTCGCTTATAATGCTTTACGGAGGGTCGGAGAGTGTAGTGCTCAATGTAATAGACAATTCCGGAGCAGTAGGTCCGCAGCTTGAGAGCAGCGACGAGCTGAAGTATAATCTGATCGACGGCGTAAAACTCGAGGATGCCCTTGCCGACGAATCGGCCGACGGTGTGCTCGTTATCCCGGATTCGATAATGACGCTCAATCTGCCCATCAAGATTTATTCATCGGACGGCGTCTCGATGATGGCTGAACAGAATGTCACGTCCTCTGTCAAAAAGATAATTGAGGACGAGCGTCTCAAGCGGTACAATATCGACAATCTCGACCAAATACTCAGTCAGGTAAGAGCCGACATCCCGGTACAGAACATTCGTGTGGACGAGAACGAAGGCGAAAGCTTCTCATCGTCGATAGTCAGCTTCATCATGGGTGAGTTTATGACCTTCCTGCTGTACATCTCCCTGCTGCTTTACGGGCAGATGGTCATGACATCGATCATCGAGGAGAAAAACAACCGCGTCCTTGAGCTGATAGTGTCGTCGGTACGTCCCGCACAGCTTATGCTCGGCAAGATAGCCGGAATCGGTCTGGTTGCCGTGACCCAGATCTTCATCTGGATAGTGCTTATGGTTTCGGCCTCGGCATTCCTTATCCCCGTGCTGCTGCCTGAGGGTATGATGGCAGAGGCAACGGCGGCCGCCTCCGGCACGCTTGATGCCGCGACTGCTTCGTTCGACATCGATCTGCTTCAGGCACTTGCCATGCTTGCCGATCCGCTCTATATACTCATGATGTTCGTATGGCTGTTGCTCTTCCTTGTCGGCGGTTTCCTACTTTATGCGGCTATTTTTGCAGCAATAGGCTCGGCTGTCGACAATATTCAGGACGCTTCGCAACTGCAGTCGGTAGTGATCATCCCCATAATCCTCGGCATCATCTTCGGTATGCAGGCTGCTTCGATGCCGAATTCGACGCTTGCCATCGTGACATCGTTCGTACCCTTCACGGCGCCGATGGTCATGCTCGCACGCATACCGTTCGGAGTTCCGGTATGGCAGATCATAGCATCGCTTATCCTGCTTGCTCTCTGCGTGGTATTCATGATATGGCTCGCTGCCAAAATATACCGAGTGGGCATATTCATGTACGGTAAGAAACCGACCGTCAAGGAGCTCATCCGCTGGGCTCAGCAAAAATAAAAGCAAGAAGTGTATGTTTCACGGAGCCGGGCTCGCCAATGCGCGAACCCGGCTCCGGTCTGTTGATTTTGAAAATTAAATATTGAAAATTAAATAAAAGTGCTTACCTTTGGCAGGTAATTTGCCTCGATAATCCATGGACGAAGAAAAATACGATTTCAAAGAGATAGCACCTTTCGACGACGCCGAGTTCAAGCAGAAACTGTCAGCATTGATCCACGAGCCGGGCTTTGAGGAAGCCGTAAGATTTGTGCTCCCCGACACTAAATTTTCCGATATCGTAGAGCACCTTAAGCAGATACCTGATAAAGAGGTGTTTCAGACGCAGATCATGTACCCCATACTGGAGCGTATGGCGCGTCTCACCACCGACGGAATCACTGTATCTGGGCTTGAAAATATCGAGTCTGATCAATCGTACACATTCATCTCCAACCATCGCGATATAGTGCTTGACGCCTCGTTTCTGAACCTGTGTTTCATCCGCGCCGGCCGTCGCACATCCGAGATTGCCATCGGCGACAATCTGCTGATCTACGACTGGATCACCGATCTGGTAAAGATCAACAAGAGCTTTATCGTGAAGCGAAACCTCCGCGCCATGCAAGCTCTTGATGCTGCCCGCCAGCTTTCGGCCTATATACACTATGCGCTCAACGAAAAGCACGAGAGCATCTGGATAGCCCACCGCGAGGGGCGCGCCAAGGACTCCAACGACAAGACTCAGGAGAGCCTCATCAAGATGCTAAGCCTCAGTGGCGAGGGGACAATCGCACAGCGACTGATGCCACTGCGTATGGTGCCCGTGTCGATATCCTACGAATATGATCCGAACGACTATCTGAAGGCTCGCGAGTTTCTGCTCCGGCGCGAGAATCCGGCCTATAAGAAGTCGCCCCACGACGACCTCAAAGCTATGGAGACCGGGCTGCTGTCGAGCAAAGGCCACGTGCACTTCTCCATAGGGAAATGCATTAACCCGCAGCTTGAGCAGATCGAGACTCCGGCCGACCGCAACAAAGCCGTCAAAGCCGTTTGCGCCATGATCGACGAACAGATACATTGCGGCTACAGGATCTTCCCGGTAAACTATATAGCATACGATCTGCTGGAGGTGACCGATCGCTTCCGCGATAAATACACCACGGCCCAGTTGCTCGATTTCCTGACATATGTTGAGTCGCAGATCGACCGTGCAGAGATTCCGGACCTCACAGGCGAGCAGCGTGGTTTCATGTACCGCACCATGCTCACAATGTATGCAAATCCGCTCCGCAACAACCTCGCGTCGGCCTGCCGATAATTTTAATCCGATCCGCCTATGAGAATGCAATGGTTGCTCCTTATAGCTCTGGCTGTAGCAGGCCTGGCGAGCGACTACTTTATATACCGCCGTCTCAGCGAGCTCTTCAAGGCCAAATGGGTGGCTAAGGCACACCTATGCTTAGCCGCCGTATGCTGGATTGCCCTGGTAGCCGTTTTCATTCTTCCGGAATCTATGCTTCTGGCCAAGATGTGGCTGCTGTTCGGATTCTTCTCGGTATATATATCCAAGATACTATATGTGTTGTTTCGTCTTATCGCCTCAATACCCTGTCTTTGGAAGGGGAAGCCGTGGCGGTATCTATCCGGCGCAGGAGTGGCAGTAGCGGTCATCACCTTTCTGCTGCTCTGGTGGGGAGCTCTCTTCAATCGATTCCGCACTCAGGTGCGAGAAATCACCGTAGAGATACCCGGCCTGCCGGCAACATTCGACGGGCTTCGTATAGTGCAGATATCCGACCTTCATATGGGCACATTCGGCGAGAACACGCAATTTGTCGACTCGCTTTTCGCTCGGATCGATTCGCTTCATCCCGACGTAGTGGTATTCACCGGCGACATTGTAAACTCCATATCCGCCGAGGCTGAGCCTTTCGTGGCATCAATGCAGAGCCTTAAAGCCCCGAAGGGAGTATATGCAATACTGGGCAATCACGACTACGGCGACTACCGCAAGTGGCCTTCCGCGAAAGCCAAAGCTGAGAATATGCGCCGGCTCTATGACATATACGATCGCTCAGGCTGGAAGCTGCTGCGCAACAATACCGCATGGATCACCTCCGGTGCCGACTCCCTGGCAATCATCGGCGTAGAGAATATCGGAGATCCGCCCTTCCCGGTTTACGGCGATCTGCGCGCATCATATCCCGGACGCCTCGACGATTCGAAAGCAAAGATTCTGCTGACTCACAACCCGGCTCATTGGGTCAATGATATTGCAGGAAATTCGACTCTCAATATCGGACTCACCTTATCGGGGCATACACACGCCATGCAGGCCGAGCTTTTCGGTATATCTCCCGCGGTGATTCGATACCCCACATGGGGCGGACTCTATCTCGACACATCAAAAGAGCATCCTCTTTATGTCAACATCGGCGCAGGCACCGTAGGGTTCCCCTCACGTGTCGGAGCTACCCCTGAGATCACTCTCATAACTCTGAAAACGGCAGCCGTCAAAGCTACCGATTAAGAGCTCGTCACATCATATCACATTATCTATATAAACATTCCTACACCCCAACTTTCTGATCGAAAAGTGAGCAACAATATCGTAAATGAGCACGCATTGATAATCAGCCGCGAGCTCGATATAATGCGAAAACATGTGTCGGCCACCATCCGTCTGCTCGACGACGGTGCCACAGTCCCTTTTATAGCACGATACCGAAAGGAGGCGACAGGCTCGCTCGACGAAGTGGCCATACGCAACATCCTGCAGAGGCATTTAGCGCTGACAGAGATTTACAAGCGTCGTGACTTCATAATGGAGCAGATCCGCAATGCCGGTGCCCTCACCCCCGAGCTGCAGCAACGCATACTCGAAACTGTCGATCCTGTCGTACTTGAGGATATATATTTACCCTTTAAGCCCCGCCGTGCCACCCGCGCTCAAGCTGCCCGCGAGGCCGGATACGAACCGCTTGCACGCATGCTTATGGCCCAGAATGTCGACGATCCGCAATCTGCTGCATTAAAATTTGCCAAATCGAAAGCCGGAGTAGATGCAGCCATTGCGGGAGCGTCGGATATTATAGCAGAATGGGTGAGCGAGAGCGAAAAAGCCCGCAACCTCGTCAGAGCCCGCTATGCCCGCAACGCCACTATCACCTCCAAAGTCGTGAAAGGGAAAGAGGAGGAAGGTAAGACCTACGCAAACTACTTCGATCTCAGCGAGCCGCTGCGCAGCTGCCAGCCTCACCGCTATCTTGCAATGCGCAGGGGCGAGGCACAGGGATTTCTGAAGATAAGTATCTCTATCGACGACGACGAGATGACCGAACGGTTGCAGCGCATGTTTGTACGCTCTACCGCTCCGGCAGCAAATGCCGAGATACTGCGCGCTGCCGTGCGCGACGGGTACCGGCGGCTGATGCGTCCGTCGATAGAGTCGGAGATAGCGGCCACGGTCAAGGAGCGCGCCGACTCGGTGGCGATAGGCATGTTTGCCGACAACGTGCGCCAGCTTCTTATGGCACCTCCTCTGCGCGGCAAGATCGTGATGGCGATCGATCCAGGATTCCGTACCGGGTGCAAGGTGGTGTGCCTGGACCGCCAGGGGCAGCTTATGGCACATGAAGTGATATTCCCTCATCAGCCCGACGGAGATCCGTATGCCGCCGCAGATCTTGTGGCAGGCATGGTGGAGCATTTCGGGGTAGATGCCATAGCTATAGGCAACGGTACGGCAGGACGCGAGACGGAGCGTTTCGTGCGCGATATACGCTTCAACCACCCTGTGCAGATACACTCGGTGAGCGAAGCCGGAGCAAGCATATACTCGGCATCGGAGTGTGCTCGCGCGGAATTTCCGGATCTCGACCTCACCGTGCGCGGTGCCATCTCGATAGGACGCCGGCTTATTGACCCGCTCGCCGAACTGGTGAAGATCGACCCGCAGTCGATAGGAGTGGGGCAGTATCAGCATGACGTAAATCAGACAAAGCTCAAGGACTCACTGGATTATACCGTTGAGAGCTGTGTCAACGCCGTGGGTGTCGACCTCAATACCGCTTCGGTCGAACTGCTGTCGTATGTGAGCGGTATCGGCCGCTCGCTTGCGCGCAATATAGTGGCGTTTCGCTCGGCAAACGGGCCTTTCAAAGCCCGCATTGATCTGATGAAAGTACCTCGGATGGGGGAGAAGTCGTTCCGCCAGTGTGCCGGATTTCTTCGCATACCGGATGCCGACAACTATCTCGACCGCACCGCCGTACACCCGGAGCGATACGACTTGCTCCGGACTATTGCTTCCGATATGGGTGTGGAGCTGCAGCAGCTCGTCACCGACCGCGCGCGCCTGCACAGCATCGATTTGGACCGATATGCTACTAAAGAGGCCGGTATTCCCACTCTCACCGACATAATCACCGAGCTTGAGAAGCCGTCGCGTGACCCGCGGCGGGAGCCGGAGAAATCGGTTTTCGCCCCCGACGCGCCTACTGCGATCGACGATCTTTATATCGGGCAGATACTCCGCGGCAAGGTGACAAATGTCACAGCATTCGGTGTATTTGTCGATATAGGTCTGAAAAACAATGGTCTGGTGCATATATCACAGATCACCGACAGATTTATATCTTCGCCATTTGAGGTAGTGGAGATTGGCAAGTTTGTCACTGTCAAGATTATAGACATTGACACTCATCGCGGGCGCGTAGCACTGTCGATGAAAGACGTACCGCAGTCATGAGTGTCACGGCTATTATCTCCATCGGCTCAAATCTTCCGGGAGCCCGAGGATATACAGCTGTTGCCGCGGCAATGGAAACGCTGTCGGCCGACTATCGCGAAATTGCCCGCTCCTCGATCTATCGTACATCGGCCGTAGGGAGCCACGCCTCGGGGATATACTGCAACTCGGTGCAAGCCCTTGAAGTGGACACTACCGAGGTAGAGCCGGTTGTGAAGCGGCTAAAGCAGATAGAGAAAGCAGCAGGACGCATCAGCGGATCGTCGGAAGTAGCTGTAGATCTCGACCTTGTGATACTCGGCGGGGTAATACTACGGCCGGCGGATGTGCAGCAAGGGTATTTTGCGCGAGGATACGCAGAACTGCTGTCAAAACTTGGCTAATAGAAGAAAAAGTGTTAATTTTGCGAGTCGTCAGTGAGATTGCTTTTTCGAAGCCGGCCATCCGCCTGACGACGCTCATCTGACTCACTGAAAATCAAAAACATATACATTATAGATTACGATTATGGAAATCAAATTCGACAAAACCTCCGACGTCAGCGGTCGTCTCACCGTCAGCATAGTCGAAGCCGACTATAAAGAGAACGTGCTCAAGAAACTTAAAGAGTATGGCCGTAACCATGCCATACCCGGTTTCCGCAAAGGTCATGTCCCCACTGCCGAGCTCAACCGCCGCTTCGGCCGTATGGTGACCTCCGACGTGATCAACCATGATGTTTACGAGGCTGTCCTCAACTATATCCACGAAAACAAACTCGAAGTGCTCGGCGAGCCCGTGCCCACCGAGATTATCGAGATCGACCCCAAAAAGCAGGCAGATTATACCTTCACATTCGACGTAGCTCTTGCTCCCGCTCTCGACATCAAGCTCGACAAATCAGTAAAAGTACCTTTCTACACCATCGACGTGACCGACGAGATGGTCGAGAACCAGTCGGAAGCGTTCCGCAAACGTTTCGGCGCACAGGTGCCCGGCGAAGAGTTTGAGGAAGATGCCCTCGTGAAAGGTGGCATCATGGAGCTCGACGCCGACGGCAAAGTGAAAGAGACCGAGGATGCCATTCAGGTGGTCAACGGCATACTTATGCCGCTGCACTTCGCCGACAAGGACGAGGCTGCCAAATTCGACGGCAAGAAGGTGGGCGACAAGGTTGTGTTCAACCCCGCAAAAGCTTGTGGCACAAACATCACCGAGCTCGCTTCGATGCTCAATATCGACAAGGCAAAAGCTGAAGACGTGAAGGCCGACTTCGAGATGGCTATCTCCGAGTTTATCGTGGTGCGCAAAGCCGAGCTCGGCGAAGAGCTCTACAAGAATGTGTTCGGCCCTGACAAAGTGCACAACGAGGAGGAGTGGAAAGCTGCCGTCAAATCGCTGATAGAGCGCGACCTTGCCCCCAACTCGATGCAGCTCTTCGAGCGCGACTTCACCGACAAGATGATGGCTGAATACGGCGAGAAGATGGAGCTCCCCGTCGAAATCCTCAAAAAATGGCTCGTGATACGCAACGAGGGTCTCACCGATGAGAACATCGACGAAGAGTTCAAGAAGATGGAGCCCGGCCTGCGCTGGCAGCTGATACGCGACGTGATGATCAATAAGACCGGTGTGAAAGTGACAGAGGACGACTTCAACGCTTTTGCCACCCAGCTCGCACGCCAGCAGTTCGCTCAGTATGGCATGACCAACATCGACGATCAGACTCTGGCCGAATACGGCAAACGCATACTTGAGGACCGCAACAGCCGCAACCGCATAGCCGAGAGCGTGCTGCAGCAGAAACTCATGAACGCCGTAAAAGAGCTTATCGATGCCGAGCCCAAAACTGTGTCGATCGACGAGTTCCGCACCTTGGCTCAGGGTGAAAAAGCAGAATAATAAAGCTACTTGAAAACAGTATCCGGGGTCGGGCTCACACATCATGAGACCGGCCCTGATTGTACAACATACTGCGGGTGTGAAACGTTATATTACTGTGCCCGCCCTGTTTTGGCACAATCTTTGTAGTTTCATACCGCATATATACATAACTTATACAGAATATGAAGAACGACTTTCGTAATTTCGCCGTTAATCATCTCGGCATGAACGGCCTTGCTCTCGATCAATACGCAGCCGCCACAAGTGCGTCGGCAAGCTATATCTCTCCTACAATCCTTGAGGAGCGTCAGCTCAACATGACACAGATGGATGTGTTCTCCCGCCTGATGATGGACCGCATCATATTCCTTGGCACAGACGTGAACGACTATACCGCCAATGTGATTCAGGCGCAGCTCCTCTATCTCGACTCGGCCGATCCCGGCAAGGATGTTTCGATATACATCAACTCGCCCGGCGGATCGGTATACGCCGGTCTCGGCATATACGACACCATGCAGTATATCTCGAGCGATGTTTCCACCATATGCACCGGCATGGCCGCTTCGATGGCCGCTGTGCTTCTCGTTGCCGGCGAGAAGGGTAAACGTTTTGCTCTCAAGCACTCCCGCGTGATGATTCACCAGCCCATGGGTGGTGCTCAGGGTCAGGCATCCGACATTGAGATCACAGCCCGCGAGATTCTCAAACTCAAGCACGAGCTCTATCAGATCATCGCCGACCACTCCGGCCAGTCGATTGAGAAAGTGGAGCGCGACTCGGACCGCGACTACTGGATGACTGCTCAGGAGGCTCAGGAGTACGGTATGATCGACCGTGTACTGATCCGCAACAAAAAATAAGACAGCGGATGGCAAAGAAATCTGAGTCACAACAGGCACGGTGCTCCTTCTGCGGAGCACCTGCTTCAAGCTCAATGGTGATGGTGCCGAGTGCGGTGCGTCAGGATGTCATGATATGCGACAACTGCATTGATCAGATCCACGAGCTGCTTCAGGACTACCGCGGCTCTAATGCACCCAAGGCCAAAGGGGATGATCTTCCGCAGCTCGCATCGCTACCCAAACCCAAGGAGATCAACGAGATGCTCGACCGCTATGTAATCGGTCAGGATGCCGCCAAGCGGTATCTCTCCGTCGCCGTCTACAACCATTACAAGCGCCTGCATCAGCAGCTCAACGGCATAGAGGGCGGCGATCCTGATGTCGACATCGAGAAGTCAAATATCATCCTTGTCGGTCCTACCGGCACAGGCAAGACCCTGCTGGCAAAGACTATTGCCCGTATGCTCGATGTGCCTTTTACCATTGTCGACGCTACGGTGCTCACCGAGGCCGGATATGTAGGCGAGGACGTAGAGAGCCTGCTCACGCGTCTGCTCCAGGCTGCCGACTACGATGTAGCCAAGGCAGAGCGAGGCATTGTCTTTATCGACGAGATAGATAAGATAGCCCGCAAGTCTGACAATCCGTCGATCACCCGCGACGTGAGCGGCGAGGGCGTTCAGCAAGGACTCCTGAAACTTCTCGAGGGATCGATTGTTAACGTGCCGCCGCAGGGTGGCCGCAAGCATCCCGAGCAGAAGATGATACCCGTCGACACCAAAAACATCCTTTTCATCTGCGGAGGTGCTTTCGACGGTATAGAGCGCAAGATAGCTCAACGCCTCAACACCCACGTGGTGGGTTATGCAGGCGACGACACCAAAAAGCGCATCGACCGCGACAACATGCTCAGCCACGTTGCCCCGCAGGATCTCAAGAGCTACGGCCTGATCCCCGAGATAATCGGCCGCTTGCCGATACTCACGCATCTCGATCCGCTCGATCGCGATGCGTTGCGCCGGGTGCTCACCGAGCCTAAAAATGCGATAATAAAGCAGTACGAACAGCTTTTTGCCATGGACGGCATAAAACTGACGTTCGAGCCCGAAGCACTCGACCTGATCGTCGACAAAGCTATCGAATATAAACTTGGAGCCCGCGGATTGCGTGCCATAGTCGAGTCGATAATGATCGATCCGATGTACGAGCTTCCCTCTACCGGCACCGACACCTTCACCGTCACCGCCGAATACGCTGCCGATCAGCTCCGCAAAGCCAACTTCGAAGCCAACTGACATCTCATAGAACTATAACAGGAAGCCGGCCCTCAAAAAAGAGCCGGCTTCCTGTTTATATGAAATCGGGGGATTATTTCTTTATGTAGGTTTCGACGTAGCCATCGTCGGTGAGGGTGAACTGACCGGGGGTGATGGTTATCGCTCCTTCATCGTCGTAATCTGTGTCGCCGTACCAACGGATGAGCAGGTGGCCTTCTTTGCTTACGATATAATCAGTGAAATAGTCGGTTTCGGTCTCGGTGCCGTCGTGATCTATCTCGACTTCAGTAAGCGAGCCGGTACCGTCGGCATTAAACACGTAGGTAAGGGTTTCGACGTATGTAAACCCTCCGGAGGTAGAGGTCTCAACACTCTCCCATGTGCCGGTAAGCGGACGCGAGCCGGTGGGCACGTAAGCCACATCCTTATCGTCGTCATCGCCGCAAGAGGTGAAGGCGAATGTCAAGGCCGGAAGGATCAGCAGGGCAAAAGCCAGTTTGATAAACTTATTCATATTCTAAGGTATTAAATATCAGAAAGGCAGGTCGCCGGAGCCGCCGAGGTCGGGAGTGGCGGGGACGGGGGGGAAAGGTGCGGGGAAGCCTGCGGCGGGCGCACCGGGTGCCGGAGCCTGAGCAGCGGCAGCGGTATTTACTTTTTCAGCTTTCCAACCGCGGATGCTTGTGTACCAGCGGTTCTGATACTCGCGGCTCTCTATGTCGAACGACAGTGTGATCTCGTCGCCTACCTGCAGAGGGTACTGGTCGGCGCGCTCACCGAAGAAGTCGAAGTGTACTTTCTTGGGATAGGTATCGTGTGTTTCAAGCACATATTCGCGTTTTTTCCACGAGTTGCCGGTCTTTGACACACCCGACATCTCGGGGAGGGCAACAATGATTTTTCCGGATATTTCCATTATTCAGTTAGGTTTGTTGATTTCTGCAAATATAACGCTAAAACAGATGTTGACCAACTTTTTCACACCGAAAGTTATCAACATGCGGTGAAGATGAGCTCTCCTCAGACTACCCGCGGCAGGCGGATAGGAGGCAAGGTCATAAGCCATTTATAGAGCGTGAAGCTTATAGCTGCGGAGAAGACGCCGATCAATGCTCCGGCAAGGATGTCGCCGGGATAGTGCACCCCCAAATACATGCGCGAGTAGCACATCAGGGCAACCCACGCGAAAAGAGCAATGGTGACGGCGCGGCGCCGGAAATATAGCGAAAGCATGGCTGCCACAGATATGGTGGTGGAAGCGTGGCACGACGGAAAGCCGAACCGTCCGCCACGATATTCGCCTACTACATGCACGAATTGCGACAACGGGTTGAGAGGATTGGACGGACGCATCCGCTCAATGGCCGGACGAAGCAGTGTGGCGCATACCTGATCGCTAATGGCTACCGCAAGCCCTGCACAGAGAAGAAAAAGCAAACCGCGCCGAAAGCCGCTTTTGCGGATAACGAAGAATGCGACGATAAGTGCCGTAGGTATCCATAACCATTTGTTGGTCACGGTTTTCATGAATATGTCGGCTCCGGGAGAGTGTATAGAGTTGATCCACAGCAGCAACTGGCTGTCAATGCGGTCCAAAATATCAATTATTGCAAGATCCATTTCCTATATCTATCATTATAAGTCTTATCTAACAACGCTGATATTAGCATGTTTAGTATACGAATCGGCTTAGAATTGGAAATATATGAAAGGTGCCACATCCTGACTCATGAACTGTATGACGAGCTGCACCACAACGATAAATATTGCAAGTTTGAGCAGCCAGTGCGCGGCGATAAACCGGTCGCACAGCGAATCAACGACACGTGCGGGAAGCGCGTGAGCGCCGATAATCACACCCATCATTATCAGCCATACGTAGCGCACCTGCACGAACGGCCAAATGTATGCCAGATCGAAGTTTGTGAAGATATTTTTGATGATGAGCCAGGAGTCGGTCCATGAGTCGGCTCTGAAAAATACCCACAGCAGCGACACGTATATCATCGTTACGCTCCATGCCGCAGCTTTGATCCACCACGAGCGGGGAAGCTTGTCGAGCCACGGTTTGCACAGTTTATGTACCGCCAGACCGACACCGTGCATAGCTCCCCAGAACACAAATTTCCAGGCCGCGCCATGCCACAGGCCGCCGACGAGCATTGTCAGGAAGTTGTTCAGATACGTGCGCACCTTCCCTTTGCGGTTGCCTCCCAAGGGGATATACACATAGTCGCGAAGCCATGTCGAGAGCGAAATATGCCAGCGACGCCAGAACTCCGTGAGGTTCTTCGACTTGTATGGGAAGTCGAAATTCTTCATCAGCTTGAACCCCATGATAAGAGCGATACCGATCGCCATATCGGAGTAGCCGGAGAAGTCGCAATATATCTGCATGGTATATCCTATCACACCCATCAGGCTCTCGAAGCCGGAATAACCGGTGGGCGAATTGAATATCAGATCGTTGTACTGAGCGATATAATCGGCTATAAGAGCTTTTTTAACAACACCGAGCAGTATGAGCCACAATCCGGTATACAGCTCCGTACGGCTTGCCTCGTTGCGCTGCCTGATCTGCGGTATGAAGTAGTCGGCGCGTACGATAGGGCCGGCCACCAATGCAGGGAAAAACGAAAGGAAAAACAGATATTCAAGCCATGTTGCGGTAGGGGCAAGGCGTCCTTTGTACACATCCACCACATAGCTTATCGACTGAAATGTATAGAACGAAATACCGACCGGGAGTATAATGTCAAGCGGCTGAAAATTACCCCCGACCATGCTGTTCCAGTTCCATAGGAAGAAATTGGCGTATTTGAAATAGCCTAATATTGAGAGCGACGTGCACACCGACACCCACATGCAGAGCCGTCGCACCCATTTCTGTTCGACAGCCGCCATGACTTTTGACAGGTACCAGTCGACAAGCGATGTGCATATCAGCAGTATGAAGAAGATACCGCTCGACTTGTAGTAGAAATAGAGGCTGAAGAGCACCACGAAAGTGATCATCTGCCACAATCTGCGACGCATCACAGCGTATATCGGCATAAGCACCAGAAAAAGTGCCCAGAAAAGCCCCGAAGAGAAGATCATGGGGTGCCGGGCATCGTATGCCAGCAGTTCGCCGATATTAGAGAATATTGTCGATATGGTTTCCACGAAGCAGTATCATCTAAGGGGTTGAAGCACTACGACTCGATCCGGGCGGCCTTTGAACCCGGCGGGGGGAGCATCAAGACGTATCGGATGTTCGGCATGCGCCGGCATCCATCGGGCTATCGAATCCATCCACAACTTTGCCGAAGCGTGGGTTGGGTGGGCGCCGTCCTTCTCACGGTCGAAATGCATTCCATCGCTCTTGAAGTATCGTCCCTGCGGTACATTCTCGGCTATCATCTCATTGATGCCGGTATCTTTCTTCCAGTTCGGTGGTCCGATCCAGACATACGGTATATCGCCGATCTGACGCAGGAACGACTTGACGAACTTATCCCTCTTTTCCTTAATATCGCTTACGAAAAGCTCATTTGCTCCCAAGCTTATGAAGATGAAAGTAGGCTTGAACTGGTTTAGGTATACTCTGAGCGTATCAGAGTTGCCCCAATACTCACTCGTCGAGCTGTACCATATCACAGAGTTCAGCTTGTGCCCGTTATGCTTGGCATAAGCGCCGAGGGCGGGGTTTAGCCCTTCGAGCATCGAGTCGCCGATTATCAGGATCGACTGCGCAGCAGTATCAACTTCTGCGGGGAAAGTTTGTGCCTTAATCTCGGCGGCGGCCGCCTGCAGGTCACTTCCCGAAGCGTCGGCAGTCGTATCAGGCTGCTGAGTGAGGCGGTCGGCAATACCTGAGGATTTTATCTCGAGATCGCCTATACTCACGCGTCGGTCGTTGTCCAGACACGAATATGCTGCAATTATTACAAATGCGACAAGCAGCAAAGCCCAAAGGTGAAAATAATGCTTCATTTCGCTTTCTTCGATTTGTCGGCCACCTGACGATATAAATCCTCGGTCTGCTGTGCGATAGTATCCCAGTTGTAAGGCGACAGATCATATTCGCGCGGCGTGGCTTCAGCTTCGATCTTTCGCTTAAGGGCAGATGTGAGACTGTCGATGTCGCCCACATGAAAGAAGTCGGCATCTGCGTCAAGACAATCCAGGCGGTTTGCAGGTATGTCGCTCACCACTACATCAAGATTGTAGCTCATCGCTTCAAGAAGAGCTATCGGCAGCCCCTCATGATACGACGGCATCGCGAAAAGAGCCGCATGGCTGAGCACCTGGCGCAGAGGCTCGCCTTTGATATAACCGGTGAGCACAACACCGGCCTCGCGGGCCTGCTGCTTGAGCCGCCGCGAGTAGTCGTCCTCATGATCGGTATCGCCGGCTATCACCAGCTTAATATCATCTCTCCCGAGCTTAGTATACGCCTCTATAAGATCGTGAAAACCTTTCTCCTCAACGAAGCGCCCCACTGCGAGTATATACTTACCCGGCTCGACACCAATGGTTTTAAGATAATCCGTCGAAGTCGCTTTTACCGGCGTATTAACCCCGTTAAATATCAGGTCGGTATCTTCACGCCCGTAATTATCAGCCAAAATTGCCGCGATCACTTTCGAGATCACTATCACACGGTTGGAGTAGCGGGCACCCATGCGCTCGCCGGTCTTAAGGACGAATTTGGCGAGACGTCCCCACTTCTGGCGATCGTAATCGGGGCCATGGTTGGTGCTGACGACCTTCATTCCCATCAGGCGCGCAAAAGGGGTCATGATAGCCGGACCGATGGCATGTATGTGCAGAATGTCGGGCTTGAGCTGCCGTGCCTTTATGATGGCAAGGAAAGTATGTATGATAGCCTCGATGCTCTTACGCTTTGGAGCATACACATCGATAAGTCTTACCCCACGGTATTGAGCCGTGCGGTTGGCATCGGTGACGTATGGCGTGCGGCGTATCACTGTCACGTCGTGACCCATAGCTGCGAGCCTCGGGTACAGCTCCTCACAGTGTGTTTCGACGCCCCCCGGTATGTCGGGAATGCCGCGCGTACCGGCCACTACGATTTTCATATTTGGCAGGAGTAAGTGTGATTATTTGGAGGTCTCTGTTTCGCGGCCAAGGTTGCCCTGACGCGGATCCTGCCCCACATCATACCATGTTTTGTCGAGAGAAGCCTCCTTGCCGAGCATCGAGCGAAGTTTGTTTTTGAGAGCCCACTTTGCAGGGTGACGCAGATATTTCTTCATCACAGGCGAGGCAGTGCCCACCATCCAGCAGTTTTTGGGGCAGCAACGCACCTTCGCACGCACCTTCTCAGCTTGCTCGGAGCGCCATATAGTCATGAAATCGGCATCGTGGATATTACCCATCGACTCTTTCCAGAATTTCTCTTCAAGGCCGTTGCAGGGGTACACCTCTCCCCACGGATCGATAAAGAAGTTGGCCATTCCGGCCTCGCAGGGGAGCATTCGGCGCCCCCCTTCAATATAGTTTATCAGACCCATATTGAAGAACGCGCGAAACCACGATTTGGGATGTTTCTCCTTAAGCTGCCATTCGATCAGCTGCTCAAAGTTGCGGCACACCTCATCGCGATTGGTTATCACGTTGTCATCTTTATGGAAGTAGTAAGAGTTGTGGAAAGCGGCTGTAGCAAACTCCATGCCGAGCGACTTCGAAAGCTGGTACAGCGAGAGCATGTCGTGTGAGTTATTGTTTGACACGGTACAACCGAAGCCTATATCTTTCAGCCCCATATCTTTAAGGCGCAACAGAGTGCGCAGACCTTTGTCGAAGCCGCCGGCATGACCGCGCAGCTCATCGTTCTTCTCCGAAAGACCTTCGATCGAAATACGTATACCAATATTGGGGAATCGCTCAGCGAGTTTTATAACCCGATCCTCAAACCATCCGGACGTAGAGATGACGATGCGGTCGGTATGACGGTAGCATTCCTCGACGATTTCGGCCAGATCTTCGCGGATAAAAGGCTCTCCGCCGGTGAGGTTTATAAATTTGAGTTTCGGCAGCGTACGGAGATCTTCTGCTTTAATCTCCTCATGCTTGTCGGTAGGGTTCTTCCATATATTGCACATTTTGCAACGCATCGGGCATCTGTAGGTCAGTATTATTGATGCGTCGGTAGGTGTGGGTATGTTATTCATGTTGTATTTGCAGTTGGTTTTGTAGTTTACAAAGTTAATACATTTAAATTATTCATCCAAACTTAGGTGCAAATTTTGAATCTACCGAACAAAAGCATGGCTCCAAAGCCGCTGAAGCGGTTTTGAAGCCATGCAAAGCAAGCTGTAATTAAGGGTGTTTCGTCAGTGTTTGGGATGCTCGTAGCGGAGAGTGAGCGTAGGCTGGTCGCACACCTCGGCCGGACCGAAATACTGTATCGGGCCCGGGTAGAGATAGAGGGTGTGTGTGGCCCAGTCGTCGCGCTGCTCGGCAAATTTCTTGAAGGGCTTGCCGTCGAGATTCACAAGAGCTTTCTGTATCACCGGCTTCATTTCTCCGTGGCGACGCTCCATATTGAAGAGCATGGTGATAGGTATACCGCCGGGTACCCATTGTACCGAGGGTTTCACCAGGCCGCGGATCGACGACATGTAACCCGTCACTCCGGCAGCTATAAGACACGATGCGTTGAAGCCCAAGGCATAGCAGTAGTCGGCATCGAAGTTGGAAGGATCGGCACAGCGGCCTTCGTAGCCGAAGAAATGATGAAGTGCGGCAAACTTACCGTTGTATCTACCCTCGGCGCGCATCTCCTCAAGGCGGCGTGCCACCATCTCGGAGAGGAGTTTCTCGGTTTCGATGAGAGATACCTGAACATTGCCATGGGGGTCGCGGTCGAGTGTGAGCTGTTTAGCCACACTGTCGGGGAGCGACGAGTATATGCGGGCAGCCTCGGGAGAAAGGTTGTCGACCACAAATTTCTTCTTGTTTTCAGTAGCGGCAAACTCAGCGCCTTTAGCAGCAAGCAGATCGTTGAGCTCGGCGATAAGCGCCTTGATCGAGGGGATAAATTCGATAAGACCCTCGGGCACGAGCACCGACCCGAAGTTGTTGCCGTAGTTCGCACGGGTAGCCACGATGTCGGCGATATAGTCCACTACATCCTGAAGCGACATATTCTTCTGCTCTACCTCCTCGCTGATGATACAGCAGTTAGGCTGGCACTGCAGGGCGCATTCAAGAGCGATGTGCGATGCCGAGCGGCCCATAAGTTTGATGAAGTGCCAGTATTTTTTTGCAGAGTTGCAGTCGCGCTGTATGTTGCCGATCACCTCGGAATATACCTTGGTGGCTGTATCGAAGCCGAACGAAGCTTCGATCACGTCGTTCTTGAGGTCGCCGTCGATGGTCTTGGGACATCCTATCACCTGCACGCCGGCATCGATGCTTTTGTAGTATTCAGCCAGGATAGCAGCATTGGTGTTGGAGTCGTCGCCGCCGATTATCACGAGAGCCGATATTTTAAGTTCGCGAAGTATCTCGAGACCTTTGTCAAACTGCTCCTTCTTCTCGAGCTTGGTGCGCCCGGAGCCAATGATGTCGAAGCCGCCGGTATTGCGGTATTCATTGATCACGGCTGAGGTGAGCTCAACATACTGATGATCAACGAAGCCGCCGGGGCCCATCAGGAAGCCGTAAAGACGCGACTCGCGGTTCACCTTCTTGATACCGTCGAATATACCGCATATCACATTATGGCCGCCGGGAGCCTGACCGCCGGAAAGTATCACACCGACATTGATAGGCTTGGCAGGGTGAGCCTGTCCTTTTTCAAACTTTATTTCGGGGAGCCCATAAGTGTTGGGAAACAGTTTTTTGATCTCTTCCTGGTCGGCGGCCGACTGAGTGGCTGCGCCTTCCACCACCTTCACCGGACCGGTCAGAACGATGGGAAGTTTGGGCTGATAAGCTGCGCGAGCCTTCTGCAATGCACTTTTTTTCATTGACTTATATAGGTTTGTTCGTGTTTCTTTTTTAAGTGCTTATACCGCCCGAAGTGGAGCGGTAAATATCAATCATAGTTTTGCGAGTGCAAATATCGGAATTTTTTCCGATACATTATTAAAAGAACTCGTAAAAATATGAAAAGCGACAAGAATTAGTAACCGGGTGCAACAGATCATCTACCCACCTCAACGGTGATCAATCTGTCCGGATCGAGATATTTCCGGCTTATTTCCGAGATTTTTGCCGGGGTGAGCTCGGCAAGAGCTCTCTGTTGCGCCTCGAAATAGTCGTCGGGTGTTCCGATTGTACGGTGCATGATATGATACTGGGCTATCGAGAAAGCAGAGTCAAGTTGTGCGGCAAGCGATGTGGCATAATGCCGTCGCAGCCGCTGCCACTCGTCGTCAGAGAGCGGTTCCGTAGCCATACGTCGCACCTGGTCCGCCACTCCGCTCACCACACGCTCGGCGTATGCCGGGTCGCATTGAGTGGATATGCCGAGATACACCCCTTCGGCTTGTCCCACAAGCGACGACGTGATACCGTAGGTGAGGCCCTGCCTCTCGCGGATCTCAGCATTAAGGCGGCTGCCGAAATATCCGCCAAGCGCCATAGCCGTTATTCGTAGCGGGATATAATCCGGATGATTGCGGGTGAGCTGAGCAGGCATCGGAAGTGCCTGTAGCACGGCACTCTGCAGCGAATCAGGACGAGAGATTTTCACCCGGCATTCCTCCTTAGAAGTAGCGAATGGTATGACCAACGGAGCAGCCGGAGCTGAGGCCGGAAGGTAAAGCGCATTGAATGCTTCGGCGACAAGAGATTCCACTTCAGGAGTTACGCGCCCCGACAGATAAATAGTGATGCCTTGCGGTGCAAAAATGCGGCGGTGAATGTTTGAAAGGTCGGCGGAGCGGACGCCCCGGTATTCGTCAGGATTATATTCGGCAGCGAGCGGATGGTCTGTACCCATGACCAACTTGTCAAGAGTCCGGGAGGCAACAGTTGTCTCCCGGCAAAGCTCTATTTTCAGACGCGAGGCAGCCAGACCTGCCTCCACAGCCACTTTCTGCTCCTCAAACACAGGAGTGCCGATGATCTGTGCAAAGAGAGGCAGGGCAGAGGGGAGCTGACGCGTCAGGGCATAGAGGGAGAATACAAGGTGGTGGTTGGTGGCGTAGCAGCGCATCCATGCTCCGTGATAGTCGATAAGCTCGGCAATCTCTTCTGAGGTATGTGCTTCCGTACCTTCCTTGATGGTGGCAGCAAGCATCTGTGCCTCGACAGCTCCGAGCTCGGCGATACCTCCGTCGACAACCACAGTCACTGATATTATATCGTCCGAACCATGATTCACGACACCCATATTCATCCCGTTGGACAGCAGGTGCCATTGCGGATCAGGCATTTTCATCTCGGGCAGCTCCCGGACAGGGAGTTGCGCAGAGCGGTCAAGTGTGGTATGAATAGTCATTTCAGATATTTTGTCGCTATAATTTGTGATGTGCGCCGTAGATTGGCGCATGCTACTTCCGGAATAAGGGCACGTCGCGACACAATCTCGGCAAAACTTGATGCCTGAAACACTTCAGTGCAGCCGGCATTGATCAAAGCCATGCTTGTGACGACACGTCCTCCTATGGCGACACACCGAGTGCCTCCCTTTTTTGCCATACGTGCGACTGAGTATGCAACCTTTCCGGCCGAAGTCTGCCCATCAATCTGTCCTTCACCGGTCACGATAAGATCTGCTTCTTGAGCCGCATCAGCAAGGTCAAGAGCGGATAGGATGTAAGACGCTCCCGATACCAAAGAAGCGCCGCATACGCTCCATAAAGCTGCCGCGACACCTCCTGCAGCTCCGCAATACGGCTCAAACTTTGGATTGAGGCCAAAGCCGCCCTCGATCGCGTCGGCAAACCGTGCTATTGCGCCGTCGACAGTCAGGCAATCGAGAGGCTTAAGTCCTTTCTGTGGGCCGAAAGTTCGGGCTGCGCCTTCCACGCCACACAGCGGCGAGGATACATCGCAGAGTGCCGTAATCTTTACATCTTTCAGATTGGCTTTTAGCCCGGTGGCATCGATCTTAGCCACTTTCGAAAGCGAAGCAACGACAGGTGACAGCTTTTTGCCGTCGCTATCGTAGAACTCCGCCCCGAGTTCCGCAAGCATCCCGATGCCGCCGTCGACCGTGGCTGTGCCTCCAAGAGCTACCACGATATTCTGCACCCCAAGCGATCTTATTTTCATAATCAATCCGCCGAGAGGAGCCGAAGTATAGTTCATAGGATTGCGCAGGGGCTGATCGATCAATCCCAGTCCGCATACCGACGCCATCTCGATATATGCCGTGGCCGACGAATCATTATATAAGTAAGGTACGTCGCGAGAAGCTCCGGAAATATCGTCGGCAACGATGTGCCGTGGCTCCATCCCCTCGGCTTGAGAAAGGGCACCAATCGTGCCTTCGCCGCCGTCGGCCATTTCATAAACGATTATTTCGGCATCAGCACCTGAATCTTTGATTCCTTCGGCAACAGCACCGGCCGCTTGGCGGGAACTGATGCACTCTTTCATAGAGTCGAAGAGTATCAGAACCTTTTTCATGAACAAATTTTGTTGGCGAGCTCAAGATCTTCAGGGGTGTCTATTCCCAAGCTCCATTCATTGAAAATTTTACATAAAACGGGGATTCCCGCAGCAATCCACCTTAACTGCTCAAGACTCTCCACTTGTTCAGCTTCAGAAGGCTTAAGGTCACGGATACGGTCAATGATATTTGCTCCGAATGCGTACATACCGATATGTTGCAGATGCTTCCCCTCAGCAGACCACACAGAAGTATCGACATCGCGAAGCCACGGCAAAGGAGCCCTGCTGAACCATAGAGCCCGCGAATTTTCATCGACAACTACTTTGACAGTACCGGGATCGAATATAAGAGAGTTCTCATCAGCTCCGATACGCCGCGCAGCCGTTATTACGGCATCGGGGCGGTCGAGGCTCTCGCGGGCAAGAGACGCAATCGCCGAAGGGTCGACAAACGGTTCATCACCCTGGATATTTATTACCGCCTTATCCCCGACGCCAAGCATCACAGCCGCCATCAGACATCTCTCTGTGCCGTTTGCACAATCGGGCGTGACAATAGCCTCAGCACCAAAACTGCGGGCTGCGTCGGCTATCCTTAAATCGTCGGTAGCTATAACGACCCTCTCAAGCGCCTCTGAGGCTCTGCGCCACACATGCTCCACCATCGGCTTGCCCCCTATCATAGCCAGCGGCTTGCCGGGGAAACGCGATGATTTCCATCTGGCAGGAATAACACCCAGACACCCGGAGACCGCTTTATGGATATGAGATGAAGGCATATACAGACAGTAGAATCAGATGCCCGTATAAGTTGAGGGCGAAAGAGCGTGAAGCTCAACCTTTACACTGTCGGACACCTCGAGTGTGTCGATAAAATCAGCTATTGTCTGAGCCGTGACGGTTGTATTGGTGCGTGTGAGCTGTTTGAGGGTTTCGTATGGATTGGCATAACCCTCACGGCGGAGTATGGTCTGAATACCTTCGGCTACGACATTCCACATCGCATCCAGATCGCGGTCGATGGCCGGACGGTTCAGTATCAGCTTGTCCAGACCCTTTAGAGTGCTCTTGATGGCGATCACTGATTGAGCAATCGGAGTACCTATGTTGCGGAGCACTGTGGAGTCGGTGAGGTCACGCTGAAGTCGCGACACCGGCAGCTTGGCGGCAAGATGCGAGTATAGGGCATTAGCCACACCGAGGTTGCCTTCGGAGTTTTCAAAGTCGATAGGATTGACTTTATGGGGCATCGCCGAAGAGCCGACTTCGCCCGCTTTGATACGCTGTTTGAAATACTCCATCGATACATACATCCATATGTCGCGGTCGAGATCGAGAATAATTGTATTAATGCGGCGTAAAGCATCAAAAAGTGCGGCAAGATTATCGTAATTAGAGATTTGCGTGGTGTACTCCTCGCGAACTATGCCGAGATGATCAGAAAGGAACCCGGCGGCAAACATACGCCAGTCGCGATCCGGGAAAGCTGCCCGATGTGCATTGAAATTGCCGGTAGCTCCGCCGAATTTTCCACTTACCGGCACATGCTTCAGAGCATCGAGCTGCTGCTCGAGACGGTAGCTGAACACCCGCATCTCTTTGCCCAGACGGGTAGGCGAGGCCGGCTGGCCATGCGTCTTGGCGAGCATCGGTATTTCAGCCCACTCTGAAGCCAGTGCGTTTATTTTATAAATAAGCTCCTGAATCGCGGGAATCACCACATCAGCAAGTGCTTCTTTAAGCGACATCGGCACCGAAGTATTGTTGATATCCTGAGAGGTGAGGCCGAAATGGATGAACTCCTTGTATGCATGCAGCCCAAGGGCGTCGAAACGCTCCTTGATGAAATACTCTACCGCCTTCACGTCGTGATTGGTCACAGATTCTATCTCCTTGATACGCATGGCATCGGCCGGAGTGAACGATCTGTAGATGTCGCGAAGCAGCTCTACCATGTTGTCGGCGATACCGTCGAGCTGAGGCAGCCCGAAAGCTCTGAGAGCTATAAAATACTCTATTTCTACCCGCACACGATAGCGTATCAGCGCGTATTCCGAGAAGTACTCGCTCAACGATTCAACTTTCGAACGATAGCGGCCGTCGATGGGAGAGATGGCAGTGAGAGTGTTAAGTTCCATTTGTATTGTAATTATTGAAATCCGGTGACAAAGGTACTGATTTTTCTCAAAATTCACTAATTTTAGGTATTGACCCACACCGTCGATCAATGTAAATTTGCAGCGCAAAAAACAAATAAATCCTTGCGATGATAAAAAAACTTATATTAGCCGCGGTCGCCATCCTCAGCATTACACTCCAAAGCCGGAGTGCCACACTACTCAGGGTTGAACTTGCCGACGGCACAAAGCCCGTGTTCCTGCTGTCTTATCAACCGAAAGCAACTTTTGCAGGCAATCTTATGACCATAGCCACACCCGAAGCATCTGTGAGCTATCCTCGTGCCGATGTCATTAAGATGGATTTCACTACGACCGATGCCGGAGTGGAAGCGATCCACGATACTGATATACCTTGCTTCTCATATATCGACGGCACTGTAAGATGCAGCGGGTGCGAGATCAATATATATAATATGTCAGGAGTGTTAGTCGCATCGGGCCGCGACGAGCTCCCCGTCGGTCCGCTCACTCCCGGCTGCTACATCGTCTCTACAAGCTATCACTCGGTCAAAATTGCAATTAAATAACTCAACATCATGAAGAAAAATATACTTATCGCCACCGCTCTTTTTACTGCACTCGCCGCTTCTGCTCAGTCTGAGGTACTGATAGTTACTCTCAACGACGGCACTCAGGCCTCATTTGAAGTGTCGGAGATCCGGGAGATGACTTTCGGCACCGTCGATTCAGACCCCGCGACAGCGTATGCAGGCGACTATGCCGGAACACAGAGCGTCACCGTAGGAGGCACCTTCACCTATTCCACCGACCTGACTGTCAAATTGACCGCCGGAGCAGACGGTACCCTCAATGTCACCATCCCGGAATATCAGCTTGAAGGCACAGTGATGGGCGACCTTTCCTTAGGGAGCGTAACAATCAACGGATTAGAGTACGACAGCGATAAGGGCGGTTTCTTCCGCGACTATGCAGCCGACGGAATCTCACAGCATTTCATGGCCGTTAACAATGGCCAGACTACTTACGACAAGGACTTCGTGCTTGGCGCCGGAAGTACTATATTCGTAAAACTCGACAACGGCAAGCTCACTATCGAGAATCCTTTCAAGCTTGGCGCAATGCCTTTCCCGATGGTAGGTGCTTTTGAAGGGTCCAAGAAATAAAAGGCAGTGACGGGTAGTGCAAAATATTTCGGGAATGTCGCAGTGGCAGTTGCGATATGCGTACTTCAAGGATGCTCAGGCATTTTTGAATCGATATACGACGACCCTGGCGATCCGGATGCGCCCCCCGTCATTTCCGCTACGAGCCAACTCTACATTGATGCGTCCGACTGGGGCAAGTGGTATTACCTTGATCTGCCGTCGGTTGCCCATGAGGCTCTCGACAACCCCGATTATACTCCGGCCGACGCCTGGGAATGCTTAGCTATACCGACCGACGGCGAGAGCGACGGCCGCTCGGGCATCTATACATATTGGTTCGACGTATTGGGAGAAGGTATGGCCAACAATGAGTTTCGCTCGTTTACTCCCACCGCCGTTCAGCCCGAACCGGAAAGCTGGACCATTGCCGTGCATCGCGACAATGTACGTACCAACGGTTGTGTCGCCGCCATAACAGCATATGATAATTTCGATCAGCTGCCGTCCGACCGTTCATACCTTGCATCGCTTGAATTTGAGGCCGACAGATGGAGCGAGAAAGAGGTGTGGTGCGAACAGAGCTACATGCTCCTGGGTATAATTGGAAGTCAGGGGATAGACATAAATTACATGCTCTCCTCATGGCTCCGGGTTGAGCTGCCTCCGATACCCCCGGCGTTCACTCTCTGTAGCAAGGTGTTCATACTCAAGCTTCCCGACAATACATACGGTGCTCTGCAGCTTATCAATTACCAGAACACATACGGCGTGAAGTGCTGTCTCACGATCAATTACCGCTACCCGCTATGATCACTGCCTTAGCCCTTGCCGCCACAGTTGTCGCCTCTGTTGCCGATGCTGACTCACTGTACACCGACGATGCCCGCACACTGACCGAGGTGGTGGTGACAGGTACCCGCGCTCCCAAACTTCTGAAGGACACTCCGGTGCAGACACTGGTGATAACCTCTAAAGAAATTGAGCGCACCGATGCTACCGATATAGCCGACCTGCTGCAGCGTGCTGTGCCCGCTGCCGAGTTCTCATACGCCATGAATCAGCAGCGCCATCTCAACTTCGGCGGATTCGGCGGACAGAGTGTGCTTTTTCTGGTCGACGGCGAGCGGCTATCGGGCGAGACGCTCGATGATGTGGATTTCAGCCGCATCAATATGGCGGATGTGGAGCGCGTCGAGATAGTGCGCGGAGCATCAAGCGCTCTCTACGGAGGAAATGCCGCCGGGGGTGTGATAAACATTATCACACGCCGGCCGCGCAAAGAGTTCAGCGCATCGGCCTCGGCACGACTGGCACGACATAACGATCAGCGCTACGAGCTCACCATGTCGGGCAAATACCGGCGCGTCGACAACTCTATTTCAGCACAATACTCGCACATAGACAGCTACGATGTGCATAGCTCGCCGCAGCCTCCCACACGAGTCATAACCACCATATATGGCGACCGCACATTCAATGTGCGCGACAGGGTGAGTGTAGATGCCGGCCGCGGTATCAAAATTTCGGCACGCGCGGGATATTATTTCCGCGAATTGCCGCGTGTGGTCGACACACCTGAGCGCTATCGCGCCTTCTCGGGCGGAGCTACCGGCAAATGGGCCATTTCATCTTACGACAACTTAGAGATAGCCTACGCATTCGACCAATACGACAAGTCGTCGTACATGCGGATCACGGATATGGATGTTCGCAGTTACAGCAATGTCACCAACTCCTTCCGTAGCATCTACACGCACACTTTCAACGGCGGCGATCAGCTTACGGCGGGAGCCGACTACCGCTACGATTACCTTGACAATGTGAAGCTTGTCGACAGGACACGCCACGAGATAAATGCCGATCTGTTTGCCCAATACGATTGGATCGTCACCCCGCAATGGGAGATCGTGGGTGCCGCACGCTACGACTACTTCTCACTGCGCCATACTTCGCGTGTCACTCCGCGCGTATCGGCCCGCTACCGACCGACATCAGACATTAATCTGCGGTTAGCCTACGGAATGGGGTTCCGGACACCTACGCTCAAAGAGAGGTTCTACAGCTTCGACATGGCCGGAATATGGATCGTAGAGGGCAACGAGAATCTGCAGCCGGAGACCAGTCACAACATCAACGGCTCATTTGAGTGGACACACGGAGCTTATTCGTTGACGGCTACCGCCTATTATAATTATGTAGCCGACAAAATAGCTACCGGCCTTCCGTACTATAAAGAAGGGGAGGGGTCTCAGCTTTTCCTGCAGTACGTGAATCTTGACCGGTACAGCGTGGCCGGTGGCGAGATCACTCTTTCCGGACGATGGCGATGCGGCCTGTCAGCACGACTTTCGTATGCCTACACTCACGAAAGTTTTGCCAAGGAGAAGGACGGTAACATTGCCAACAATCAGTATATTCCGGCACGCCCAAGCTCGCTCAACGCCAATTTAGAATGGTATCGTGCTGTCGCAGACAATTTTAACATCACCTTGGCGCTCAACGGTCGTGTATACTCTGAGGTCACCAATATTGAGTACCGCAACTACTATGACCTGTCGCAGGGCACCGTCGATGTGCGCTATCCGGCATATACACTGTGGAAATTGTCGGCCACAGCATCATTCCGCAATCATATCAAGCTCACACTCGCTGTCGACAATCTTTTCAACTACAAGCCGAAATACTATTACCTCAATGCCCCTCTGACCGACGGTGCAAACTTCATGGCAGGCCTGAGTGTAGGGTTCTGACAACTATTTTGTGCAAGAGTCGCATTAATTGCTTAACTTTGTGGCCGAAATGAAATTGCGCAATCTATTCATCATCATACTTGCCGTAGCTTCAGCGGCTACCGCATGGGGTAAATCTCCCAAGATCGAACCGTCGTATGCCTGGCGCCCGATCCCTCCGTTGGGACTCCACGAGCCGGCTACTATCGACACGTTGCTCTACAACTATTATCGTCAAGCCATCCCGTCGGCTCTCTCCGACGCATATGCCACCACCGGCAACATCTCGGCTCCCGGACTGAATATGATGATCATGGAGCGCAAGCCCGTGAGCGACTTCTTTTTCCGCGATGCTCTGCGCGGCTGGATACCGAGCTACGACACCCAGCGGTTCTACAACACCCGCATACCGATGACTCTGATGAGCTACAATTTCGGCGGCGGCCGCGATAACGGCCAGGACCGGCTCAAGGCAATCTTCTCGGGAAATGCCTCCAAGGAGTGGCAGGTGGGCGCTATGGTCGATTATATCCACTCAAAAGGGTCTTACGACTATCAGGCTGCCAAAGATCTGGCGTGGGGCGGATCTGCCAGCTACATGGGCGAGCGATACGAGATGCAGGCATTCATGTATCATTACAACAACCTTGCAATGGACAATGGCGGTATAACCGACGAGCTTTATATCACCGACCCGGCCGAGCTGCAGGGTGGCACACCATCGATCAATCCCAAATCAATTCCGGTGAGGCTGACCACAGCACGCTCGCGCATACGAGGCACCCAGATATATGTAAACAATCGATATAAAGTCGGGTATTGGGACGAGCAGCAGATCGACGACACCACCACCGTGCGTCACTACGTGCCTGTATCGAGTTTCATATACACGCTTGATTATAATGAATCGAAGTATCGGTTTAACGACCGGACAAGAGCGACGGCCGACGAATTCTGGACAAACACTTACTTTGACGACACAGCCACCGAGGAGCTTACCAAATACTTCTCCTTGCGCAACACACTGGGTGTATCGCTTTTAGAGGGATTCCACAAATATGCCAAATTCGGTCTGGCAGCTTTCGCAACATATGAGCTTCGCAAATATCAGCTCCCCGACTACGTCGCTCCACTCGAGCCGGCAGAGACACTCACACCGCTCCCGGCTGATTATTCTGCCGTCTCGCGACGCACCACACAGAATATGCTCCGTGTCGGCGGTCAGCTCACCAAACAGCGCGGCTCTATACTCACATACGATGCTACGGCCGAGATAGGGGTGATAGGAGCTGCCGCCGGCGACGTTGAGCTGCGGGGTAACATAGGCACCCGCATACCATTGCGCATCGACACCCTGAGCGTGCGCGGGCACATCGAGTTTTCAAATATGGAGGCACCGTGGCTCATGGAGAATTTCTTATCCAATCACTTCATCTGGCATAACGACTTCAGCAAGGAGCGTCGTCTGCGCTTCGGAGGCTCGGTCGATCTGCCTCGCTTCGGTACACACTTAGAAGCCTCTACCGAGACTTTACAGAATCATATCTATTTCGGCTCCGACGCATGCCCGGTGCAGAACAGCGGCTCGGTGCAGGTATTCTCGGCATCGCTGCACCAGGATCTTCATGCCGGAATATTGCACTGGAACAACCGTATCACCTACCAGACATCTTCCAACGAAGCAGTGATTCCTATCCCCAAGCTGGTAATTTACTCCAACCTCTACCTCCTCTTCCGTGTGGCTAAGGTGCTCCATGTGCAGTTTGGCATGGACTGCGACTATTACACACGCTACAAGGCAGTAGCTTACGAACCGTCCACACAATCTTTCTACAACGAGCACCGCTACGTGGTGGGCAACTATCCTTTCTGCAACCTATATGCGAACATGAAGCTGTCGAAAGCCCGGTTTTATATCATGTGGAGTCATTTCAACCAAGGTCTTTTCGGAGGGAAAAATTACTTCACCATGCACAACTACCCGCTCAATCCCCGGCGCTTCCAGCTCGGCATCTCCGTCGACTTCGCCAACTGATTAATTTTCTTCTTTTGGTAAAACCCGTTATTTTTTCTACCTTTGCAAGGGTGGAAAAATTCACCGCATCTTATACCATACATACTTACTTATCCTTTTCATCTTAACCAATCAATTATGGCTAAAAAATTACTATGTGCCGTAACGCTTATGCTCCTCTCTGTCATTGGAGCGGTCAGCGCATCGGCCGAAAGTTTTGTAATCTACTTCGACAATACGTCGAGTGGATGGACTACCCCTCACATCCACTACTGGGGCGGTGCTTCACAATCCGCATGGCCCGGTGAGGCTATGGTAAATGTTTCCGGCAATATCTGGAAATACACCGTGGCCGACGGCACAACAGGTGTGCTCTTCAATGCCGGCGACGGTGATGCCTCCAAAACTCCCGACTTCGCTGCAGTGAGCGGACACCTTTACACCACTTCCGGCGATCAGGGTGTATATTCCGGCGATCCCGGACCCGACGATCCGACTCCCGACCCCGTAGCCGGAATGAAGATATACTTCGACAATACAGCCAGCTCGTGGTCCACACCTTATATCCACTACTGGGGCGGCAAATCACAGTCATCATGGCCCGGCATGGCGATGCAACTTCTGGCTGACGACGTATGGGTGGCTGATGTGGCTGCCGGCACCACTGGCGTGCTCTTCAATGCCGGCGACGGCGATGCCACCAAGACACCCGACTTTGTAGCAGTCGACGGCCATATCTATAACACTTCGGGCGATCAGGGCGAATACAACCCCGGCCCTAAAGCCCCGTCGATCGCCATTTCGCCTAAAGGTGGAAAAGTAAAGGGCACATCGTCGATCAAAGTGACAATCACCGGCTCTCTTACATCTGCCACAGGCAAATTCAACGGTCGCAGTATCAATCTGACTGAGGGCGAAAATACCCTTTCCGTATCCGACTATCTCGCCGATGAGGAAACAGCCACTCTCTCTGTCGAGGCAACAAACGAGATCGGCACCTCCAGTGCCGAGGCAACTTTCACACGTCGCGATGCCGCTGTGCCCGTAGGCGATGTGAAAAACCTGATAACCGACTACTACAAGGTGAACCCCGACGGACAGGTCGGCACCCGCAAAACTATCTCAGTGACAGCCGGGCAGAAAAACGGCGCCCTCAACCACTGGGATGCATCCGACCTTATCGCACAAGGCGTGGCACGCGACGTCTGCATGGCTTTCCGCGGCGTGCACGAGCGCCCCGTGATCGACACGTATGCAATGTACGCAGCCTACGATGCCACAAATCTCTACCTTGGCATCCAGATGGTATACACCGTGTGGGATAAATACGGCGAAGGGTATCAGGCAGGCGAATCGAAGCCTTACAACATGGACGGTAAGCTGATGATCGCTCTCGATCTCGACCCTGAGAAATCGTGCGACGGCACCCTCACAAACGGCGCCTCCGTTTGGTTCGATAAACCTTACACTACATTCAACAACGGTATGGACTGCCTGTGGCTCGGCTCCACAAAGCCCGGTGTAGGCACTCCCGGTCTCTTCTTCCCCAACGATGCCGGCAAATTTGACTACAACAATCCCGCATCTTGCAAACCCTCACGCGTGGTATATGGCTACGACGACGGCCTGCTGTCGTCGATCGACGCCATCTGGGGTCAGGGCAAATTCAACTACGACCCCGCACTGCTCGAAGGCAACGAAGGATTTGAGGATCTTCGTGCACAGGTGAGCGCCATGGGTGGCAACGACACAGCTCATACATTCTATGAATTTGCAATGCCACTGGCCGATCTCGGCATCTCCGAAGATTACATCGCCTCGCAGGGTATTGGTGTGATGTTTGTGGATATCTACGGCTCAAGCGCTCACGCTTGTCTGCCTTACGACCCCTCGACCTACGATAATGTCAACGAGCCGTACTCGCAGGACCCCTCGACATCGGCCGAGAAAGAGGATCAGGACCTCATCACCTACAGCATGGCACGCATCGGTCGCCTCGCTGATTCCGGCGTGGAGAACATCGCCATCGAGTCTGTCGAGAATGCCGCCGCTCCGGTATACTACAACCTCTGCGGTGCACGTGTAGAGAATCCCGGCACCGGACTCTACATCGTGGTGAGAGGCAATAAAGCCACCAAAGAGTATATCCGCTGATCGGTCAACACCGGTGAGCCTACGGGCTCTCAAATCTTAACGGAGATTATCCTGCTATATATCAGGCGGATAATCTCCGTATTTTTGTCCTCGCATCTGTTTTGAGCCTGTATTTGGTCAACTTAGCAGCGATTTTTTGTGAAAATTTGTGCAATTGAAAAATAATCAGTAAATTTGCACTCCGAAATGGCTCGGTAAAAGAGCTGTTGGTGATCAAAAGAATAAAAATAAATTTCGCATAAAGCAATGAAACGTACATTCCAACCGTCAAACCGCAAGAGAGTTAACAAACACGGCTTCCGTGAGAGAATGGCTACTGCCAACGGTCGCAAAGTGCTTGCTCGTCGTCGTGCTAAAGGCCGTGTGCGCCTGACAGTTTCGTCGTCGATCGCCTCCAAATAATTTTCGGGCGATAGGACCTCAGGGTCTTGACTCCAACAGCTGATTGCATTGTCGCCGGGTGTTTCTGTTGACCACCCGGATCGAAATGTCAATCGGCTATTGGTGTATTATTACCACTTATAGCACTGTCGAGTGTTGCGTAAAAACCCCTTATCAACATGCCCCAATCCGTCGAAACTTTTACCGGCGAAGTAGCAAGCTACATCCGTCGCCACAATCTTCTGCCTTCGCGAGGGTCGGCCCCCGTTGTTGTGGCTTTGAGCGGAGGTGCCGACTCAGTAGCGCTCCTCGATGCGCTGTGTGCTTTGGGGTATAGCTGTATTGCAGCCCACTGCAACTACCATTTACGTGGCGACGAGAGCGACAGAGACGAGGCGCACGCGCGCAGCATAGCACGCCAGCTCGGAGTCGATATTGAAGTGAAGCACTTTGATGTGGCAGAATATCGCGCCGCTCACCTTGGGCAATCGATCGAGATGGCTTGTCGCGATCTTCGCTATCAGTGGTTTGAAGATCTGCGCAAGCATTATGGAGCGGAGGCTATAGCGGTAGCTCACCACCGGGCCGATCAAGTTGAGACATTCATGCTGAACTCTCTCCGTGGCACGGGTATACGCGGACTGGGGGCTATGAGGCCGAAGCGCGACAATATCATCCGGCCTTTGCTTGATATGCCGAGAGAGGCCATTGAAGAGTATCTTAGATACCGGAATTTAGAGTTTGTGACCGACAGCACTAATCTTGAGTCGCATTTCAAGCGCAACAAGCTTCGAAACTTAGTTTTACCCATACTGTCAGAGCAATTTCCGGATGCTCAGCGTGCCATCGCCGCTACTGCATCGTATGCTGCCGAAGCCTCGGATCTCATTGATGAATTTGTAGACAGAATACGCACCGAGATCTCCACTGATCGCGGGCTTGACATCCGCATGCTACTGTCGAAATATCCTCGGAGGGCAGCCTTCATACTCTTCGAGATGCTAAAAGATCAAGGAATAGACCGTTCGGTATCCGATTCAATAGTAAAAGCTGCCAACAGCTCGGGACAACTCTTTGGAAAAGGCCTGGTGCTTGACCACGGGATTCTTGCCCAACGAAAGGGCGACGATGCTATAAAAACCATCATATCCGAATCACTTTCAGATATTCCGCAGCTTATTGTTGAGCGACTTGACCGACGACATTTTGACCCCAAGGCTGATCCGACAGCTCTCTACCTCTCGGAGGCGGCTCTCTCGGGAGCCCCGGTGTGGACGCTGCGAGCATGGGAGCGCGGCGACCGAATCTCGCCCTTCGGCATGCGGGGCTCAAAACTTGTGAGCGATATATTCTCCGACCTCCACCTCTCGGTGGCCGAAAAAACACGCATACCGATACTTCTGCGCGACGACACGGTAATCTGGGTCGCAGGAATAAGGGCGTCACGACACTTTGCCGTAACGCCCTCGGATAGATTCTTTATTAAAGTACGTTTGAGACCTTAGTCTTAGAGTTCGAGCTGTGCAAGCGGGAGGTCGAATGCCTGAGCAACGCCGGGATATACAACCTTTCCGTCGACGATATTCACGCCCTTTTCAAGAGCCTTGTTGTCCTTGCAAGCCTGACGCCAGCCTTTGTCAGCGAGCTGAAGAGCGAACGGCAGAGTAGCGTTGGTAAGAGCGAGAGTCGAGGTGTAGGGCACGGCGCCGGGGATATTTGCCACAGCATAGTGTACCACGCCGTCAACTTCGTAAACGGGCTCGGCATGTGTTGTGGGGTGAGAAGTTTCGAAGCTGCCACCCTGGTCGATAGCCACGTCGACAACCACTGAACCTTTGCGCATGAGCGGGAGCATGTCGGCGGTAAGCAGATGGGGAGCTTTCGAGCCGGGGATGAGCACTGAACCGATCACGAGGTCGGTGGTGGGAAGCTCTTCCTCGATATTGTGGCGCGACGAGTAGCAAGTCTTTACATTCTTGGGCATTACGTCGGCAATATGGCGAAGTGTGGGAAGCGAGATATCCATGATGGTGACATCAGCGCCGAGACCGGCTGCCATAAGGGCGGCATTGCGACCTACCACACCACCGCCGAGGATCAGCACCTTAGCGGGCTTAACTCCCGGAACACCACCGAGGAGCACGCCACGGCCACCCTGAGGTTTCTCAAGGAAGCGGGCACCTTCCTGGATAGACATACGGCCGGCAACCTCGCTCATGGGGATAAGCAGAGGCAGCGAGCGGTCGGGGAGCTGAACAGTCTCGTAAGCTATGCAGACGGCACCTGAAGCGATCATAGCATCGGTGAGCGGGCGATCGCAAGCGAAGTGGAAGTATGTGAATACCACCTGATCTTTCTTGATGAGAGCGTATTCGGGCTCGATGGGCTCTTTCACCTTGATGATCATCTCGGCTATGCCGTAAACCTCCTCGATAGTGGGAAGGATCTCGGCGCCGACGGCCTTATACTCCTCGTCAGCGAAGCCTGAACCCTCGCCTGCAGTGTGCTGTACGTACACTTTGTGGCCATGGGCTATCAGTTCCTTAACGCCCGCAGGGGTAGCGCCCACGCGGTTCTCATTGTTTTTAATTTCTTTTGGTACTCCGATAATCATGGTAGTAGAAGTTTTAGTATTTGAATTGTGTAATGTTTGGCCGCCGGCAGCCCGCATCCACGATACAACAGAGACAGATTCCATGCACGCAACAGCAGTCGCCGACTTCGCTATCAAAGGTACGATTTATTTTTATTTAATCATACATTTTGTCATTTTTTTTCAATAAATATTTCTTCAGCGAGGAAGGGGCCTGTGGGCGAAGCGGGGTCGGCAGCTACCTGCTCCGGGGTACCGGCCGACATGATGCGTCCTCCTGCATCGCCACCCGAAGGCCCCATATCGATCACCCAGTCGGCAGATTTGATCACATCGAGGTTATGCTCTATCACAAGCACAGTATTCCCTTTGTCGACAAGCCGCCGGAAGATTCCGAGCAGCACGTTTATATCCTCAAAATGCAGCCCGGTGGTGGGCTCGTCGAGGATGAAGAGCGTACGGCCTGTATCGCGTTTGGCAAGCTCCGTGGCGAGCTTGACACGCTGATTCTCGCCTCCGGAAAGCGTCGACGACGGCTGCCCGAGTTTAATATATCCGAGACCTATCTCCTGTAGCACTTTGAGAGTGCCGAGTACGGAGGGAACATTAGCAAAAAATTCAACAGCCTGATTTATAGTCATGTCGAGTACATCTGCTATCGATTTACCTTTGAAGCGCACCTCAAGTGTCTCGCGATTGTAGCGGGCTCCTCCACATACTTCGCACGGCACATAAACATCCGGCAGGAAGTTCATCTCTATACACCGGTATCCGTTGCCCGAGCAAGCCTCACACCGCCCTGAGCTCACGTTGAAGGAGAATCGCCCGGGCTTGTAGCCGCGTATCTTTGCTTCCGGCAGCCCGACGAAGAGATTGCGGATTGCTGTGAATACTCCTGTGTAGGTGGCCGGATTGGAGCGCGGCGACTTGCCCAGCGGAGTCTGATCGACTGTCACAACCTTGTCGATGTTTTCCAAGCCGATCAGCTCACGATAGGGCAGAGGGGCCTGCAGCGAGCGATAGAAATGCTGCGATAAGATGGGCTGGAGAGTATTTTTCACTAATGACGACTTGCCCGAGCCGCTGACACCCGAAACCACCGTAAGCGTTCCCAAAGGCAGATGAAAGTCAACATTCCGGAGATTATTGCCCGAAGCTCCGAGCAGATCGATATACAGACCGTTGCCAGGGCGGCGCGTTTCAGGCACAGGTATCTTTTTATCTCCGTTAAGATACGATGCCGTCAGCGTACCGGTAGAGAGCATTTCGGCCGGGGTGCCCGAAAAAACCACATTACCACCCTTACGGCCGGCTCCGGGACCTATGTCGACCAGATAGTCAGCCTCAAGCATCATGTCGCGGTCGTGTTCCACTACAATCACGGTATTGCGGGCATCGCGCAACTGCTTGAGCGAGTTGATAAGACGCAGGTTATCCCGCTGATGCAAGCCGATACTGGGCTCGTCAAGTATATACAGTACGTTCACAAGCTCAGAGCCGAGCTGCGTAGCCAGGCGGATACGCTGACTCTCGCCACCCGAGAGGGTGGCCGAATTGCGGTTGAGCGAAAGATAGTCGAGACCCACGTCGATCAAGAATTTCAGTCGCGAACGTATCTCTTTTAGTATCTCCGAAGCAATGATGCGCTGAGTGGGAGAGAGCCGATCTTCCACATCGCACGCCCACTGATACAGATGTTTGATATCCATCGCACAGAGGTCGGCTATATTCTTGTCGTCGATGAAAAAGTGAAGAGCCTCGCGATTGAGGCGACGGCCGCCGCACTCGGGGCAAACCGCGCGAGTAAAGAATTTTCCGGACCACTTTTTTGCGCTCTCGGTGGCATCGTCGGCCTGCTGCATCTCAATATATTTCACGATCCCTTCGTACGACAGGAAATAGTTGGATGTCGACATCGTATCGTTCTTTATCGAAAGCCGTTCGGTCGTGCCGTTGAGAATATCGTTCATAGCCTCCTCCGGGAGGTTGGCAATCGGAGTTTTGATAGTGGCGCCATATTTCTGACATATAGCATCTATCTGCCAGAAAAGCATAGTGTTGCGATATTTACCCAAAGGCACTATGCCTCCGTCGGCTATCGAAAGCTTGGTGTCCGGCATTATCTTGTCGCGGTCGATGATATTGACCGTACCGAGCCCCTTGCACACAGGGCACGCTCCTTGAGGAGAGTTAAACGAGAAATTATGGGGCGCCGGCTCACGGTAGCTTATACCGCTCACCGGATCCATAAGAAGCTGCGAATAGTGGCTCACCTCGTCGGTGTCCACATCGAGAAGCATCATCTGTTTGCTCCCTTGCAGAAGTGCGGTGGAAACCGACTCCCGCAGACGCTCCGCATCTTTCGACCCCACTTTAAGGCGGTCGATCACAAGCTCAATCGAGTGATTTTTGTATCGGTCAAGCTTCAGGCCTGTAGTGATCTCGTGCAGAGTGCCGTCGATACGCACATTCAGATACCCTTTCTTGCGTAGTTGCTCAAACAGCTCCTTGTAGTGACCCTTGCGGTTGCGCACCAAAGGTGCAAGGATGTAGATCTTCCGACCGTCATATTTCTCAAGAATCAGGTTCACAATCTTCTCCTCGGTGTAGCGAAGCATAGGCTGGCCGGAGATGTAGCTGCGTGCTTCGCCGGCCCGCGCGTAAAGCAGACGCAGGAAGTCATATATCTCTGTGGTAGTCCCGATGGTGCTTCGCGGATTGCGGTTGATAGTCTTCTGCTCGATGGCTATCACCGGGCTCAATCCGGTGATATGATCCACATCCGGACGCTCGAGATTTCCGAGCATATTTCTTGCATACGACGAGAATGTCTCGATATAGCGTCTCTGCCCCTCGGCATAGATTGTGTCGAAAGCAAGCGACGACTTGCCGCTACCCGACAGTCCTGTAAAAACTGTCAGTGAATTATGCGGTATCTCGACGTCAATATTTTTAAGATTGTGCACCCGCGCACCGATCACCTTAAGCGAATCGGAGGCGGGAGTGGGAGAGGTATGTTGTTGTTCAGACATAGTGAATCAATATAAATCAATGCACGCGTGCGCGTACAATACATATATAAACGATATATAAACGTACGGGAAGTGCAAAAATTGTATACTCCGCAACCAAAAGCAGCCGCAGGCCGTTATTCAGATATGAAGACCAATAGCGAAATATGCCGTTTGTGGCACGAATGTTTCCCCACGATCAGCCGTGAGTGGATGAATATGTTTCTGTCGACATCCTATAGCCCGGACGATCTGAAGATCACTGCCGACGCTGACGGAAACATCCTCTGCTCCTTACTGCTGCAGCCCCGACGGTTGATACTTCACGGCCGTGAGTGCAAGGCTGCCTACCTGAGTTTTGCATGCACCTCTCCGCGGCAGCGTGGCTCGGGACTGATGTCAAAGTTGCTTGCCGACACTCTGCGCGAGGCTTACAGCAACGGGACAGTTGCCACTATGCTGATACCGGCTCAGGATTGGTTGGCCGACTTCTACCACCGTGTGGCAGGGTGGAGCAGGGTAGTGTTCACACGCCACGACTGCTATACTTCGGTGCATCAGTTTATTGAAAACGGCAGCGAATATACCTCAGCGCCCGATTGTGGCGCCGACGAGCTTTACGACGCCGTGGAGCGCTATACTCCCGAGACCGGGGGATACGCCCGCATAGCCCACTCAAGGCGCGATTTTGATGCCGTGATAGCCGACTGCCGTATGGAGGGGGGAGATATAATCGCTGTGGCCGACAGCGACGGTCGCGTGGCAGCCGTAGCCTCGGCCTTACCCGACGATTTTTACCGCTCAGTCACGGTCCGATCGGCAGTAGGTCGCAATCCTCAGGCCGTTGCCGCCGTACTTGAAGAAGTCCGGCTCAGGTATCCCGACAAAAGTATCACCGTCATATCGCCGGCCTCCGACGACCACGCCGCCGGCGAGCGTCGCCGCAAGTATTACCCGGGAGGCATGGCCCGAATAACAGATGTGGGAGCATGTCTTGATCATGTGGCACGCTATGGCGCAGCGAAAGGATGGCGGAAAATTGTGAAAGTACACGATCCGGTTATACCTCAGAACTGCCACACATGGCTGCTGAAAGGTGGAGTAGGAGCTGAAATTGACGACTCGCTTGCCGCCGACGGAATGGACGCTTTCGATGTGGGTGTCGACGTGCTCGCCTCGATGGTATTCGGTTCCGCACCTATCGCAGAGCTGATTGACTTCCCGGCAAACAGACTGATAATGAGCCTCATGCTCGAATAGCAGAATTTTTTATCAAAAAAAGTTGCTGAAATATTTGCACAACTCAAATAGTCGTCGTAAATTTGCAGTGCAAAAAGGGAGGAGCGCCTCCCGAGCCAGTAGCGAATGGCGATTTAGTGTAGAGGCCTAGCACGCCGCCCTCTCACGGCGGAAACCCGGGTTCGAATCCCGGATTCGCTACTCAAACCGAAATCAATCATCACCCGATTGGTTTCGGTTTTTTTGTGAAACACGCTCAAAGTATTGTATCTTTGCATACACATTATACCCGATAACTCACAAACCATGAACCGACTTCTGCTTTCAGCCGTCGCCACCCTTACCATAGCCGGGGGTGCGTCCGCTCAAAACACATCTGCCATCGTCGCCACGGACTCCTGGAGCTGGCACGGCGACACAATAACTCAAGGTATATTCTCGGCCACAGCTCCGTCACCCTACAAGATTGTAAGCAACTACTACGCCAAGCCGGGATATTTCATGCCGATAGATCAGGTGTGGGAGTGCAAGAACGACCTTACTCCATATCCGCAGCTCTCTACATCCAACCGCCTGCATGCCGCAATCTACAATATGGGACTCGACGAGATGATAAATAATGTGGAGCCCGACACCACTCTCCGCACCGGCAAGGAGTGGGCCGGCGTGTGGACACGCGACGTGAGCTACTCGATCATACTTTCTATGGCATATCTGCAGCCTGAAGCATCAAAAATTTCGCTTATGAAAAAAGTGAATGCCAACGGCCGCATTATACAGGATACCGGTTCGGGAGGTGCGTGGCCCATCAGCTCCGACCGTATGATATGGGCGGTAGCTGCCTGGGAGCTTTACAAAGTGACAGGCGAACGCTCGTGGCTCGAATATATCTATCCCGTGATAGTCAACTCGTTTGCCGACGACTTCCAAACCGTATACGGCACCGAGTCGGGCCTGGTGCGGGGCGAGACTTCCTTCATAGACTGGCGCGAGCAGAGCTACCCTCGATGGATGCAGACGGCAGATATTTATAAAAGTGAAGCGCTCGGCACCTCTGTAGTGCACGCCGAGGCTCTTCATGTCCTGTCGCTGATAGCCTCAGAGCTTGGCAAGAAAAAGGAAGCGGCAGCCTACCGTCACGCATCCGAGAAGCTTTCGGATGCTATCAATGAAACGCTTTGGATCCCCTCAAAGGGATACTATGCAATGTATCGCTACGGTCGCGGCAATCTGATCACCAACCCTCGCGCCGAAACTCTCGGCGAGTCGCTCGCCATACTTTTCGACGTCGCTTCGCCGCAACGCGCAGCAAGCATAACCGAAAACAACCCCGTCACTCCCTTCGGCGCAGCAATCTTCTACCCACAGATCTCTGACATACCTTCGTATCACAATAACGCTCTTTGGCCTTTTGTCGGTTCGTACTGGGCGCTTGCCAATGCTAAAGCTCACAACGAAGAGGGCACGATGCTCGCTATCGGCGCCGTGTTCCGTCCGGCTGCTCTCTTTGCCACCAATAAGGAGAATTTCAACCTCGACAACGGCGATATAGAGACCGAGCTCAACTCATCGAACATGCTGTGGAGCCTGGCCGGCAATCTCGCTATAACCTATCGAATACTATTCGGTGTACATTTCGAGGCCGACGGTCTGCGTTTTGAGCCGTTTGTCCCGAAAGCGCTTGCCGACACCCGCACCCTCTCAAACTTCAAATACCGCAATGCCGACATTACCCTTACCGTCGAGGGTTACGGCGACCGCATAGCCGAGTGCACGGTCAATGGCAAGAAGTCCGAGCCTTTTATCGCGGCCTCCAAAGCCAAGGGAAAGATGGATATTAAAATAGTAATGGCCAATAATGATATTCCGCCCATGCGCGTCAATCTTGCCCCCAACCTCAAAGCTCCCCTTACTCCTCTTGCCCGCCTGAGCAGTATCGCGGATACCGACATGCTTGAGTGGAATCCTATCGAATATATAGCCGGATACAAAGTGCTCCGCAACGGTCAGATCATTGCCGAAACACGCCAGACTTCCTATAAACTGACCGAGCCGGGCGAATATCAGGTGGTGGGCGTGGATGCCAACGGCACCGAGTCGTTTGCTTCAGAGCCTTTGATTTTCAGCCCCACATATTATTTCGCTCCGGCGGCTGAAGTCACCGCTATTGTTTCGCCCGAGGTATCATATTCACCCGCGACTCCTGTAGCCGGCTTCGTGGGGAGCGGATTCGTAGAGACCGACCACAACACCCCTGCGCTGAAGGTGGCCGTCGAGATACCCACCGACGGTGTATACCTTATCGCTTTGCGGTATGCCAACGGCAACGGCCCTGTCAACACCGAAAACAAAGCTGCAATACGCACCCTCTCTGTCGATGGCGAAAAAGCCGGCGTAGTCGTTATGCCTCACCGCGGTGTGGCTAACTGGGACGACTGGGGCATGACAAACTTTGTGGAGGTGCCCCTCACGGCAGGAGCTCACGAAGTTGAGATCTCCTTCCGCCCCGAGAACGAGAACATGAACCTCAAAACCAACCATGCTCTGATCGACGAGGTGGTTGTAGTCAAGAAATAATATGATCGAGTATCTGCGCGGCACAGTAGCCGATCTCACACCTACGGCGGTTGTAGTCGAAACCGCCGCAGGTATAGGCTACGAGCTCAACATCACTCTGCCGACTTATACCACTCTCGACAATGCGGGCGGTATTGGGGGGCAGACTAAGATGCTGGTTCACGAGATCGTAAGAGAAGACCAGTGGCTGCTTTACGGATTTGTCGACAGACTTGAGCGAGAGCTTTTCCGCCAGCTCATAGCAGTGTCGGGAGTGGGAGCCAACACCGCAAGGCTTATTCTTTCGGCGATACCGGCAGAATCATTAAGCTCTGTGATAGCTTCCGGCGATGAGGCAAAGCTCAAGAATGTAAAGGGGATAGGCGTCAAGACCGCCCAGCGCATTATCGTTGATCTAAAGGATAAGATAAATGCCGTGCCCGGAGCTCAGACCGCTGAATCGGTAAAGCAGCAGGTGAACGCATCATCCTACGACGATGCGCTTTCGGCTCTCCTTGCTCTGGGGTTTGCGCGTCCGGCGTCGGTAAAAGCTCTCGACAAGATTTTTTCAGATGCGCCCGACTTGCCGGTGCCCGATGCCATACGTCGGGCTCTTGCTATGATCAAGTGACCGACCACACTATACAATTATCCGGCAAACGGTGCGTTATATAGTTGATGTCACGTTTCCTTACGATAATTATTGCTATTGTGCTGGGGCTCTCTGCTTCGGCGCAAGTCAAGATACACGGTAAAATCACCGACACGCAGAATAAGCCTGTAGAGTTTGTCACGGTCCGCATTGCCGGCACGGCTATAGGCACGACTTCCAACCTCGACGGCGACTATGCCCTCTCGGCTCCGGCCGCCGATACGATAAAGATTGTATTCAGCTGCATAGGGTATCAGGAAGCGTCACGCCAACTCTTTGATGCCAAGGGCGATGTGACACTCAATATGCGTATGCAGGAGAATACCAAGATGCTCGACGATGTTGAGGTGACGGCAATCAAGACCCAGACGTCGCAGATGCAGACCATCAACACCGAAGCTGTACGCTCCAACCCCTCTGCCTCGGGCAATGGCGTCGAGAATCTTATCACCACCCTTGCAGGCGTCAATTCATCCAACGAGATGTCGTCGCAATACTCCGTGCGCGGTGGATCGTATGATGAAAATTCCGTCTATATCAACGGAGTGGAGGTTTACCGCCCGCAGCTCGTTTCATCCGGACAGCAGGAGGGACTTTCAATTATCAATCCTGATCTTGTCGGGGCAATCGGATTCTCGACCGGAGGTTTCTCTGCCGAGTATGGCGACAGAATGTCGTCGGTGCTCGACATATCCTACCGGCAGCCCGAGTCGTTTGAGGGATCAGCTTCGGTCGGTCTTATGGGTGCGTCGCTTGCGATAGGGCAGTCGTCGAAAAAATTCTCGCAACTTTACGGCATAAGGTATAAGCAGAACTCCTCGCTGCTGTCGTCGATGGAAACCAAAGGGGAGTACGATCCGCGTTTCTTCGACTTCCAGACCAACCTCGTGTATAAACCGTCGCATAAGTGGAGTATATCCGTGCTCGGCAACGTTGCTATCAACGACTACCGCTTCAAGCCCACAACACGTCAGACCAACTTCGGCACATCGACCGACGCAAAACAGTTCACCGTATATTTCGACGGCCACGAGCAGGATAAATTCGAGACATGGTTTGGAGCCGGAACCATAACTTATCGCCCCACAGCCGCCACCGACATATCGCTTCAAGCATCGGGATACCTCTCCAACGAATATGTGTCATACGACATTCAGGGCGAATACTGGCTTGATCAGGCAGGCACCTCCGGTGGCTCGGGCTCTGAAGCAATAGGAGGAGAGCTCGGCGTCGGGCGCTACCAGGAGCACAACCGTACACGCTTGAAGATGAGCGTATTTGCAATGGCATTAAAGGGCAACACCCGGATGCGGGCACATACGCTGAGCTACGGCGTGAATTTCAACCACGAGACGATACTCGACCGCACCAGAGAGTGGGAGCGCCGCGACTCTGCCGGCTATTCGCTCCCATTCGATCCCGAGGCTCTTCATGTGATATATGCCCTCGATTCGCATCACGATCTGTCGACAAACCGTTTCTTGGCATTTGTGATGGACAATTTCCGTATCGAGAGCAGTGCCGGATACTTCAACCTCAACGGTGGTATTCGATTGAGCTACTGGGATTTCAACAAGGAGTTTCTGGTGAGTCCGCGTGTCAACGTTGGTTTTGTGCCTGCGCGAAGTGCAAACTGGACCTTTCGCTTTGCCACCGGCCTTTACTACCAATCGCCGTTCTATAAAGAGTTCCGGCTTCCGGTGGTCGACGAATACGGCAATAATGTCATAGCGCTGAACGATAACATCAAATCGCAGCGTTCCTATCAGCTTATATTCGGAGCCGACTACACTTTCCGTGCATTCAACCGACCGTTCAAACTTTCGGCCGAAGCATACTACAAGGCTCTTTCAAATCTCATACCTTACGAAGTCGACAATCTGAAGCTCGTATACACCGGCACCAATTCAAGTTCGGGTCACGCCGCCGGCATCGACATGCGCCTTTTCGGTCAGTTTGTTCCCGGCTCCGACTCCTGGATCAGCTTCTCGCTTATGAACACCCGCGAAAAGCTTAACGGTAAGATGGTGCCGCGCCCCAACGACCAGCGCTATTCGCTGGCACTGTATTTCAACGATTATTTCCCTAAGGTGCCTAAGCTTAAATTTTCGCTGCGCGGCATACTCTCCGACGGCCTGCCGTTCACTGCCCCTCACACCACGCGCGATATGGGCTACTTCCGTACACCGGCCTACAAACGTGTGGACATCGGTTTGAGCTACGATCTGCTTTCGCCACCCTCCGAAGGGAAGATGCGCTCCGGATTCTGGGGTAAGATCAAACGCATCACGGCGGCTGTCGACGTGTTCAACCTGCTCGACATCTCCAATGTCAGCTCATACTACTGGGTGACGGATGTAAACGACATCCAGTATGCCGTGCCCAACTACCTCACCCGCCGTCAGTTTAATGTAAAGCTAACTGTAGATTTCTGAAATGGCCGACAACTATCTGGAGCGACGCATGGAGCAGTACCGCGCTGAGCGTCCCAAGGCTTTCAGACGCGGTGTAAAGCCGACACGTGCCGTGTTTGTATGCGACGGTCTGTCGGAGCAAGGGCGTGAGCTTGTGAGCCGCCTCTCCGCCGACCCATATTGCGCAGTCGCTTTTGCAGGATCCTCTCGCGCCGAGGGTGCACGGTTAGCTCAACTCACAGCCTCTCGGTTTTATCCTTTGAGCGAGGCAATGCCGCTTGCCGCAGCAATTGATCTGGCCCGCACACATTATGCACCGCTTCCTCTGGAGATAGCGACCATATAAGTAAATTTTATCAAACAAAATGTAAAGTATATTTGTCTATATGAAAAATGTGCTTTACCTTTGCAGCAATAATTCAATTTACTTATTTATGAAAAACTTCCTATTACCCCACATCTTCCGCCCGATAGGCTGGATCATGTTTGTACTGTCGCTGATAGCAGGCATCTACATTTATTTCGGAATGCCGTTATTCGCCGGAGATATTCTCGAAACCGTAGTGATCGACGCTACAATAATCGGCATAGCTTTGGGAGCATTGTTTATCGTATGCTCCAAAGAGCGTGTCGAGGACGAAATGACCAAGTCAATTCGTCTCGCTTCGCTTCTCACCTCGATATATGTCTATGTGATACTGTTTGTTTGCTGTACCATATTGATAAATGGGGTGGACTTCCTGATGTTTGCGTTGCTCAATTTCGCATATTTCCCTGTTATCTTCGTGTGCAACTTCCGTCTTCAGATGTACCGTTATTATAAAATGACCGCAGATGAAGAACAGAATTAAGGTAGAGCGAGCGGAGCTTAACATCACTCAGCAGCAGCTTGCCGAAGCTGTCGGAGTAAGTCGCCAGACCATTGTGGCGATAGAGAAAAACCGCTTCTTGCCATCCACACCGCTTGCGCTGAAGATCGGCCGATACTTCGGTAAGCCCGTCGAGAGTATCTTCATTCTCGAGGAAAGCGACTAAGCGCCTGCAAAAATATTTGATTATGGGCGTACTAATTCTTATCTTTGCAGTCCAATAAGACAGAATAGATGACTTTTGACGAACTTGATCTGAGCGACGAGATTCTGGATGCGCTCTACGATATGCACTTCGACGAGTGCACTCCGATACAGGAAAAGGCAATTCCGGTGGCGCTTCAAGGGCGTGATCTTATTGCTGTGGCCCAGACCGGCACCGGCAAGTCGGCGGCATTTCTGCTGCCTGTGATCGATTCTTTAGCTACAGGTCAATACCCCCAGGATGCCATAAACTGTGTGGTCATGTCGCCTACCCGCGAGCTCGCCCAGCAGATCGACCGCCAGATGGAAGGATTCTCTTACTTTCTGCCTGTCAGCTCTGTGGCTATCTACGGTGGCACCGATGGCAAAGAGTTCGGCCGCCAGGAGCGAGCTCTCCGTCAGGGCGCCGATGTTGTGATCGCCACACCGGGGCGTCTGTTGGCTCATCTGCAGATGGGGTACGTTGATCTTAGCCGGGTATCGTTTTTTGTGCTCGACGAGGCCGACCGAATGCTCGACATGGGATTCTATGACGACATCCTCACCATTGCGAAACAACTGCCCAAGGATTGCCAGACAATGATGTTCTCGGCCACAATGCCTCCCAAGATTCAGCAACTTGCCAAGACTTTGCTCAAAAATCCGGCCGAAGTAAAGATTGCTGTATCGAAACCCACCGACAAGGTGCACCAAAGCGCTTACGTGTGCTACGAAGGGCAGAAAACCGGCATCCTCAAGCATATATTCAAGACCTTCGGCTCTCAGCGCGTCATAGTGTTTGCCTCCTCCAAGCTCAAGGTCAAGGAGCTCACCCGCGAGCTGCGCCGCGACCGTTGGAAAGTGGCCGAGATGCATTCCGACCTCGATCAGGCTGCCCGCGACGAGGCTATGCTCGACTTCCGCGCCGGACGCACCGATATTATGATTGCCACCGATATAATGGCACGCGGCATCGACATCGACGACATTACGTTGGTGGTGAACTATGATGTGCCGCGCGAAGCCGAGAGCTATATCCACCGCATCGGACGCACCGCGCGCGCCGGCCTTGAAGGACGTGCTTTCACTCTGGTAGGCGACCGCGACCGCCGTTCGTTCGCACAGATAGAGCACTTTTTAGGATATAAAGTTCAGCGCGAAGCCATCCCGGAGTATCTCGGCGATGCTCCGGCTGCCAAGCCGGCACGATCCAATGTACGCTCCGGCTCTTCGAAAAGAGGAGGTCGATCCGACAAGCCACGGCGCGATACCCGCAAAGGGAAGCCGCAAAGCGATCCAAAGGAACCCAAAGCTCCCGACACCGCTTCAACGAGCGGTGCCCCTGAGGCTGCTGCTGATGCTCAGACCAAAAGTGCCTCGTCAGGCTCGCGCAGACGTCGCTGGCACCGCGGTGGAAACCGTCGATCTCAAAAACCGTCAGCGAAATGAAACAGAGAGTTCTTTTAGCCAATAAATTTTACTATCGCCGGGGTGGCGACTGCATCTATGTGCTGAATCTGGAGCAGTTGCTCAAAGCCAACGGCCACGAGGTAGCCATATTCGCCATGGACTATCCCGAAAATCTGCCGTCGGAATGGAGCGAATATTTCCCATCTGAGATCCGTTTCTCTCCGGGCGTCGGCATGATCGAAGCACTCCGGCGCCCGCTCGGCACCGCTCAGGTGAGCCGCAAGTTCAACAAACTGCTCGACGATTTCCGGCCCGACATCGTACATCTGAACAACATCCACTCGCAGCTATCACCCGTCATAGCACGCATAGCTCATGAGCGCGGTGTCAAAGTTGTCTGGACACTGCACGACTACAAGCTCCTTTGTCCCCGTTACGACTGTCTGCGCGACGGCTCGGTGTGCGAACTATGCTTCGACGACAAGCACAATCTTCTCAAACATAAATGTATGAAAGGGTCGGCAGTAGCTTCAAGACTTGCCTATATGGAAGCTAAGAAATGGAGCCGCGAAGCGCTTGAGCAGTGGACCGACCTCTTTATCGGGCCAAGCCGCTTTATGGCCGACAAAATGGCGCAGGGTGGATTTAATAAAGACAAAATCACGCATCTGTGCAACTTTATAGATGTGGATAAATGCCGCAAGGAGGAGTACACCCGCGCCGACTATTACTGCTATGTGGGGCGCCTGAGCCACGAGAAAGGCGTTGCGACCCTGATCGAAGCCGCCTCGCGGTTGCCTTACCGTCTGGTCATAGTGGGCGGAGGCCCGCTTGAGCAGGAGCTGAAAGCCAAGGCGTCGCCCAATATCGAGTTTATCGGCTTCAAGCAGTGGGACGACATCAAGGAGATCGTGGGGCATGCTCGTTTCACCGTCGTGCCCTCCGAATGGTACGAAAACAATCCGCTGTCGGTCATCGAAGCTCTTTGCCTGGGCACTCCGGTGCTTGGCGCCCGGATAGGAGGCATCCCCGAACTTATAGATCCGGCTACCGACGGCGACACCTTCACAGCCGGCGATGCCGACGATCTCACCTCGAAGATTGAATCGATGTGGCACCGGAAGTTTGACAATGAAGCTATCGCCCGGGAGGCGATGGACTGCTTCGACAGCCGCAAGTATTATGACGCACTTATCTCTCTCTATTCATCACTTTGATATTTCTTAACCAATTCATATTTTAGATAAATGAACGTAGCTATTGTAGGTACCGGATATGTAGGACTCGTCAGCGGAGCTTGTTTCTCCGAGATGGGGGCCAATGTGACCTGTGTCGACATCGACGCCGCAAAGATTGAGAAACTGAAAAACGGCATCATCCCTATTTATGAGCCGGGGCTTGACAGCATGGTGAAGCGCAACTTCAATGCCGGCCGTCTGCATTTCACCACCGACCTCACCGAGGTGCTCGACGATGTAGAGGTAGTGTTCTCGGCAGTTGGCACTCCTCCCGACGAGGATGGCTCGGCTGACCTGAGCTATGTGCTTGATGTGGCCCGTACAGTGGGGCGCAACCTCAATAAATACACTATCCTCGTCACCAAATCCACAGTGCCCGTAGGCACCGCCCGCAAGGTGAAAGCCGCTATACAGGAGGAGCTCGACCGCCGCGGAGTGCAGGTGGAATTTGACGTGGCTTCAAATCCCGAGTTTCTCAAAGAGGGTGCAGCTATCGACGATTTCATGAGCCCCGACCGCGTGGTGATCGGCGTGGAGTCGGAGCGCGCCCGCAAGACCATGGAGCGGCTGTACCGCCCGTTCATGCTCAGCGGCCAGCGCTTTATCTTCACCGACATACCCTCGGCCGAGATGATCAAATATGCAGCCAATTCGATGCTTGCCACACGAATATCGTTTATGAACGACATCGCCAACCTCTGCGAGATCGTCGGAGCCGATGCCAACATGGTGCGTCGCGGTATAGGTGCCGACACACGCATTGGCCGCAAATTCCTTTATCCCGGATGCGGCTATGGCGGATCATGCTTCCCCAAAGATGTGAAAGCACTGATCAAGACTGCCGAGCAGTCCGGCTACGAGATGCGAGTCCTCAAGGCTGTCGAGGAGGTGAACGAACGCCAGAAATCAATACTTTTCGACAAGCTGATGGCTCATTTCGACGGCGACATCAAGGGTAAGACCATCGCTCTCTGGGGTCTGGCCTTCAAACCCGAGACCGACGATATGCGCGAGGCTCCCGCATTAGTGCTCATCGACAAGATGACCGAAGCCGGAGCAACAGTGCGTGTATACGACCCTGTGGCTATCGACGAATGTCGCCGCCGCCTTGGCGACAAAGTAGTATATGCCACCGACATGTATGATGCTGCCCTCGGCGCCGATGCCGTGATGCTTGTCACGGAGTGGAAAGAGTTCCGCATACCGTCGTTCCCTGCCCTTCGCCGTGTGATGAACGGTCGCGTGATACTCGACGGCCGCAACATCTACGATCCCGAAGCAATCCGCGAAGCCGGATTTACATACTATAAGATAGGGTAGCCTCCGGACTCCCTCGTTATGGCCGACATATCGCAGCAGAGTTACGCTGCGGTATGTCGGCTCTGTTTTATTTTGAAAAAAGTTTAATGTCAGAATTATGAGATAAAAAACCCCGAAACCCGCTTGAACAGTACATTTCAGCAACAAAACGATTGTTACTTTTTGCCCGATTTACCGCACAAAATCATCTCTATTTAAAATTTTTCCTAAAAATTTTATTAAATTTATTTGGATTTTGTTTTCCCATCATTTATATTTGCAAAATCAAACCTTAACATATAAACTATGAGAAAAATCCATTTTTTATATAACCTCAATACCTAACTAATTATGAAAAATATTAATCTAAGGCAGCTGGTCTGGCTGATAGCTGCAGCCGTTCTTGTCGGGATAGGTATGTCCGCTTGCTCTGAATCAATGGACGAGCCCGTAACAAGCGTACAGGAGCAGTCCGTAGCCGGAGGCTCGCGTATGATGCCCGACGGTCGCGAGCTGATAGAAGGTATCTGTACTCTCAAATATGACACAATAAAGTTCATATATGACAAACAGTATGCAAAAAAATTTGTTCCGTTCGACACGTCCTGCATTAGCGCGGAATACAAAATCAGCAAGGATGATATTAAGGTAATTTCAGCTTACAGCTACGATGTAAAGAAGTACGGCACAGAGCTTGATCCTTGGATCAATCTGAATATATAGCCGATGGACCTACCGACCGAAATCGAATGGATAACCGCAGAAATAGATACCGTCGACGATGAATTAGGAATCAGAGTGGAAGAAAGTGAAAATGCACCTGATCTCCTTTCTGAATGTATAAAATACCATATTCATTATAGGGTTCTAAAACTAAATCTCCTGGTAGGCCTTAACGACTCACAGTGTACAGTCTGCTCTTTAGTAATAGTTCAATATGATGTAACCGGAGGCTACTTTACTCGGGATGACGAAGATCTCAAATTCTATAATTTTGCCCCCGACAGTGAGATTATAGTGGAATCTGAGGGCGGCTCCGGAACAATTACTATGAGCTACAATGAAGAGTCGTATAAAGCGTTTACCGAAGAAAGTGTATTTCTACCGGAAAGTATTCAATTTAAATCATTGAAGATTTCAGAAAGAATAGGTGATCCGGTACAAGAAGCCATTGATCGAGGACGCATGACTGCTGATATATGGAATAACAAAGGATGGACGATCTTTGATGCCGAAAAGGTATTTAATGCTGACGGAGAATGTGATTTAGGATGGGCAAAAATTAAAATCAGCAACAACCCTGACGGTACAAAACGCTTCGACTATTACGTAACTAAAAACAGCACCGGCAAGAAAAGACAGATAAGAATAAGTGGAACCTCATTCTTTAAAGGCCCGGAAGTATCTTTCTATAATTCGCGGGATATCGAAATAAGTTGGAAACTCTATATCTTACAGCGGAAATAAACCTGTAATTCATCATAAGCGAGCCGCTAAATTGCGGCAGATAGCGCGGGCTTTGGGGCTCGCGCTATTTTTTGGAGAGTGTATCAAATAAATTCGGACGTTTGTCGTTAAGTAGATAGTACAATTTCTTCGATAATTTGGAAAAGACTATATATGGGAAGGGGAAGATCTCCCCGACGCTCGCTGTTATACCTCTCGCCGCTCTTATACTTTTTGTACTCATTGTCATTATGGCAAAGGGGGCATCGTCTGTCGTAGATTATGCTCCGTTGACACTTTTAGGTGCTTCGGTAGTAGCAGTGATCGTGGCGGCCTTCTCGCGCTCGCTCAGATGGAAAGCGCTCCGCTTGGGGCAGCTACGAAGCGCGCGCCAGGTGCTGTCGTCGATCCCTCTGCTTGCTTCGATAGGGTTCATATCTACTACATGGATGCTGTCGGGTATCGTACCCGGCCTGATACATTTCGGCATCAGTGTGATCAATGCCGACTTCTTTCTCCCGATCGTATGTGCGGTGTGTGCCGTAATATCCGTGCTGTTAGGCAGTTCATGGACCACTATTGCCACCATCGGCGTGGCTTTTATGAGCATCGGCACTGTGTTCGGCTACGATATGGCATGGACAGCCGGAGCTATTATCTCGGGGGCATACTTCGGAGATAAAGTCTCTCCGCTGAGCGATACCACGGTCCTTGCATCGGCGTCGTGCGGTGTCGACATCATGATCCATATCCGCAATCTGATGTCTACAACGATGCCGGCTATGCTTGTGGCTACGGCAATATATACGGTAGCGGGATTGTCGTTCGACACTCACACGGTCGAGGTACATGCTGCCGATGTGATGAATGCTATTGAGTCGACTTTCAACCTGTCGCCGTGGCTGGCAGCGATACCGGTCATCACCGTGGCCTTATGCGTGCTTCGCGTGCCGTCGCTATATGTACTGATGATCAGCGGCACGCTCGGCATTGTTGCGATGTTTATATTCCAGCCGGTGGTAGTGGGGCAGTTGTTGTCGGATCAAGGCATTGCGGCAGCCGTAGTAAAACTTGTGGCTGTAGGTTTTGATCCGGCGACATCGAGCGCTATGCTCAATGAACTTGTAGCCACATCCGGCGTGGCCGGCATGATCCCTACGATTGTACTTGTACTTTCGGCAATGGTGTTCGGAGGTACACTTATCGGCACCGGAATACTGAGTGTGATCACCCACATGATCACCTCGCGCATACGCCGCCGCTCGTCGATAGTAGCTGCGACGGCAGCAACGGGCCTTACCCTTAACGCGATGACTGCCGATCAGTATCTGTCGATCATAATCGGCAGCAATGTGTACCGCAACGCATACCGTCGCTCAGGGTTTGAGCCTAAACTGCTGAGCCGCACCCTTGAGGATTCGGTTTCGGTGACTTCCGTACTCATACCGTGGAACGCTTGCGGCATCACTCAATCGACCGTGCTCGGTGTAGCCACGCTCGCATACATGCCGTTCTGCTTCTTCAACTATCTTTCGCCTCTCTTCACCGTTCTGGTATCATTGCTTCCGCAACGCTCGCCCCGGAGACGCACTGCGGTGATTCCGGCATAATTTTTTGACTCCGGCGCGGAGAGTTACGCAAAAAAATGCTAACTTTGGAGTCATGCAACCATTCATTCATCTCCACACCCACACACAATATTCGCTGCTCGACGGACAGGCTGCCATCGACAAACTCGTCGACAAAGCTATGGCCGACGGTATGCCGGGTATTGCTATCACCGACCATGGCAACATGTTCGGTATCAAGGAGTTTGCCAATTACGTCAATAAGAAGAACGGCAAGATAAAATCCGCCGTCAAAGATGCAGAGGCAGCTCTTGCCGAAGCACAGAGCGAGGGCGACCCTGCAAAAATAGAAGCTGCACAGGCCGAGCTCGACAAGGCGCGCGCAAAAAAACCGTTCAAACCGATATTCGGGTGCGAGATGTATGTGGCCAACGAGGTGAACACTAAGGTAACCGACAAGACCGACCGTGGGCGCCACCTGGTGGTGCTGGCAAAAAACGAGAAAGGGTATCACAACCTGATCAAGCTCGTATCGGAAGCGTGGACCAAAGGTTTCTACATGCACCCCCGCACCGACAAGCCCTCGCTGGCCGCCCGGCGCGAGGGGTTGATAATATGCTCGGCATGTCTTGGAGGCGAGATCCCCCGCCTTATCATGGCCGGCCAGATCGACAAAGCAGAAGAATCTGTACTATGGTTTAAAGAGACTTTCGGCGACGACTACTACATCGAGCTTCAGCGACATCAGACAAATGTGCCCGGTGGCGACCGCGAAGTGTACGAGCGGCAGAAGCAGGTCAACGAGGTGCTGATAGGATTTGCACGCAAGCATGGCATCAAGATCATATGCTCCAACGATGTGCATTTTGTAGATGCGGCTGATGCCGAAGCCCACGACCGACTGATATGCGTATCGACCAACTCTCTGGTGAAGGACGAGAAACGAATGCACTACACCAAGCAGGAGTGGATGAAGACTCAGGCTGAGATGAATGCTGTATTCAGCGACCTGCCGGATGCGCTGGCCAACACTGTAGAGATACTCGACAAAGTAGAGACATACTCTATAGACCATCCGCCGATCATGCCCAACTTCGAGATACCTGCCGAATTTGGCACCGAGGAGGAGTATCGCCGGAAGTTGACGGAGGAGGATCTGTTCAACGAATTTACACGCGACGAGAACGGCAACGTAGTGATGGACGAAGCCGCCGCACGCAAAAAAATAGAGAAACTCGGCGGCTACGATAAGCTATACCGCATAAAACTTGAGGCCGACTATCTTGCAAAATTGGCCTACGAAGGTGCCAAAAAGCGATATGGCGATCCGCTGACCGACGAACTCGCAGAGCGCATCAAGTTTGAGCTCTATATCATGAAGACCATGGGTTTCCCGGGCTACTTCCTGATCGTGCAGGACTTTATTGCCGCCGCTCGCGAGAAGTTGGGAGTATCGGTAGGGCCCGGTCGTGGATCGGCAGCCGGAAGCTGTGTGGCATACTGCTTAGGTATCACACAGATAGATCCGGTGAAGTACGACCTGCTGTTTGAGCGCTTCCTCAATCCCGACCGTATTTCTCTGCCGGATATCGATATCGACTTCGACGACGATGGCCGCGCCGAGGTGATACGCTACGTCACCGACAAATATGGCGAGGAGAAGGTGGCCCACATCATCACCTACGGCACAATGGCCGCCAAGATGGCCATCAAGGATGTGGCTCGCGTCGAAGACCTCTCGATACCTGAGTCAAACCGTCTCGCCGGTCTCGTGCCTGCACGTATGCCCGAGGTGAACGGCAAGCAGCTTAAACCCACACTTGCCAACTGCTATGAGTATGTACCTGAATTTCAGGCAGAACTCAACTCGCCCGATCCGCTGATACGCCGCGTGCTCGAGTTTGCACGCAAGCTCGAAGGCAATGTGCGCGGCACCGGCGTGCATGCCTGTGGCCTGATAATATGCCGCGACGACATCACCGACTGGGTGCCCATCAGCACCGCCGTCGACAAGGAAGCGCCGGTGCCGGCAGGCTCCAAGGATAAACCCAAGCTCATCGTCACACAGTACGAGGGGCGGGTGATAGAGGAGACGGGCCTTATCAAAATGGACTTTTTAGGGCTCAAGACTCTATCGATCATCAAGGATGCCGTAGAGAATATACGCCTCACCACCGGAAAGGAGATCGACATCGACTCTATACCGCTCGACGATCCCAAGACCTACAAGCTCTACTGCGAGGGTGGCACAATAGGCACATTCCAGTTTGAGTCGGCAGGCATGCAGAAGTATCTGCGCGAGCTCCAACCCTCTACATTCGAGGATCTTATCGCCATGAACGCCCTGTATCGCCCGGGGCCGATGGACTATATACCCGACTTTATTGCCAGAAAGCACGGTCGCGAGCCCATCATTTACGATATACCCGTGATGGAGAAGTATCTCAAGGATACATACGGAGTCACGGTATATCAGGAGCAGGTCATGCTCCTGTCGCGACTGCTTGCCAACTTCACCCGCGGACAGAGCGACACGCTTCGCAAGGCTATGGGTAAGAAGCTGATAGCCAAGATGAACGAGCTCAAAGGGCTCTTCCTCGAAGGAGGTCAGGCAAATGGTCACGATCCTAAAGTCCTCTCGAAAATATGGGCTGACTGGGAGAAGTTTGCGAGCTACGCCTTCAATAAGAGCCATGCCACATGCTACTCGTGGGTGGCTTTCCAGACAGCTTGGCTCAAAGCCAACTATCCGGCTGAATATATGGCAGCGGTGTTAAGCCGCAACCGCACGGATATCACCAAGCTCACCAACTTCATGGAGGAGTGCAAGCGGATGCATATCCCGGTCAAAGGGCCGGATGTCAACGAGTCGTTCATGGAGTTTGGTGTGAACGGCCGCGGCGAGATACGCTTCGGGCTTGCAGCCGTCAAAGGGGTAGGAGAGGGCGTGGTAAGCGCAATCATAGCCGAGCGTCAGGCCCGGGGAGTATTTGAGTCGATATACGATTTTGTGGAGCGCGTGCCGCTCGGATCCGGATTAAACCGACGTGTGTTTGAAGCTCTCGCGCTCGCCGGCGGATTCGACTGTTTCGAGGATGTGAAGCGTGAAGATTTCTTTGAAGTGAACAGCAAAGGGGAGTCGCTCGCAGAGCAATTGCTGCGCTACGGGGCCGCTTTCCAGAACGACAAACAGCAATCGTCGCCATCGCTCTTCGGCGACGACGACGAAGGTGCCACTTCGACAGCCGGCCGACCGGCTCTCGTGTCGGCCCAACCGTGGACCGACACCGAACGCCTTGAGAAAGAGCGCGAACTTGTGGGCATGTATATGTCGGCTCACCCGCTCGACCCCTACTACATGGAGCTGAACTACGGATGCTCCTTCAACATCAAAAGCTATCTCGAAATTCAGAATCCGGAGGAGGGGCGTGAGATCACCTTCGGCGGCATGGTGGTGAATTTCACCAGTCGGCCGGCACGCAACGGCGGCTCGTTCGGTATAATGAAGATCGAGGATTACACAGGCTCGTGCGAGCTGATGCTCTTCGGCAACAACTATATCAACTTCCACAATTTCGGCGTGGCGGGTACACCGGTGGTCGTGACAGGTAAATTCGAGCGTCGCTTCCGGGAGTCGGATCTGCGTTTCAATATCACCAACATCCGGCTGCTTGAAGATGTGCGCGGCAAACTGATCAACTCGATTATCATAAAGCTCGACACATCTACCGCCAACGACACGATAGCCTCAATGCTGGCCGACTATGTGGCAGCCGATGGCGACGGCTCCCCCCGCGGCAGTCTCAATATCCGTATCTTCGATCCGGAGCTGCGGCGAGCCGTGACCATGACATCGAAAAAACAGATCACCATCAACCGCTCTCTTGTCGATATGCTCAACGAAGAGAATATTGAATTCAAGATCAACAGCCACTGACAATTAATTTTTCACAAACAATATAAAATCAGATTACCATGGCAATTCAGTTTACTGACGCTACAGTCAAAGAGATCATTGCTTCGGGCAAACCGGTAGTTATCGACTTCTGGGCCACCTGGTGCGGTCCGTGCAAACGTATGGCCCCCGTGGTCGACGAACTGGCCGAGGAGTACGGCGATGCCGTTGCTATCGGCAAGTACAACATCGAGGAGGAGAACGATCTCGCCACCGAGTATCGCATCATGTCGATACCCACCATTTTATTCTTCAAAAACGGTGAGCAGATCAAAGATCTGCGTCTGGCAGGCAGCCAATCGAAAGATTCCCTGAAAAAACAGATCGAGAAACTTCTCGCGCTCTAAGAGCCTGTCCGGTAAGTACAAATCCTGCGCCTCAGATAGCTGTGGCGCAGGATTTCATACTTTTATATAGAGGATTTATTGGGCGAGAGCTTCGAGCACCTCGGCGGTAGCAGCCGTGATATCAGGAGCACCGGCAAGCACGCCCGACAGAGCGATACCTGAGAATCCGACTGAGAGCAGAGCTTTGCTGTCGTCGATACTGAAATCTCCGAATGCCACGACGGGAAGCTTAATGTTTTCGGAACGTGCCTGCTGAACGGTGGCGATAGCCTGCTGTGCGGCATCGAGCGAAGGAATAGAGATCATGGCATAATCGATATCTATGCGGCTTAAAGCACGCAGATCGTCTATGTCGACAGCCTCCACGCCTATTATGGCCTCGCCGCCAAGCGACTCGCGCACCTGGCGCGGCGACTCGCCGCACGCTTTGTCGAGGAAAATTCCTCCGAGCCGCAATTCTGCAGCAAGATGCCTGTGGTCGCGCATTATCACTATAGCATCCGCTTCACGGCATGCCGGAATGACAGCCTCGGCCACTTTGCGAAGCTCACCCTCGCTCATGTCCGGAGCCGACAGCTCCACCCAGCGACAGCCGCCGGCCACCACCTTGCCGATCTGTTCCTCCATAGGTGTGGCCGATGGCCACGAAGTGATAAATTGTAGCATTTTGAATATATGTTTTGAAACACGCTCTAAAAAAAAGAGGAGCTGGTGTGACTCCTCTTTATATTATCTGTGCGACACAGTAGCGTGTCAGATTTAACAGTGTGATTAAGCGTTCTTCACCTTATCGACCACAGCCTTGAAAGCGGCGGGGTTGTTGAGGGCGAGGTCGGCGAGCACTTTGCGGTTGATCTCGATACCGGCCTTGTGAAGAAGACCCATGAGCTTGCTGTAGGAGAGATCTTCCTGACGTGCGGCTGCGTTGATACGCTGAATCCAGAGAGCGCGGAAATTGCGCTTTTTGTCTTTGCGATCGCGGTAAGCGTAGGTGAGACCTTTCTCCCAGGTATTTTTAGCGACGGTCCAAACGTTGCGGCGGCATCCGTAGTAACCGCGGGTGAGTTTTAAGATTTTCTTTCTGCGAGCTCGTGAAGCTACATGATTTACTGATCTTGGCATTTCTTTGTTTTGTTTTGAATGACAGCGGCTTATGCACTTATGATGGAGCTGTACATTCGGTTAGTAAAATAAGAAGTGGTGATTGAGTCGAGAGATTGAGGTTTTGGTTGTTACTTCAGGCCGAGCAGAGCTTTAACGTTAGCGTCGTCAGCTTTGGCTACGATAGAGAAGTGGGTGAGGTTGCGTTTCTGCTTTTTGGTCTTTTTGGTGAGGATGTGCGACTTGTAAGCATGTTTACGCTTGATTTTTCCGGTTCCGGTAAGAGCGAATCTTTTTTTAGCACCGGAGTTGGTCTTAACCTTAGGCATTTTTTTTGTTGTTTAAATTAATTGATGTTTAATCCACCCCGGCAGGGAAATGCTTGCGCCTGACGCGAGGTTTTCGGTCTGCAAAGATACGAATTCATCTTCGCCCCGCAAAATTTTCCCGACTTTTTTATCTTTTTTTGTACGCTCCGTCTATTATTATAGAGTCCGTACCGGCATCTATACCCTGTATCTTCCGACATATCTGAAAAACTTTCAAAAAAAATTTGCAGGATTAGAAAAAAGCGCTACCTTTGCACTCGCATTAAGGACACGGCGGGATAGCTCAGTCGGTTAGAGCGTCGGATTCATAACCCGGAGGTCCCGAGTTCAATTCTCGGTCCCGCTACTCCACAGAGGCAGAGTCATCACAGGCCCTGCCTCATTTTTTTATTTCACTACTTATGCCAAATGTGTCAGAACGCGGGCGGATGATGCCCGCATCACCTATACGCAAGCTTGTGCCGCTCGCCCGCAAGGCTGCCGAGCGCGGCATTCATGTATATCGCCTCAATATCGGGCAGCCTGATGTGCCGACCCCGCCCGAAGCTTTCGAGGCCTTGAAGCATATCGACCGCAAGGTGCTGGAGTACAGCCCGTCAGAGGGTTTACTCTCTCTTCGCCAAAAGCTGGCAGAATATTATCACCGCTATAATATTGATGTAGAGGCCGACGATATTATCGTGACTTGCGGAGGCTCGGAGGCAGTGCTCTTTGCATTTCTTTCGTGCCTCGACCCGGGCGACGAGATCATCGTGCCCGAACCGGCTTACGCCAACTATATGGCTTTTGCCGTGGCATCGGGCGCAAAGATCGTGACCGTACCGTCGAGTATCGACACCGGGTTCGCTCTTCCGCCGGTCGAAGAGTTTGAGAAACTCATCACTCCGCGCACCAAGGGTATACTGATATGCAACCCCAACAATCCGACAGGGTATCTCTACACTCAGCGCGAGATGGAGAGTATACGCGACATTGTGAAGCGGCACGATCTGTTCCTATTCTCCGACGAGGTATATCGCGAGTTCTGCTACACGGGCGCGCCGTATATCTCGGCATTCCACCTGCCGGGCATAGAGAACAATGTGGTGCTGATCGACTCCGTGTCAAAGCGTTACAACGAGTGCGGGATACGCATCGGAGCACTTATCACCAAGAATAAGGAGCTGCATGCCAATGTGATGAAGTTCTGCCAGGCGCGCCTCAGCCCCCCGCTGTTGGGCCAGATCGTAGCCGAGGCCTCGATCGACGCCTCTCCCGACTATATGCTGATGACCTACAACGAGTATGTGGAGCGTCGCAAATTTCTGGTCGACGGACTGAACCGCATCCCCGGTGTATACTCTCCGATACCTATGGGCGCCTTCTACACCGTGGTATCGCTGCCGGTAGATGATGCCGACAAGTTCTGCGCATGGTGCCTGAGCGACTTCGAGTATGAAGGACAGACTATATTTATGGCACCGGCTTCAGGATTCTACGCCTCCGGTGCCGATCACGGCCGAAACGAAGTGCGTATAGCGTATGTGCTGTGCCGTGAGGATCTTGGCCGTGCCCTGACGGTGCTTGCCGAAGCGCTCAAGGCTTACCCCGGATATACACTGCGATGAACCTGCCTCTGCAGATAGCTCTCCGACTGCAGTTGCGGCGCACATCCGATGGCCGCAAGAGCTCTCCGGGCGTAGCCATCGCTACCGTCGGTGTGGCCATAGCAGTGGCAGTAATGCTCCTTTCGGTGGGCATAGCATCCGGTTTCAAACAGCAGATCTACGACAAGATCTCAGGATTTGATGCTTCCCTTACGGTATCCGCCCCCTCAAACGAGCCGATTACGATCTCCGAAGCCTTGCTCCGGACCGTAAGCGGCACACTTCCCGACGGCTTTGCGGCAGCTCCGTCTGTCGACCTGCCCGCTATCGTCAAGACCGACAGCGCTTTTTGCGGGCTTGTGGTACGCAGCTTGCCCGACGAGAGTGCGAGCCGGTTTATAATCGACAATATCGTCGAGGGCGAACCACGGGCGGCGGCCGACGGCGAAATCATTATATCCCGCGCCACCGCCCTGCAGCTTGGCATCGGATTGGGCGACCGACCGTTTGTATGCTACTTTGTCGACGGAGGCATCAAGTCGCGGCGCGCCACCGTATCGGCTATCTACGACACTCATTTTGCCGACTTCGACACACAGTTGGCTTGGAGCTCGGCCACAACGCTCAGAAGAGTAGGGCGGCTCTCCGATGATCAGGCCACCAACTTGCTGATCTACAACATCGTCGAGCCCATGATCGACACATCGGCAGCTCGACTTCAAAATGCACTGACCGCCATGGCCGCACAATCCGGCGGAAGGCACCTTGAGGTTTCTTCCGTGCACTCGCGGGGAGCGCTTTACTTCAGCTGGCTCGATCTGCTCGATACAAATGTCGTGGTGATACTCTCCCTGATGGCTATCGTGGCAGCTTTCACTCTCGTAGCAAGCACTTTTATTATTATACTTGAGCGAGTGCAGACCATAAGCATACTCAAGACTTTGGGTATGACAAACAACTCGATACGCTCCATATTCGTGTGGATGGGGTTGCGCATCGTGACTCTCGGACTCGCCGCCGGCAATGCCATCGGCCTGGGGGTGCTGGTATGTCAGGGACAGTTCCGCTTCATACCTCTCAATCCCGACACCTACTATCTTGACGCTGTCCCGGTGCAGATCGACTGGCTCTCAGTTGCCGCATTAAACATCGCAGCTATAATCCTCACCGCCTTCATCCTGCTCATACCGACCCATGTGATATGCAGAATGCAGGTGTCGCAGACATCAAAATTTGAATGACCCCCAGATGAGGATGCAGAGAACATCCGACAGCACAAAAACGTTATTAAGAATGTAGATTGGCGAAAAATCACTAAATTTGCACAACAAAATCGTTTCGATAACTCAATGACAGAAACAAATAATATCACCCGCCTTATAATCGAAGGTATACAAGAGCGAAAAGGGCACAAAATATCCCTTATAGATCTCACCGATATCCCCACATCAGCCGCAAGGCAATTCATCATATGCGAAGGATCGTCGACCATGCAAGTGTCGTCCATCGCCGATTCGGTGCGCGAGTATGTGCAGGAACATTCCGGCGTCAAGCCGTACAACTACGACGGCTACCGCCAGTCGCAATGGATCGTGATCGACTACGGCGACATCCTCGTACACGTATTCCTGCCCGAAACACGCTCACTCTACGACCTTGAGGAGCTGTGGAGCGACGGGGCAGTGACGGAGATCCCCGATCTCGACTGACCGCCGCCGGATCAATCGCCCACCTGTCAATTTATCCTTAGTACATTCTATCACACTGTCACGACAGATGAAATCGCCTATTAAAAAGACTCCTTTCAAATTCAATGCCTACTGGATGTATGTCATCATAATCGTCATGCTCGTAGGTATATACTATTTCGACGATCAGATGCTGACCCACGAATACAGCGTGCGTCAGTTCGACTCGATCGTATCAAATGCCAACGTAAAGAAAATCATCGTCTATACCAACAAAAACGAGGTTGAGGCGGTGCTCACGGAAACCGGCGCCAAAGATGTGTTCAAAAGCCAGTATCATCCCGGCACCGGCACAGTGGCAAAAATCACGACAAAAATTCCTTCGGTCGACAAATTCGCCGAAAAAGCCGAACAATGGGAGCAAGCTACCACGGATACCATCAATTCACAGGCAGTCACCATCCCGCCAAAATATAGCGGCGACGTCGAGTATACCGAAGCGAGCGACTACTCCGGCTTGCTGTGGACATTCGGCCCGTTCATTCTGCTGATAGGTTTCTGGGTATTCATGATGCGGCGCATGAGCGGCCGTGGCGGAGGCGCAGGCGGCTCCGGAGGCATTTTCAATGTCGGAAAGTCGCGTGCCACCGTATACGAGAAAGGCGAGGGCTCGCAAGTGCGGTTCAACGACGTCGCGGGTCTCTCCGAGGCCAAGACAGAAGTGTCCGAGCTCGTAGAGTTTCTCAAAAATCCCAAACGCTATACTGACTTAGGTGGCAAGATACCTAAAGGTGCACTGCTTGTCGGCCCTCCCGGAACGGGTAAGACCCTTCTCGCTAAGGCAGTGGCAGGCGAAGCATCGGTACCGTTCTTCTCTCTGTCTGGCTCCGATTTCGTCGAGATGTTTGTGGGTGTCGGCCCTTCGCGAGTGCGCGATCTCTTCCGTCAGGCTAAGGATAAAGCACCGTGTATCATATTCATCGACGAGATAGATGCAGTGGGTCGTGCCCGTGGCAAAAATCCGAACTTCGGCGCCAACGACGAGCGCGAAAACACCCTGAATCAGCTCCTTACGGAGATGGACGGTTTCGGCACGAACAGCGGAGTAATAGTACTCGCTGCCACCAACCGCGCCGACATTCTTGACAAAGCCCTCCTGCGCGCCGGTCGCTTTGACCGACAGATATATGTCGATCTTCCCGATCTGCCCGACCGTATCGCCATCTTCAAGGTGCATCTGAAGAAAATCCGCACTGCCGACGATGTGGATGTCGACCTGCTCGCACGTCAGACTCCGGGATTCTCGGGAGCCGACATAGCCAACGTATGCAACGAAGCTGCCCTTATTGCAGCGCGCCATAATAAGGATGTAGTATCTAAAGAGGACTTTCTTGCGGCTGTCGACCGCATAATAGGCGGCCTTGAGAAACGCTCCAAGATCATTACCGCCGAAGAGAAACAGGCTATTGCCGTCCACGAGGCCGGTCACGCCACCGTAAGCTGGCATCTTCAGTATGCCAACCCGCTTATCAAAGTGACAATAGTACCCCGCGGCAAAGCTCTCGGCGCAGCATGGTATCTGCCCGAGGAGCGGCAGATCACCCCGAAGCAGGCCATACTCGACGAGATCTGCGCCACACTCGGAGGCCGCGCAGCCGAGGAACTCTTCCTCGGACGTATATCGACCGGAGCTGCCAACGACCTGGAGCGCGTCACACGCCAGGCTCGTGCGATGGTGCTTTACTTCGGTATGTCTGACAAGCTCCCCAATCTGTCGTACTATGACTCCACCGGACAAGACGGCGGATTCACCAAACCGTACTCCGAGGAGCGGGCACGCATCATCGACGACGAGATCTCGAAGATCATAGCCGAGCAGTACGAGCGCGCCAAGCAGATACTTCTCCAATATGCCGACGGCCACCACAAGCTCGCTGATGTGCTGATAGCACGCGAAGTGATCATGGCCGACGACGTAGAGGCTATCTTCGGCAAACGGCAGTGGGCATCGCGCACCGACGAGATTTTGGCCGAGCAGCCGGCTGCAACTGCCATACCGGCAGAGGCTGAATCTTCCGTCCGGACACCCGGCAGCGACTCTGACGACGATGCAGGTACGCCGCCACCTTATACAGGCGACGCCAAATAGTGCGACCGCCCCAATCACAGATGCTTTTATCACGGAAATCTGCTCTTAATTCACAAAAATCACTATCTTTGTACGACGATTTATGCCGCGCTGCCGCCCGTATGGCAGTTGCGTAAACCTAAACCATATAACACCAAATGATCAACATCACTTTCCCTGACGGCTCTGTAAAGCAATTTGAGAGCGGAGTTACCCCTCTGCAGATAGCCGAGAGCCTCAGCTCACAGCTGGCGCGCGACGTATTGGCCGCCAGCGTAAACGATCAGGAGTGGGACATTTCCCGCCCGATCGACACCGACGCTACTATAAAACTTTTCAAATGGGACGACCCTGAAGGCAAGCACGCTTTCTGGCACTCGTCGGCTCACCTGCTTGCCGAGGCACTTCAGGAGTTGTATCCCGGAGTGAAATTCGGCATCGGCCCGGCCATCGACAACGGATTCTACTACGACATTGATCCGGGTGAACACCAGATCACTGCAGCCGATTTCCCGAAGATCGAGAAGAAGATGCTCGAACTCGCACAGCGCAAGGAGAATATCGTGCGCGCCGACATATCAAAAGCGGATGCTCTGAAGATGTTCGGAGATCGCGGCGAGGAGTACAAGTGCGAACTTATCAGCGAGCTCGAGGACGGCCATATCACCACATATACACAAGGTTCGTTCACCGACCTCTGCCGTGGCCCGCACCTTGCCAATACCGGCGCTATTAAAGCCGTCAAAGTGATGAGCCTCGCCGGTGCTTACTGGCGCGGAGACGAGAAGCGCAACCAGCTTGTGCGTGTCTATGGCATCACTTTCCCAAAGAAGAAGATGCTCGACGAATATCTCGCCCTGCTCGAAGAAGCAAAAAAGCGCGACCACCGCAAGCTCGGCAAAGAGATGGAGCTGTTTGCTTTCTCTACCAACGTGGGTGCCGGACTCCCCCTGTGGCTCCCCAAAGGCACCGCTCTGCGCGACCGCCTGGAGCAGTTCCTGCGTAAAATCCAGAAACAGTACGGCTATCAGCAGGTCATCACTCCCCACATCGGCAACAAGCAGCTCTATGTAACCTCCGGCCACTACGCCAAGTATGGCAAAGACTCATTCCAGCCCATACATACACCCGAAGAAGGGGAGGAGTATCTGCTCAAACCGATGAACTGCCCCCACCACTGCGAGATATTCCGTGCCGTGCCGCGCAGCTATCGCGACCTGCCCCTCCGTCTTGCCGAGTTTGGCACCGTGTACCGCTACGAGCAGTCCGGTGAGCTTCATGGCCTGACCCGTGTGCGCGGTTTCACGCAGGACGACGCCCATATCTACTGCGCACCCGATCAGATCAAGGATGAATTCCTCAAAGTGATGGACATCATCTTCTATATCTTCCGCGCACTCAAATTCGAGAACTTCGAGGCTCAGATCTCTCTCCGCGATCCCAACAACAAGGAGAAGTATATCGGCTCTGACGAAAACTGGGAGCTTGCCGAAAATGCCATCATCGAAGCATGCGAGGAGAAAGGCCTCAAAGCACGCAAAGAGCTCGGCGAAGCTGCCTTCTACGGCCCCAAACTCGACTTTATGGTCAAGGATGCTCTCGGACGCCGCTGGCAGCTCGGCACCATTCAGGTGGACTATAACCTGCCCGAGCGTTTCCAGCTCGAATACACCGGTGCCGATAATGCAAAGCACCGTCCGGTGATGATACACCGCGCACCTTTCGGCTCTATGGAGCGCTTCGTAGCCGTACTTCTGGAGCATACAGCCGGCAAATTCCCGCTCTGGCTCGCTCCCGAGCAGGCCGTGATACTCCCCATCAGCGAGAAGTTCAACGACTACGCATATCAGGTGCGCCGCGAGCTTGAGGCAGCAGATGTACGCGTAAAAGTAGACGACCGAAACGAGAAGATCGGCAAGAAAATACGCGACAACGAGCTCGCACGAGTGCCATATATGCTCATAGTAGGCGAAAAAGAAGCCGAAAATGGCGAAGTTTCCGTCAGAAAACAGGGCGAAGGCGACAAAGGGACAGTAAAAATCGCTACCTTTGCCGAAAATCTGACTCGCGAAGTCAATGAAATGATTAACCAGTAGACCACTGAATGCAGAAGAAACCATTCCACCCCTCCGGCCCTCGACGTCCGGCAGGCTCCGGCCCACGCGGTCCGCGCGGCCCTCGTGGCCCCGTCAAAGAAGAACCGTATGCCATAAACGAGCGCATACGTGCTCATGAAGTGCGCCTCGTGGGCGACAATGTAGAGAACGGCATCTACACCATAGCTCAGGCACGACACATGGCTGAGGAGCAAGAGCTCGACCTTGTCGAGATCTCCCCCACAGCAGAGCCCCCGGTGTGCAAGATCCTTGACTACCAGAAGTTCCTCTATCAGCAGAAGAAACGCCAGAAGGAAGCCAAGGCTAAAGCCACCAAAGTTGTGATCAAGGAGATACGCTTCGGGCCTCAGACCGACGACCACGACTACAACTTCAAGCTCAAACATGCTCAGGGATTCCTTCAGGAGGGATCGAAAGTGAAGGCCTACGTATTCTTCAAAGGGCGCTCGATACTCTTCAAAGAGCAGGGCGAAGTGCTTCTGCTACGCTTTGCACAAGATCTTGAGGAGCTCGGCAAAGTAGAGCAGATGCCGCAGCTCGAAGGCAAGCGCATGATCATGATGATCACCCCTAAAAAGAAGTAACTTCGCACACACAATATCAGCGAGGCGTCGCCGGTTGATCCGGTCGACGCCTCGCTTAGTATCATACTCCTCCTGAAGCATTAACCCGGTTGTCCTGCCGACCTACCGGATCGATGAAGAAACATCAGCATCGTGATGATCGATAGAGCAGCAAGTATTGAGCCATAAAGCGATGTGGCGGCAGGAACATCGGATACCGTTAATGCATAACCACCGATTGTAGCACCGATAGCGTTGCCAAGATTGAATGCAATCTGAACGGCAGCCCCTCCCATCAGCTCGCCGCCGGGCGAATACTTAAGCAGCAATAGCTGCATAGGCGACGACAAGGCAAACAGACACGCCGTGGCAATCATGACCGACATTGCGGTGAGAATCATACTCGAAGTTTCAAAATATATCGAGAGCAGCACAACCGTCATGATCACGGAAACAGAGAGCGCTATCTTGCCCGGAGTATATCTGTCTGATAATATACCGGCCACATAATTACCTACGCTCATTGAGGCGCCGACCAAAATCATCAGAACCGGTATATACTTCTGCGCCAGTCCGACTTTACTCATTATCGGAGTGACGTAGGAATACATTGAGAAGCAGCCACCCTGACACAATATGGTAAATACAATCAGTATCCACGGAGCCGGCTTTTTCAAAAACTTAAACTCAGATCTTATATCCGAGTGAGGCAAACTCCCCACACCCTTGACCATGAATATCAACATAAGCATAGTGACGGTAGCCCACAACGCATTAAACATAAAGATCCAACGCCAGTTAAGAGAATTTGCTATGAAGCTGCCCAACGGGATGCCGAGCAAATTGGCAGTTGTCATACCCAGAGTCATCAGCGATACCGCGGTGGTCTGCTTTTCAGGCATCAGCCTGCTTGCCACAATCGAACCTGTACCGAAAAATGCTCCATGCGACAACCCCGAGATGAATCGGCTCACCAATCCCATCTCAAAAGAGGCACTCACAGAAAACAGCACGTTGCCTATAGCTAAAACTGCCATCAGCAATATCAAAATCTTGCGAAGCTCCCAGTTCCTGAGAAATATCGCACACAGCGGTGCGCCGACGCACACACCGATAGCATACGACGAAATAAGATGTCCGGCATCCGAGACCGTAGTATGAAACGTCGTTGCAAGATCCGGAAGAATGCTCATCATCACATACTCGGTCATCCCGAGTGCAAATGTGCCGAAAGCAAGAGTCAATATACCTTTTTTCATATTGTATTTATATACACTTGATTAATAACGCGTTTCACAATAAATCTCTCCGCGATACGAAACAGATCGCCATTCACATGTATCGTTAAACTATAAGCGGTAATATCATTCCGGCAAATATCAGAAGAATACTGCCGACGGCATAGGTCACGGTATAGCTCATAGCGGGTAGGGTACTATCGAGATTATCCTGAATAGCTCCCAATGCCGCAACTGCATTTCGACTGCCGGCTACGCAACCTAAAGCTATAGCAGGGTGAAAGCCGAAGACTCTCGATGCGACAAGCGTAGCGAGGATCAATGGCAGCGACGTGCACAAAATACCTACTAAGAAGAACTCCAATCCGACGGCTTTCAATCCTGACAAGAATGTCGGGCCGGCCCCCAGCCCGACCACAGCTATAAAAAGATTAAGCCCGACATTGTTCATGAACCATACGACGGGGCGAGGTATACGGCCGAATGTGGGACGCTTGTTGCGCAACCATCCGAGCAGCAGACCCGAAAGTATGGCGCCCCCGCTGGTGCTCAGCGAAAGCGGTATACCATCGTAATAGAAAGTCAACGCTCCAATAAAACAACCCACGGCAATCCCAAGACCTATGAATACAACATCCGTCGACTCGGTTGGGCGATCGGAGAAACCTATCTCGCCTACGGCAACTGCTACATCCTGAGGTAATCCTACCAATGTCAGCACATCGCCTTTCTCAAGCCGGGTACGGGCTTTCATAGGTATACTCATATCGTCGCGCACGATTTTACGCACCATCACGCCTCTCATATAATCTTTACCGCGCAGCTCGGATAGAGTCATCCCGACAGCTCCCGATTTTGAAACAGTCACCGGAAGATTTTCGGCCGTAAAGTTAAGCAGATCATGATCTGTCACCTCTGAGCCTATCCATCCGGCATCATCGATTATGGTCTCACGCCGACCGCTTATCACAATAATATCACCTTTTCGCACTTTAAGCCCGGGCTGCGGATCTTCAATCTCGCCTCTCACCCGAAGCCGCTCAATGAAATGCCTTAGTCCCAGCTTTTCAATATGCCGCTCTATCTCGGCTACCGTGCGTGGATGATTGAAATAATCTGATTCGGCCCGATATGCGCGAAACGAGATCGGGCGATTTGCTACAAAAGTGCCCGGATCGGCAACAATATCGCCGGTATCCATCTCGGCTTCGAGTTCAGCAGTCTGCTTCTTTACCTTTGATAATCCCCCCAGCAGCCTTGGGCCGAGGTTAGCTATCACCCATGCCGAACCTATTGTACCGAAAACATAGCACACTGCGTAGCACGCCGGTATTATGGCAAGCAACTGCTCGGTCTGTTGGTGTGGCAAACCAAGCGCCTTGATAGTACTTGAACCCACACCGATCACCGCTGAGAAAGCCTGCGACCCGGAGAACAGTCCAACGGCCTGACCCTTGTCGTACCCCATGATTATGCTTACTACAGCCACGGTGGCAATGCACAGTATCACTTCGATGCATGCAAAACCAATCTGTTTTAGGCCGTCGCCTTTTAGAGATCTAAAAAATTGGGGGCCGACGGAATATCCTATAGCAAAGAGGAACATCATGAACGACACCGATTTAAGAGTATTCGAAACCGGAATATCCATCTGTCCTATGATTACCCCGACTATCAGAGTTGCCGTCACGGGGCCCAAGGAGAATGATTTGAACTTTAGCCCTCCGAACCAAAAGCCCAGACCTATCGTCAGGAAAATAGGAATAACTGTATTTTCGCGAAAGACTTCGGTAATAAAATCGTAGAACATTGTATAAACTAATTTAGAGCTTGTCTCTTATCAGCTCAATGGCCTGTTTACCGGTGAGACTCTCAATACACATCTCCAGAGTCAGGCAACGGCTGAATCCGGTTTTTATCTCTTTGGCCAGAGCTTCCGAATCGTCGGGATTGCATCTGCGTCCCAACAGCTCAAGAATGTGAAGCTTCCCTTCTGTGTCGTCGACAATACGGATCTTTCCCCGAGCAATGACACTCCGGTAATATGTCGTGAATCTTTCGGGATGGATCTCGTCGGCCGCTATGACAGTGAAACACACCTTATCATTTTGTATGATCAGATCTATCTTCTGTCCGACCGGGGCTGAATGAAAATAAAGCTTACCGCAGTCATAAACATGGCTCAGGGGCACTCCATAAGGCATCCCGTCTGCGCCACACAAACAGAGAACTCCGGATGTAGTCGACTGCAAGATACGGATTGCCTCCTCCTCCGGAAGCTGCTGCTTGAAGCGTCTCATCATTTTATAACTTTAAGTCCGATAATGGATATAATGGGTTTTGATGTAACGAACATTCTCCAGAAATGTGCCGGCTCATTTAATAATTATCCGACAAGTTTTTCATCTTACCAAGGCAAAACGCAAAACCTGCCTCAAAACATCCGGCGATTATCAGAATGAACCAGTTCACGGCTGACGGGGTTTGAAAATCGAGGCAAAGATAATGTTCTTTGGCGAATCGAGCAACAGTGTAATATGAGAAAAAGCCCGGCACCGTTGAGGCGTCGGGCTTGATAAAGAGCTATTAACCTTTCTTTATTCAGCAGCTGCCGGTTCGAGGAGCACTACGCGGTAGTTGCCCTGAGAGTTTACGGCTTTCACGAAATCTGCCACATCTGCAGTAGTGATTGCATTGAGAGTATCAATATACTGCTGTGAGAGATCTACGCCGTTGCGAACAGTGCCGCCGATAGCACCTACCCAGAAGTTATTCTGCTCGAGATCCTCCTTGTGCGATTTAGCCATGAACTCCTGAATCTTCTGGAGCTCCTCGGGCTTGATCTCGTTACCCATATTATTGAACTCGGACTCGATGATGCCAAGCACGAGGTCGCGTTTCTCGGGAGTCATCGGGAAGGCCGATACGATAGAAGTATTCTGAGGCGATACACGAGTCATATTGCCGGATGCTCCGATCGAGTATACAGCACCTTCACGCTCACGCACACTCTCAAGCAGACGGTTGGTGAGGATCTGGCCTACGATCGACGACATAAGCTTGTTCTTGAGAGTGTAGGGAACATTTGCCCACTCTTCGATGTACACCCAGGTCTGGGGTGTCTCCATTGCCATATTGTAAGAATCGACGCCTTTGCCGCCTTTTTCCATCAGATCGTTGCGGAAAGCGGGCATACCCGACATGGCTGTTGCGGGATCGGAGGGGAGGGTGGCGATATACTGCTCTACGAGCGGACGGAGAGCTGCGGGATCTACGTTGCCTACGAATACGAAAGTATAGTCGGCTGCGTTGGCAAACTGCGATTTGTAGATCTCGAGCATCTGCTCACGAGAGGCACCGTCGAGCACATCGACTGAGAGTGCACGCACGCGGGGTGACGAGAAGAGAGCTTCGTAGATCTTGTTCTGGAACACATACTGGGGGTTCGACTCCATGTTGGCGAGCACACCTTTGAGGCCGGAAATCGTAGCTTCATACTCGGTGGCGTCGATAGCAGGGTTGGTCATTATAGCGTATGTAAGCTCAAGAAGCGAGGGGAGATCCTTGGGAGTGGTAGAACCGTTGATGTCGCGGGTGTAGGCGTGGATGTCGACCGAAAGGCTAACATTTTTGCCCGAGAGATATTTCTGCAGATCGGAAGTGTTGTATGTACCGGAGCTGAGAAGGTTGTCGCCGGCATTGGAGAGAAGAATGATCGACTTGGCATAGTCGTCGGACACTGTCGACGAACCGCCATTGGCAATAGCTGCCATCAGGATCTGATCGTCTTTGAACTTGGTCTGCTTATAGATCACTTTCACGCCGTTAGAGAGGGTCCACTCGGTGGCACCCCACTGCGGAAGAGCTTTTTCAGAGGTGATCGAGCCGGGAGCGGGGAGAGAAGCGATGAGGGGCTCGTCTTTTACATTATCAACAAAGGCTTCGAGAGTCTCACCCTCTACCTGAGCCATCACATCGGCAAGCTGCTGCTCGGTGGGGTTTGTGTAACCCTCTTTCTGGGGCATCATCACAAGCACAACACGGTTATCCTTTGTCACGGCTTCTTTCATCATCTCGTTGATAGCCTCAACAGGTACCATCTGAGCTATCTGTTTCGAGATCTGATAGTCGATTTCGATGCCGGGAGCAGCCTCACCTTCGGTGAAGTTCTTCACATATTCACGTACATACGAGTCGTTCTTGCGGGTAGCACGGTTGTTGTAGAAATTGTCAAGGCTCGACTCGTAGTCGGCGCGAGCGCGGTCGTATTCGGTAGCCGTGAAGCCGGTAGATGCGGCGCGAAGCAGCTCGCGATAGATAGTTTCGAGTACGGGAACTACGTCGTTACCTTTAGCCACGCCGTAGAGAGTCATTGCATCTTTTGTAGAAGCAAGCAGATAGTTTCCGAAGCTCATTGATGCGCCGGCAAACACGCAGTCGGGTGAAAGCGACATATCGTTCAGGCGCTGGTTGAGCATCATTGCTGCGATCTGCTGCACATACTCCTGGACGTAGTACATCATCGTGTTTTTCTCCTCACGGGTAGCGGGATCGGAGAGGAACATAAGCTCTACCAGAGCAACAGTCTGCTCGGGGTCAGAGCCGATAGCATAGATAGTGCCGTCGTGGTCGGGTACGGGGAAATATTCGCGCGGAGCGGGGTTCTCGGGCATCCGGATGGGCGAGAAAAGCTCTTTGATCTTATTCTCGATATAGTCCACATCGATGTCGCCTACTACGATGATACCCTGCTGATCCGGACGATACCATTTCTCATAGTAGTCGCGCAGAGCCTGCGGGGGGAAGTTATCGACCACCTCCATAGTACCGATAGGCAGACGGTAGCCGTATTTCGAGCCGGGATAAATCACCGGAAGAAGCTGCTCGAGGATACGCATCTGCCCGACGTTGGTGCGACGCCACTCCTGGTGTATCACGCCGCGCTCCTTGTCTATCTCCTCGGGATCGAGAGTAAGGCCGTCGGCCCAGTCGTGGAGAATCATAAGCACGGAGTCCTGCACGCCGGTGCGGGCTACGGGGACATTAGAGATATTGTACACAGTCTCGTCTACAGAGGTGTAGGCGTTGAGGTTCTGCCCGAACTTCACTCCGATAGTCTCAAGGTAGCTTATCAGATCGTTGCCGGGGAAATTCTCGGTGCCGTTGAAGCACATGTGCTCCAGGAAGTGGGCGAGACCGCGCTGATTGTCTTCCTCAAGTATCGAGCCTACCTTCTGAGCGATGTAGAAGTCAGCCTGACCTTTGGGATACTCATTGTGGCGCACGTAGTAAGTCAGTCCGTTGGGAAGCACACCGTAGCGCACTGTTTCGTCAAGAGGCAGTTGCTGCATCAGCGGATTCTGCTCTTGAGCACGGATGGCTGCAGGCATCAGGATGATGGCTGCCAGCAAGCCAAGCACAAGTCTGAATGTCTTGTTCATTGATTTGATATTTGGTTGGAAAAATTCTATGCTACTGCTAAGGTAGTGAAAAAAACGGATTTTCACTCGGTTTTAATCATTATTAACCGTCAGGTATGATGTTTTGTGGCGGTGTGTTATATCACTAACACACCGCAAAGGTATGAATAATTTTTATCTTGCAAAATTTTTTTGAAAGAATTTTGCGCAGAGCCGGTCACATAATATCCCGTAAATGCGGCCTAAGCGTTGCCATATATTGTGAGAGCAGGCTCTTAGCGGTGGAGTCGACCGGGGAAACGGAAGATAATAGAGAGAGCCAAAACTGCTGCGAGAATAAACGGGTAGAACAGATACGGCAGCGGCGCGATAGGAGAGATGCCGGCAAGGGTGGCCGCCAGCAGAGTCTGCGCGCCATATGGTATAAGACACTGCACCACACACGAGGCAGTATCGAGCAGTGATGCCGATTTGCGAGGGTCGATTCCGAACCGCGAGGCTATATCCCGGGCTATCTGCCCGACGGTAATGATGGCTATAGTATTGTTGGCCGTGCAAATATTCACGATACCTACGAGTGCAACGATGGCAGCCTGTGCTCCGCGCGAACCGTGTATCCTCGCCGTTAGAACCTGAAGTATCCACTTGATGCCTCCGAGAGCCTTGATTATACCAAGCATTCCGCCGGCAAGCAGTGTCACCACGATAAGCCCACCCATCTGCTCGATACCTTCGCCCATGTAGCCGAATATCGGCAAGACCTCTCCGTGACCGTACAACACCCCTAGCACGGCAGCCGCCACAATCCCGGCGCATAGCACGATAGTAACATTAATACCGCACAGTGCCAACCCGATGACCACCAAATACGGCAGTATAAGCCATGCGTTATAGTCGGTGGCAGTCGTCACGGTGGCGTGAGGATTGCTCATAGCCACATACAGCGCAAGAGTCACGATGGCAGCCGGAAGCGCAATCCAGATATTGGCTTTGAATTTATCCGACATGTCAGTCCCCTGAGTGCGGGTGGCGGCAATGGTAGTATCGGATATGAACGAAAGGTTATCTCCGAAAAATGCACCACCGAGCACTGCTGCGACAAAGAGCGGAGGAGAACCGGCTCCGCTCTCAGCCTGAGCCATCTGCATGGCAAGCGGAGCAAGAGCCACAACCGTGCCGACCGAGGTGCCTATTGAAATGGAGATGAAGCAAGCCGCCAGAAAAAGACCTGCCACGACATAACGGGCCGGAAGGATGGATAGAGTGAAATTTACCGTCGCATCAATCGAACCTATCCCTTTGGCAAGCGCCGAAAAAGCTCCGGCAAGGATAAACACCCATATCATGTACATAATGCCGCTTTGCGATGCTTCGGCAGAGAAACGGTCGATACGCTCCGGCAGCGTGTGTCCTGAAAAGATTATGATCGACCAGACTGAAGAAAGCATCATGGCCACTGCTATAGGCATCTTGTAGAAATCACCTACGGCGACCGACACGACAAGATATACCAATATAAAGACTATCACCGGAGAGATTGCCTTGAGTCCACAGCGAGTGCTCACTCTTTCATTTATGTCCTTATAATCCATATATGCACCTATTGAGGGTACAAATTTAAGGAAATTATCGTACATTTGTAGTTATGAACGTGAGAATCGAACCACAATGGCATGAAGCGCTATCCGATCAATGGAACCAGCCTTACTTTGAGCAATTAGCGGAGTTTGTACGGTCGGAATACGTTTCGCAAACCATTTATCCACCGGCCGGACGAATATTCGCAGCTTTTGATGCAACGCCGTTTGCATCAGTGCGGGTTGTAATACTCGGCCAGGATCCATATCACGGCGCGGGGATGGCCAACGGACTGTGCTTTTCGGTTAATCCCGGAGTACGCACCCCGCGGTCGCTTGAGAATATCTATCGCGAGATACACACCGACCTGGGGCGTCCATCGGTTTGTCAAGCTTCCGGAGGCGACCTTTCGCCGTGGGCCCGGCAGGGTGTTCTGCTTCTCAACACGGTACTTACCGTGCGCGACGGGCAGCCGGCATCTCATCGCGACAGGGGCTGGGAGAAATTGACAGACTGTGCCATCGGTCGTCTCTCTGAGCAACGCGACGCTCTTGTTTTCATGCTCTGGGGCTCACATGCATGCCGTAAGGCCGAACTGATCGACCGCAGCCGCCATCTCGTGCTCACCGCAGCTCACCCTTCGCCGCTTTCAGCATCGCGCGGATTTTTCGGATGCCGCCACTTCTCGCAGGCCAACAGTTGGCTTGCGGCTCACAACACAGATCCAATAAACTGGTAAAACAAGGCTATATGAAATATACTCTCGATCAACGCATTGAGCGGGCACGCGCTCTGAGAGCAGAAGGTTATAACTGCGCCCAGACGGTAGCGATGGTGTTCGACGATATTACCCCTCTCAGCAGCGAGGCTCTTGCCTCGGCAACTGCAGCATTGGGGGGCGGAATAGCAGGGACTCATTCTGTATGTGGTGCGGTGACTGCAATGGCAGTGACCGACGGAGCCCGCAATTTCCATACTACTGCCGATAAAAAAGCCGTCTACAGCTCTGCTTGTGGCTTGATCGAACAGTTTAAGGAACGAAACTGCGGACAGACGATCTGCGCAGACCTCCGACAACCGGGCCGCAAACCGTGTATAGATCTGATTGTCGATGCCATTGAAATAATCCATAACTCCGCAAATGCGCCTCTTTGATCTTATATTAATCTCGACTATCGCTATCGTACCGTCACAATATGCCGCAGCCGAGGTTCCCACAATGTCGGGCCCTTACGCACCCTCTGTGCGCACCGTGCAGATAGCTCCTACCGAACCGACGGGACACACTTATGAAGGGCCGGCGGTGATTGATGTCGACGGAAGAGGCAGATTGACAGTGAGCTTCGATATACTGTCGGACGACCGCGACTATCTAAGGTATGAACTGATACACTGCGATGCACTATGGCGTCCGTCCGGCCTTGTCGACCCTGAATTTATCGACGGCTTCAACCAAGCGGAAGTGACAGACTATGCCTTCTCGCAAGGCACTTCGGCTCATTATGTGAACTACCGCATAGCACTACCGAACGATGAAATGCGTCCGACCTTGCCGGGCAACTACATAATGCGCGTATATCCGGAAGAAGCGCCCGACTCGACACTGCTTATAGCAAGATTCGGTGTAACGGAAAGCTCTGCACCTGTAAGCGCGGAGTGCACATCACGGACCGATTTCGACGTAAACGGTACCCACCAGCAACTCAACGTGGCTGTCGATACCCGACATTTACCTATGATAAATCCGTACAGCGACTTGCGCGTTGTGGTAGAACAGAACGGACGCACCGACAATGCTGTGGTCGTAAGCCAGCCGCTGCGGGTGGAGGGTACAAAGGTGATGTTTGAGCATAACCGCGAACTGACCTTCGATGCCGGAAACGAGTACAGACGGTTTGAGACCGTAAGCTGCCTTATGCCGGGGATGGGGGTGGAGCAGATCGAGTACTCATATCCGTTCTACCATCATATTCTGCAGCAAGACATCCCGCGGGCAGATTCATTTTACAGCTATGATCTTGCCCGGTCGGGAAGATATGTGGTGCGGGCAGAGAACTCCACAGATCCCGACACTCAGGCCGACTACTCCGTAGTACACTTTACTCTCGTGATGCCCGAACTGCGCGACTATAACATTTTTGTGGACGGCGATTTGACAGACCGTCGTATCAGCGCTGAGTCTATGATGACCTACGATCATGAGGACGGCGCCTACCGCGCCGCATTGCTGCTTAAGCAGGGTGCATACTCATATCAATATATTGCTGTGCCGAAAAGCACCATATCTCACCCGGTAGGGCTCACCGGCCCGGTCGAGGGGAACTATTTCGAGACACAGAATAATTACTTAATCAAAGTATTTTACCGCGCACCGGGCGAACGGTTTGACAGGCTCGCAGGTGTGGCGATACTTAAATATCCGGACTGACCAATACACTTATCGCGAATAAATGACTATGTTTCAAATAGGAGAGAATACGATCGTAAGCCTCGACCTGGCCGAGGAATTCTTCTGTTGCGATCTTGATAAATGTCACGGCGAGTGCTGCATCGAGGGAGATGCCGGCGCACCCATCACCTCAGAAGAGGACGAGCGGCTCCGTGAGGTGCTACCTAAAGTTTGGGACGAACTGCTCCCGGCCGGTCAGCATGAAATAGAGGAGCGCGGCGTGAGTTATACCGATGAGGACGGCGACCTGGTGACTTCAATAGTCGACGGTCGTAATTGCGTGTTCACCTGCTATGGGCCGGGTGGATTATGCCAGTGCGCGCTGGAGCGTGCATTTCGCAGAGGCGAGACCACATGGCGAAAGCCCGCATCGTGCTATCTGTACCCGGTGCGTATCACTGAATACAAGAACTTCACAGCCGTAAACTATCACCGTTGGTCTGTGTGTCGTGACGCCGTTAAGCTCGGACGTAAGTTGGGTATTCGCCTTTATCAGTTTCTTAAAGAGCCGCTCACCGAGCGTTTCGGCCGGGAATGGTACGACGAGCTGTGCGCCACCTGCGAGGCATACCTTGCCGAGAAAGCGGCTGAGGCACGCACTAATCAGCCGGAATGAAGTATTTATTGAGGGTGGCTAAGGTGAGGGCCTGAGAGTGGTGCGATTCTTCGACTGTCAGCTCTGCCTCGATAAAATAATTGGCCTCGGTGAGATAGGTTATCATATCAATATATCCGGCGCTAAGAGCTGTGGCAAGAAGATCGAGCGACGAGCGCTCGGAGCCGGCTTTAGCGGCGTTGACCTGGCGGTCAAGATAAGCCTGCATCTCGGTTGCCGAAGCGTGAAGGGCATTGATTGTTGCGGTTTCGGTAATGGTTTCAGATTCGCCCTCTGCCTGATACTGTTGTGCTTGCAGTTCGGCTGCTTCACGGCGATGTGAATTTGAATAGAGTGGGAGAGAGGCCGACAAATTCAGTCCGTTGAAATTTGTTCCTTCTTCGCGATTGAACACATATCCAACCGAAAACGACGGTAATCGTTCAGCCTTATAAGCCTTCGAGAGCTGCCGCTGTGACTCCGACATAATCTGCGAGATATGCACACCGGGATTTTGCCTGGCAGCCTGATCGAGATATTCGGAGAGCGGTCGAAGAGCCTCTACCGGATAGTCGTTGAGCGAGATCAGCTGTGCAGAATAGTCGGCACCGGCTCCTCCGAGAGCATTTATCTGCCCGACCAATTCGGCTGCCGTCGCCCGCATTTCGGCAATACGTCGAGCCAAAGTGGCCTGCTCGATCTCAACTTTACGGATATCGAGGATATTGAGCTCGCCGGCGCGCCGGGCTGTGCGGGTGAGTGTGGTCACCGAATCAAGATTTTCACCGAGGTTATTCAGAATATTTATGCATCTGCTCGTATATATATAATCTATTATCAACTTCTTAGCTTCAAGTGCACGTTCAGTCACCGCTTTACGCTCCAGCCACGGCATTGCGAGCGAGGCCGTATTGGCGGCTTTGCTGCGCGATTTATATACCGTAGGAAACTGAAACTCCTGGCTCACCGAAGCAGTAAACTTGCTCTGACCTGAAGCGCCCCATAGATTCTCAAGTTCGACGGATGGATCCGGAAGTACATTGTCGGCCTTGATCTCGGCAGAAGTTATGTCAGCCGAAAGCGCCGCAGAAGAGACTGCCGGTGATTGAAGAGCTATTGTACGGGCCAGAGCATCAACGCTTTGAGCTGTTGCAAAAAATGAGGTAAAAAGCGAGGCGATTACTGATATATAGAGTTTAATGTTCATTACGGCGTTGTGTGTAGTAATAGTATACAATAGGAACGATAAAAATATTGAGAGCTGTCGATGTCACCAGACCGCCCAGTATCACAATAGCCATCGGAGCCTGCAGCTCATTGCCGGGCTCGCCGGCACGCATAGCCAGAGGGATTAGCGCCAGGGCGGAAGTGAGAGCCGTCATGATGATCGGAGCAAGTCGGTCGGTCGACCCTTCGCGAATTATATCGACAAGCGGGCGGGCGGTGTTTGCGAGAGATCCGTAGCGCGATATCAGAAGCATTCCGTTGCGCGTGGTAATTCCGATAAGCGATATGAACCCTATGATGGCCGGTATGTTAAGCTCGCCCCCGGTGATGCAGAGGGCAAAGATACCTCCGATAGCGGCAAGCGGCATATTGAGCAGAATAATGCACGACAAGCCGGTAGAGTGAAACTCCTGATACAGCAGCAGGAAGATAATCAATATAGCCAGCAACGTGGTTAGGGCGAGTGTGCGCGAAGCGCGCTCCTCGTTCTCAAACTGGCCGCCATAGGTTATGAAATACCCTTGTGGAAGCTCGACTGACTCAGCCACCTCACGCTGCAGCTCGTCAACAGCACTTCGCAGATCGCGCCCATCCACATTGGCTGACACCATGATTCGTCGGCTCACATCCTCACGGTTGATGGCTGCGGGTCCTTCCGCCACTATAACGTCAGCCACATAACTCAGAGGGATCTTTTCGCCGGAAGCTGTGTCAATCAGAAGCGATGATATTCGCTCGGTCGACGAACGGTCAGCATCAGCAACTTTAAGTGTCAGATCATACGGCAGTCCGTCAACATAAACCTGCGACACCACCTCACTTCCAAGAGCTACACGCACTGCCTCCGTAAACTGAGGAATCGAGATACCATAGCGTGCCAGCATAGCGCGTCGCGGACGTATATCGAGCTGAGGCCGTGAAGTAAGTTGCTCGAGATTGACATCAACCAACCCGGGTATCGCTTCAGCCTTCTCTTTGATCTGACGTCCGATGGCAAGCAGTCGGTTCATATCGTCGCCGAACAGTTTAACGGCAATCTGCGATTTCGATCCTGAAAGCATGGCATCTATACGGTGACTCACAGGTTGTCCTATCTCGACATTAACTCCCGGAAGCTCGTTGAGCTTATGCCTCAATTCGGCTACGACCTCGCTTTTGCTACGACCGGACAGAGTATATGGAGCCTCAATCTCACTGACGTTTGCCCCGAAAGAGTGCTCATCGAGCTCGGCACGGCCGGTCTTACGAGCCACAGTGCGAATCTCCGGCACCGACATTATGATGCGTTCGGCCTCGCGGCCGAGATGATCGCTCTCCTCAAGAGATATGCCGGGAAGCGTAGAGATGTTGATAGTGAACGACCCTTCATTGAACGGCGGCAGAAATCCCCGCCCAAGAGTGAAAAACAGAGCGGTTGCCGCCGCGAGAAGCACTCCGGTGGCCAAAAGCCAACTGCGGCCGTGAGCCATGGCCGATTCTAATGCTCGCGCGTAGGCATTTTTCATCTTACGCATAAGCCATGGATCGCGGCTTAACTTTTCATTCCCGCTCTTTCCTGCCAAAAGATACGAGCAGAGCACGGGAGTCACTGTCAGCGCCACGATGGTCGAGGCAAAGAGTGCCACTACAAAGGCTATACCAAGGGGTATAAGCATGCGGCCCTCAAGACCTGACAGGAAAAAGAGTGGCAAAAAGCTGGCTACTATGATAAGAGTAGAATTGAAGATCGGCACCCGGACCTCCTTGGACGCTTCGTACACAACACGTATCAAAGGCTTACGCTCCGATTCGGGAAGCGAAAGGTTCTGGCGGAGCCGCTTGTATACATTCTCCACATCGACAATGGCATCGTCGACAAGCGAACCGATTGCAATCGCGAGACCTCCAAGACTCATCGTATTGATAGTCTGTCCCATAAGATGAAGCACTAATACCGATATCAGGATCGAAAGCGGAAGTGCCACCAGCGAGATAGCAGTGGTGCGCAGATTCATCAGGAAAAAGAAAAGCACCAGTATAACGAACAGGGCGCCTTCGAGCAGAGAGGCCTGAAGATTGCCGATAGAGGTATCTATGAAATCAGCCTGACGGAAAATATCGGTTGAAATATTAAGGCTCGTGGGCAATGAATGGCGAAGTGACTCAATCTCAGTGTCAATACGCTCGGTTAGGTCGATCGTTCCCACTCCGGGCTGTTTTGTCACGGTGACGAGCACGGCAGGGAGTGCCCGTTCGGAGGCAACGCCGAGTTTGGGCGACTTGTTGCCCATGGCTACTGTGGCAATATCGGCAAGCGTGACGGGAGTACCTGTAGATTCGTTGACACCTACTACAGCCTGCGCCATCTCGTCGGCCGAACGTGTAGCTACATCAGCCTTGATAAGGTACTCGTTGCCATATTCGTACAACACGCCTCCCGATGCATTGTTGTTCATCCCCTCGACAGCCTCACGTACCTGTGCGAGCGACACTCCCAATGCGCGCATCCGCACCGGGTCAAGCTGTATCTGATACTCCACGACCTCACCACCTATCACCGCTACCTGACTTACACCACCGAGGGCAAGCAAGCGGGGTCGAACCGTCCGGTCGGCTATCGAGCGCAGATCGGCCTGAGTTAATGAATCAGATGTAAGACCGATGATCATCATCTCTCCGAGTATCGACGATTGCGGTCCGAGAGTTGGAGTCCCGACTCCGGGGGGCATCTCTGCCGCTATAGCCGAGATGCGCTCGCTCACGATCTGACGCGCGCGGTAAATATCTTCACCCCAATCGAATTCTATCTTAACCGCCGAGAATCCCGGCTGCGACGACGAGCTGACACGCCGCACGCCTGTTGCACCGTTCAGCGCCGTCTCGATAGGGTAGGTCACGACGCGTTCCACCTCCTCCGGTGTATATCCCGGAGCCTCGGTCATCACCACTACCGTAGGAGCATTGAGATCCGGAAAGATATCGACCTCGGTGCGAATCAGTGTGATTACGCCGGCCACCAAAATCAAAGCTGCCGGTATAAGGACAGCCATGCGAGCGGAAAGCGATGCACGGAGTATTCTATTGAGCATGACTTATAGCAATCAATGGTTATGAGAATGGCCCTCGGGCACTTTGCCGGAGTTTTCGGCAAGACGAACAACCGTAGCTCCGGCAGCCACTACTTTATCGCCGGGGGTTATGCCGTCGATCACCTCGACACGCGCTCCGTCAGAACCGCCCAGATGCACAAGGTTGCGCCGGTAGCCGTGCTCATCCTCGCGGGTGTACACATATTTTTCGCCCATCTGCTCGGTTATGGCTCCGACAGGTACAGTGACAACACCCTGACGTGCAGTGCCGAGCAGATAAACCTCCACGACACTACCAGGCACCACATTGCCGGGATTGCGGAATGTGAACGTGACCGGTATATAACCGGCCGAAGCCGTGGCGGCGGCAGCCCCCGATGTGCGCTGCACTCCGTAATGAGCCAGAGGTATAGCTTCGGTTGTACCTTGAGGACGGATATTTGCCGAGGTGATGGCGGGGAGCATAGACGCATACTGCTGCGGGAGATCCGCCCGGAGGGTGAGCCGCTGCGTGGCTGTGATGCGCGCGACAGGCTGACCCACCTCGACCACCTCACCTTGCGCAGCCAGCACCTCGGTGATAACCCCTGATATAGGTGCGCTTACCACGCCCGACAAAGCGGCAGGACTGTAAAGAGCCGCAGCGGCATCATACTGAGCCTGCAGAGCGGCGTACTCCTTGTCAGACACAATCCCCTGCTCGTGGAGAGGGCGGGCACGTTCGAGCTCGCGACGTGCTGCCTCAAGGGCTGTGCGTGCTGCCGCGTTTGGATCGCCGCCGCTGATCGCCGCCGCTGATATTGACCCGAGAGTCTGACCGCGCGACACAGCCATTCCGGGCACAAGCCCTTGGCTCAAAGTGAGACGTCCCGCAACATTAGCTGAAGCTACAGCGACATCTGCCGGAGCCGGCATAATCTGTCCCGACACCGCTATCACTTCGCAGAACTCGCCGGGAGCCACCTCTTCGACAACCACGCCCATACGCTGAGCCATCTCCGGCTCAAGAATTATCTCATCAGCGTCATGATCGTGTTCACCCTTCTCAGCTGCCTCCGCATGGTCAGCCTCGTGATCATGATCATGATCGTGATCATGGTCATTATGACCACACGACCAGCATACCGAATATATTGCTGCAACCGCCGCAATCAGATATTTATTTGAAGCATTCATGGTGCATGTATAATACTTATGCAAAAATACTAATTGTAGATGCCGCAGCCAAATTTATGGCAAAAAAAGAGGCTGCCGGAGATATTCCGACAACCTCGGTAAGGAGTGAGGAGAATGAAAATCAGACTACTTCGGTCGTGATAGTTTTAGTGGCAGGATCGAACCCGACATTGATGGTCTGTCCGGCCTCGATGCCGCTGCCGATGATAAGTTCGGCCAACGGATCTTCGAGATATTTCTGGATAGCTCGCTTGAGAGGACGGGCTCCGAACTGACGGTCGTAACCTTTCTCTGCGATAAAGTCCTTGGCTTCGTCGGTGATATTGAGCTTGTAACCAAGCTGATCAACCCGCTTGTAGAAGCCGGCGAGCTCGATGTCGATGATCTTGAAGATAGCCTCGCGGTCGAGCTGATCGAACATTATGATGTCGTCGATTCGGTTCAGGAACTCCGGTGCAAAAGCCTTGTTCAATGCTTTCTGAAGCACGCCGTGACTATATTCGGCTGTCGCATTGGCCTCGGTATTGAAACCTACGCCGGTGCCGAAATCTTTAAGCTGGCGTGTACCGATATTGGAGGTCATGATGATCAGGGTGTTCTTGAAGTCGATGCGGCGGCCCAGCGAGTCGGTCAGACGCCCTTCGTCCATCACCTGCAGCAAAAGGTTGAACACATCGGGGTGAGCTTTCTCGATCTCATCGAGCAGCACGACGGAGTAAGGACGGCGACGCACTTTCTCGGTGAGCTGTCCGCCCTCGTCGTAGCCTACGTATCCGGGAGGCGCACCGACGAGTCGGCTCACGGTAAACTTCTCCATATACTCCGACATATCGATACGTATCAGGCTGTCGGGCGAATCGAAAAGATACTCCGAAAGTTTCTTGGCAAGATGAGTTTTGCCGACGCCGGTGGGGCCGAGGAACATAAAAGTGCCTATCGGCTTGTTGGGGTCCTTGAGCCCAACGCGATTGCGCTGTATTGCTTTCACAACCTTGGCGATAGCCTGATCCTGACCTATGATTTCGCTTTGGAGAGCAGGCGTCATATCCTTAAGGCGCATACCCTCGGCCTGAACTATTCGCTGAACCGGAACACCGGTCATCATGGCCACTACTTCGGCTACACGCTCGGCATCTACGGTCTCGCGATGCGAGTTAAGGTGCTCCTCCCACTCTTTCTTGGCAGTCTCAAGCTGTGCACGCAGACGCTGCTCGCGGTCGCGGTGCGATGCTGCGCTCTCGAAGTTCTGGCTCTGGGCTGCATGTAGTTTAGCCTGAGCTGCCTCCTCGATCTGCTTTTCGAGCGATTCAATCTCTTTGGGCACCGTGATATTTGTGATATGCACGCGCGACCCGGCCTCGTCCATAGCATCGATAGCTTTGTCGGGGAAGTTACGGTCCGAGACATATCTGTCGGTCAGATTGACGCAAGCCTCGAGTGCATCCTGAGTATATATCACGTTATGATGCTTCTCGTACTTATCTTTAATGTTGTTGAGGATAGCAAGAGTCTCATCACGCGAGGTAGGATCGACAATCACCTTCTGGAAGCGGCGCTCCAAAGCAGTATCTTTCTCAATATTCTTGCGATACTCGTCGAGGGTCGTAGCACCGATGCACTGTATCTCTCCGCGTGCCAGAGCGGGTTTGAGCAGATTGGCGGCATCCATCGAGCCTGAAGGGTTGCCGGCGCCCACAATGGTATGAAGCTCGTCGATAAAAAGGATGATGTCGGGATTTTTCGACACCTCATTGAGTATAGCCTTGATACGCTCCTCAAACTGTCCACGGTACTTCGTGCCGGCTACTACAGAGCCCAGGTCGAGCGAGATGACTCGTTTGTCGAAAAGCACGCGGCTCACTTTACGCTGCACGATACGCAGCGCGAGGCCCTCGACGATAGCGCTTTTACCCACGCCGGGCTCGCCGATGAGCACAGGATTGTTCTTCTTTCGGCGGCACAGAATCTGGGCAAGACGTTCGATCTCCACCTCACGGCCGACAACAGGATCAAGACGACCCTCCTCGGCTGCAGCTGTCATGTCGATACCGTACTTATCGAGGGTAGGGGTGTCGGCACCTGAGCGGCGGGAGCGTGATTTGGATGCAGTAGAGCCTGAGGGAGCTGATGATGACGCATTGCTGTCGACGGGCGCGTCGTCATCATCTTCATCATCGTCTATATACCCGCCTGAGGCAGTAGGGTTCTCGCCAACGTTTGCTATCTGGCGGATGAGGGATTCATAACTGATGTCATTTCGACGGAACGGTTCCATATATTCTCGGCTGATTATTTCATTGTTGTGGAACAGAGCCAGAAGCAGGTGCACCGGCTCTACCATGCTGCTCTTAAGCAACCGTGCTTCAAGAATGCTGAGGCGCACAATGCGTCCCGCTACTTCAGAAAGCACTATCTTCTCGGGGTCGACGCTCTCGGGAGTAGCTGTTCCGATGGCAGCCTCCAGAAGCAGGCTGTCAAGATCGCTGCGCAGCTCGGCTGCGGAAGTGCGCTGGGCAGCTTTTTCGATCATGCTGTAGGGCGCACCGGAGGTGTCGCTCAGCAGAGCAAGCAGAAGATGCTGAGGCTCTACCGAGGGGCTGTTGTGACGCACAGCCTCGCGGGTACTCTGCCCGAACACTTTCTGAAGACTTGGTGAAAACTGGTTGTTCATATTATGTAGTGTGTATCTATTTACTGAATTGTTACAATATAAAAACTGTCGAAGCCGTCATTTTGTTGAATCCGACGGTCGTAATATTGAATCGGCAATTATCATGCCAAAATATAGCAGAGATGTAGCTGCGTAGGATACGTTAACATGTTTTTCAAAAATTCCATCATCTCGCACTCCACCTCTAAAATCTATACGCACAAAAAATTTCGTGAATCACCGAAAAATTGTTACCTTTGCGTGATAAATCTTATTATTAACGAGAGTATACTATACATTATTATATAAGTAACGTCAGAATCAGGCCGACCGTTATAGCTCCATCGGCTCGCTCGGCCTTATTAAAACGCTATGGATCAAGATCGTATTATTAAAATAAACATCGAAAACGAGATGAAGACCGCATATATCGACTACTCGATGTCGGTCATCGTCTCTCGCGCCCTCCCCGATGTGCGCGACGGTCTAAAACCCGTTCATCGCCGTGTGCTTTACGGCATGAACGAGATGAACAATACCTCAGACCATCCCCATAAGAAATCAGCCAACGCCGTAGGTGAAGTGATGGGTAAATATCACCCGCACGGCGACTCGTCGATATACGGCACTGTGGTGCGTCTCGCTCAGCCCTGGGCATTGCGCTACACTCTTGTCGACGGCCACGGCAATTTCGGCTCAATCGACGGCGACCCCCCTGCCGCTATGCGATACACCGAGGTGCGCCTTGACAAGATGGGAGAGGAGATGCTTTCCGATATCGATGCGGACACCGTAGACTTCGTGCCCAACTACGATAACTCTCGCGTGGAGCCGGTAGTGCTCCCCACCCGCTTCCCCAACCTGCTGGTCAACGGTGCATCGGGTATTGCCGTGGGTATGGCCACCAACATGCCGCCCCACAACCTTTCGGAGACCATCGACGCTTGCACGGCCCTGATCGACAATCCCGACCTCTCCATACCCGAGCTGATGCAGTATGTCAAGGCTCCCGATTTCCCTACGGGCGGCACGATATATGGCTACAGCGGTGTGAAAGAGGCTTTTGAGACCGGTAGAGGACGCATCATCATACGTGCTCGCGCTGAGATCGAAGCCGAGCAGAATCACGAAAATATCATCGTCAACGAGATACCGTATAATGTAAACCGCGCAGAGCTGATACAATATATCGCCAATCTCGTCAACGAGAAGAAGCTCGACGGGATCGCCGATATCAACGATGAGTCCGACTACAAGGGTATGCGCATCGTGATCAAGCTCAAAGCCGATGCCAACGCCAATGTGGTGCTCAACAAGCTCTACAAGATGACGCAGATGCAGTCGTCGTTCAGTGTCAACAATGTGGCGCTCGTCGACGGCCGGCCTCAGACCCTCAACCTCAAGCAGCTCCTGGAGTCGTTCATCAAGCACCGCCATGAAGTTGTGATACGCCGTACACGCCATGAACTTGCCGAAGCTCAGAAGCAAGCTCATGTGCTCGAAGGTCTGATCGTAGCCGTCGACCATATCGACGAGGTGATACAGATAATACGTGCTTCAAAAACTCAGGAGGAAGCCAAGACAAACCTCGGCGAGCGCTTCAACCTCACCGACGTGCAGACTTCCGCTATCGTGGCTATGCGCCTGGGCCAGCTTACCGGTCTCGAGCGCGATAAATTGCGCGCCAAGTATGAGGAAGTGATGGCTGAGATAGCTCGTCTGGAGGAGATACTCAACAACGACTACGTATGCCGTGAGCTCATCAAGGCCGAACTTGTCGAGGTAAAAGAGAAGTACGGCGACAAACGCCGCACCGATATCGACTATACCGCCGGCGACTTCAATGCTGAAGATTTCTATGCCGACGACGATATGATCATAACCATAAGCCATCTCGGATATATCAAGCGTACACCCCTGAGTGAGTTCCGCGCCCAGAACCGCGGCGGCATAGGTGTGCGCGGCTCCGATACACGCGACGAGGACTTCATCGAGTATATCTACACAGCCTCTATGCACGCCAATATCCTTTTCTTCACCGGAAAGGGTCTGGTATACAAGCTTAAAGTATACGAGCTGCCGGAAGGCGCCAAGAACTCTAAAGGCCGCGCCATCCAGAATCTCCTCACCATTGATCCTGAAGATAAGGTGCAGACAGTGATATGCTGCAAAGGGCTGGACGACAGCGAATTTATCAACTCTCACTACCTTGTGTTCGCTACCCGAACCGGTGTAATCAAAAAGACTTTGCTTCGCGAATATGCACGAGTGCTCGCAGCCGGTAAAAAAGCTATCATACTGCGCGATGACGACGAGCTTATCGGCGTAGAGATGACCGACGGCAACTCACAGATACTGATGGCAAACCGCGGTGGCCGGGCAATACGCTTCGAGGAGTCCAAAGTACGCCAGATGGGCCGTGTGAGCACCGGTGTGCGAGGCATGACCCTCGATGGCCCCGACGATTATATCGTAGGCATGATCACCATGGCCTCAGACACTACCGACAATGTGATGGTAATATCGGAGAATGGCTTCGGCAAACGCTCGCTGCTCGATCCTGACGATGAAGGCCGTGGCGGCTACCGTATCACAAACCGTGGCGGTAAAGGCGTGAGAACCATGAACATCACCGATAAAACCGGTCCGCTGGTAGCACTGCTCAGCGTGAACGACGATCAGGATCTGATGATCATCAATAAATCCGGAATCACCCTGCGTGTCAACGTGTCGAGCTTCCGTGTGATGGGTCGTGCCACCCAGGGTGTGCGCATCATCAACCTGGAGCGTCGCAACGACTCGATAGCATCTGTCTGCGCTGTGCCCACCGATCCCGACGAAGAGGTGAACAACGAGATAGTCGACAACAATCCTCCCGTCGACGACACTCCCGGCACTGAGTTTACAGACCTCGACCTGGCTACCCCCGAAGAAGTAGAGGAGAAAATAAACGATCCGGAGAATCTGTAGTCATATGCTATATATCGAGCTATAGATAAGCAACGCTGACCGATACTGAACAAAATGACGCACAGTGTTGTTACTCAATAAGAGACGTTTTGCTCGATAAAGATACATATATTAAAATTTGTGAAATTCAAAATCAACCACAATTTATAACACATGAAAAAACTCCTATTCCTCGGCGTTGCCGCTGCAATGGCCATGTCGGCAACAGCCCAGCAGGATGTTGTGAAGAGCGCCAAAAAAGATTTTAAAGAAGGCGACAACATCTCCAAGCTCATCGAGGCCATGACTCCGGCATTCTCCAACCCGGAAACAGCCAACTCGGCTGAGACCTACTTCATCGTGGGCGACGCAGGTTTCAAAAACTACGATTATTATCTGAACCTCTATCGCTTGGGGCAGGAGATCGATCAGGCCAATATGGGCCGCTCGCTCGTGCGTGGCTACGAATTTTTCAACAAAGCCCTTCCCCTCGACTCCGTACCCGACGAGAAAGGCAAAGTAAAACCCAAATACGCTAAAAAGATGCTTGAAGCAATCGCCGACCATCACGACGACTTCAACACCGCCGGCGCCATGCTTTGGGGTGCGAAAGATTACCCCGCTGCTTACGAGGCATGGGATATTTATCTGAGCTTGCCCAACGACGCTCGCCTCGGCAAGAAACGCCCCGCACCGCTTGCCGATACCATCGCTTCGACAATCAGCTTCAATAAAGGTCTTGCTGCATGGCAGGCCGATATGCTCCCCAAGGCTCTCGATGCTTTCGATCAGGCTATCGCCCTGAACTATGACGATGCACAGATCTTTGAGTATGCCGCAGAAGTCGCTCGCCAGTTAGGCGACCAGGAGCGTCAGTTCAGCTATGCCCGCAAAGGTTTTGAGGTGACCAAGAACCCTAAATACCTCAGTATGCAGATCAATCACTATCTCGATAAAGAGGATTTTGCCACAGCAAAATCACTTCTCGATCAGGCTATCTCTTCGACCGACGACAACCGTCAGAAAGCATACCTCTATGTGCTCAACGGTATCATCGCTGAGCGCACCGATCCTGAAGCTGCAAAAGGCAACAATAATGTGATCGACAACTACACTACAGCCACACAGCTTGATCCTACCTACGGCGGTGCATTCTACAACCTCGGCCGTATGCAGCTCATCCAGGCTAACGAACTCGACGAGAACAACACCGGCTCGATGAATCAGGCTGAGTACAATGCCTATAAAAAGAGCACTCTGCTTCCGCTTCTCAACGACGCGGCTGCCAATATGGAGAAAGGCTATGAGCTCGACAACTCTCTCACACCCGCGCTCAACCTGCTCCAGCAGATCTACTATATGCTTGGCGACGAGCAGAATCTGCAGCGCATCAAAGCTCTTCAGGAAGCTCTCTGATCCGCTGAAGATAAACCCGAACCTAACACAACAAGCCGTCTCATCATCGAGGCGGCTTGTTGTGTATTTTGAGGGTCTACTCAATAAGTGGCATACTATAAATCCCCGCATCCGGGAAAGGGATGCAGGGACTTGAGAGAGGTTCCTAGCAGAATCGAACTGCTGTAAACGGTTTTGCAGACCGGCGCCTAACCACTCGGCCAAGGAACCATTATGTCTTTTTTGACGACCACAAAGGTAAACACATTTTTCGGATACTCCAAATCTTTACCAAACTTTTTTTGATTTATGCTGCAAGCTTGCTAATTTTGCAATGCAAAAGTCTATTTGAGCATCAACAGATATTCGACTCAGTATTATATGGAAAAGATTGTAGTAGTAGGAGGAGGGTTTGCCGGACTGAATTTATGCCGCAAGCTCGATCCTAAGAAATACGAGGTATGTCTGGTGGACAGAAACAATTTCCACTGCTTCCCGCCGCTTTTCTATCAGGTAGCATCATCAAGCCTTGTGCCGGCCAATATCTGCTTCCCGTTCAGGAGCGAGATACGCCGCATGCGCAATGTTTCGTACCACATGGGGCATGTCAAGAACATTGATCTGCAGCGGCAAACCATCACTACAAGCTACGAGACCTTATCTTACGACAGGTTGGTGCTTGCTGCGGGATCGGCCAACAATTATTTCGGCATGAAGGGTCTCGAAGAGAATACCTTCGGGATAAAGACCGTGGCACAGGCCACCCAGACGAGAGATGAAATACTCGACCGCGTGGAACGCGGAGCTATGTGCGCCGACCGCGAGCGGCGCAGGCAGCTCCTCAGCTTTCTTGTGGTGGGAGGCGGCCCGGCAGGAGTAGAGATCGCAGGTGCTTTAGGCGAAATGAAAAAGTATATACTCGGCAAAGAGTATCCTGAACTGGCGCCGGAAGATGTGACCATCACTTTGGTAGAAGGTACTTCGCAGCTCCTCGGGGCGATGAGTGCGAAATCACAGCAGCGCGCCCTCGACGATCTGCGCGAACTGATGGTAAACGTGCGGCTGAACACACTTATGAAAGATTATTCGGATAAGTATGTCACGTTTGCCGACGGCCACCGTGAGTATTACGAGACGGTAATATGGACTGCCGGCGTGTGCGGCGAGCCGATGCCGGGTTTGCCTGCCGAGATCGTCGGACATGGCGGCAGAATACTGGTGGATGAGTACAATCGTGTGCCCGGCTACGAAGATTCGCTATGCGCTATCGGCGATATTGCATTGATGCAGACCGATAAATACCCCAAGGGACACCCCCAGATGGCTCAGCCCGCTATTCAACAGGCGCAGAACCTTGCGCGCAACCTTAACGCGGGAGAGTTTACACACAAGTTCGAGTATTTTGACAAAGGTTCGATGGCCACTATAGGGAAAAACAAGGCTGTAGCCGACCTCAAGGGATACTCATTCGGAGGTTTCTTTGCTTGGCTGCTCTGGCTGTTCATACACCTTATCTCGATACTCGGGATGCGCAACAAAATGTCTGTGCTTGCCAACTGGTTCTGGAACTATACGCTTTCGAGCACCTCGCTGCGGCTGCTTCTACGCCCCCGGGAGTTCCCGCTACGCCGTCATTGGGGCGATTGAAATATTATGGGGCGGCCTCTAAAATTCTAAAATTAACACAATTTCTTAATTAAAACTTGACAAAGGGGTGCTCCGAGTTGTATCTTTGTGCCCAAATTAGCCGTTTTAGGGTCATAACACATGGCATCCGGCTATTCTTACTCAAAATATGGAAGCAAAAAGCAAGCTCGGCAACCTCGAGCCCGAGAGGAGCTCGGACAGAGCGCTGACAAAGATAAATTACATTCTGATGGCTGTGTGCGGCCTTGTCATCGTGTTAGGCTTCTGCCTGATGGCCGGAGGTGCCACCACCACCGACAGTTTCAACCCCGACATATTCAGCACCCGCCGTATCATAGTCGGTCCGGCACTTAGTTTTATCGGATTTGTCATGATGGCCTTTGCCATAATGTACCGTCCTAAAAACAAGCAGTGATCATGGAAACCCTTAACGCACTGCTGATGGGCATTGTCCAGGGACTTGCCGAATATCTCCCCATCAGCTCAAGCGGCCATCTCGAGATATGCCACCAACTGCTTGGCCTCGACACAGAGGGCGCCGAGTCGCTTCAGTTTGATCTGATGCTGCATGTGGCCACTGTGCTTAGCACGATTGTGGTGCTTTGGCGCGAATTTTTGCCGCTCTGCCGCTCGTTTTTCACTTTTCGTCGTGACAGCAACTTCTACTATGTGTGCAAGCTGCTTCTTTCGGCAATCCCCGTGGGCATCGTAGGCCTTTGCTTCAAAGATCAGATAGAGGGACTCTATGGTGGCAACCTGCTCGTTGTAGGTATCTGCCTCATCGCCACCTCTGCACTGTTGGCTTTTGCCTACTTCACGCGCACACGCGCTGAGCTTCGCTCACCTCGAGGAGCTGCCGGCGAGATCGGTCATAAGATTTCGTGGATGGATGCTTTTGTGATCGGCATAGCTCAGGCTGTAGCCGTTCTTCCCGGCTTAAGCCGCTCGGGCTCGACTATCGCTACCGGCATCCTGCTCGGAGACCGTCGTGCCGACCTGGCACGCTTCTCCTTTTTCATGGTGATAATTCCCATACTCGGCGAAGCTCTTCTCGACCTGATAAAGATTATCAAACCCGCCGCCGATGCAGCTCAGACGGCTCAGATGGGTGTCATGCCGATGATTGTAGGATTTTTGGCCGCATTTATCGTAGGATGTGCCGCCTGCAAATGGATGATCGAACTGGTAAAACGCGGTAAGATGATTTGGTTTGCACTCTATTGCGTGATCGTAGGTACGGTGTGCATTCTTTCACAAACAGTATTCTGACCGTGGATTTCATCACCGGAGAAACATTACTCATAGACAAACCCAAAGGGTGGACTTCGTTTGATGCGGTGAAGCGTCTTCGCTCCGTAGTGCAGCGTCGCACCGGTGTGCGCAAGCTCAAAGTCGGGCATGCCGGCACTCTCGACCCCTTGGCCACAGGCGTAATGATTATAGTGACCGGCCGGCGCACCAAGCTCATAGAGCAGCTTCAGAGCGGAGTGAAAGAGTATGTTGCCGATCTGGTCGTCGGCGCATCGACTGCAAGCCACGATCTGGAAAAACCGATAGACTCCTGGCATCCTACAGATCATATTACCGACACGCTGATTGAGCAGGTGATAGAGCGCTTTCACGGAGTGATAGAGCAGATACCGCCGGCCTTCTCGGCGTGCAAAGTAGACGGTCGGCGTGCCTATAAGATAGCCCGCACCGGAGGTGATCCGGGACTCAAACCCAAAACATTGGTGATCGACGAGATCGAAATCCTCTCGGTTGATCGCGAGCCTCGCCCGGCGCAGGCTCCGGCCGAAGCGACCGGGCCGCAGATCCGGATCAGGCTGCGTATAGTGTGCAGCAAAGGCACTTATATCCGCGCTTTGGCACGCGATATAGGGCTTGCTCTGGATTCGGCGGCATACCTCGCCGAGCTGCGGCGTACGCGCGTAGGCGATGTCACGGTGGGTGAGTGCCTCACCATAGACCAAGCCACCGAAATGCTTGCCGAATGCTCAATAGAGTACCCCGAAGGGTATCAGGCACCACAGAATCAATAAACAAAAATTACCCTAAACAGAGATACAAATGAAGCTCTCGAAATTTGACTTCAAACTCCCTTCCGACCTGATTGCACAGTACCCGGCCGAGCGCCGCGACGAGTCTCGACTGATGGTGATGCACCGTAGCGACGGCGAGATCGAGCATAAGGTATTCAAAGAGATAATCAACTACTTTGACGAAGGCGACCTGATGCTTTTCAACAACACCCGTGTTTTCCCCGCACGCCTGGATGGGAATAAAGAGCGCACCGGGGCACGCATAGAGGTCTTTCTGCTCAGAGAGCTCAACGAGGAGAACAAGCTGTGGGATGTGCTCGTTGACCCGGCTCGCAAGATACGCATCGGCAATAAGCTATATTTCAGCGACGACGACTCTATGGTGGCCGAAGTGATCGACAACACCACCTCCCGCGGCCGCACGCTCCGTTTTCTGTACGACGGTTCACACGAAGATTTCAAGAAAGCGCTCTACGCATTAGGCAAGGTGCCCTTGCCTGCATACATTCAGCGTGAGCCTGAGGCAGAAGATGCAGAGCGTTATCAGACAATCTTCGCCACCGAGGAGGGAGCCGTAGTAGCTCCGGCAGCCGGCGCTCATTTCTCGCGCGAACTGCTCAAGCGCATGGAGATAAAAGGGATAGAACGAGACTTTATCACCGTACATTCCGGTTTAGGCAACTTCCGTGAGATAGACGTTGAAGATCTCACAAAGCACCGTATGGACTCCGAGCAGCTTGAAGTGACTCCCGAAGTCGTTGCACACGTAAACGCCACCAAAGATGCCGGCCATCGCGTCTGTGCCGTGGGTACCTCAGTGCTCCGCGGTATTGCCACTGCAGTGTCGATGGGTGGCCATATCAAGGCTTACAGCGGCTGGACCAACAAATTCATATTCCCTCCGTACGACTTTACGGTGACCGATGCTCTTGTGTCAAACTTCCACATGCCCAAATCTACGATGCTGATGATGGAAGCTGCATTCGGAGGGTTTGAGAACGTGATGCACGCTTACGAGATCGCCGTAGAAGAGAAGTATCGCTTCGGAGCATACGGCGACGCGCTGCTTATAGTCTGATGGGAGGAGCGGAAGATTCAGCCACATATCTCACCATTGCTCACCCGGGCGAAGGCAAGTATGTGGAGAAAATGAGCCGTTTCCTGTCCTTCGCACTCCCCGCTACGACACCGGACGAAGCCAAGAGTGCGATAGCCGAATACACAAACCGCTATCACGATGCACGACATGTGTGCTGGGGGTATGTGTTGGGACCGGAGCGCGACATCAGGCAGTCGAGCGACAACGGCGAGCCCTCGGGCACAGCCGGGCGTCCGATACTCGGTGCGATCGACTCGGCCTGGGTGACAGATGTCGTGGTGATTGTAGTGAGATACTTCGGCGGCATTAAGCTCGGCACAGGGGGGCTCGTGGTAGCCTACCGCGAAGCGGCCCGGCTAGCCCTCGCAGAGGCGGGAAGTGAAGAGCGCCGACAGCTTGCCACTATAAAACTGCGCTTTGCATATCTCGACATGAACAATGTGATGCGCCTTGTCAAGCGCCCCGGCATTAAGGTGCTCAACCAGCAGTTCGACAATACGTGCATTATGGATATTTCGGTGCCTGTCGATATGATCGAGCCGTTTGCCCCCTATCTGGACTGATCGTAAAGTGTAAGGAGGCTCTCGATTTGCGGGAGTACAGGGAGCAAGCCGTCGTTGACAATGATGTCTGTTTTAATTCCGGCGTCGACCGTCGGCGCGATCTCAGTACGGGTTTGAGAGGATATGCGTGCCTTTATGTCGTCCGCAGTTAGCCCGCTGCGTTGCTTCACCCGCTCTATGCGCACGCTCTCAGGAGCCGTCACCTCCCAGATGCCGTCCACCATCTTATAGAGCCCGGAGGAGTAGGGGATAGCCGTCTCGACAAACAGTATGTGGGCTTGCTGAAGGGTAAACCAGCGCTCAAGATCCTCTCTCACTGCCTTATGAACAATATTATTAAGGCACGAAAGCGCTTCAGCATCGGCGAATACCCGCGCACTCAGTCGACCGCGATGCAAGCTGCCGTCGGGGCATAAGCAATCATTGCCGATACCCTCGGCTATAGCCCGGATGATTGACGGATTAGAGTCCATAAGCCGCTTAGCGCGGCTATCACAGTCGTACACCGGATATCTCATAGCGAGAAGCATCCGGGAGACAATGCTTTTCCCTGCACCAATACCCCCGGTTATCGCAACACGAAGATTGCCTGCCGTCTCTGCGCCGCTTTTTACTGCCCGCATATCATCGTTCTATCAGATACTCCACACTGTCGGGAGTAAACGTGACGTTGTGAAACTCGTCGGGGTACGACGACAGTCTCAAAGGCACCTTATCGCCGGGGAGATATGTATCGGTATAATCGACGTAAGCCACACCCGAAAAATTATCGCCGAACGAGCTTATCGGCACAAGATAGTTCACATCTATCTTTGACGGGAAGGTGATAACACGCTCACCTTTGGGCACACCGCGCACCTCGATCATCAGCGGCGCCTTCTTGGCTATCAGCGGTTCTACCGGAATCATCACCTTGACTTTTGACGGCGATATTCTCATCCCTGCCACCGGTTGAAATGCTACCTCAGTATAGGTAGTGTCTTTCAGGCCGGTGAGAGTGATAGTCTCAGTCTCTATCACCTGCAGTGTGGGAGGAATACGCTTGGGTGAATAAACCGTCACTGAGTCGAACGCCGGCTTAAGAGCACCGCTTACAATACACTGAAGATCGGTGCGCAGATCGGCATTGACATGGATTTTGATCCTTTTCCCGGGCATCGATGTACACATCAGCATGATACTGTCGGGGCGAACACTCGCAATGGTGACACCCGCTCCGAAATAATCGCGCAGGCGAGCTTCGAGCTTTGCACGCGAAAGTGCGAATTTGGGCGACTGAGATGTCTTCTGCATCGCATATACCCTGTAGTCGAGGTGAAGCGTAGGCACGTCGCCCCAACTGAAACGCAGCAGCTGAGCTCCTTTAGCGCGCACACTGACATTGATCGAGGCCGGAGGATCGGTGATCACCGTCACCGAATCCGGCACGTTATCGATCTGCAGCGGAATGTCGTAATCTTTCTGGACCTCGGAGTCAAGCGACAGCATCATCCAGAAAGCAAACGCCACCAGCACGAAAAGCAGATACAGCATCAGATTTTTGCCCGTCGACGAGCGCATAGCCTCCCGCAGTCGGGTAGCTATGTTCCTGGGCTTGGTGCTGTCCGGCTCCATGTGGTAGCGAGTATGACAGAGAGGTGAATAAGAACCGCTCGGAGGGACGATTATTTCTTAACGGCAGTGTTGTCGGCTGACTCCTGAGCATCGGCTGCCGAGGGATAAACCGAACCTTTATCAATGGTGATGGCAACGCCATTAGCAATTTCAATGACGAAAGCTGTGTCTTTCACCTGTTTCACCTTGCCGTGTATACCACCGGCAGTGATAATGCGGTCGCCGGCTTTGATGGCTTCGCGGAATTTACGGATCTCTTTCTGTTTCTTCTGCTGCGGGCGGATCATGAAAAGCCAGAAGATCACTACGAGAGCGATTATCATTATGATGTTCATCATGCCGTTGCCCGGCTGATCCTGAAGGAGTACGAGATTGAAAAGCATTGTATTGTGATTTAGAATTAATATTAAAAAGTAGATTTTAAGGCATTCGTATTTTGCAGGGAAACGACCTATTTGTTAAGCCGACCCTCCTGGCGGAGATGATTGACCACGGAGAAAAGTATACCGTTGATAAACTGGCCGCTTTTAGGGCCGCTGTAGTAGTTGGCTATCTCGATATACTCGTTCATAGTGACGGGCACAGGCACCTGCGGATAGTACAGGAACTCGGCAATTGCCGCCATCATGATTATTATATCCATGAACGCAAGACGCTCGGCATCCCATTGCTCGGTATTTATGAACCGATCGATCAGGCTTCGGAGCTCTTTGCGATCGTTCACCACATGTTCGAAAAGTTCGGCGCCGAATTTCTCATCCTCCTCGTCTTTGAACTGCGGCATAGGCATTACAGGAATGTCGCCGGCTGTCTCAAATCGGCGGATAGTCTTCAGCACGAAATCACCGACTATCTCAAGGTCATCGTTCCAGTACACAGATTCGCTCTCAAGCGCTTCAGCCAGAGCATCCGACGGCAGGATAATCTGCCGCATCACTTCGCGCCAGAACTCGCAGTCGCGCTTCAGGTCGGTAGAGGGAGCCTGCATGTATTCGCGATATATTTCCGACTGCTTGATAGCCTCAAGCAGCTCGCGTATCAGCAGCGGATCCGAGGCCCAACCGGCTGTGTGCTTCTCGCGGTATGTTTCGAAATATTCATTGGCTGCAAGGCGCTCTACAAACTGATTCTCAACAAGGCGTAAGTTCGGGTTCAGATCCTCCTCCGTGGGCAGGAACTTATTGCGGCCTGCTTCAATACGCTCATCTTCAAGGCGTGTGATAAGCAGCGGAAGCATCAACAGCGACTGGTACAGATCGTAAGCTTTGTCGAGCGACATCTTCAGTGCCGATAGAGCCTCGCGATAGAGCGAACGGTTGTCGGAGAAATTGCGCAAGGTCTTTGCCGCATTCTCGATGCCGTTTGTATATCCGCGACCGGTGAAGTCGTCGCCGGCCTGACGCGATAGGGCAGAGAGCTCCGCGTCAGTAGCAATAATTGTGGAAATAGCATTGCTCCAGAACTCCACATCGCCGGCCAAATCATGATTACGACGCCGTGAATATGTTTTATACTCGGCAGAGCCTGTTATATCATTATATATACCCTCGAGAGCCGGGGCAATTTTGTCGATGCCTGAGTTGCCTTTGAGAATGGCCGAGCGAAGAGTATCGTCGGTAGAGAGAGCTTTGGCAAGAGCGCTGTTGTGAAGTATCGAGTTGGTAGTGGAAGCGCTTACTATAGGGCGGCCAGAATCCGGACGGGTGCTGTAGCCTGACAGCTCGAGGAGCATCAACAGCGTGCGTATATATACTGTGTAGGCATAGCGACGGTCGCGGGAAGTGGTTTCGGGTGCTGCTTCGATTTTAAAATCTGATCGGGTGAGCAGATACGAGTAGAGTATCTGGACTACCTTGCGGCGTATAAGCACACGATTTATCATACTTTAAGTCGAGTCTTTGGTTTTACGGGGCAAATGTACGCTTTTTTCGCGTACCACGCAATATTAAGGCTGCATTTTAGCGTCCATAGCAGCTCTCACTACCCGGGCCACGAAGCCGCTTTTGGCAGCAGTATAGGCATCTCGGTCGTGGCGATATTTTTCACAGAGATCAAGTTTTAGCCGTTCATATTCTTTTGCCACATCCGGGTGAGCTAAAAGATAATCCCTGAACAGAATTTCGTCATTATCGCCGACCCGATGCACATGCAGATGAAACACCTTCTCGGCATACCCTGCGGCGGTATACCCTTTATTGAAACTCATACGAGCGTTAGACTCGGCCATACAAATATACCCCGCTTTACACATCCGATCTTTGATTGTGCGCCAATCGTAACGACCGCTCACCTCAATTAAAATATCAACTATCGGCTTAGCCTTAATCCCCGGTATAGCAGTACTGCCGATATGGCTGAATTTTGCATGGTAAATGCACAATATCTGCTTAACGAGCGTGATCTCCTCCGCCGCCCACCGTCGCCATAGCGGATTATGTTCAGTAAGAATTATGGGAAAAAGTTCCCACAACTCCTCCAAGGTCATATCTTCAAGTCGCTTATCCATTCCACAAATATACATATTTTAGAGTATGATCAAAAGTATTGGTACACATTCTTAGAACCCGGCCCTTACCCCGAGAGTGAAATTGTTAATAAAAAAGAGATGAAAAGTTTTGCAGATATCGAAAAAGTGTGTAAATTTGCACCGCAAAACAGCAGAAATGGTGAGCATAGCTCAGTTGGTTAGAGCGTCGGATTGTGGTTCCGAAGGTCGTGGGTTCGACCCCCACTGTTCACCCCAAAATCTTATAAAAGAGGATGAATCACTTATTGCGAATCATCCTCTTTTTGCATAATATCTGCCTGAGAGATGCTGCTTCCGCAGGATATACAGGAGCGGCACACCTCGGGGAGAGATGATGTTTAATAATCTATAATAACCCAATATATCGCATGAAAAAACTGACTATCGCCGCATTATCATTGCTCGCATGCTCGGCTCAGGCGGCTGCCGTCACCCCGCTATGGATGCGCGACGCAGCGATATCGCCCGATGGCTCTCGTATAGCCTTCACATATATGGGCGACATATACACCGTCCCTGCAGCCGGTGGCAGAGCGGTTAGACTCACCTCGCAGCCCGGACGCGAGTCTGCACCTTGCTGGAGTCCTGACTCACGCTTTATCGCTTATGCCGACAACCGCACCGGCAACAATGACGTATATATTATCGAGTCGACCGGAGGTACTCCACGACGCCTGACGAGCAACTCGGCCGGCGAACGTCCGTCGGCGTTCTCGCCCGACGGCAAGAAAGTATATTATTCCGCCACAATTCAGGATCCGGCGTCGAGTGCGCTCTTCCCCTCAGCCCGAATGGGCGAGCTTTATGCCGTGGCTGTCGACGGCAAAACAGCCCCGGTGCAGGTGCTCGCGACTCCTGCCGAGCTGATCAGCTTCGTACCCGGCAGCGACGGATCGTTTGTGTATCAGGATCAGAAAGGGATGGAGAATGAGTGGCGCAAGCATCACACATCGTCGATCACGCGCGACATCTGGCTATACAACGCTTCGACCGGTCTGCACACCAATCTGACAGCTCACGCCGGCGAAGACCGCGACCCGATGGTGAGCCCAGACGGAAGCTCCCTGATATTCCTGAGCGAGCGCGACGGAGGCTCGATGAATGTGTACACCGCTGCCATGACACCCGGAGCTGCACCGAAGGCTCTCACGTCCCATGCAGATCATCCGGTACGGTTTCTCTCACAGGCTGATAACGGTACGATAGCTTACACCTACGACGGCGAACTTTACACACTGGCTCCCGGAGAAGCCACGCCGCGCAAAGTGGCTATTGATTTAGTAGTCGACACAGCCAACGAGCCTCTTACCATCGCTGCCGGCGGCCGAAAATCAGAAGCGTCGGTAAGTCCCGACGGCAAGGAGATTGCCGTGGTGAGCCGCGGCGACATCTTCGTGACATCCGTAGAGTATCCCACCACCAGACAGATCACCACCGACCCTGCCGAGGAGATGCACGTGAGCTGGCACCCCAAGGGCCGTTCAATAGTCTATACAAGTGAGCGCGACGGACATTGGAATATCTATCAGGCCTCGATAGCCCGCAAAGATGATCCGAACTTCTCGAACGCAACCCTTATCAACGAGAAAGCTCTTTTCGACGGCACTGACGGCGTGGAGCGAAGCCGCCCTCAGTACTCACCTGACGGCGAGATGCTGGCTTGGATAGAGAATCGCGAGCGTCTGATGGTCAAGAATATGAACACCGGGCAAGTGCGTCAGCTCACCGACGGCTCGCAAGCCGGCGACCGCTCGGGCGAGATAGGATACGCATGGTCGCCCGACTCGCGTTTCATCGCTATGGAGATCATAGGCCGCAAACACTCTCCCTACTACGATATTGCAGTGGTGAATGTGGAGAATGGCGAGATGACACCGATCACCGATACCGGCTATTTCGACATGTCGCCCCGCTGGAGCCCCGACGGCAATGCCGTAATATTCCGCTCCGACCGCCTGGGCATGCGCAACCACGCTTCGTGGGGATCGCTCGAAGATGCGTTCATGGTATTTATGAATCGTGACGCCTACGACCGCTACCGTCTCTCAGAAGAGGATTACGCACAGCTCAAAGAGGTAGAGAAGCAACAAAAGAAGAAAGCCGAAGAAGCTAAAAAGGCCAAAGACGACAAAAAAGGCAAAAAAGGGAAGAAGAAAAAAGATCAGAAAGCTGCCGACGAGGAGAAGCCTGACGATTATATCGAGTTTGATAAAGAGGGTATAATGGATCGCATCGTCCGCCTCACCCCGGCATCGTCAGATCTATCGGACGCAATACTGACTGACGACGGCGAGACCCTATATTACCTCAGCGCCTTTGAGAAAGGGTACGATCTGTGGAAGAAAAACCTGCGCAAAGGCGATGTGTCGCTTGTCAAGAAGCTTGACCTGCGTTCGGCCGGTTTCGATGTAGATGCTCAGGGTAAAAATATATTCATCATAAACTCAAAATCCTTACAGAAACTCGACCCGAAAACCGACAAACTCACATCGGTAAGCATGTCGGGCAAGCAGCGCATTGATCAGCAGGCTGAACGCGAAGCTATGTACAATGCTGTTGTGACCCACGAGCGCGAAATGTTCTACGACACGGCTATGCACGGTGTCGACTGGGGCGCTCTCACCGAGCACTATCGCCGCTTCCTGCCCCATATCAACAACAGCTACGACTTCTCCGAGATGCTTTCAGAACTTCTGGGCGAACTCAATGTGTCGCACACCGGCAGCGGCTATCATGCAGGTGGCACGGATGCTCTTGATACGACTGCATCGCTCGGCCTGCTGTATGATCTGGCATATTCCGGCCCGGGGATGAAAGTCGACGAGATTGTGGTGGGCGGCCCGTTTGACAGAGCTTCAACCGCACTTAATGCCGGCTCGATAATACGACGTATCGACGGAGTGGAGATCGATGCCACTACCGATCTGAGCGAACTGCTCAACGGACACACTAAAAAGAAAACTCTCGTAGCCTTTACCGACGCCTCGGGCAAATCGCACGAAGAGGTAGTACTCCCGATCAGCAGCGGCACAATGTCAGATCTACTCTACGACCGCTGGGTGCGTGCGCGTCAGGCCGATGTAGACCGTCTCTCGGGCGGACGCCTGGGGTATGTACATATTCGCCAGATGGCCGATCCGGCATTCCGCAACGTATATGCCGATGTGCTCGGTAAGTATAACGATCGCGAGGGTATCGTGATCGACGTGAGATGGAACGGCGGCGGACGTATGCATGAGGATATCGAAGTGCTCTTCTCCGGCAAGAAATACCTCACACAGGTGGTGCGCGGCAAAGAGACCTGCGACATGCCCTCGCGCCGTTGGAACAAGCCGTCTATCATGCTCGTATGCGAGGCTTGCTACTCCAATGCCCACGGCACTCCCTGGGTATACTCGGAGCGCGGTATCGGCAAAACAGTAGGTATGCCCGTGCCCGGAACAATGACTTCGGTGAACTGGCGCTATCTTCAGAACCCCGACATCTACTTCGGCATCCCGGTGGTGGGCTATCGTACTGCCGACGGCGGATACCTTGAGAATCGCCAGCTCGAACCCGACATACTTGTGGCCAACGATCCGGCGGCAATCGTGAAAGGGGAGGACACTCAGCTCCGCACAGCCGTAGAAGAGCTGCTGCGCGAAATAGATCAGACAAAGTAATAAGAATACATCCAACTCCGGGCAGGCGGCGATCTGAGGATTGTCGCCTGCCCATTGATTTAGAGCGTGTTTCACAAGAAAATTTAACGGCCGGGGCGTTAACTTTTCTTGTGAAACACGCTCTTATTCCGAATTTGTTGTATCTTTGCAAGAGTGAACCAAGAGCCTGTGGACAACTTTGTGGCAATCGACGTCGAAACAGCAAACACCACTCCCGGCAGTATATGTGCGATAGGAGCGGTGAAGGTGATCAACGGCGTGGTATCAGAGAGTTTTTATGAACTGGTGCGCCCGGAGCCGAACTGGTATCTCCGTCGTTTCACTGACCAGGTGCATGGTCTTAGCCGCAAAGACACGGATGGGGCGCGTACTTTCCCGGAAGTGTGGCGCGACCTGCAATCACGTATCATCGGCACATTGCCGCTTGTGGCTCACAACAAGGCTTTCGACGAATCCGCAATACGCGCAGCTCACCGAATATACGGCATGGAGTATCCTGGGTATACATTCCTGTGCACTCTTCAGAAAGCACGAAAGACCATCCCGCGGCAGCTCATCGGATCGTATTCACTGCCATATCTGTGCGACTTCCTCGGAATACCGTTTGCCAACCATCACAACGCGCTTGCCGACGCTGTCGGATGTGCCAAGATAGCTATGACATTATTATGATACATCGCAATATATTAATCATTGCATCACTTATCGTTACGGCCGCCTGCTCGGATAAACCCGACACATCCGCCGAGCTGCTGCGCGAGGAATCGCCACAGACCAAAGTGAAAGAGCGTGAAATATACGATCTGGGACATAAAGCCGGGGTAGAGATGCTGAACGAATGTACGGATATCGAACAGATTGAGACGAGACTGCTCGACACCCGCGCCCGCATCAATCTGATACGCGGTCGCGTGGATGATCAAGCTGCCTCCGACTATACTCACGGATTTACGGATGCCATACGCGAGAATTGCGATTCACTCGCCCGAATACTTGAACTATAATAAAATACGATATGAAAGTAGGTGATAAGATACCCGAGATCCTCGGCGTTGACCAGGATGGCAAAGAGATCAAGGCCTCAGACTACGCAGGCCGTAAACTTGTGCTTTATGCATACCCCAAAGATAATACATCCGGATGTACAGCCGAAGCGTGCTCACTTCGCGATGCGCGCCAACAACTGCTCGATGCCGGATACGAAGTGCTCGGTGTGAGCCGCGACAGTGAGGCTTCTCACAAACGGTTCATCGAAAAACAGCAGCTTAATTTTCCGCTTATAGCCGACACATCCACTGAATTACTGCAGAAAATGGGCGCATGGGGCGAAAAGAATATGTACGGACGCACGACTATGGGTACACTACGCACCACCCTGCTTGTCGACGAAAACGGTATCGTGACTCATATCTTCACCCCTAAGCAGATCAAGACTAAGGAACATGCTGCCCAGATTCTCAATGTGATAAACGGTAAAGACTGATATGCTATACAAGGCGGCGATTGAGAGGGCTCTCGAAAAACACCATTTTCGAAAATTCACACCGGCAGCGGCTCTGATCGATATGGACGGCACGCTATACGACTCTATGCCCAACCACGCGCGTGCCTGGAAAACGATGTGCTCTGAGCTTGGTATTGAAGTGACAGAGCGCGAGATTCTTATGTGGGAAGGTCGCACCGGGGCCGATACTATCAACGACCTTTTCGTTCGGCAATTCGGCCGCGATGCCACCTCAGAAGAAAAAGTGCGTCATTATCACCGTAAGACCGAACTCTTCAAGGCTTTCCCCGCGCCTGCTCCGATGCCGGGAGCTGTCGAAATGCTCGGTATACTGCAGCAGGCAGGCATACAGCGCGTCCTCGTCACTGGCTCGGGGCAAGATTCGCTTATCTCACGTCTGGATAAAGATTTCCCCGGGGCTTTCAGCCGCGACAAGCTTGTCACGGCACACAATGTGGAACACGGCAAGCCTCATCCGGAGCCCTTCCTCAAAGGTATGCAACTTGCTCGGGTGAGTCCTTCGGCCGCCATAGCTATCGACAACGCCCCACTTGGCGTAAAAGCCGGCGCGCGGTCGGGAGCTTTCACAATCGGGGTGGTGACAGGCGATCTTCCGGTTTCTGCCCTTGAAGAGGCGGGGGCCGACATCGTATTTGCTTCGATGCCGGCTTTGGCTGAAGCACTCCCGGTTCTGTTGCTCGATATGCTTACCACTCATCTGGAATAGAGGACAATGGATATGAACCGGCAACTGATTATAGCCAACGATGCCTCCCGGGCGCTCAGAGATGTGCTTGACGAGCTTACACCGCAAGGAGTATATGTGCTGACCGATGAAAACACTGTCGAATGTGCATATCCTCTTGTGCGACAGGCTATCGGTAAGCATCGACTGCTTCTGCCTATCCCCGCGGGCGACGACAGTAAGACTCTCGAAACAGTCCGACAGGTGTGGGAGGAGCTCTCCGACTCCGGAGCCACCCGCTCGTCGCTGCTGATCAACTTAGGGGGTGGGGTAGTGACCGATTTGGGAGGTTTTGCAGCCGCTACATTCAAGCGCGGCATGAGGTTTATAAACGTTCCGACAACTTTACTGTGTGCCATAGATGCGGCGGTGGGAGGCAAGACCGGGATAAACCTCGACGGTCTTAAAAATCAGATAGGAGTTTTCCGGGAAGCCGAGGCGGTAGTGATATCTCCCGATTTTTATGCCACACTTTCAGAACGACAGCTTTTGTCGGGATATGCCGAAGCTATAAAGCATGCTTTTCTCGACTCTGCGGAGCGTGTCGCAGAGGTTCTGGAGGAAAATCCGGCCGAAATACCTGCGGAAAAATGGCCCGACATTATCGGCGAAAATATCCGCATAAAGCAACGCATCGTTGCTGCCGACCCTACGGAGTCAGGCATCCGAAAAGCCCTTAATTTAGGACATACAGCCGGGCATGCATTTGAGGAGTTTGCCCTCAGGCATAAGGAGAGCGTGCCTCACGGCTATGCCGTGGCATGGGGACTGGTGGTAGCGATTGTGTTGTCGCACACGCGATTAGGGTTCAGCTCCAGCCGATTGCATCAACTTGCTCTATACGTCAAGGAGCAGTATGGGGCACCCCCGATAGAATGCAAGGATTACGAGGAGCTGCTGGAGCTGATGCGACACGATAAGAAAAATATAAAAGCCGGAGAAATATCGTTCACTCTGCTTTCAGAGATAGGAGTGCCCGAAATAAACCTGAGCGTAGATCCCGACGACATCTGTATGGCGCTCGATATCACGCGCGATCTGCTCGTGTGATCACTTTGTTGATTTTCGCGTATTTGCCAGGTTCTGAGGCAAAAGCAGCGGGTCGTAGTGATCCGGATATGTGCCGGTGCGCATATGTTTCTTGATGTTGCGCAATGTCTCCCGATACCCGAACATTCCGATATTATGAAGGAGCTGCCCGTCGATCATCTGTGTCTTAATCACGCTCAGCTCTTCGTCAATGATCCTCAGCGCCAAATCTTCGCCACCAGTGCGTATCAAACTCATAATCAGCACCAAGGCTGTCACTATATGTGCATCAGTCTGCGGTGCGGAATCTATCCCGGAGGTGGATACCGACAGCGACAGAAGTTTGTTTTCCAGAATATACTGTGCTGTGCGCGCAGCCTGATTAGTATAATACATCGCCTGGATAAAACTCAGATGTGAGGTCAGACGTATGCCGCCACGCATAGCAGCCTCGAGGATAGCGAGCGTACCTTTATAATCACAATGATCAAAATGATCGATTGCCCAGGCTTGCCAGGTATCTGCGGTATGATCGTCGGTAGATGCAAAAAAACGATCGAGAGCCGCCTTGGTCTGCTCAGTGCCGGGAGCCCGGGTCACAAGCAGATCGATGGCTCCGCGGTTGGTGGGAAATTTATCTAAATATTTGGCGAGCAACGCGCTCCCTTTCTCACTCTGATCCTGTGAGTCGAGAGCTGATATAGCAACATAAAGCGGGAACGAATCAAGCGGCCCCTCCGAGAAAACCAGATCTTCGATCTGGGCAAGCACCTCGGCGATATCGTCGCCACGCAACAGCCTGAGATTAGCGTTCAGCAGCCTTGACCGTCCGGAATCCGGACTGATAGCCAGAGCATAATCAATATCCTGACGCGCTTCATCGAATTTTCCGCTCGCAATATGCACCTCGGCCAGCATCTCCCAAAAGTCGATCTCGAAAGGATCGATCATAGTGAGCTCTTCGACATACCTTTCAGCAAGATCCACACGATTCTCCTCGCGGGCATACTGAGCCATCTCGTAGAAAAGTACCTGCGGATACGATGTGTGCTGCCGGAGGGTATCAATCCGGCTGTTGAGCCAATCATATCCACCTTTTAGCTCCATGGCTGTGGAGAGAAAGCGTATCATCTCCTCGTCGGCAAGCTCCTTGTGGCGCGACAGAATCCGCTCCAGAGCCTCGAAAACCTCCGAATCAGAAGCACCGTTGTCGTGCATCAGAAGTGTATCGAAGAGCTGGCGCAGAGCGGCCTTCTCCGATACTTGTGCCGCAGTCTTTACAGCTTTATCGTTCTCGTAATTGTCGTAAAGCAGAAAAGCATGGCGTATCATAAGCGATTCGGAGTCAGGGTACCGTCGCAGGCCGTAGTCAAGTATCCGCTCCTGCAGCTGCGAGGAAGCATCGTCGTCGCCCGCAATGTCGTAAGCGTCGATCACTTCATACTCTTCAAGATCAGGATCGGGAGCCTGACGGTCGAAGTATGCGGCAATGCGTTTGATATTTTCGCGGCGGTTGTCGGATGCTGGCATTTCTTGATACGTTTGCGCTATACTGCCTCCGCCAGTCTTGGCGGCGAAGACAGTATAGCGATATGATACTTTATGAGTTTTATTTTTTCTGTTCTTTCTCCCAGGAGTCCTTCAGCGCAATTGTGCGGTTGAATACGGGAGCGTCGTCTGTCGAGTCGTAGTCGGGAGTGAAATAACCGATGCGCTGGAACTGGAAACGTTCGCCGCGGCGATTGTTCTCGGCAATAAACGGCTCGATTTTTACCCCTTCGACCACCTCAAGTGATTTGGGATTAAGCATCTCGCGGAAATCTCTGTCGAGGAACGCCGAGGGATCTTCGACTTCAAAGAGACGATCGTACAGACGGACTGTTGCGTCGACAGCATGAGCCGCAGATACCCAGTGGAGGGTACCCTTGACCTTGCGGTCGGCACCGGGAAGTCCTGAGCGCGAAGAAGGATCGTATGTGGCGTGTATGGCAGTGATATTGCCGTCGGCATCCTTATCGACGCCGGTGCATTTGATGATATAGGCACCTTTGAGACGTACCTCTTTGTCGGGAGCGAGACGGAAGAATTTCTTCGGCGGACACTCCATAAAATCGTCACGCTCGATATAGAGTTCGCGACCGAAAGGCATCTGATGCTTGCCTGCCTGCGGATCCTCCGGGTTATTATCCATCTCTACGGTCTCAAACTCGCCCTCCGGATAGTTGTCGATGATAAGTTTCACCGGGCGTATCACGGCCATGGCACGTGTGGCATGGGCGTTCAGATCCTCGCGCACAGCGTGTTCGAGCAGTGAAATTGAGTTGAGAGCTTCATACTTTGTATAGCCGATGCGGTCGATGAAGTTGCGTATCGACTGCGGTGTATAGCCACGACGACGCATACCTGAGATAGTCGGCATGCGTGGATCGTCCCATCCGTCGACGAGCCCTTCCTTGACAAGCTGAAGCAGCTTGCGCTTGCTCATAACGGTATAAGTGAGGTTAAGGCGATTGAACTCGATCTGACGAGGGAAATAAGTCTCGTCGGCGAGCTCTTTTACAAAATACTCGTAGAGCGGACGATGAGGCACAAACTCCAGAGTGCATATCGAATGTGTCACTCCTTCGAAGTAGTCGCTTTGGCCATGCGCAAAGTCGTACATCGGGTATACTTTCCATGTAGTGCCGGTGCGATGATGCGGATGGTGGATGATACGGTACATTATGGGGTCGCGGAAGTGCATGTTGGAGTTGGCCATATCGATTTTGGCGCGAAGCACACGCGTACCGTCAGGAAATTCGCCGGCATTCATCCGTTCAAACAGATCAAGATTCTCCTCTACCGACCGGTTGCGATACGGGCTTTCGGTACCGGGAGTAGTGGGGGTGCCTTTCTGTGCGGCAATCTGCTCTGATGTCTGGTCGTCGACGTAAGCCTTACCTTCCTTTATCATTCTGATGGCCAGATCATACAGCTGCTGGAAATAGTCGGAAGCATAATACTCACGGTCGCCCCAGTCAAACCCGAGCCAATGAATATCCTCGCGTATGGAGTCGACGTACTCCACATCCTCTTTCACAGGATTGGTGTCGTCAAAGCGCAAGTTGCAGGTACCGCCGAATTTCTCTGCCACACCGAAGTCCATACATATAGCCTTGGCGTGTCCGATATGCAGATAGCCGTTAGGCTCAGGCGGAAATCGAGTATTGAGGCGACCGCCATTCTTGCCGGCTTTCAGATCGTCGGCCACTATCTGCTCTACGAAGTTGAGCCCCTTGGCACTCTCTTCGGCTTCGGGTGTGGTGATGGTTTTCTCTTCCATATATCTTATTGTTTTTACTTCTTAATCCCTTTTATACCGCCTTTTACACCGCCTCCCATAGCGAAGATATTCTGATCGTAGCTCACTGTCTTACGGCTGCGGCGGCGATTGCGGTCGAGTGCAAGTTTCACGAGTCTGTCCATCAGCTGAGTGAAGGTGATGCCGGTAGCCTCCCACAGATAGAACGACAGAGAGCCCGGTATGGTGTTGATTTCGTTTACGTATATGTTGCCGTTGTCGGCATCGATAATCACGTCGACGCGGCTCACTCCGTGGCATGAAAGTACACGGAATGTCTCGCCGGCGAGATAGCGGATACGGTCGGACACTTCGACGGGAAGATCGGCAGGTATACGTTTCTGCGATGCCTGCATACCCTTGGCACCTTTCGAGCCTCCCATATATTTATCCTCGTAGCTCAGTATCTCGCCCGACTTGATGGGCTCTTCGCAAACCGATGTCTGATAATCGTCGCAGTCGCCGAGCACAGAGCAGTTCACTTCGTGAAGATTGTCGACCATATGCTCTACTATGATGCGGTCAGAGTACTGCTCGGCATTCTCTATGCGGCTTATCAGCTCCTGTCGGTCGGCAGCTCGTCCGATACCAACCGACGAACCGAGATTGGCCGGCTTCACGATCACCGGATAGCCGAGCTTTTCCTCAATACGGGCTATCACCTCGTCGCGCTTGGCAAAATACTCGCGGTCGGTGAACCAAACATAGTCGACCACCGGAATATCGCACGCCTGAAGTATCATCTTCATCGTGATCTTGTCCATACCGTTGGCCGACGAGAGCACATCGCATCCGGCAAAAGGAATGCCGATGCTTTCTATAATACCCTGAAAAGTGCCGTCCTCTCCGTTTGAGCCATGGAGCACCGGGATCACCACATCAAGACGTGCAGCTATATTTGAACCGAACATCTTTTTCTTTGTGGTGTAAAGATTGTGGTCGCCGTAGGCGGTTTCCATATATACGGGGGTGCATTTGGCAAGGAGCGCGGGAATATCGCGGTAATTCTTTATGTCGAGCAGGGCATCGCCTGTATACCAGCGGCCCTGTTTGGAGATGTATACCGGGGTCACGTCGTATTTATCGCGATCAATGGCATTCATAGCCTGCGAGGCCGAGATGACAGAGATCTCATGCTCGGTGGAACGTCCGCCGAAGAATACTCCGATGTTGGTTTTCATTGCTATTATATCGTTTGATGTTGTTGTTTACTTGAAGGTGTCGGGCAGGTCGTTTTCGTAAAGCACCGTATCGCCTCTACGTGCCATGGCAGAGAGGAGCCGTTGAGCTTCTGCGAAAGAGTCGACGACGTGAATGTCCGGATCGTCGGGACGGCTTTCGTATATTCCGGTCATTATTGCGTCGCGGTTGTAATGACCTACGATGATAGCCACATCAACACTTTTTGCGATGTTTCGCCCCAGCTCTGTGTTAAGCTCCGCCTGGCGATCACCGAGCTCTATCATGCCGGGGGTTATGACGATACGCCGGCCTCCGGTCATCGAAGCAAGCACGTCGAGTGCCATGCGCGAGCCGTGAGGATTTGAGTTGAAAGCATCGTCGATGATTGTCAGGCCTCCGGGCGTACGCTTCACATTGAGGCGATGCTCCACCTGTTCGATACGCTCCACGGCATATCGGATCTTTTCGTCAGGCACACCTAAACGGCGCGCAACCGTGACAGCAGCAAGGAGGTTGGATATATTGCACTCGCCCACAAGACGCGTATGCAGAGTCAGATCAGGGCCGCAACCGGTCACAGTGAATGTAGTGCCGTCGGCTGTTGTAGTAATATCTTTTGCCGACACCTTGGCGTGAGCTTCCGGCGTTAAACCGTAGCGCACGGTCTCTACATTGTCGACTTGTCGGTTTGCCACATAAGGGAAATCATTGTTTACCACCGCCAGACCGTCGGCAGGGAGAGCATCGGCAAGTTCAAATTTAGTGGACTGCACGCACTCTATAGTCTTGAACGACTCCAAATGTTGCTCGCCTACAGCCGTGATAATACCAACCGTTGGGCGAACAAGGTCGCATATCTCCTTGATGTCACCGGGCTGTTTGGCACCCATCTCACAGATGAAAACCTCATTGTAGGGCTTCATATGCTCGCGCACTGTCCGAATGACACCCATGGTGGTGTTGAAACTACCCGGAGTCATGAGAGTATCGAAATGCTCCGATAGGATGCGGTGCAGATAATGTTTGGTCGAAGTTTTACCGTACGAACCGGTGATACCTATCACTTTGAGGCCGGGCATCTCTTTAAGGATTCGGGCGGCATCATCATAATATTTACGGTTGATCCGCGCTTCCACAGGCCTGAGAAGCCAAGCGGCGGAAAGAAGAAGGTAGTGAGAAATAACAAACGATGTGCCGAGACCGATAAGAAAAGCCATGATCGGATCGGTAAAGGCCACCACACACGCCCCGAGAAGGAGCATCTCCAACAGAGTGGAGACAAGCATCAGGCGCCATGCACGCCGAGTCATAACAAGGGGCTTCTTGTACTTGGCGCGTTTTAATTTCAGAGCGATAAATGCTCCGGCCACGAGTGCGGGCCATCCGCACCACATCCAGTCGGCACGCAGGAAAAGTGTCAGAAATACAAGCACGAGAAGTACCAGACGCGGCAGCGACGTACTCTCGCCGGCCGACCGAAGCCAACGCATATAGCGCTCCGGGCGGTATGAGTTCTGCTGAAACATCTGCAGATCGCGCATCAGCTCAAGACTGACACATGCCACCAGGGCAACCACTGCGAGCAGGCAGACTATCAAATTTACGGTATACATTATCTCGAATAGTGATATGTGCTTGTTGGATATTTTCTATTTCAGAAATGAGGTGAGGGCAGCCGAGAATCCGGCAAGGTTGTCGAGAAAAGAGTAATGCCCGGCTTCGGCAAACGAGACAAGGCCGGCCTCCGGGATCAGGCGCTCCATCTTGCGTGCGTCGGAAATCGGAGTAGCTGTATCTTTCTCTCCCCATATCAGCAGGGTAGGAGCTTTTATCTTTGGGAGACAATCTGTCAGATCTTCGTTTACCACACGGCTCATTATGGCGCGCATCTGAGCCGACGACTGTCTGTAGTCGGCAGAACCGAAGAGGCGACGCAGCCGGTTTACAGGCTCTTCAGAGCGTTTCTTCCCCAAAAGCAGTTCAAGTGCACGTCGCAGGGTCTTGTATGTAGATTGCTTCAATACTTTTTTCAGTTTGGGACGAGGCTTAATGCCGGCGGCATCGACCAACACAAGTTTGGAGACATCACGCCGCGATGCGTACAGAATGCCTACACGGCCACCGAAAGAGTGACCGATCAGGGTTGGCGCTGTTATACCTTCCGCATCCACAAGAGCTTCTATTGCACGGGTATACTCGTCGACACCCCACACATCGGTCGGCTCCGGTGACATGCCGAATCCCGGGAAATCCACATTATACACCCTGTGATTGCGAGCAGCTATGTCGGCAACCGATACGATAGTCGACGAGTTGCATCCCCAACCATGCATCACCACCACAGGTGATCCATCGGCCGGACCGCTGACACTGTAATACATCCGTGTACCTCCGTAATCCACGTGCCTCACTTCGTTGCTCATCGTCTTTGCTCTTTATTAATATGCAAAGTTAGGTAATTATCACCACATACAAAAACCGACAGCGGTAATTTCATTCGAAATATGCCGGATGTTGCCTGAATGTTACAGCACCGGAATAGGGCAGATGTGTCGAGGAGTCAACAAGCCGTACGGCGTGGCTGAGTATCTTTGGAGTAGCATCCGGCGAAGACGGGTCGAGCGAGCTGCGATACACACGCCCCGATGCGTGGATAAACCAACCGTCGCCCTGATAAACTCCGACATGGTTTATGCGGCCCGTTTCAGGATTGGTGAACATCAGAAGGTCGCCTGCCATAAGATGTTTATCATAATCGACTGAGGCGCAATCCGACAAGTCAATACGTTGACCCACAGCGGCCTGCTCGGAGGCGTTGCGCGGCAGCAGGATATGGGCTGCATCTTGATATAGAAGCTTGGAGTACCCCGAACAATCTATCATCTTCGTCGACATGCCCCCCCACAGATAAGGAGTGCCGGTCATCGAGGCTGCAAAGCGAAGAAGCCGCTCCATATCGGCCACAGTGTCAGATGCCCACACCGCAAAGTCGGCTGTCAGTTCGGCCGGTGCGACACCTCTTCGGCCATCGGGCATACGCAATGACTTGAACCCGGCCGGAGCTGCAAGAGTGTCAAGCTCAAGGATACAACCGTTTACAATGTCCGACACACGCTCGCCGGTCGATGGATCGATGAGATAAAACTGATCAAACGATGTTGCGATCTGTCGTTGAGCTGACCGCCATAGACGCATCGCGTCGGCGGACATCGGAACAAATCCGCTTTCATTTATCCATGCTTCATACCCGTCGGGGGTTGTGGCAAGCCACCACTCCCCGCGACGATCAGACAGGCGCAACGGTGTGCCCATCAGAGCCTGAGTTTCCAGCTCAGCTCCTTGACGGGGCTCAGCTCGAAGAGTGGCTACTGAGATTGATACAAGTCCATATTCTACAGGCGATTGGGCTACCACAGCGATGGCAGCCCAAAAATAAGCTATAACGGCGAATATACGCTTCATTTCGCAAGCTCGGCTATCACAGCCTTAACCGAATCGGCCAGTGCGTCAGCCTTCTCCATTGTCGCCGCCTCAGCATATATTCGTATGATGGGTTCGGTGTTTGATTTGCGGAGATGCACCCACGAGTCGGCAAAATCTATCTTCACACCGTCGATGTCGGTGATCTGCTCGCCGGCATAGCGGTCTTTCAAAGCAACAAGGAGCGCGTCGACATCAATATCGGGTGTGAGTTCTATTTTATGCTTGGCTATGCTGTAGGCGGGATACGTGCGCTTAAGCTCCGACACCTTTTTACCGCTCCGTGCAAGAAGGCTTAGAAAGAGAGCCACTCCCACGAGAGCATCGCGGCCGTAATGCGAAGCGGGGTAAATCACTCCGCCGTTACCCTCGCCGCCTATCACGGCACCGGTGCTTCGCATCAGCGTGGTGACATTGACCTCGCCGACAGCCGAAGCCTGATAGCTGCACCCATGAGCGAGAGTGACATCCCGGAGCGCCCGGCTTGAGCTCAGGTTTGATACAGTAGCACCCGGAGTATGCTGAAGCACATAGTCGGCCACAGCCACGAGAGTATACTCCTCGACAAACATCTCGCCTCCGTCCATCACTATTGCCAGACGATCTACGTCGGGGTCAACTACAAATCCTACATCGGCACCCGATTCACGCACAAGAGCAGAGATGTCGGTCAGATTTTCAGGTATTGGCTCGGGGGTATGCGCAAAGCGTCCGGTAGGATCGCAGTTGAGCTCAATTATATTCTTGACACCCAACGCTCTGAGGAGTTGAGGAATCACCTTACCTCCTACGGAGTTAACAGCATCGACAGCCACAGTGAAATCTGCCTTAGCAATAGCGTCGCGATCGACAAGATCCAGTGCAAGCACTTTTTCGATATGCACCCTGTCGTAAGTATTATTGATATATTCGGTGCCGATAGAGTGTACGTCGGCAAAATCTATCTCGCCTGATTCCGCGATCTGAAGCACACGACGGCCCTGAGCATCGTCGAGAAACTCGCCGCGAGCATTTAGCAGCTTCAAAGCGTTCCACTGCACAGGGTTATGACTTGCAGTGATTATAATACCACCGGCAGCTCCTTCCGACACGACGGCAATCTCGGTAGTAGGCGTAGATGCCAACCCGATGTTCACCACATCAAAGCCCATCGACATCAGAGCTCCAACAACGAGCCGCTCTACCATCGGGCCCGACAGACGCGCGTCGCGACCTACTACAATAAGACGCTTAGAGTCGGGAGTAAGTGTCGAAGAAATGTACTGTGCGTATGCAGATGCAAAGCGCACTACGTCGATAGCGGAAAGTCCGTCGCCGGGACGGCCGCCTATGGTGCCGCGTATGCCGGATATAGATTTGATAAGTGCCATATTAAATTTGTGAACGGTAGTAGCTTATGTTATAAACGTATGGTTGTACGGTGGAAA
>CAZPKH010000001.1:126287-151901 GCA_964587165.1 uncultured Muribaculaceae bacterium
TAAATTTGTGAACGGTAGTAGCTTATGTTATAAACGTATGGTTGTACGGTGGAAATATTGTCGGTCGGACCGTACTGAGATTTAATGATAAGATATACCTCGCAGTTGTAGCCAAGATAGTTCAGAGGCAGCTGTATGCCCGAACCCCATACTACCGACGACTGCAGCGAGAAGTTGTTGAAGCGGAATGAAGTGGGATTTACCTGATCAAGATTCAAGGCATTCCCTGTCCAAATCATTTCGTTGACGGTGGTATAATTGGTCAGATTAGAGCACAGGAAGCGGAAATACACCAGATCGTCGTCCTGCGGACGATCGTTGAGATCACCGGGATTTACCACTTTCATGTATATGTTTCCGTCCGGATCCATTTGGTAGTACGGAGCATTTTCACCATACTCAAACACGGAGTCGGCCGGTACGGCACCGATCACTCGCTGATCTACCAAAAAGCGGTTCACCGCTTTGTTTTCATCATTTATCAGATCGGCATACGAAGTGCTGTCGTTGCAAGCCGAGGCAACTGCGACAAGGAGAGCGGCTGCGAGAATGTTCAGTATCTTATTCATTATCAGGAAGATATTTATCGTATTGGGGAAGTATGTCGTATAAGAGTCTTAGTGCCTGGTCCAGAGAGCAATGCAATTCGCCACCGGCAGCGTTGAGATGTCCGCCTCCGCCGAGATGGTCTTTACAAATTTTGTTGACCGGAAACTCACCTTTGGAACGCAGCGAGAATTTAATCTGATTTTCATCTTCGCGGACAAAAACCGAGTATATTATCTCTGGTACGCTCAGAGGCTTGTTGACCAACCCTTCAGTATCGCCTTTTTGGTAGTTGAAACGCTTGAGCTCTCCGGCATCAAGCGAGATTACGGCACATCGATGGCTGCTAAACACTTGCATCTTTTCGGAAACTGCGTAAGCATTCAGGCGCAGGCTGTCGAGTGACATAGTGTTGATACCGAGAGTATAGATCCGGTCTTTGTCAATACCGAGTGACAACAGATCGGCAATAGCCGTATACAGACCCGGGCAATTTGAGTTGTACGAGAAATTGCCGGTATCGGTCATCATACCGGTATAAAGACAAGTAGCAGAATCGCCATTAAGGAAACCTCGCCATCCGGCAGCACATATCAGTGAATACAGGAGATAGCAAGTGGACGAGGAGTCGGGGTAGGAGAAAGTAAGCTGCGCGAAACTATCAGGGTGCAGATGATGATCAATAAGCACCTTAGGAGCTGCAGAGCCGAGCATCATCTCGGCAATGCGGTCAATACGGTCGGGCACATTGAAGTCGAGACATATCACCAGATCAGCCGCATCAAAATGCACCTTGGCTTTCTGAGTCTGACGCGAAGCATGGATCACCTTCTCAGAGCCGGGAAGGAAATCAAGAGTCGACGTAGGCACATCAGGGGTGATGACGGCAGGGCGTTTCCCCATGGCCTCAAGCAGATGCATGAGTCCCAAAGTCGATCCCATAGCATCACCGTCGGGCGACACATGACACACCAGCACAATTCGCTCGGCAGTTGATACAAGCTGCTGCAGGTGTAGTATATCGTGAGGATTAAAAACCATCTTTATTATTAATTGCTACAGGGACAATTATTAATTGCTATCGGGACACAAACGCGCAATGCATCCGTTGTCTCAATTCTGCTGCAAAAATACAAAAAATTAAGCGTACATACAAAAGCCTCAACAAGTCACATTATCGGACGAACTGCATAAGAAGCTGCATACGGACAGCACCCGGAGGGCACGGCATACTCCTGCACCCTGTGGGCATACTCAGAAAGCGACTCATCAGCCCGTCGCAAGGGGATGGCGTATCCCGGGGCGGTGACGACAATAATCTCGCGAGTAAGGTAATGTGTCGACGGCATCTCCCCATCAACCGGTGTGATGGCCGTCACGATGCCATCTGCATCAATATCAACGGCCGACAAACGATGAATATCGCTGCCGCAAACTACATATTGAGCCATATATCTGCTCATTGCGCAATAGAATCAGCTACAGGAACAGTTTCAGGGCCGGGGAGCATATCTTCGCGACCTACAGCAGATGCTCGGGTGATACGCGGATGTACACGCACCAGAGAGATTGAGTCGATATACATCTGCTCATTCTGCGCGGGCGAGTATCCGATAGCCACGGCCAACGCCCGAGGGTGACGCCCTTTTATGCCGGAGCGGGAATCTTCACCCTCCACATCTATAGATATGTCCGCCCATCCTTGCTGCGAAGTGGATCGCGAAACAACCTCTACAGTGCCGTCGTCGTATTCGGCCGTCATCGTCATTGTGATAGGCGAGAGCGGATTAAGAGCCTTGAACGAGAGTGTGAACCTGTCGTTTGGCTCCCAATGATTGTCGGCATTGAGACGATATGATATATAATTGTTTGCTCCACGGGCATAGAAACGGCGCTGACGTGCAGTAGTCCAGACATCTACCGAGTCGCCCTCCACGGCCATAGAGGCCTGTGCCATTTCGCCGCCTTGTCGCGCCGATAGGGTGTTGGCTTCGAGCAGACGTTCGTCGAGTATCTCGATGACGCGTTCATAGACTTCAATATATTTCTCGATATTGCGCCCATACCACATCATCGACGAGTCGACTTGCGCGGCGGTGACACCATGTCGCTCATATAACGACATGCGGAGCACCCTGCGCATCGAATCCGAAGAATAGTAACCCCTATCCGTTTCGACGACTCCTTCGGCCTGATGCACGTCGGCAAGCAGCCGCGCCATCTTCTCCTGCGGAATGATACCGTCGGGGGTGGAGCTGCAAGCCGCCATTAAGGCAGCAAGAATAAAGGTTAATATCGCCCTATTTATCGGATGCCGCAGTGTCATTGTCGTGGGATGATTCAGAAGCAGGATCAGCCGGGGCAGCGGTAGATGAGCCGGCAAACACACCGGAATAAAATATCAGCAATGCAATGATTCCGACGGTGATAGATGCGTCGGCAAAATTGAATACCGGCTGAAAAAACAGGAAATGCTCACCCCCGACCCAGGGCATCCATTGAGGCCAATCGAAGGAGAAAAGCGGGAAATAGAACATATCCACCACCTTACCCATAAAAAGCGGAGCATATCCTCCCTCCGGGGGCATAAACTCAGCCACCTGGCGGGGCATCGGATCGTTGAACAACTGTCCGTAAGCCACACAATCTATAATATTGCCCGCTGCGCCGGCAGCGATCAGAGCCCAGCACACCAGATACCCGCGCTTAATGGGCGTGGATGCGGTAGCGTCGCGACGACAGAGCCTGACAATATACCAAATTATCGCGGCGACAGCCAGTATACGGAATATCGTGAGAAATAGCTTGCTGCCCAGCTCCATACCGAAAGCCATGCCGTTGTTTTCTATGAAAAGCAGTCGGAACCAATCGGTTATGACAACCTCTTCGCCAAGCCAAAATGAGGTTTTCACCCAAATTTTTATAGCTTGGTCGACTAAAATGACAGCGAATATCACTATGGCTGCGAGCCAGGATTTGGACAGTTTCAAAATATACTAATCGTTAGAGTGTGACCGCGTCGATAGCCCGAGCATATCGGCGTGGTACGGATTGAACAGTTTAGCGCCTCTTCTTTGTCTTGGCTTCGGCAGCTTTACCCGCCATACTTAGGGTGGCATGAGGCACAGCCATAAGCCGCTCCTTGGGGATAAGCTCACCGGTCTCGCGACATATACCGTAAGTCTTATTCTCGATACGTATCAGCGCATTTTTGAGATTCTGAATGAATTTCTGCTGACGCTGAGCTAATTGTCCGGCCTCCTCTTTCGAGAGGGTTGTGGCGCCCTCCTCCAGCACCTTGAAAGTAGGACTGGTGTCGGCAACATCGTTGCCGTCGGTATTGGTGACATTGGCACGCAGCATGTCGTAGTCATGCTGTGCTTTTTCGAGCTTCTTAAGAATCAGCTCCTTGAACTCTTGAAGCTCCGCATCGGAATATCGTTTTTTTTCGGACATGATAATAATGTTTTTTGGTACTTTGATATAAGGTATTGTATATATGTCGCGATATTAGGATTGATGAGCGGCAAGCACCCCTGCAGGATGTTTACCGCTCATCAGCGTGTGTTATTGCAGTCTGGTCACTTTGACCGGAAGCGTTATCTCGTCGATTGAGAGAGTTTCGACATCGGCATCGTCGGGCGCAACTTCTCCTATCGTCAGCGTTTCGGCAAGCACAGGGCGGGCAATGAAATCGCTGAAATCGGTGATTGCCGCATCTGTAGCCTCATTATGGCCGAACACTACCGCTATTCTGTCGGTAATCTCAAAATCGCGCGCTTTGCGGATATTCTGCACGCGATTGATGATCTCGCGGGCAATACCCTCACGACGCAGAGGTTCGGTGACGTTGATGTCGAGAGCTATAGTGATCAGGCCGTCGTTTGCCACAAGCCAGCCGGGGATATCCTCGGATATGATCTCCACGTCGGCAAGCTCGATGGTCGCATCAGTGCCATCGGAGAGAGCCAGAGCGAGCATACCTTCGCGTTCGAGAGCCGAGATCTGAGCCTGTTCGAGAGCTGCTACGGCAGCTGCAACCGCCTTCATATGCTTGCCGAACTTCGGGCCAAGTTTCTTGAAGTCGGGTTTTACGCGCTTCACCAAAACGCCCGAATCGGCATCAACATACTTTATCTCCTTGACATTCACCTCACTGAGCACGATTGGCGCGATTGCCTCGATGTCGGCGCGCTGAGCTTCGTCGGCCACCGGTATCATAAGAGCCTGCAGCGGCTTGCGCACATTGATATTGACTTTGCGGCGCAGGGCCAACGTCATTGAGGTGATAGCCTGAGCCAAAGCCATGCGGCGTTCGAGCTCGGGATTGATCAGTGCGGTGTCGACTTTTGGGAAGTCAGCCAGATGAACGGACTGAGCACCATCGCCCGACACTGCCGTAAGGTCGCGATACAGACGGTCGGCATAGAACGGAGCTATAGGCGCCATAAGCTCGGCTACAGTACGCAAGCATGTGAAGAGAGTCCGGAATGCCGAAATCTTGTCGTCGGTCATCTCCTTACCCCAGAAGCGCGAGCGGTTCAGACGCACGTACCAGTTTGAAAGGTTTGAGTCGACAAACTCCATGATAGCGCGTGCTGCGCGTGTCGGCTCGTAATCGTCGAGAGCCGCCTGCACATCGGCGATAAGGGTATTGAGCACCGAAATGATCCAGCGATCCATCTCCGGCGGATTGGCCGGCAGCGGCGCGGTATAGTCGATCTCGTCAAGGTTGGCATACAGGGCGAAGAACGAGTATACATTATGGAGAGTACCGAAGAATTTGCGTGCCACCTCCTCTACTCCGGCAGGGTTGTATTTCAGATTATCCCACGGTGCCGAGTTTGAGATCATATACCAACGCAGAGGGTCAGAGCCGTAGGTATCGATCGCCTCAAAGGGATTGACGGCGTTACCCAGACGTTTGGACATTTTGTTGCCGAACTTATCAAGCACCAGACCGTTAGAAATCACCGCCTTATAAGCTGTCGATCCGAAGATCATACTTGCTATGGCGTGAAGCGTAAAGAACCAGCCGCGGGTCTGATCGACCCCCTCGGCGATGAAGTCGGCCGGGAAAAGTTCTCCGGAGTCAAAAGCCTCCTTATTCTCAAAAGGATAGTGTATCTGGGCATACGGCATGGCACCCGAATCGAACCATACGTCGATCAGGTCAGTCTCGCGGCGCATGGGGCGACCCGAGGGCGAGACAAGCACGATATCGTCGACATACGGCCGATGCAGATCGATGCGCTCGTAGTTGGCTTTGGAGTAGTCGCCGGGAACAAATCCCTGCTCGCGATAAGGATTCGATTTCATCACACCGGCGGCCACCGCGCGGTCTATCTCATTGAAGAGCATCTCAACAGAGTCTATACAGATCTCCTCGGTGCCGTCTTCAGTGCGCCAGATCGGAAGGGGAGTGCCCCAGTAGCGCGAGCGCGACAGATTCCAGTCCTGAAGGTTCTCAAGCCATTTGCCGAAGCGGCCTGTACCTGTAGAGGCCGGTTTCCATTTGATGGTATTGTTGAGCTCGATCATCTTGTCGCGGGCCGCTGTCGAACGTATAAACCACGAGTCGAGAGGATAGTAAAGCACAGGCTTGTCGGTGCGCCAGCAGTGAGGATAGTTGTGCACATGCTTTTCGATCTTGAGAGCTTTGTGGTCTTGTTTGAGCTCAAGAGACAGGTATATGTTCAGATCCTCGTCGCGATCGGCTGCAGCTTTATCGAATTTATTGTCGACGGTATATTTCGGATCGTAGTCGTTCTTGACATACCGGCCCTGATACTTCGAGTAGAGCTCCACATCGACGCATCTGTCGATGAAAGCCTGGGCGCACTCGTCGAGCATATAATATTTACCGGTCAGATCGACCATCGGGCGAGTCTCCCCGGCCTTGTTTATCATAAATAGCGAGGGGATGCCTGCATCTTTGGCCACTTTAGCATCATCCGCACCAAAAGTGGGAGCGATATGCACGATGCCGGTACCGTCGTCGGTTGTCACATAGTCGCCGGGGATCACACGGAAAGCCTCGTCGGCCATTTCTACAAAGTTGTCGACACCTACACTGAAGCATTTGTCGGGATGGGCAGCCGAATAGCTCTTGACATACTCGGCGGCGTTGTCGTCTACCTTGGCCGATGGTTTAACCCACGGCTGAAGCTGCTGATAGTGCATACCGACAAGATCAGCGCCGGTATACTCTTTTATCACACGGTAAGGCACGACCTTGTCGCCGGGCGTAAACGTATCGAGGTCAGCCTCGGCGCCTTCAGGCTTGAAGTAAGCGGAAAGACGCGACTTTGCAATGACGAGCGAAAGCTTGTCGCTGTTATAGGGGTTGTATGTGCGGATCAGCACATACTCGATACGCGGGCCTACGCAGAGAGCGGTGTTTGAGGGGAGGGTCCAGGGAGTAGTGGTCCAGGCTGCAAAGCATGCACGCCCCCAGCCGTCCATCTCAGCAGGAGGATTGACGATATCGAACAGAGCGGTACATGTGGTATCCTTGACATCGCGGTAGCAACCCGGCTGATTGAGCTCATGGGAGCTCAGACCTGTGCCGGCAGCCGGCGAGTAAGGCTGAATGGTATATCCTTTGTAGAGGTACCCTTTGTCGTAAAGCTGACGAAGCAACCACCATACACTCTCGATATAGCGGTTGTCGTAGGTGATATACGGATCGCGCATATCCACCCAATATCCTACGTTGGCTGTAAGTGTCTCCCACTCACGAGTGTACTTCATCACCTCGTTGCGGCATGCGGCATTGTAATCGTCCACTGATATTTTCTTGCCGATATCCTCCTTTGTGATACCGAGGCTTTTCTCCACGCCGAGCTCCACGGGGAGGCCGTGGGTGTCCCATCCGGCCTTACGCTTTACGCTGAAGCCCTGCATAGCCTTGTAGCGGCAGATAATGTCTTTTATGGTACGGGCCATCACATGGTGAATACCGGGCATACCGTTAGCCGATGGGGGGCCTTCGAAAAATACAAACGACGGAGCACCTTGACGCAGGCGCAACGAGGCCTCGAAAGTACCCTCCTCATTCCAAAGCCCGAGGATATCTTTGTTGATCTGCGACAGATCAAATTTACTATATCTGTTGAACTTTTTGCTCATTGCTCTAAAAAGTGTGGTTTTTATCGGGTGCAAAAATACAAAAATAGTCGGACGCTACCAAAGTTTTTTGACACGACCATACATTATAAATACGCATAGTTTTGTTATCACTGCCGAAATGCGTAAATTTGCATGGAAATAGACCACTACCTTGCATTATGTTTTTCAGAGATATACCGGGTCACGAAAGTGTCAAAGAGCGGCTGCGGGCAATGGCCGACACCTCGCACCTGCCTCACGCACTGCTGCTTGAGGGGCCGCAGGGGGCATACAAGCTTGCTCTGGCGCGAGCTTTTGCCCAATATCTGCAGTGCACCGGACGCAGCGAAGGCGACACCGATTCGTGTGGCGAATGTCGCGCATGCAGGCTCAACCGATCCATGAACCATCTCGACACGATCTACATCTATCCTGTAGTGAAGGCCGAGAGCGGGAAGGTGCTTCCTGTATCCGACTCCTACATCGAGCAGTGGCGGGAATTTGTGGATCGCTCGCCGGAGGCCGATCTGAGCATTTGGGCCGAGATGCTCGACAAAAAGAATGCAAATCCCACCATATACGTCAACGAGAGCGAGGCTCTGATACATCGGCTATCGCTCACCGGCCGAACGGGAAGACGTGTAGTAGTGATCTGGCTGCCCGAACGGATGAATAACGAGTGTGCCAACAAGCTTCTGAAACTTATCGAGGAGCCGGGTGGCGACGTGCAGTTCCTGCTTGCCAGCGACAATGCCCGCGAGATTCTTCCGACAATCTATTCGCGCACCCAGCGTATTGAAGTCAAGCCACTGCCGGATGCCGCGATAGCCGACATACTCGTGCGTCAGCGCGGTGTCGACGCCACCGATGCTGTGGCTATGGCACATAACGCCGAGGGAAATGTGATACGAGCTCTCCGAGCAACGGAACTTCGTGGCGCTGAGGCTGGATATTTCGAACGATTCGTGCAGCTGATGCGCCTGGCATATCAACGTGATGTGTCGCGCCTGCGTGCGTGGGCCAACGATCTTGCAGCTCTTGACCGTGAGGTGCAACGTGCTTTCTACACTGATGCACAGCGGCTTGTGAGAGAAAACTTCGTGAGCAACTTCGGTGTCCCGGAGCTGGTATACATGACTCGCTCGGAGATGGATTTCAGCGTGAAGTTCGCACGTTTCATTACCGTAGAGAATGTCGAGAAGCTGATTAGCGTGTTCAACCGTGCATCGGCCGACATCGGCGGAAATGCAAATGGAAAGATCGTAAATTTTGACGTTGCTCTCAAGGTCTGTTTCTTATTGAAACATCAGTGATTATGACTCCGTTTCTACAGCTTGTAGCACAAAAATATATCGACAACGAGGGGACGGATCTGGCAGATTTCTGCTTTGTGTTTCCCAATCAGCGCTCGGCAACCTTCTTCCGGCGCTATCTTCGTCGCGAAGCTCGCAGCCGGAATATCACCGTTATGAGCCCCGATGTCATCACTATAGAGCGTCTTGCCGGCAGGATGGTGCCCGAGCTCACCGAGGCTTCACACCTCGATCAGCTTTTCACCCTCTATAACGAATACCGGCACCTGAGCGAAGATCCGCAGCCTTTCGACCGTTTCCGCTTCTGGGGCGACATGCTCCTCAACGACTTCAACGACGTGGACCGCTATCTCGTCGATGCCAAAGCTCTATATACTAATGTCAAGAGATACAGAGAGATAAATTCGACCTTTCTTGAGCCGCGTCAGCTCGAAGTGATACGACGCTTCTGGCATGAGGAGTACAGCGAGTATTCACCTGACCGCTTCTGGAGGCATGTGCCACATCGCCGTAATGACGATACCGAGCTTACCGACGAAAGTTCATCAGCAAAATATATGCGGTTGTGGCAGATGTTATCGCCACTATACACCAACTTCCACAAGGCTCTGGCATCTGAATCGCTCGCCACTTCGGGCATGATATTCCGCAAGGCTGTAGAGCGTCTGCGCCGAGCCTCGGAACTGAAAGCGCTCGATGCCGAGAGGTACGTTTTTGTAGGATTCAACGTACTGACAACCGTTGAGAGCCGGCTTTTCAGTCGGTTGAAAGTGGCCGGCAAAGCAGATTTCTACTGGGATTTCAGCAATCCGATGCTGCTTGACACGTCAAATCACGCACTGCAGATGGTGCGGACCAACGTGGAGAGTTTCCCTTCGCTCTACCCGCTCACCTCGGGGGTAGACGACATTCCGGCAGATTATATTCCTCAGATCTCAATAGTCGGTGTCCCGTCGAAAAACGGTCAGGCAAAATATGCCGGCAAACTGCTTGGCGACTATCTGAAGGAAGGGTATATAGCCAACGCTGCCGATGCCGTAGATACGGTCGTTGTGCTACCGGACGAGTCAATGCTCGTACCGATGATTCAAGCTGTGCCTCAAGATATTACGAAGGTTAATGTGACCATGGGATTGCCGATGCGGCAGAATCCGGTGTCATCGCTGATACGACGCATTGTGGCTCTTCACCTTCATACACGGATCGACCGTACAACAGGGATGGCTTCTCATTATTTTGCCGATGTGATCGGTATTGCTACGCATCCGCTTCTGCAGAGCGCCGCTTCCGCTGAATGCGCCGCGCTTGTCACGGCAATAAATCTGAGACACATGATTATGGTGCCGGTAGATCTAATCATCGAGGTTGCGCCGAGTCTGGCTCCGATATTTGAAGAAGTGGCAGATCCGTACGATTTTGCGTCGGTCGCGGGGTATTTGCGAAACATACTTGAATTTGTACGACAGAAACTCGCCGTTGATATAGCACTGCCGGATTATGCAGATGCGGCCGATATTGAAGATGATTCTGAACCAGAGACACACCACCAGCGGGTATACGTCGTGGTGGATGCTTATCTTGCAGCTATCGACGAGCTCGAGAGGGCGTTGGAGCGTCACGATGTGGAGATCGGCGAATCGACAGTAATGCAGATGGTGGAGTCGGCCGTCAACTCACAGACCGTACGTTTCAGCGGAGAACCTCTGTCGGGTCTGCAGATTATGGGTATGCTCGAGACTCGCGCTCTCGATTTCGAGAACGTGATCGTGCTTTCGATGAACGAACGTATATATCCGCGACGCCATCACGCCGGATCGTTCATTCCCGAAGCTCTGCGGGGTGCCTACGGCATGTCGACCAACCGATTTCGCGAGGCAGCCACGGCATACAACTTTTTCAGACTCCTCACCCGGGCCAAGAGAGTGACCCTGCTATACGACAGCCGTACCGCCGGCACTCGATCGGGAGAGATGTCGCGCTATATGTCGCAGATACTGATGCTCTTCGCCGGGAACAATATAAGGCATATTACCGTGGGGTACTCGGTGTCGCACCGCGAACAGATACCGGTCTCGATATCCAAAGACGATACCGTGTGGAGCAAGCTGAAGAGATTCACTGAGCCGGATGCCGAGCATCCCGAAGCTCCCGGAAAAGTAAGGCTCTCTCCATCGGCCATCAACAGATATATCGAGTGCCCGCTGAATTTCTACCTCAGCTATGTCGAAAATCTCAACCCGGCCGAGGAGATCACGGAATATATCGATTCGTCGACATATGGCACGATAATCCACTCTGTGGTCGAGCAGTTGTATATATCGAAGCGACGTAATCCGCGCGACAATCAGGAAGCAGTGGTTGTCACAGCCGAAATGCTCGACGGCTTTCTTGACGCCGGGGCCCGCGATGCCGACAATTCTCCTATAGTACGCGAGGCGCGCCGCGCCATAAACCGTTTCTATAAGAAAAGAGCCGATACTTACCTGTATCAGCAGGGTGTTGAGAAGGAGAAAGACCTCAATGATGCCCAGCGAGCCGAACTCGACAGAGTGCTCGACACACCGCTGCAGGGCGACGCGTACGCACTCGGTATCGTTATGGTGCAGAATGTGCGCCGGATGCTTCAGGAGGAAAAAAAGTTTCTACCGTTCGAGTTTATCAGCGGAGAGCTGCGTCAGGGAGTGCGTTTGCAGATAAACGATCAATTGACGGTAAACTATACTCAGGTGATAGACCGCGTCGATGCACTGTTAGGACAAGCTACGCCCGACGGCCGGCTACTGCGAATAGTCGATTATAAGACAGGGTCGGATCCGACGGATTTCAGCTCGATAGACGATCTGTTCATTGAGAGTGCATCACGCCGACGCCCGAAAGCTATTTTGCAGCTGTTGCTCTATTGCAATGTATACAGCCAATCCACCGGTTACGACGACGCTATCAAGCCACTGCTCTACAGTTTCCGCTCGATGGCTACGGACGGTATAAAGGATGTCAAGATGGCAGGGGAAGTGGTCGACGACTACCGGAGCCTAAACGACCGCTTTTACCCGATGCTGATGGATACGATAGCCGAAATATTCGATCGCAATATACCGTTCACGGCAGCCGCAAGTGATCATGCGTGCAAATATTGCAATTTCAAGGAGATATGCCACAAGCTGTGACCCCCCCGGCAGGTCTGTACATTCATGTGCCGTTTTGCCACGCCAAATGCTTTTACTGCGATTTCTATTCAATGAAAGCAGGTGCCGCCGACATAATGGAGCGTTATGTCGAGATGGCAAGAGCTGAAATCGATGCGCGCGTCGGCGAAGCACCTAGCACCATATATATCGGCGGAGGCACGCCCTCAGCTCTCGGCACAAGATTGCTTGACAGACTATTATCCGGCATAGATACATCTTCAAGTATTGAAACTACCATAGAGGTAAATCCTGAAGATGTGAATTATGAGTTCTGTCGATGGCTCCGCAGTTCGCCGGTGGGGCGTGTGTCGATGGGCATACAGTCGCTGAACGATGATGAGCTGCGGGGAGTGGGACGCCGACATACAGCTTCTCAGGCGATCGAGGCCGTCGATATGCTTCGCACTGCAGGAGGTGTGGAGAATCTTTCGCTCGACCTGATATACGGGCTGCCCGGAAGCACGTTGCAGAGCTGGCAACGGTCGCTCGACGGAGTGCTTGATCTTGAGCCGGAGCATCTTAGCGCATATTTACTGAGCTATGAGCCACGCACACGTCTTAGTGTGATGCTCCAGGCGGGGAAAGTGTCGGAAACCGCTCCGGAAGATGCTGAGAGGATGTATCTCACACTCTGCGAAAGATCAGCTCAGCGGGGATACGGACACTACGAAATCTCAAACTTCGCACGACCCGGATATAGGGCTGCTCACAATTCTTCATACTGGGACTCTACTCCTTACCTCGGAATCGGCCCCGGAGCACATTCATTCGACGGAAATAATTGCAGGAAAGCTCATCTGACGGAGCTGAAACGGTATATTAGCCGAGGTTGGGAGTCGACACTCACCGTCGAGATAGAGAGTGAATCCGAGCGATTCAACGACTACCTGCTCACGCGCCTCCGCACCACCGGAGGTATCGAAATGGCCGACTGTCGCGAGCGCTTCGGCAATGACCGCTCGCAACGACTGATGGCAGATGCTCAGAAGGCTTTAAGCACCGGTGTGCTCGCCGCAGAGAGCTCCCGGCTCTATATCCCCGAACGACATATGCTTGTGGCAGATTCGATAATAGTGCAACTGATTCAAGATTGATAATGGAAAAACTGAAGAAATTATATTTCGATTTATATGGCATCACACCTGAAGTAGTGGCTCTGCCCGCAGCGGGCTCTTCGCGCCGCTACTATCGTCTGTCGGCTCCCGGAGCGGAGCGGGTTATAGGGTGTGCAGGTACTGACGCTGACGAAAACCGTGCATTCATTTATCTATCCAGACATCTGCGCGACCGTGGAATATGCACACCTCTTGTTATGGCTCAGAGCGAGGACGCGACATGCTACCTAATAGAGGATTTCGGCGACGTATCCCTATACGATGCAACTGCAGCCGGACGCTCTACCGGCAGCTTTAGCTCGGAAGAACGCGCATTGTTGGGCGATGCTGTCCGGCAGCTTGCCCATATACAGATAGAAGGGGCGGAAGAGCTTGACTTCAACAAGTGCTATCCGTCGGCCGAATTTGACTCTCAGCTTGTGCTTTGGGATCTGAATTATTTCAAATACTGTTTTCTTAGAGTAGTCGACACTCCTTTCGACGAACTTGCGCTCCAGGCCGACTTTGACTCACTCGCTGCCGTGCTGTGCTCGCCTGGCCCTGCCGAAGGGTTTCTATACCGTGATTTCCAGGGTCGCAACATTATGGTTAAGGCCGACGGCACACTTGGGTTCATAGATTTCCAGGGCGGTCGGCGCGGGCCTGTAGAATATGATCTCGCCTCGATGCTGTGGCAGGCCAGGGCCCGGCTGCCTCAGACTCTGCGCGATAGACTCACCGACGAGTATATCGACGAGATGAAGAAGATCCGCCCGGATTTCGACGCTGAAGCATTCCGGCAAAGGTTGCCGCTGTTCGTGCTCTTGCGCACACTGCAGGTGCTTGGAGCGTACGGCCTGCGCGGGTTGGCTCAGCGGAAGTCAATATTTGCCACCCAGATTCCGGCTGCGATGGTGACGCTTCGCCAATTACTTGATGAAGGTGTAATAAAGCGATGGCCGGCGCTCGAAGATGTATGCCGCCGAATGGCCGACGACACCCGGTGGCTACCCTCCGTGTCTGGAAAGACGCTGACTGTCACCGTAGTGAGCTTCTCTTACCGGAAAGGGGTACCCGACGATCCTTCCGGAAATGGGGGTGGCTTTGTGTTTGATTGCCGTGCAGTGCACAATCCCGGGCGCTATGATCAATACAAAGCGCTCACAGGCATGGATGCCCCGGTACGCGAGTTTCTGGAAGCTGACGGCGAGATAACACGGATGCTGGAGAATGTGCGCCGAATCGTGGCTCCGAGCGTAGAGAAGTATATACGCCGAGGATTTACCGATCTTCAGGTGTGTTTCGGCTGTACCGGCGGAAGGCATCGGTCTGTCTACAGCGCAGAGGATACAGCCCGATGGCTTGCTGAAAATTTTGATGTAAATGTGCGGTTAGTGCACCGCGAGCATGGCATTGACCGGATGATAAAAAGCGTAAATAAGTAACTGTTGAAAATTCAACGATATTATGTTAAAAGCCACTGTTATCAAGTATTCTTTATATACACCGGGGTCGCATTTTGTATTAATTAATTTTCAACAGATCCATAGATGAAAGCATTGATATTTGCCGCAGGCATAGGGTCGCGGCTTCGACCGTTCACCGACTTTCACCCCAAAGCGCTTGTAGAGGTGGCGGGAGTGCCTATGCTCCACAGGGTGATCGACCGAGTGCGACAGGCCGGTGCTGAGAGTGTGACAGTCAATGTGCATCATTTCGCTGAACAGATTGTGGATTATCTTGCACGACATGATTTTGGCATCGAAGTGAATGTAAGCGATGAATCTGATCTTCTGCTCGACACTGCCGGAGGGCTCCTTAAGGCGGCTCCGCTGATAGGAGAGGGGTGCACAGAGCTTATAGTGCACAATGCCGATATATTGACCGATTTTGATCTGAGCCGGATGCTGGCGGCACACCGTGCCTCAGGTGCTGATGCCACGCTGCTTACACAACAACGCGGCTCGACGCGCAGCCTGTATTTCGACGACAGTCAAAGGATGCGGGGATGGGGCAACAGTGCTACGGATGAGAGACGCCCCGCAAATCTCGATATACGGAATCTGCATCCGCTATCATTTGGCGGGGTGCATGTAATAAATCTAAAAAAGGTGCTTCCTGTGCTGTCGCGGTGGATGCAGCAGCTCTCGGGCGATGCCAGGGAGATCATTCCGGCCTCCATCACCCCTTTCTATGCAGACAGCTGCGCAGAGCTCACCTACATGAGCTATGCGCCCCAGGGCAGCTTCAGATGGTTTGATGTCGGGAAACCGGAAACGCTTGCAGCGGCCCGCGAAGCTTACTCCGGAATCAGATAATGCCTCGCAGCTCGTTGATGTCGGCGATTTGGTGACGCGCGCAGTAGTCGGCGATCTCGTCGATAATCCGCACGGTGCACGCCGGATCTATGAAATTTGCCGTGCCGACCTGCACTGCCGTGGCGCCGGCCATGATAAACTCAAGGGCATCGCGGCCGGATGTGATACCTCCCAGACCTATCACCGGGATCTTGACAGCGCGGGCCGTCTGCCACACCATTCGCACAGCTACGGGACGTACCGCCGGTCCTGATAGGCCTCCGGTCACGGTCGAAAGCATCGGCCGGCGTCGCTCTACATCGATAGCCATTCCCATAATCGTGTTGATGAGCGATACGGCATCGGCCCCCTCCGCCTCGACGGCTCGGGCTATCTCGGCTATATCGGTGACATTAGGCGACAGTTTTACAATCAGTGTACGAGGCCATGCTCTCCTCAGGGCTTTTGTCACCTCGGCAGCTCCGGCACATGTCGTGCCGAAAGCCATGCCGCCCTGCTTCACATTCGGGCAGGAGATATTGACTTCAATGGCCGCCACTCCGTCGAGCGGAGCGAGCTTTTGAGCCACAGCTACATAGTCGGACAACGAAGCACCCGACACATTCACGATCAGCCGGGCAGGATCGTATGCTCCGCGGAGAGTGGCATAGGTATGCTCAACGAAATGCTCCACACCCGGATTCTGAAGGCCGACTGCATTCAGCATACCCGAGGGCGTCTCAGCCATGCGCGGATAGTCGTTGCCCTGCCTGGGTTCAAGTGTTGTACCTTTTATAATATATGCTCCCAGACGACTGATGTCGATGAGATCTGCAAACTCGTGGCCATAGCCGAATGTGCCCGAGGCTGTCATTACCGGGTTCTGAAGCTCAAGTGCTCCTATTTTAACTTTGAGATTCGTTGTCATGAAAGCCATGTGAGTTGATTAATATTGAACACCGGCCCTTCGGTGCATACGCAGACATTCCCTTTCACTGTCTTCTCCACGCAACAAAGGCACGCGCCGAGCCCGCAGGCCATCATATTTTCGAGCGAAACCTCGCAGTCGATACCTCTTCGCGAGGCAACCGAGGCGACACTCTTCATCATCGGTGCCGGGCCGCAGCAATAAATTTTTGTGAAGTCGCCTTCGGTGAGCGCCGCATTAAGTGTCACTACACCGGGAGTACCTTCCGAACCATCGTCGGTAGAGATGTGCACGCGACCGATTTTCCTGAAATCATCTATCAGAAGCAGATCGCGCGCCGATCGTGCTCCGAGCAGAAACTCCGGCGAATATCCCGCTTCGCTAAGCTCCACTCCGAGCTGCAGCAGCGGCGCAACACCGACGCCTCCTCCTACCAGCAACGGACGAAAATCAGCCGATATCTCAGTCGGAAGCGTAAAACCGTTGCCTAAGGGCAGGAGCAGATTGAGCCTTGCACCCGGAGCCACATCGCACAACCACGAGGTGCCTTTTCCTGCCCGACGGACAAGAAGGTGAAGCTCTCCGGAGCTGCAAAAGTAACGATTTATGGAGATAGGACGACGGAGCATGACACCCTGTGTATCGATAGCTACCTGTACGAACTGGCCGGGACGGCAACAGGGTAGTGGTATGTCTCGATCAGCAGGCTGAAGCACCAGCAGGGAGTAAAGAGGGGATAGCTTCCTGCTCTCGGCCACAGTATAGTCGCGTAGTTGTTTCATTAGTGTCGGATTATTTCTTCGCGTGCAAAGATACGACAATCCGACCGATCTTCAAAACGGCGTTACAGCCCCGTCAATGTCCGGCAGACTGTGGTAGAAAAGTCTCGAAAGTATTATCGTTGTAATATACTATAATGTGTGACACCTTACGCTTAGCCTCCGATGCTCCCTTCTGCTGAGATTGTGCCGAAGGTCCCGACGAGGAAGTCGCACCCGCAGACATTCCCGAAGTATCAATAAATGAAATTTCAGAAGGTGCCGGTGTCTGTTGTGCTTCAGGTGAGGGCTGTTTGCGCGGAGCAGTGCGGTAGGGGATAGCTTCGTATTTTTCCGGCTCACGCTGCTGATAGGCGTTATTCTCCTTGCCGTAGGGCATAAACTCCTCGTAATCAGAAGCTATCGACTCATTAAACGGTAATTCCGGAGTATTTTCAGGCTCTGAAGTTTCAATATTTGCATCAGTCAGCATATTCCCCTCGCCAAACATCAACCACATCACCGATAAAGCCGGGAAGGCATCGTGGATCTTACCTATAAGCTCGTCAGACACTTTTTTATTGCGTCCGCTCAGCAACTGAGAGAACGACGGTCGGGGTATGCCGCATGTATCTGCAAACTGTGATACTGAAATCTTTCGGTAATCAATAAACTGGCGGAGGCGAGTTGCAATGTCCATAATGCAAATTATTGTTTTGTAAACTGCGTTGCAAATGTAAAAAAACTAATTGAAATATGCAAATTTACAATCATAAATCGTTGTTCGCGTTTGAAAATTCAGTCATTTGCATTTGCATTCGCATAGTTCACAAACGCAATATTGCTTAAACTATTACTCAAATAATAACATATATAATACTGAAGTACAAATAAATAAGTGCACCAATTTGCCGTATTTCGGCAAACTTGGTGCACTTAGGCCTTTACTATAAAGTATCGCTAAAACTTACACATATATAACTTTGGATATGAGATAAATATCGTATATGTAAACGAGTGTTAACTCCCTGTATTTATCATTTTGCAAATAATCGTTTGCAACGATTAATCTTCATTTTCCATGTCTTTAGATCTGCAAATTGTATATGTTTGCAAATCATTTATCCGGAGCGTTTGCAATTTTGAAATAGAATTCTGATTTGTATTCGAAAACTTATTCGTATTTGCAAATATTATCGGAGTTTTCAGTCCACATTGTCAATGAAGCATGAACGACTCTCTTGTCATTCAACAGTATAACAAATAGAACCATCAAAAAGATTTCTCAGATTTGCATTTTCCGGGCAACGATACGGTACGATGATGAATTTTTGATTCTCACGAGCTTATTTTGCCCTTTTCCGGCAATAACTGCCTACCCTTTAGCCCGGTGGAATAAATAATAAAATTCGCCGGCGCTGTTCAATCAGCGTCGGCGTCATGGATTATCGAGATATATTGTACGACGAAAGAAATTCTATAATCAGGAAAGATTGACGACCGTAATTCCTGCACCGCCAAAACGAACATCCTCGTCAGCAAAGCTATCGACACCGGGTGCCGTTGAGAGGTATTGCCGGATATACTGCCGAAGAGCGCCGGTGCCGGTGCCGTGAAGTATGCGTACACGTCCGGCGCGGAATTGCACGGCATCGTCAAGATAATATTGCACAGCCTGCACAGCTTCGTCAACTCGCATACCGCGCACATCTATCTCCTGACGGAACTGCTGAAGGCGAGCCTGAGACTGTGAGCTCTGTACAGCGGTCGCCCCCGATCGGGCACCTGAATGGATCGTTGCATTCGATGGTATAAGGCGTGATATGTCGACAGTTGTCTTGAGGCTTCCGAAAGCTACGGTAGCTTTTTTGCCCGTAATCTCAAGAATACGTCCGGGTGTAGCTTGTCCTTGCAATTTTACCGTATCGCCTGCAGTGAAACGACGACGTTCGGCTACTTCCGGCACCGCACTTTCGTGATGCCGATCACGCTTCTTCATCTTGGGAGCCTTGCGGAGTATCTCGGGAGCATCGGTATCGCGATCGGATGCTTCCGCAAGAGCCTCGCGCTGCTTCTGCAGCCGGCGGCGCGCCTCAAGGGTTGATTCGCGTTCGGCCTGCGAACGACGTATTTCGTGGATCGTCCGTTCGATCGAAGCATTGCTCTGCTGCAATATCTCTTCTGCCTTGGCGCGTGCATCGGCTATTATCTCGCGGCGGGCACGCCGCAGCTCGTCAGCCTGAGTTTCGTATCGCTCGAGTGCTGCGTCAACCTTTTTTTCCTTCTGATGTATGGAAGCCCTCTTGTCGGCCCAATAACGGCGGTCGCGAGCAATATCGAGAAGATATTTATCAAGATTCACATAGTCGGATCCGACAAGCTCTTCGGCACGATCGATCACCGACGACGGCAGGCCGCTTTTACGCGCTATCTCTACAGCAAACGAACTCCCGGGATGCCCTACAGCAAGCCGAAAGAGCGGCGCCATAGCCTGCCGGTCGTAAAGCATCGAGCCGTTGACTAGTCCCGGAGTAGAGTCGGCGGCAGTCTTGAGGTTGTGATAATGGGTCGTGACAAGCCCCCACATCCCCTCGCGGTTGAACTCCTCGAGCACAGCCTGTGCAAGAGCTCCTCCTATCTGAGGCTCGGTGCCGCTACCCGGTTCATCAATGATGAAAAGCGACCGCCGCGATCCGGCGCGCAGCATTGTGCGGAGATTGCGAAGGTGTGAGGAGAAAGTCGAGAGATCATCGTCGATCGACTGGTCGTCGCCTATATCAAGCAGAATATCTTTGAAAAGACCGATGTGCGAATTGTCGGACATTGGCGGAAGCAACCCGCACTGCACCATATACTGCACGAGAGCAACCGTTTTAATCGCAACCGACTTGCCTCCGGCATTGGGCCCGGAAATCACAAGTATCCTATCCTTGGGTGTAAGCGTAATGTCGAGTGGCACAATCTTGCGTCCCTGTCGCTGAAGCGAGGCGTCGAGCAGCGGATGCCGTGCGCCGTACCATTCCAGCTCAGGCTTTGCCGACACTGTAGGGAGAGCCGCCGCGATCCGGGCGGCATATAGAGCCTTGGCATGTATAAAATCCACTTCGGTGGCAATCTGCAGATTCGCAGTAAGCTCGGGTAAGTGCTCCCGAAGCATATCGGCAGCAGCGGTGAGTATCCTGTTGACCTCGTGGCGCTCGGCCGATTCGAGCTCGCGCAGACGATTGTTTGCCTCCACCATCTCGGCCGGCTCTATGAATACGGTACGTCCGGTAGCACTCTGATCGTGCACTATACCGGACACCTTACGCTTGTGCATAGCCTGGACCGGTATGACAAGGCGCCCGTCGCGCACAGCACCTGTAGCTCCAGCCTCCACATAACCCTCGTCGATGGCCCGCTGGAGCACACGTCGCATAGTCGAGCCTAACGAGCCGCGCAAGCGCTGGAGCGAACGGCGTAATTCAGCAAGCTCGGGCGAAGCATTGTCGAGAACATTGCCATACGGATCAATGATACGGTCAATCTTTCGGGTGATCTCAGAGGTGGGTGTTATATCAGCCATTATAGCGTGCAGCCGCGGATACCGATGCCCGCTGCCGCCGTCCGGGTCAGAGCACTTGCGCATGAATGCGGCCATATTGTCGACAGCACGCATCGACGAGGCAAGCGCCGCCAGATCAGTTCCCGTAAGCATCGAGCCCGCCACCCTGATACTTTGGAGCAGCCGCAATCCGTCAGGCTGTAGGGAGCCGACACCGATATCGCCGGCATTTTCACCCCCCGGTTCCGGCGCCACGATGGCAAGCATCTCTGAAGTGGACTCGAGAAGGCGCATCACACGGCCATAATCAGACGAGAACTCCATCCTTTCAGCCATCTGCGCAGCCTCGGGGGTGACACACAGTCCGGCCACAATCTGCCGAACCGTGTCGAAGCCTGTCTTTTGTTCAAAACTAACCGGGTAGATCATTTCAGCGTCGGCTCCGGTTTTGCCGAATCATCTTGCGCGGGAAAAGCAATAGCAAGAGCCTCCGGTATTGTGGACACATAATGCAGCTTCAGATCGGAGAGATATTCTGCCGGAATCTCATCTTCCACCTCCGCTTTGCATGGTGCGGGGAGAATAATCTGAGTGATACCGGCGCGACGTGCGGCGAGAATCTTCTCCTTGAGCCCTCCGACAGCGAGGATGCGGCCCGAGAGAGAAATTTCACCTGTCATGGCAAGCGATGCTATCGGACAGCGACCTGTGTAAGTGCTCACCAGCGATGTAACGATAGTGATACCGGCCGAGGGGCCGTCTTTCGGTACAGCCCCTTCGGGAGCATGGATATTGACCGTATTGTGCGCTATCTTTTCAGGATCGATACCAAGCTCTGAAGCGTGAGCACTGACATAGCGCGCAGCTATGGTGGCCGACTCCTTCATCACGCTGCCAAGATTGCCGGTAAGCTCTATCGAGAAGTACTGCGACGGGGTGAGAACTGATTCTATCAGAAGCACTTCGCCTCCGGTGGCGGTCCATGCCAGCCCGGTAGCAATTCCCGGGATAGCGGGAGTACGGAATCGGTCAGCATGATAGCGCTCGGGGCCAAGGATTTCCGGGAGGTCGGCGACATCAATCTTTGCCGGGATATCCAAAGTATTCTGAAGCCTTCGCAGTATGGTTCGGCGTATCACCTTTCCGAGAGCACGGTTAAGCTGTCGCACACCACTCTCCGATGTATAGTGGTGAATGATATGCAGTAACGCCTCCGGTGTGAACTCGAAATCGGCCGCCGGCAGTTTATGCAACTCAAGCAATCTGGGCAGCAGGTGCCGACGGGCAATCTCAACCTTCTCCTCCACCAGATACCCCGGCAGTTCGATTATCTCCATGCGGTCGAGCAGCGGCGCGGGGATAGTCGATAGGGTGTTGGCCGTAGCTATGAAGGCAGCCTGCGACAGATCAAAGTCTATATCTACAAAATTGTCATGGAATCGGCAGTTCTGCTCCGGATCGAGCACCTCAAGGAGCGCCGAGGCGGGATCGCCTTTGAAGTCCTGACCGATCTTGTCTATCTCGTCGAGCAGTATGAGGGGATTGGCGACACCGGCACGGCGCACGGCATCGATCACCCGGCCCGGAAGCGCGCCTATATATGTGCGGCGATGTCCGCGGATCTCAGCCTCGTCATGGAGGCCGCCGAGCGACACGCGCTGATACTTTCGCCCCATGGCTTTTGCGATTGACTGCCCGAGCGATGTCTTACCCACACCGGGAGCGCCGACAAGGCATATGATAGGAGAGTGGGCCGAGTCGCCGCGGTGTATAGCCACTGCAATCTGCTCGATGATGCGGTCCTTGACCCGCTTCAGACCATAATGGTCTGCTTCAAGAATCTCTGCAGCTGCCCGGATGTCAGACGATAGAGTATCGTGCGTAGCCCATGGCAGGGTAAGCACCGTCTCAAGATAATTCAGCTGCACGGCGTAGTCTGGCGATTGAGGCGCAAGATGACGCAGTTTATTCAGCTCTCTTGCTATCTGAGGACGAGCAGCTTCAGGGATAGGGGTCTTGGCGGCAAGCTCCTGAAGGCGATCAGCCTCGTCGGCCTCATCGCCATAAAGCTCTTCGCGGATTGCTTCGAGCTGCTGCTGTAAAAAAGCCGACCGTTGCTGCGAGTCGATACGCGCCTTGGTGCGCCGCTGTATATCGCGGGTTATATCAAAGAGCTGCTCCTGCTTGGATAGTTTGGCCAATATCATGAAGGCACGCTCTTTCAAGCGGTTCTGTTCAAGTAATTGTATCTTGAAAGGTGTCTCAAAGGGCGAATGTGTAGCAATAAGGTTGATCAGCGAGTCGGCATCACGGGTATTCTCTATATTGAATTTGATGTCGTCCGGAGCATTCCCGCCGGCGTTTTCAAAAAGCTTGATCATCGTACGCTTTATAGCGTCGACCAAGAGCACGAACTCACGGTCGGTGGCACGAGGACGCGATTCGCGGACCGCACTGACCTGAGCCCGGAGCGGAAATTCCGGCGTCCCTTCTACAGCAGCATTGATACGGAATTTGCCGCGTGCGCGCACAATGGCCGTAGCTGACCCGTCGGGCAGCTCAAGCACCTGCAGTATCTCCGCATAAACACCCGTATTATAGATCTCCCCTCGCGAGATGCTGGGCTCCTCGACTTTCGGATCTTTCTGACACACTACCCCGACTATAACATTCCTCTCGCTTGCCATGCGGGCAGTCGAAAGGGTAGCCGAACGGCCAAGAGAGATAGGGAATGTCACTTCGGGAAAAAGCACGAAGTCGCGCGTCACAATAAGCGGAAGCGCTTCATTATCAGGCTCGGCCTGCTGTATGGAAGTTGTATCTATAGAAAAGTGGCCTATTGTTTTGGTGAGGCCGTCGGGCATATCGTCATTCATAAATTGCAGTAGTTTGAGTATTGCAACCGTGATTCAGAGAGGCATCCCGGCTATATAAATAATGTGGCAGATGCCCGCTCATAACGGAGTGCAAATTTACAAAAAAAAGACGACATGCGGCTCTTATGGGGACGATTTATTCTTTTTACAATTTTTAATTAAAAAACATGTCGGAAATATCAAAAAAAGTTATTAAATTGCAGTCGCAAATCTAATCCAAACCGAATTATTACATTTAACTCTAATAACATGAAGGTTTACCAAACAAAAGAAATCAAAAACATAGCTTTGCTTGGCAGCAAAGGCTCGGGTAAAACCACACTCACGGAGGCAATGCTCTTTGAGTGTGGAGTTATAAAACGCCGCGGCACTATCGATGCAGGTAATACCGTGAGCGACTATTTCCCGGTAGAAAAAGAGTACGGCTACTCGGTCTTCTCCACAATATTCAACGCTGAGTTCCTGGGCAAGAAGCTCAACTTCATAGATTGCCCCGGTGCCGACGACTTTGTCGGATCAGCCATCACTGCTCTCAATGTCACCGACATAGGTGTGATACTGATCAACGGCCAGTATGGCGTTGAGGTCGGCACTCAGAATATCTTCCGCCAGACCGCCGCCCTTCACAAACCGGTGATCTTTGCCGTCAACAAGCTTGATGGCGACAACGTAGATTACGAGAATGTAATCGAGCAGATGCGCGAGATCTTCGGCCCGAAAGTTATACCTATCCAGTACCCCCTAAACACAGGCGCCGGCTTCAACGCGATGATCGACGTGCTGCTGATGAAGAAATATTCATGGGGTCCCGACGGCGGCAAGCCCACCATCGAAGATATTCCCGCCGAGGAGATGGAGCGCGCGCAGGAGATGCATGCCGCCCTTATCGAGGCTGCCGCTGAAAACGACGAGACACTCATGGAGAAATTCTTCGACCAGGGTCATCTCACCGAGGACGAGATGCGCGAAGGTATCCGTAAAGGCCTCATCGACCGCTCAATCCTGCCCGTATGCTGCATGAGCGCAGGCAAGGATATGGGTGTGCGCCGTATCATGGAGTTCCTGGGCAATGTTGTGCCTTTCGTCGACGAAATGCCCGCCCCGGTCAATGCAGCCGGTCAGGAGGTGAAACCCGACTCAAACGGCCCGTTGTCGCTCTTCGTATTCAAGACCACCATCGAGCCTCATATCGGCGAGGTGAGCTACTTCAAAGTGATGTCCGGCACCCTTAAGGCCGGCGCCGACCTCGACAATGTGACACGCGGCACAAAAGAACGTTTCGCTCAGATATACTGCGTGAGCGGCCAGATCAAGACCCCCATCGACGAGATAAAAGCCGGCGACCTCGGTGCCGCTGTCAAGCTCAAGGATGTACGCACCGGCGACACCCTCGATGAGAAAGGTTGCGACTACGTATTCGACTTCATCAAATATCCCGCTCCGAAATATCAGCGTGCCGTGCGCCCGGTGACAGAGAGCGATGCCGAGAAACTCAACCAGATCCTCACCCGCATGCATCAGGAGGATCCCACATGGATCGTCGAGCAGTCGAAAGAGCTTAAGCAGACTATCCTCAAAGGACAAGGCGAGTTCCACCTCCGCACACTCAAATGGCGTGTAGAAAACAACGACAAGCTCCCCATCGTATTCGAAGAGCCCAAGATCCCGTATCGCGAGACCATCACAAAGGCTGCCCGCGCTGACTATCGCCACAAGAAGCAGTCAGGCGGCTCAGGCCAGTTCGGCGAGGTACATCTGATCGTAGAGCCTTATACCGAAGGTATGCCCGCACCCGACACCTATCGCTTCGGCAACCAGGAGTTCAAGATGAACGTGCGCGACACTCAGGAAATACCTCTGCAGTGGGGTGGTAAACTGGTGGTATGCAACTGTATAGTCGGTGGTGCCATCGATGCCCGCTTCATCCCCGCTATCGTCAAAGGTCTGATGGACCGCATGG
>CAZPKH010000002.1:0-84129 GCA_964587165.1 uncultured Muribaculaceae bacterium
CACGAGATCACCGCCGCCGAAGCCGAGGCGATAATGGCCGCCAAAGCTGAGGAGGCACGTCTTTTACAGGACGTCGACGACAGCGTAGATTTGTAGAGAATTTTAATACTGCCGCGTATGAAACATTTAAAACAGGAATTTGACAAGCTCTCGTTTAAAGAGGTGCTCGTTTATTCGCTCTCTGTGGTGGTTACACTCGCCGGGCTGACACTCCTTTTTATGAGTCTGCTGATCGACCCGAGGGGCGAGATCCACCCCTCAGTGCTGGCGGCGTTCGGCACTATATGCGTTTTCTCAGGCTCTTTGCTCGGAATATCAATGCACTACTCCACTGAGCTGGCGGGATTTAAAGCTCAGATATTGAAGATGATGCAAGAGATGTCCGTTCAACCCGACATATCAACTTCCGAAACAACTAAAGATATTCAGCAATGAACACACTAAGACTCGGCGACCGCGACGCTACAGTTCGCGTGCTCCAACAGAAACTCAACCTCAAAGTCGACGGCATTTTCGGTCCGCTCACCTATGAGGGCGTAATTGAGTTTCAGAAAGCTCACCGGCTCGCCCCCGACGGCGTTGTAGGGCCCGCGACATGGGCGGCCCTGCTCGAACAACCCGCCGGCAACTCCCGCCGCATCGACATGATAATAGTGCACTGCTCCGCCACCCCGGAGGGCGAGAACTTCACAGTAGAGCAGATCCGCAAATCGCACCTGCAAAGAGGATTCTCCGACATCGGCTACCACTGGTATATCGACCTGGACGGCACAGTGCACAAAGGGCGCGACGAAGCCGTCGCCGGCGCACACACCACGGGGTATAACACTCACTCTATCGGCGTGTGCTACTGCGGCGGGTGCCCTCCGCGCTCCGTCAAAGACTGGGCACGCAAAGCTCAGGACACGCGCACACCGGCGCAGCGCGACGCCTTGATCAAGCTGTTGCGTCAGCTCAAGAAACGATACCCCGGCGCAACGATACACGGCCATCGCGAGTTTGCCAACAAAGCGTGCCCGTCGTTCGACGCCGCCAAAGAGTACGCCTGCCTATGAAACTGACCCTTTATATCGTCCTCGCTCTCGCGCTGGCGCTCACAGCCTGCCGGTCGAAAAAGAGTGTCGCGGCAGCAACTGCCGTGCACACCACAGAGCAGTCGACCACCGACAGCACAGCCGTGGCCAGATCCGCGGAGGTGCGCGCAGATCTGTTTGCAGCAGTAGCCGACTCGGTGCGCGTGCAGATCGTGGCCGACAGTATCGTGACCCCCGGCGGCGTGATCTACGCCCCCGGCATCCTGATCGAAGCGCGCCGCCCCGCTGTAGTCGCTCAGCGGTCAGAGAATGTAAGCCGCGCCGACTCCGTGGAGTATCATGTGAGCGCGGCGGCCGACTCTGTAGCCACGTCGCAATACGCGGCCGACACTGCCACCGACGCCGGCGGTACATCGCTCTCCGGCCTGCTGATCCGGGCGGGGCTTACCATCCTGCTGATCGGAGCAATAATACTATACGGCAAATACTACTTACGTGCTTTGCATAGTGAATGATCGGCTGATTGTTTGATACCCTTACTTTTGAATCCACCGGCACCCTCGCTCACCATCGGGCGGGGGTGTTTTTCTGAAAATCCCAAATCTTAGGTAGATTATTGTGTGTAAGGTGCCGTGTTTTTACAGTTCAAGATTAGCAGACAGCACCGCATCAATCACCATGCGATTAGCACGGTCCACCTTACGCCGATCAAAATCAATATATATATCCGTAACCGTATTAGAGCCATGACCCAAAGCTGCGGAGATAGTCTCTTTAGGTATATCGAGTGCGGCGGCAATAGTTGCCCATGAGTGCCGTGCTACATAAGTGGTGAGTTTGTTATCAATAGGTTCACCCTCAGGGCGCTTTCCCTGTTGGCGCGTTTTCCCTATAGTTTTAAGGGCGTGATTACATTGTCGAATAAACTGTAGATAGTCGGCGCGTTTATCCATAAACTTCAGGAGATGTTCCTGCCCGCGATAGCGTTCTATAATCTCCATTGCTTCAGGTTGCACCATAATAGAGTAAAGACGCTTAGTTTTGGCACGATTAAATACCAGACGCCCATCGCGTAGATCACATGGACGGAGGTAAAGCAAATCCTTTGCGTTTATCCCAATTAATAGGAACGACAGCTCGAAAAAGTCGCGATAAGGGCGCTGCCACTCTTCTACATCCCACTCGAATACCCTGCGAAGTACTGCCGGCGATACGGCACGTTTCTCAGTAGCCACAGTTTTTATCTTGAACTTTCGGAACGGATAGTTAGCCGTCAACTCTTCATCAATGGCAAAGTTGAACACAGCACGCAGATTTCGCATATGTATTGCACGACCATTCGGCGATGGTGATGTTTTCGCCATGTGGAGATTAAACCCTTCCAGCCAGACTCGGCTAACGCTGTCTAACGTGGCTTCAGGATCGTAATCTTCAATATACTTGCGGGTGCGCATATAGGTTAAGCGAGTCGAGCGCTCAGACTTCAGTTTACAGAATCGGTCAACTACGTCGAGCAGCTTTAATTCACCTTCTGCATTATCTTGAGGTGTAAGTAAAGATTTTATCCGCTCTGCTATGGTTTTAGCGTTGGCCGACGGTGGCAGTTCAAGCGACGCATCAACAGCCAGGCCCATGATATGGTGTAGCTGAGAACCTAACCGCGCGGTGTGCCGATACGACGCCTTAGGCCAATTTTTTGTGCTATTCCAATAGTCAGGATGAATATACAACCCTGTGCCGATGAGCTGCCGGTCGCCATTTGATACTGACAGCTTTATTTGTGCTGTGCCGTCACTTTTGGGGCGGCGCTTGTCAAGATAATATTTAATTGTTGCCATATTGTAAAGATAATATTCGACTGCCGTAAGCTCACCTCGTAGCCCAGGATCTGGCCATTCATAGTGCACGCAAATGTGTGCACACTATTGCGCACAGAATATGCCCCATTTTGTTGCAATTTGCACCACTTTGCACCATTCGACCACGGGATAAACACCCCAAAAAACGCCAACAAGTAAGCGATTGAAAATGCTCTTAATCATTCATTTTCAACCGCTTACTTTAGAAGTGGTGCCACCAGGAATCGAACCGGGGACACAAGGATTTTCAGTCCTTTGCTCTACCAACTGAGCTATGGCACCTTGATATGTTAATGGCATCCTGAGGATGCTGCATCAGGGTTGTTTCCCTTTTTGCGTTGCAAAGGTAGGTATAATTTTTGAATTGACAAGTGTTTTGGACGTTTTTTTTAGATAAGTTATTAACATTTGCATGCACATGATGTTTAGTTTGCTGGCACACAAACATTTAAAGACAACACTAAAGATAGAACGGGTCAGTGAGATGCTGATACTCGGGGCTGCCTATGACGAGCGTTTCGATTGGCGGGATCGGTGATATGGCCGGTGATACGAGCCACAGGGTGCGTTTAGGGGGCTTGACGGGTGTGGTGTGTACGTTGGCTATCCGGAGAGGGTAGAGGTGTGCCATGATGAGCGCTGTCCTTATGGTTTCTGTTTCAGTTGTCGGGGCTATGAAGCTTAGCCTGCCATCGGGTGCCAAAAGGCGGGAGGATAGGGCGATAAGGGTATTTACGTTGAGTGTGTCGCCGTGGCGTGAGGTTGCTCGCCTGCGGTCGGGTGATTGCAATGTCTCGGTGAAGAATGGCGGATTGCTTACTATCAGGTCTACTGAGTGAGGCTGCAGGGTGAGTTCCGTTGCATCGGCTTCAATCAGGGTGATGCGATCGGCCCAAGGCGATTCGCTTATATTTGTGCGTGCTTCGCAGGCGGCTATGGGGTCGATTTCGACTGCAGTGATCATGGCTTGGGCTGCCCGCTGGGCTATCATCAGTGAGATGAGTGCTGTTCCGGCGCCGATGTCGAGCACTGTGCGAGGCGATTCGAGCGGAGTCCAGGCGCCGACCAACACGCCGTCGGTGCCGACTTTCATGGCCGAGAGCTCGTTTCTGAGCTGAAATTGCTTGAATCGAAATATTTTTTGCTTACTTTGCGACATCGTTTCAATTTTTGACGCAAATTTAACTATTTTATCGTTCGGGTGTTTATTATATAAAAGAGAAGATTATGCTTATCAATACTGCTCGTTTTGAGATTTCGAATACGGATGTGAACCGTTGCCCCTCGGGGGCGAAGCACGAGTATGCTTTCATCGGCCGTTCTAATGTAGGCAAGTCGTCGCTGATCAATATGCTCACCGGCTCCAAGGGTCTTGCCAAGACATCGCAGATGCCCGGTAAGACGATGCTTATCAATCATTTTCTCGTGAATGATCAGTGGTATATCGTCGATCTGCCCGGCTACGGATATGCGCGGCGGGATAAGGCTAACCGCGACCGCCTGCGGCAGATTATCGAGAGCTATATACTGGGGCGGCCACAGATGACTAATCTTTTTGTGCTGATCGATATACGTCATGATCCGCAGAAGATCGATATGGAGTTTATGGACTGGCTCGGGGAGAACGGCGTGCCTTTCAGCATAGTATTCACCAAAGCCGATAAGGAGGGGCCCGAGGCGGGTCGACGCAAGGTTGCGGCTTATTGCGAAAAGCTGCTCGAGAGGTGGGAGGAGCTTCCACCGGTATTTGTCTCATCTGCCGAGGATGGCCGCGGTCGTGAGGCGATTCTCGACTATATTGAGCAGATGAATGCTCTCCCCACCATGGATCAGGATAATTGATGTGTAAATAAAGTATTAATAAATAAAGGGATATTATGAACGATAAAGAGTTAACAAAACAGCAGATCAAAGCTATTGACTCCAAGGCAGGAGCAGCGGTCGACGCGGCTGACGGGTGCAGTGTCGACGAGAAAGAGGTGAAGGCTTACATTCGTGAGCTTAACGACAATCCGCGCGATAATGCCGAGATTGACGATTGACCCTCGCGTGCGTTTCCACTCTCTTCTCACAACATGCGGCGCTAACAAAGATCGGATGTTGTGAGATTTTTTGTAATTAGTATTGCTCACAAGCAAATATAAATTTATATATTTGTTGCTGAAATCAGCTGATATACCGACCTATGACAGAAGAACCTGCTGACAAACTGAATAAGAAGACCCGCGCGGAGGTATTGCCACTTTTGGCCGATACCATACGCACTGTTTCAGATGCTGTCGATGCTCCTACTCGGCGCCGGCTGTACGACAGTGTAGTAAAATCAATGGCTGCCGGACAGATTAGTGAAGATGAGCACGGCATTCATCCGGCCAAGCAGGCGCTTCAGTCGGTGCGCACCATAAGCCGTGAGCTTGAAGCCGATGCTTCGATTGTTAAGGCTATAGTCCTGAACCTGCTTTGCTCGTCGGGGGCTATATCTGCGGCTGAGGTTCGGCGGCAATGGGGCGACGACGTGGCTGTTATGGTCGAAGGCCTTCAGAAGGTAGCTACTCTGTACAATCGTCGCGCGGCAGTGCTCTCCGACAACTTCCGCAATCTGCTGATGACTTTTGCTTCCGACATCCGCGTGATCATTATTATGATAGTGGATCGTCTTGAGCTGATGCGTACTATCAACCATCATCCCGACGAGCAGTTCGTGCAGACCGTGGCCTACGAGGCTTCTTGTCTCTATGCTCCGCTGGCGCATCGCCTGGGGCTCTACCACATCAAGAGCGAACTTGAGGACATGTCGCTCAAATACACACATCGCGACGTGTACACCGAGATAGCGCGCGGACTCAATGCCAAGAAAGCATCGCGCGATGCGTATATCGCCGACTTCATCGCCCCTGTAAAAGCTAAGCTCGAAGAGGCCGGTCTGAATTTTGACATAAAGGGGCGCACCAAATCGATATCGTCGATCTACAATAAGCTCCGCAAGCAGAACAACGATCTCGACCATATCTACGACCTTTTTGCCATACGCATCATTATTGATACACCGCCGGAGACTGAAAAGACCGCCTGCTGGACGGCCTACTCTCTAATCACCGACATGTATACCCCCAACCCGGCCCGCATGAAGGACTGGATCTCTATCCCCAAGAGCAACGGGTACGAATCGCTGCATATCACCGTGCGCGGTCCGCAGGGCAAATGGGTTGAGATTCAGATACGCACGCGGCGTATGGATCTCATAGCCGAGAAAGGTCTGGCTGCCCACTGGAAATACAAAGGAATAAAGAGCGAAGCCGACCTGGATAAATGGGTGGCCGGAGTACGCGACATCCTCGAATCGGCCGACACATCGCCCATGGAGCTGATGAAAGGGCTGAAGATGGACATCTACCGCAACGAAGTGTTTGTGTTCACTCCCCGCGGCGACCTGCAGCGCCTCCCTGAAGGTGCGACGGTGCTTGATTTTGCCTTTGCGATACACTCCAAGTTGGGGTGCCAGTGCACCGGCGCCGTGGTCAACGGGCGCAACCGGCGTCTGAACTACAAGCTGCAGAGTGGCGACACTGTCGAGATAACGACTTCAGCAAATCAGCAGCCCAAGCCCGACTGGCTTAATATCGTCGTAACATCAAAGGCTCGCAACAAGATACGTCAGACTATCAACGAACGTGCTCGGCGCGCCGGCGAGCTCGGGCGAGAGATGCTCGAGCGCCGCGCCCGCAACCGTAAAATTGAGATCGACGAAGGTATACTATCGAAGGTGGTGAAAGCGTTGCGGTATAAGACCATGACCGATTTCTTCGTCGATATAGCCGAGAATCGTCTCGACACCACTGCAGCGCTTGCTGAATATGAGCTCACAAAGCGTCGGCTCGAAGCTCCCGAGGTGGCTGTGCGATCGGCCGAGGAGTTTTCGCTTCAGACAGCTACAGACGCTGCCGATACTCAATCCGGATTGTCCGGCAATGAACCGTTGGTGATAGGTGCAGAGAATATCAAAGGGCTGAAATACAAGCTGTCGCGCTGTTGCAATCCGGTGATGGGCGACAATGTTTTCGGATTTATATCGTCGGAGGGAGTCATTAAAGTGCATCGCGACGACTGTCCCAACGCACGGTCGATGCGCGAGCGGTATCCGTACCGCCTCATCCCGGTGCGCTGGTCGAACGACCGCGGCGGAATGCTTTCGGCATCCCTGCGCATAGTCGGTCGCGACGACCTCGGAATCGTAACGAATATCACTTCCATCATCTCCAAGCACCCGGGCTGCTATCTGAGAAATATCTCCATCGACTCACACGATGGTATGTTCAGCGGCCAGCTGATCGTAGGGGTCGACTCCGCTCAGACACTTAACTCATTGATCAAAAAACTCAAAACCGTCAAAGGCGTAAAAGATGTACAGCGCTCAAATTAAACAGATCATTTTAACTTCGATAGCTGTCGTAATGCTTTGGGGATGCTCCTCAGAGTCGGCAGCCACAGCCGACGCATTGCTCTCGCAGGCTGAATCCGCCTTAAGTTCCGGAGACTACCGCATAGCCCTTGATCTCACCGATTCCATTCAGCGAGCATTCCCCACCGATGCCTCGGCCCGAAGAGCCGCCAACCATCTTCACGCCCAAGCAATGGTAGGATATACTCAGGCTGAGCTGGCCGCTACCGACTCGCTGATACTCGACCTGCAGGCCGAAGCCGACTCACTGCAGCGCTCAGTCACAACTATCAGTGTGCCCGGGTCAGAATCATATATTGTAGCCACCGCCGACCGTAATTACTCGCGTCTCGGGACATTCGACGGCCTTCACGGCCGCCTCTCTCCTGATAGGCAGCTGATACTTGTTTCGTCGACGTCATCGCCGCTTGGCCATAAAAGTATCGTGATAAAAGCCGGGGGCGAGCAGATAGCATCCAGCGCCGTAGCGCCCGACGGCGAGCTCAACCGCCGGGAGAAGACAGGTGAGATTGTACATCACACCGGCACGATGGCCGATTCTATCGCCAGATTTATTGCTCAGCATCGGGATCTTCCGGTCACACTGCGATTTGAAGGAGGTTCCTCTGCTAAAGAGATAAACCTTTCGGGCGATATGGTTCGATCCATAGCCGTCCTGTCAGGGTATCGCGACATCTACCGCCGGCTGCAGCTTCTTCTGCTTGAGCGCGAACGCCTCACACGTCAGCTCGACGTGGCTCGCAACCAGGTAGCACGCACCACACCCGATTGATTTTCAACCTAATCATTACCATAACATATGCTCAAACACATTGTAATGTTTCGCTTCAAAGGCGATGCCGACGAGCGGCGACAGACCGCAGCTGAATTTTCAGAATCATTACTCGCACTGACAGGCAGAATCGGTGCCCTCAAATCAATAGAAGTAGGCATCAATGAAAACCCCGCCGAGCAGTTCGACTTAGTTCTCACGGCCGTAGTCGATTCGATCGACACATTGCCGCTCTATGCAAATCACCCCGAACACGTAGCGGCAGTATCGCGTGTGAAATCAAGAATCGAAAGTCGCGCCTGCGTCGATTATACAATTTAACGACGGAGAAGTTTTCCCGAGGAGGTGCGGGGGAGTGAGCTGTGGATGTTGATCCGGCGCGGGAGCTCATGCGGTGCCAGATACCGGCGCAGCTGCGAGACTATCTCCTCCGCAGGAAGAGGCACCTCGCTTTCGATCTCGAGAGTAACTATACACCCCCATTTGTCGGATGGTGCGCTTCCTACATAGAACACCGTACCCTCCGGCAGGAATGGCGCAATACGTTGCTCCAGCTCCTCGGGGTGAATCTTCAGACCTCCGGAGATAATTACGTTGTCGGCTCTCCCCAGCCAGCGGAAACGGGTAGGGGAGAGCAGCTCGACCATATCGTTCGTCTGAAGCGACCGCCATGTGAAGTCCGGCGAATCGATACGCAGACACCCCCTTTCATCCGTGGCAAAAGAAATCCCCGGCAGAGCCGTGTAGCAGTCTTCGCCGCGGGTTATGCTGCGGAGAGCTACGTGCGAGCACGTCTCGGTCATGCCGTATGTAGCGTACGCCTCAAGCGGTGCTTTGCGCAGCATTTCAGCCTGAGCAGCCGAACAGGGTGCTCCCCCGACGATCAGATTGCGCAGATGAATATCCGATTGACTCAACACCTCGATCAATCCTTCTATCTGAGCAGGCACAATCGGCAGAAGATCAATTGAGACGGATATCTGTCCGAGCGAGGCCAACGGACGCGACGACGGCTCTTCGACCGTAAGATGTGCGCCTGATACTTCAGCACGCACCGCCATCATCTTTCCGGCGATATACTCAATCGACAGCGGGCAGTGAAGCCGTGAGTCCGGACCGATGCCGAAGGCCCGGCATGTGGCACGCGCTGAGGCTTCCATATCGGCGCGTGGAAGCAATATACGCTTCGGCCGACCTGTCGATCCCGAAGTATGTGCTTCGATGCAATCAATCGACCTGTCGCGCCACAGATGCAGGAAAGCGCTCAGTTGACTATCGGAGACAGATCCCAATGCGATTGCTGATTATACGAGAGCCTGTCGCCGCAAAGCGTGAGCGGCGAAGGGATATTGTTGGTATATAACGCGCCTGTTCCGAGGCCCTGAGGCATCGTTACGCGCATCTCGGCTGCCAATTGCGCTATGGCATTCAGCCCTATGTTCGATTCAAGAGCCGATGTGAGCCACCAACCGATATGGCGTTCATCAGCGAGCTCTGCCCAGCGGCGCGCCCCAGTCAGGCCGCCGCAGAGAGTAGGCTTTAGAATGACATATGCCGGGTGTATCTCATCGAGCAGACGGCACATTGCTGCCTCACCGCTTACACCTATCAGCTCCTCGTCGAGGGCTATCGGAATAGGGCTCTCGCGGCACAGGCGTGCCATGTCGGCCCACAAGCGTCGGGCTATCGGCTGCTCGATAGAGTGTATTGAGAAGCGCGAGAGACGTTCGAGGCGATCCATCGCCTCATACGCTCCGAAAGCACAGTTTGCATCAAGGCGTATCTCAAGTACATCGGGGCCGAATGCTTCGCGGATATGCTGCAACAGCCTAAGCTCACCATCAAAATCGATACCACCTATCTTCAGCTTGAGGCATCGGAAACCGGCTGCGAGCTTATCGTTGATGCGTGCCAGCATCTGATCCTCGGAACCCATCCATATCAGACCATTGATAGTAAGGGCGCCCACACCGTTGTACCATGGGGTATCGTAAATCTGACGCTTCCCGCCATTTTTAAGATCGGCAAGAGCCGTCTCAACCCCGAAGCGTATTGAGCTCCATCCGCGCAGTATCTTGGCATCTACGGCATTGATCGTACGGCATGTATGAGCCAGAATCTTTTCATAATACTGATTATCCTCAGGGCTCAGACCTTCAAGCGGGGCACACTCGCCGATACCGAAAATCTCCGGTGTCGCCTCGTCCCATACGCGAATATACCACACCTTATGGGTGCGCATCACCGAGCGCGATGTGCGAGCCTGCTCCCGGAAGCAGAGCGTATAGGGAATATAGTCAGCGTAAAGCATCAGCCGGGGAATTTCGGGAACTTGTCGAAATCAGGATCGCGCTTCTCCAAAAAAGCATTCTTACCCTCCTGAGCCTCCTCCATGAGGTAGAACATCAGCGTGGCGTCGCCGGCAAACTCCATCAGACCGTGCTGACCGTCGAGCTCGGCGTTGAGGGCACGCTTGATCATACGTATAGCCATAGGCGAGCGCTGAAGTATCGTCTCGGCCCACTCCATTGTTTCGTCCTCAAGGCGGTCGAAAGGCACAACTTTGTTTACCATCCCCATAGCCTCGGCCTCGTGCGCCGTGTACTGACGGCACAGAAACCATATCTCGCGAGCTTTTTTCTGACCCACACAGCGAGCCAGATACGACGAACCGAATCCTGCGTCAAAGCTCCCTACCTTGGGACCCGTCTGCCCGAAGCGAGCATTATCGGAAGCTATGGTGAGGTCGCACACCACATGGAGCACATGCCCTCCGCCGATAGCAAAACCGTTGACCATCGCAATCACGGGCTTGGGCAGCGAGCGTATGGCTTTGTGCAGATCGAGCACATTGAGTCGCGGCACGCCGTTGGCATCGACATAACCGCCTGTGCCTTTCACACGCTGGTCGCCGCCGGAGCAGAATGCCTTATCGCCGGCGCCGGTGAGTATGACGACAGCTATATCTTGTGCCTCACGGCAGTAGGCCACAGCATCAAGCATCTCAAAAACGGTGGTGGGCCGGAAAGCATTGCGCACCTCAGGGCGGTTAATGGTGATTTTAGCTACACGTCCGCAACGGTCGAAGAGTATATCTTCGTATTCCTTGATAGTAGTCCAGGTTCTCATAAGGTAATCAATATTGGAGATAGATGAAAGGTACGATTTCGCTCTGACGCACCTGTATTATTATGAAAAGCACAATGGCAAAGAGTACTGCCTGCACGATAAAGTTGGCGGCGACATATCTCTGTTTCAGCTCGCGCAGCCAGCGCCAAGGTGCAAAATGTATCGTGAAGCCGAACACTATAGCCGCTACAACGGTAATATATGCGTTGATAAACTGCGGGGCAACCCCAAGATGGAAGTCGTGAAGCATCTGATGGGTCATCTCGCCGACTTTCTCCATAGAGCTGGCGCGGAATATCATGAAGGTGAGTGCCACAAGGTTGAATGTCACAAAAATATTGAACGCCATCCGCCACCAAGAGCCGCTTTTCGATTTGGGAAGATTGGGAAACAGCTGCTTGATCTCCTTGTGAATGATCAGGAACACGCCGTGGAATGTACCCCAAAGCACATACATCCACGAAGCTCCGTGCCATAAGCCGCCTATCACCATGGTGGTCATCTGATTGAAAGCCTTGCGCGGGCGCGAGCACCGGTTGCCTCCAAGCGGTATGTATATATAGTCGCGCAGCCACGTAGAGAGCGATATATGCCAGCGCCGCCAGAACTCAGTGGGGCTCTGCGACTTGAACGGTGCGCGGAAGTTGTCCATGAATCGATAACCTAACAGCAAGGCAATTCCGATAGCCATGTCGGAGTATCCGGAGAAGTCGCAGTATAGCTGAAGCGTGAAACCGTATACCCCCAGCAGATTCTCAAACCCGGAGTATAGCGAGGGGTTATCGAAGATTCGATCTACAAAGTTTCCGCCGAGGAAATCGGCCACCACAACTTTCTTCACAAGCCCGGCGATTATCAGAAAAAGCCCTTCGCCCACCATGGCGTGGGTGGCTTGCGGATTCTCTTTCACCTGCGGCAGCATATCCTTGGCACGCACCACCGGGCCGGCAAGCAGAGGTGGAAAGAAAGTAAGGAAGAAACAATAGTCCAGAAAACTTTTGCACGGCTCGATATGCCGCCGGTAAATATCCACTATATAGCTGATAGAGCGGAAGGTGAAAAAGGAGATGCCAGCAGGAAGAATAATATCGAGAGCGTCAAAGCGTGCTGTCGAGAAGGTGTTGATTGTGTCAAGGAGCAGGTTGAAGTACTTGAAATAGAACAGCATTCCGACATTTACCACAACATTGATCCATACACACATGCGTCGCTCCCACTGCTTGACGGTGTGGCCTAAGATCGACCCCAAGGCGTAATCAAACACGCAGACTCCGAGGAGCACAAAGCAGTATTCGGCCGACGATTTGTAATAGAAATAAAGCGAGAAGAGTATTACGAATATCTTCTTTGCCACGGGGTGAGCGGCCAGCAGACGGTAGATGATGATGAAAAATACGAACAGCACCAGAAACAACCCGGTGTTGAAAAGCAGCGGCTGCGATGCGTCGAAGAGCAACACATCGCGCAGCTTGTCGAGATTCAAAGCAGACAGATTCATTTCAAGCTGTTATTTCGACTGCTGATTACGCCCTAATTCATCGATCAGAGCCTCGTAGAGCAGACGGCCCATCAGGCGATACCCTTTGGCGGTATGGTGCACGCGGTCAGACGAGAAGTACCCGTTGTTGATCCACGTATTCGAGGCACCCTGACCTCCGGCTACTTCATACCAGTCGTACACGGCGATTTTATTATCTTTGCCGTAACGGAGTATCTGGTCGCGCAGCGGAGCGATATTGTTATTGACGGCGTAGCTCTTGACGCGCGTAGTGATCTTCTTGTTGACGTAGCTCTTAGTGGATTTACGCCGCCCTTTCTTCCCTTTTTTGCGGGTCGTCACCGGGACCTTCTTGTAGGAAGTTTTGGTGGAATAGACACTTTTGTGGCACTCCATCGGAGTAGTGAGCAGAATGCGGGTGTCGGGGTTGGCTGAAGATATATCCTTGACCAAGCGGTCGATATTTCGGTAGAATGCCTGAGTGTCGAGACGTCCGAACGCCTCGTTTGTGCCAAGCGATATGATCACCAGGTCGGGGTGAAGCGGTGCAATCCCTTTCCCTATATCGCCGATGGAATTGTATGTGGCATAAGTGGCGCCGTTATTGCCTATCGAATGGTATATCACACCCGGACGATCGCCCGAGAGCGATGCGCCGAAGATTGTAAGATCGCCCTCCGACGAGAAGCTGAGTGTGATCTGATTCGTCGGCTTGTCGAGGATTATCTGCGTATAGTCGCGCGATGGTATGGTTTTGAACCCCACGATGTTTCCCTCGGCATCGGCCACGGAATTTACCGTAAACTTGCCACGGTGGAATATCAGCACAGAGTTGAACGGATCGTAATCATCGCGTGCTGAAGTGCCGATTGTGAGGTCGGAGCTGGCCGAGCGTGGAGTGATCGATGTGCCGGTGAAGCCCATGGTGCGACGCCAGGGGTGTTTCATCAGTTTAACAGCGTCCCAACTGCCGGAGCTGAAGAAGTTGTAGCCGCGTGGCTCGTTGGTGCCCGACATTTTCAGCGGTGTTATGATCCCTAAACCGCCGTCGCCGTAGTCGTATTGCAGTAGCTCGCGGGTCGTTTCGGTGTTGATGCCTCCCTGCACATGGGAGTCGCCGATATGCACCACTACAAAGTTGTCCTTTGCGCCGCGGCCCACCTCGGAGTCGAGTTTCGACCAGTCGGCACCGTTGAGCTGTATATGGTTGGTAGCTATGCGGATGAAGTCAGGTATCGGTATGTCGATCTCGTCGTCGTATTCGATCTGAGGATTTTCGCGCACGTATGTGTCGTCGTTGTCCACAGGGTCGCCCACCACCTCCTCTACCACCTCTTCATCAGAATCCTCGTCGTCGGGATCAGAAGCGGCTACGGCCGGTTGCGTTTCCGAAGCTATAACTGCAGTGGCGGGTGCTGAGAGCAGCGCAGCCGCAACGACAGCTGTAAATATGTGTATATTTCTAATCTTCATGTTAATGCGAATCATTTAAGTTGGAGCCGGAGAGCATCGAAGAGCAGATCGGCCAGACGCTTGCCGCCCTGATGGGTCAGGTGGATGTAGTCTTTGTTGACGAGCTTCTGCTTCGACCACTCGACCACGGCATCTTCGCCACCCATAGCCTCGCGGGTGTCCCAGAACATGCAGTGCGCACGCCGGGCGGCATCGCGCTGGGCTGTGATCATGTATGGCGCAGCATCCATCGAGCGCACTTGCGAGCCGCTCTTCTGACCGCGGTCGCCTATACCAAGGAGCAGTATGTCGGCAGCAGGGTAGCAGGCGCGCACATGGTTGATCACTTTCACCATATTGTTTGAGTAAACGCTATAGTTTTTCTGACCGGCCGACATGGCATTTATGCCGAACTCCAGAATAATCAGATCGTAGTTCACGTCGCGAGCCATGGCGCGGCTGAGTCCGGTGGATATTTTGGTGAGTGTGACACCGGAGAAGCCTCGCGACGACATACAGTCGACGCTCACACCTTTTGTACCGTCGAGCCATACGCCCAAACCCACGAGCTGAGGGTCGGAAGCTTTGACTTCAAACGAATCTGTCGGGCCGTCGACCATAATGCACTGCACTGCATCGCTACCCTGCACATTATGATCCTGCCACTCGCCGTTGCCGGTGCGGACGCTTACGGTAGTGGCGTTTGGCGCGATAAAGAGGAAGCGTGAGCGCGTCCATGACGACAGGTGGGGCTTGTTGACCCCTTTGTAGGTTGAGAGGGCGCTCCCCGTCGGTGTGAAATATTGCTCCGACAGGCCATAGTAAGCGTCGTTGCCCCCTTTCTTGAGAGCTGAAAATGCTTTCCACCCCGAGCCGCCTTGTTTCACAGTCTGCCTGAAGCCGGGGAAATCGGAGTGCATATTGACATACCCGACACCCTCGCCGCCATATGCGTCCTGAAGATTGGCGCGGATATCCTGCGAAAAGATGTCGCCCTCGATATAGCTGTCGCCCACTATAGCTATTCGGGCGAGTCGCCCCGAGCTGAGAGCACGCTTCAGGTTGCGCATCCCGACATTGCCGGTGGTATAATCTTCGATGGCCACGATATTTCCCACCTTGTTGTTTTTGACCGGCTGAACTACAGTGTCGCGATCCACAAAGTCGGCTATCGAGTCGCGGAACGATTTATCGCCCGACGACAGACCGGGAGTGTCGTTGACTGCCGGCGTAGAGGTATCGCCCAGACGGGCTTCCTCCTCGAGCTGAAGCAGATACGGGTCGATGCCCGAACGGTCGGCTGAATCGGAGGATATGGAGTCGGTAGATTCGATGTCGAGTATATCGCTTAGCAGATTGAAATCCTTAACTTTTCCTCCCGACCATTTCTCAAGCGGAAGGAAAGATATGCCAAAAAGAATGGCTACGGCAATAACGATGATCAGTGCGGCGCGTCCCGCGGCGGTGAAAAATTTCATAATCTCTTCTTTTCCTTAGAATAAACCGTCGGTCGATGGCTGTGTGCCACCAAGGGCGGTAAGCAGGGCGGCGGCTTTGGCTTCTGTCTCGTGCCATTCGGCGCAAGGGGAGGAGCCTTTCACCAGACCGCTGCCTGTGAATACATTATAGGCGAGTGTATTTGATTGTGTATCTTGATACAGATGTGCGCAGCGAAGGTTGACGAATGCTGTGAGCGTATGCTGCGCAGGCAGATTTACAGCGACATATCCGCCGTAGCAATGTCGCTGATGTATCTCATAATTGTATATTGTCTCGAGTGCGAACTCTTTAGGCCACCCTCCCAAGGCCGGTGTCGGGCTGAGTCGGGAGAGGGCCTCAAATACTTTTGAGGTGTCGATCGTACCGCCGAAGCGGGTGCACAGGTGCTCGATGCTTCCGTAGGGGAGAGATTGGGCGGGCGTTATTTCGAGATCGGCGCAGTTCAGACTCTCGAGAGTTGCCTTTATATATTCGGCCACAAATTTCTGCTCGCGTATATTCTTGTCGTCCCACTCTCCCTCGGTACCGCGGCCGCGGGTACCGGCAAGAGCCATGGTGGCAAACGCGCCTGTCGACGTATCGATGCTCATCAGAAGCTCGGGAGAGGCGCCGATCCACAATCCGGTCTCCTGAGTGAAATACATGAATCGGTAGCTGTCGGCAAACTGCGCGAAAAATCTATCGGCTGCCTCTGCGAGGCAAACACCCTCGCCCGCTCCGGCTATTATGCGCGAGAGCACCACCTTCTTCTGCCGTCCGGACAGTTTCTTGACTATCTCGTGCACCTGCGCATCGTATACTATAGCTTCTGTCGAACGGCTCAGCGGCCGAATGTCGGGACCGCTGAAACGCTCTGCCGAGGCGCCGATGCGCAGTATATCCGAGGGTGTGAGCGATTGGCGAATCCCTATGCGGTATGTCTCGGCATTGTCGAAGAGCGACACGGCCATAAACGGTTTGTCGAGCGACAGGTCGGAGATATCGTTTTCTCCGGTATCTGCATCGGGGAGCGAACTGAAGAAATGGAAATCAGTCGAACCGGGCATCGCCACTATCCCGAAAGGGATGTTGCGCGACGCACATATCTCGATCACTGGTGTCAATTCAGCGTACTGCATGGCGTTCAGGTAGTTATGACCGGTCTGGCAACAAGCTCGAAGGGCAATGCTTCGGTGACGGTGACTGTGTGGTACTCACCGGGAGCCATAGCTGTCTCTTTGGTAATAAGCACTTCAGGATCTACCTCGGGGGAATCCCACTCGGTGCGACCTACATACCATTCAGGCTCTTCGCGGTCGATCACCACCTCGATCTGACGTCCGACTTTCTGCTGCTGGATCTCTGCCGAAATCTCTTCCTGGAGCGACATCAGACGGTCGAGCCGCTGCTGTTTCACATCTGCGGGCACATCGTCGGTGTAAAGGCGCGCAGCGGGAGTGTCGTCCTCCTCGCTGTAGGCGAAGGCTCCCATCCGTTCAAAGCGCTGCGTGCGCACAAACTCCATGAGCTCGTCGAAGTCGGCTTCCGTCTCGCCAGGAAATCCCACCATAAGCGTAGTGCGGATATGGATACCGGGCACGCGGGAGCGTATCTCATCAAGGAGCTTTCGCTGGTCGGCGGCAGTGTTATGCCGGTGCATGCGCCGCAGCATATTGTCCGACGAGTGTTGCAAGGCGATATCGAGATAGTTGCACACGTTCGGATAGCGTGCCATCACGTCGAGTATCTCGCGCGGGAAGCGGGTGGGGTAGGCGTAGTGCAGACGGATGCGGCGCACTCCGTCGATCTGCGCCATCTGCTCTATAAGTGGGGCAAGACGGTTGGAGTGATCAGCCGTAAGATCCTCGCCGTAGGCCGATAGATCTTGTGCAATGATGTTAAACTCTGACGTACCCCCGGCTACCAGGGCGCGCACCTCGTCGAGGATCTCTGCTTCAGGGCGCGAGCGGAATGTGCCGGTGATGCCGGGGATGGCGCAGAACGCACAGTGGCGGTTGCACCCTTCTGATATTTTGATATATGCGTAGTGTCGGGGAGTGGTGAGAACCCGTCCGGGAGCTGCCGGACAGCTACGGGTATTGTAGCGCCTGGAGAGATCGTCGATGAGCCCGGGCCAATCGAATTTACCCCAGATACGGTCTATCTCGGGTATCTCGTCGCGAAGCTGCTGCGGGTAGCGCTGCGAGAGGCATCCCATCACATGGAGTTCGGCGATAGATCCCTCGGTGCGCAGCTTGCAGTATTCGAGTATAGTTTCTATAGATTCTTCCTTTGCGTCGGCTATGAAACCGCAGGTATTTACAACGACTATATCGCCACGCTCCGGCTCGTCCGGATTGTGGGCGCATTCAAAGCCGGCACGCCCGAGCATACCCATCAGTCGCTCGGTGTCCACGAGGTTTTTTGAGCAACCTAATGTGATAATATCTACTTTCACTTACTCTGCCCGATGTTTAGTTTTCCTTCTTCTCGAAAAGGGCACGCACAAACTCCTCTTTGCGGAACACCTGTAGATCCTCGATACCTTCTCCCAATCCTATGTACTTCACAGGGATCCGGAATTTGTCGCTGATACCGATCACCACACCACCCTTGGCTGTGCCGTCGAGCTTCGTTATGGCCAGTTGATTGACCTGAGTCGCTTCGCTGAATCGGGCAGCCTGCTCGAAAGCGTTCTGGCCTGTCGAGCCATCAAGCACGAGAAGCACCTCGTGAGGTGCACCGGGCACTACACGCTGCATCACGTTGCGTATTTTTGAGAGCTCGTCCATCAGTCCTTTCTTGTTGTGAAGACGTCCGGCCGTGTCGATGAGCACCACATCGTAGCCCCCGGCCTTGGCGCTCTGCAGAGTGTCGAAAGCCACCGAAGCCGGATCTGACCCCTGCTGCTGCTTGATCAGAGGCACATCTGCGCGGCGTGCCCACTCCTCAAGCTGCTCTATAGCCGCAGCACGGAAGGTGTCGGCTGCTCCGAGTAGCACTTTGTGGCCGGCGCGCTTGAACTGTGCGGCAAGTTTGCCAATAGTGGTGGTTTTGCCGACACCGTTCACACCCACCACCATAATAACGTGCGGGCGTTCGGCCGTAGGGCTGAGGGTGAAGTCGGGCAGGGTAGTGTCCGAGTTATCGTCGTCGTGCTCTGCAAGTAGGGCTGTGATCTCCTCAGTAAGGAGATTGTAAAGCTCGTCGGTGCCCACATATTTGTCGCGCGCCACACGATCCTGCAGTCGGCTGATAATGCGCAGGGTAGTGTCGACGCCCACGTCGGAGGTGATGAACGCCTCCTCGAGTTCGTCGAGCAGATCATCGTCCACACTGCTTTTGCCGGCGATGGCATGTGCTATTTTGGCAAATACACCTTTCTTGGTGCGTTCAAGCCCCTTGTCGAGTGTTTCTTTTTTCTCTTTGCTGAAGAATTTACCGAAAAATCCCATAGTCGTATAATGGTCGCTGAGGGTGAGAGATTACCTTTTCAAGACCGCAAAGTTAACCATTTTTCTTAAACGACACAAACTCGGAGCGCGCATCCTCATTGGATGCGCGTGTTATCACCCTAAGAGCGTGTATGGCCTTAGAGGTCGTGGTCGATCAGGAAGGTTTCAGCGTCGATGGCGGCTCGGCATCCGGCGGCAGCGGCTGTGATGGCCTGCTGATAGGTTGGATCGGCAACGTCGCCGGCTGCGAATACTCCCTCCACGCTTGTGCGGGTCGATTTACCGTCGGTCTTGATATATCCTCCGGCATCGAGCTCGAGTTGTCCTTTGAGGAATGAGGTCTGCGGATCATGGCCTATGGCAAGGAAGAAGCCGTCGATAGGCAGGTCGTAGTGTTTCTCGTCGGGCTCGCCACGGTGCTCCACGAGTCGTGCCCCTTCGAGGGCGTCGGTGCCGTAGAGGCCTTCGGTCTGCGTGAAGAAAAGCACGTGGATGTTGGCTTTATCAAATACTCGCTGCTGCATCACTCGGCTTGCGCGGAGCACACCGCGGCGCACTATCAGATATACCTCTTTAGCGAGATTGCTCAGATAGAGAGCCTCCTCGCAGGCGGTATCGCCTCCACCTACCACGGCTACGCGCCGCCCGCGGTAGAAGAAACCGTCGCATGTGGCACATGCCGACACGCCGGTGCCCATAAACGTCTTTTCATCTTCCAGACCGAGGTAGCGGGCTGATGCTCCGGTAGCCACGATGACGGTCTCGGCAAGGATGGTTTTGCCGTCGTCGGTCACGGCTTTAAACGGTCGCTGCGACAGGTCGATATCGGTGACGAATCCCGAGCGTATCTGGCCTCCTACATTAATTGCCTGCTGGCGCATCTGCTCGACAAGTTGATTACCGTCGATACCTTCGGGGAAACCCGGGAAGTTTTCGACTTCGGATGTTGTGGTGAGCTGGCCGCCGGGCTGCATCCCTTCGTAGATGATAGGGGATAGGTTAGCTCGCGAAGTATATATAGCTGCGGTATAACCGGCGGGGCCGGAACCGATGATCAGACAACGGGTGTTTTCGATTGACATAGTTTAGGGGGATTATATTGGTTAAAAGATGATCAGCGCAGATCGACAATCTCGACATTTTTCAGATTGGCGGGCAACGGGCGGAATGCAGCGGCATCGAGTTTACCTGCCGACCGTATGCCGGATATTGATATTGTCACAGTAGCTCCCGAGGTCATTGTCAGCACGAGCTTTTCGGGCAGGAGCGACTGCGCTCCGACGGTGAGCACTGCTTTCGAGATGCCGTCGGCGCCGCGGGCGTTCTTTGGCTTGAAGAGCACTACCCGCTTGCCGGGTGCATTGGATTTCAACTCGGAAGTGCTGAATGTGGACTTGAAGTTCTGCATTATAGCAAACGGATTGACCTGGCGCACTTCGCCGGCAGTCGGTTCGGTTATGTCGACCTCTTTCTCTGCCGGTATCAATGTCCACTGGGTCTTGCCGTCGTACCATACCGACATGCCGGCAGAGGTGATGCTGAAGCACCGTCCGGCCATACGGATTGTACCGCTGTTGGTCTGTCCGTCGGCCGTGATGCCATACGATGCCTGCACCGAGGGGTAAGTGCCGATTTTGGCAACTACCTTCTCGACGAGGGCCGAAGCATCGGCAGCCGATGCCGATAGAGCCGCCGCGCAACAGAAGGCGGCCATCAGTATTCGTATTTTGGCAAGTAGTTTCATACTTTAGTATATAACAAATTTCACGCCCCAAGGATCGATTCGAGGGTCACAATATCTACAAGCACCTGACGGGCTTTGCCTCCCTGCGAAGGTCCGACTATGCCGGCAGCTTCCATCTGATCCATGATCTTTCCGGCGCGGTTGTAGCCTATCGAGTAGCGGCGCTGCAGCGACGATGTCGAAGCGAGCCCCGAGGTGACGACGGCGCGGGCAGCTTCATTGAAAAGCGGATCGCGCTCGCCGAAGTTGTTGCCACCATGGCCGCCGTCCATACCACCCTCGGGCTCGGGGATATACTCGGGCAGCATATATGCCGACTCGTAGCCTACCTGATCGTCGATACAATCGCATATCGCCTCGACTTCGTCGGTGTCGATAAATGCGCACTGCACGCGGGTGATATTGCCGTCGACTGAGAAAAGCATATCGCCGCGGCCTATGAGCTGATTGGCGCCGGGGCGGTCGAGGATCGTGCGCGAATCGACCATCTGTGTGACGCGGAAAGCCACGCGGCCCGGGAAGTTGGCTTTAATGATACCTGTTATCACATTGGTCGACGGGCGCTGTGTGGCGAGGATCATATGGATACCGACAGCTCGGGCTTTCTGGGCTATACGTGCCACGGGGGTCTCCACCTCCTTGCCGGCTGTCATTATAAGATCGGCGAACTCATCGACCACCACCACAATATACGGCAGGTAGCGGTGTCCCTTTTCGGGATTTAGGCGATGCTCGGTGAAGCGCTTGTTATACTCTTTGATGTTTCTGTCGCCCGAAAGTTTAAGGAGCTGGTAGCGGTTGTCCATCTCCACACAGAGCGAGTTAAGGGTATTTACCACCTTTTTGGGATCGGTGATTATGGCATCCTCCTCGCCTTCGAGCTTGGCAAGGTAGTGGCGCTCGAGCTTGCTGTAAAGGCTGAACTCCACCATCTTGGGGTCGATGAGCACGAATTTGAGTTCAGCGGGGTGCTTCTTGTACAGCAGCGAGGCTATTATGGTGTTGAGTCCTACGGATTTACCCATACCTGTAGCACCGGCCACAAGCAGGTGGGGCATCTTGGTGAGGTCGGCGATATATACATCGCCCTCGATTGTAGCACCCATGGCCATGGGGAGCGCCATCTTGGTCTCGACATATGCTTTCGACGATAATATCTGGCGGATCGGCACCATCTGCGGATCTTTGTTGGGCACCTCCAGGCCGATTGTGCCGCGCCCGGGTATCGGGGCTATTATTCGGATGCCGAGAGCCGAGAGCTTCATGGCTATATCATCCTCAAGACGCTTGATTTTGGCAATACGGACACCTTCAGAGGGGATTATCTCGTAGAGCGTGACTGTCGGGCCGACGGTAGCTTCGATCTTTGAGATGCCGATATTGTATTCGGCAAGAATTTCGGAGATAAGGCGCTTGTTGTCCTCCTGCGTCTGCTGGTCGATGCTGGTCTTGCGCTGCTCTACCCGGTGTAGCAGGTCGAGCGACGGAAACCTGTAGCGCGACAATTCGGCAGTCGGGTCGTACACATCCTGCCGCTCGGCGCTGTCGGCCTGCTCTATCTGAGCAGCTTCCTTGACCACCATGTCGACATCGCCGGCTTCGTCGGTCCCTTTTATCTCGATCACCTGATGCTTAGGCTCTGCTTCGGCAGCAGCACCTTCGGCAGGTGCGGGGGCAACGGGAGTGGGGGTGATTTCGTCGATAGCCTCAGCTGTGTCGGCAGCGGGGTGTTCGGCAACGCGGCGGTCGCGACGCTCAGCTGCTTTGCGCTCAGCTTCGATGCGCTTGCTCTCGTTCTCCTCCTTCTGCCGGCGCAGACGGATTTTCTGCAACCGTTCGCGCTGGCGCAGGTAGCGTGCACGGTAGCGACGCCATGAGGCCATGATGTCGTTGTAGAATATCATTAAGGTGATGAGCACCAGCAATATGTTGACAGCCAGCGCGCCCCATATTCCGGAGGCATCCACCAGAAGCTTGTTCATGTAGTAGCCATGCTCGCCTCCCCAATAGATCGGCGATGCCACCGAGTAGCATATCAGCCCGAGAAGCATCGACACCATAATGGCTGCTATAAGGCATTTCATCGTGAGGCTCCAGAACTTGAAGCGATGCACCTTCAGAAGTGTCAGCCCGACGGCTATGATATAGAATATCAGGATAAACGACCCCAGGCCGAGCCAGCCTGAGATGATATTGTGCGAAATCCATGCACCGATCGGGCCGCCGGTGTTTGAAATCTTCTCGGCAGCCTGTGTGGAGTGGGTGAGGTATTCGATGGTTCGGTTCTCGACGAGGCTTTGGTCGGCCGTAGCATGCGAGAAGTACGACACCGATACGATGCAGAGGTAGGCGGCTATAAGAAGCAGGATCACGCCGGCTATCGTGGCGATTCGATTGTCGGTCATGCGCGAATGCACGCTGTTGCGGGTGCGTGCGGCGCTTTTGTCGGTTTTATCGTGTTTGTCGGCTTGCTGCATTATTTTGATGGTGTGAGGTTGTGGAGAGTCGAGATTGCCGCGAGCGGGTCGGGGGCTTTGAAAACGTAGTTGCCGGCCACAAGGATGTCAGCCCCGGCATCTACAAGAGCTTGCCCGGTCTCTGCATTCACGCCTCCATCGATCTCAATTCTGGCGCTCGAGCCGCTTTGTGCGATAAGCTCTCTGAGCTGCCGTGTTTTTTTGAGGGTGACGGGGATAAACGACTGCCCTCCGAATCCCGGATTCACCGACATCAGAAGCACCATATCGACATCAGCGATCACATCCTCGACCATCACTACGGGGGTGGCGGGATTGAGCGTGACGGCAGCTTTCATGCCGGCAGCCTTGATCTGCTGGATAGTGCGGTGCAGATGTGTGCACGCCTCGACATGTACGTTCATGATCTCGGCACCGCAATCGCGCACGCGGCTTACGTAGTTCTGAGGCTGAACGATCATCAGGTGCACATCAAGTATCTTGGATGTGAGGGAGCGCACGGCGTCGATCACCGGAAATCCGATAGAGATATTCGGCACAAACACACCGTCCATCACGTCGATGTGCACCATTTCGGCCTCGCTACGGTTTATCATCTCAATGTCGCGGCCGAGGCATCCGAAGTCGGCAGAGAGTATGGAAGGGGAGACGCAGGTCATTTTGATTTTAGAGCGTTATAGGTTATATAGGCCACAACTACGGCGCCGATGGCTATACCTCCCCATGTGAGGTATGAGTTGTATTGCTCAACTTTGTTGAAGAGATCCTGAATAGGGAATTGTGTGGCGAGCCAGTAGCCGAGTGCGCCGAGTATGGCGTTCCAGATCAGAGCACCCAGTCCGGTGAAGATGATGAATTTGAAGATATTCATCCGCGCAAGGCCGGCGGGTATCGAGATGAGCTGACGCACCGCCGGGATAAGGCGGCCGATAAAAGTGCTGGCCGATCCGTGCTCGTCGAAATATGCTTCCGCTTTCTCAACCTTAGCCTGATCGATCAGGCAGGCATGGCCGAAGCGGGAGTTGGCGAACTTGTACACTACCGGACGACCTATCCAGAGCGAGAGGTAATAGTTGACCAATGCGCCGACGATTGCACCGGCCGTAGCAACAAGGACTACGCAATATACGTTGAGATCAGGATTTGAGTACGACAGATAAGCCACCGGAGGCACTACCACTTCCGACGGAAACGGTATGAAGGAGCTTTCGACGGCCATGAGCAGAAATACCATCCAGTATCCGGCATTGGCCACCACCCACTCAAATACTTCTTTGGCGAATCCGCTGTCGCCCGACAAAAGAATAAGTGTATCAATCATATACGTGATTTTAGTAATAGCTGCCGTCGTGTGAGCACCCGACAACTATTTGGCATACAAAAGTTTATCCGCCTTCACCCGGACCACGGCGCCGGGGCGGACTTTTGGGGTATGCAAATTTAATGTTTTTATTCGGTTTTTCAGGTGTGCCGGAGATAAAATCAGTCTATCCCGAATGTGTGTTTTATCAGCAGGCGCAGATCACGCACCAATGCTGCCGCGGGGGTGATGAAGGGGCGCACCAGCGGCTGCTGCTCGGGAGTGAATACTTTCAGTCCGGCAGGGCAGCATCTTATGTTCATAGGCCCGCTGAGTTTTATCGGCTCGCCGTCGACGTGCACTGCGTCGCCGTGCGAACGCTCAATGATGACCGACGGTGCGCGAAACGACGATACGAGGGCATTGTTGGCGATATTGCCATTGAGCAGATCGAATGCCAGAAGCGAAGATTGCAGTGCATTCCCTTTGTGTATCAGGGTGATGTCGAGCAATCCGTCGTCGATCGAAGCCTTTGGCGCTATGTAGGCGTTGTTGCCGTACTGCGAGGCGTTGCATACGGCTATAAGAAATGCCTCGTCGGTGATCTTCTCACCCTCGATGCTTATGGAGTATTCGGCGGGGGTAAAGTTGTGATATGTCTCGAATGCACTTTTTATATAGGTCGAAAATCCGCGGCTCCCTTTATGAGCGAAGTTGTGGCTCACGTCGGCGTCGAAACCCACGCCGCAAGTACAGAAGAAGAACAGGTCGTTGAGCCGTCCGTAGTCGATGGTGCGGACATTGTCGCGGGCGATCACCCCTACACTCTCGGCGGCATCGATCGGTATGTCGAGATGTCGAGCCAGGCCGTTGCCCGACCCGCACGGCACTATGCCCAGCGGTACCTCGGTGTCGCACAGAGCTCGGGCCGTCTCGTTGATTGTGCCGTCGCCGCCGGCAGCTATCACGGCATCATATTTCTGTGCTACAGCCTGCGCTGCAAGCGAAGTGGCATCGCCGGGGCCTTTGGTGAGCTCTACGTCGATATGCCACCCCAACGGAAAGAGCTGCCCGACTATAAAGTCGGCCAGCCCCTCCTTTTTGGATGTTCCTGCGATAGGATTTATTATGAGAAGAACTCTCTTGTCCATCATTCTTTTACGAGCTCCATGCCGCGCATTATAGCGTCGCGGTTGAGCGGGAGCAGGTGGTGGTGACGTTCAGGAAGTGTCTTCTTGAGCGCTTTCATCACTGATTCGATGGGCACCATCGGTTTGAGTTTGAGCAGCGCACCGAGAATTATCATGTTGTAAGTCTTGGTGTTGTTCATCTCAATGGCAGCCTCCATGGCGTCGATACCGTACACTTTGATATCTTTACGCTCGGGGGCGCGATGTATGCCGTAGGTGTCGTATATGAGAATGCCGCCGGGTTTTACACGCGATTCAAACTTGTCGATCGACTGCTGGTTGAGAGCCACGACAGCATCGTATGTGTCGAGCACGGGCGAGCTGATAGCCTGATCGCTGAGGATCACCGTGACATTAGCTGTACCACCACGCTGCTCAGGCCCGTAGGATGGCATCCATGTGACTTCCAGATTGTCCATCAGTCCTGCATATGCCAGAATCTTGCCCATGGAGAGCACGCCCTGACCGCCGAAGCCGGCTACGATAATTTCCTCTTTCATTTTTCAACGGTGTTTTTAAGGTCGCCAAGGGGGTATTTGGCAAACATGTGTTCTTCCATCCATTTGTTAGCTTTGTCGGGCGACATTTTCCAACCCGAGTTGCAGGTCGACACGACTTCGACTACTGATGTGCCGCGGCCTTCCATGGCATTCTTAAATGCCTGTGTGAGGGCTTTTTTGGTTTTGCGCACAGCAGCTGCGGTGTGGACGCTCTGACGGGTGACGTAGCATGTACCGTCGAGCTCGGCAAGCAGTTTGGACATAGCCAGGGGGTAGCCGTTGAGGTCGATACGGCGACCGTAAGGTGTGGTGGCTGTCTTCATGCCCTCGAGAGTGGTGGGAGCCATCTGGCCGCCGGTCATACCGTAAATGGCGTTGTTGATGAAGATTATCACGATATTCTCGCCGCGGTTGGCTGCATGGATTGTCTCGCAGGTACCTATGGCGGCGAGGTCGCCGTCGCCCTGGTAGGTGAATACCATACGGTCGGGCATGAGGCGTTTCACTGCCGATGCGATTGCGGGAGCGCGACCGTGGGCGGCCTCGATCCAGTCGACGTCGACATAATTGTAAGCAAACACGGCGCAACCTACGGGTGCCACACCGATTGTTTTATCCTCAAGGCCGAGCTCATCGATCACTTCGGCCACCACTTTGTGCACCACGCCGTGCGAGCAGCCGGGGCAGTAGTGCATGTGGTTGTCGTTGAGCAAGCGGGGCTTCTGGGCGACAATATTTTGGGGTTGTTTTATCTCTTCGAGTGTCATTGTTTGGAGTTTTTTGTGGTTTTAGTTTTTTGATTCTCCGGACGCATGATCCGGAGGGTTGTCAAAACTAAGGTTTAAGGTCAGGCCTCGGGGAAGTCTTCGTGGAACGCTTTGAGTACCTCGTCGGGGTTGGGCACGATACCTCCCATACGTCCGAAGTGGAACACCGGCACGCGACCGTTCACTGCCAGACGCACGTCTTCCACCATCTGGCCGGCGTTGATCTCGACGGTCAGTATACCTTTGACCTGTTTCGAAAGCTCGGCGATACGGTCGGTGGGGAAGGGCCACAGGGTGATGGGGCGTATCAGGCCGATCTTGATGCCCTGAGCACGGGCGTCCTCGATAGCCTTGAGGCAGATGCGCGCTATCGAGCCGAAGGCCACGATCAGATACTCGGCATCTTCAGTATAATACTCCTGATAGCGCACCTCTTCGGCGGCGATCTTCTTATAGTTCTCCTGCAGGCGTATGTTGTTGACCTCCATATTGGCCGAATCGAGCTCAAGGGTAGTCATCACGTTGCGCTCCTTGCGGCCTCGCTTGCCGGTGGTAGCCCAGGGGCACTGCTTGGCGATCTCCTCGTCGGTGCGACGCGGACGGAAGGGCGGGAGCACGACTTTCTCCATCATCTGGCCCACGATACCGTCGGCGAGAATCATCACGGGGTTGCGGTGCTTGAAGGCCAGATCGAAGCCAAGGCCTACAAAGTCGGCCATCTCCTGTACGCTCGACGGAGCGAGCACGATGAGGTGATAGTCGCCGTGGCCGCCGCCTTTGGTGGCCTGGAAATAGTCGGCCTGCGAGGGCTGGATGGTGCCGAGGCCGGGGCCGCCGCGCATCACATTGAGGATCAGAGCCGGAAGCTGACCGGCGGCAATATAGCTGATACCCTCCTGCTTGAGGCTCACACCGGGGCTCGACGACGATGTCATCACGGCTTTACCGCAGGCAGCGCCGCCATACACCATATTGATGGCAGCTACCTCGCTCTCAGCCTGAAGCACGACCATGCCTGTGGTGTCCCACGGCATCAACTCTTCGAGGGTCTCGAGCACCTCGCTCTGGGGGGTGATGGGGTACCCGAAATAGCCATCACAACCGTAGCGCACGGCTGCATGGGCGATGGCCTCGTTACCTTTCATCAAACGAACATCTTCTTCCATTGTTTTTTCAGGTTTTCAGTTAGATTTTCGGGTTACTTCTCAACTACTCGATAAACGGTGAAACATCCGTCAGGACAAACGGTGGCGCAGGCGGCGCAACCGATGCACTTCTCGGCTTCGACGACGTAGGCGAAATGATAGCCGCGGTCGTTCACTTCTTTGGGGTGAAGTGCAAGCACTCCACAGGGGCAGGCGACTACACAGAGGTTGCAACCCTTGCAGCGCTCGGTGTTAATGTCAACAGCACCATGTACTTTAGCCATAGTTGTATTGATAGTTTAGGTGTTAGATGGTTGGTTACACTGCAAATGTATTAAAATTTTGTATTATTTCCAAACTTTAACACTTACTTAACATATCCTGTATTCTCACGTGAAACGACATCTCGAATCTCCGCAAGACAGCTTATTCGGACGGCTGCTGCCGGGGTAGGCTTGTCCGAATCTGCTGAAAGATAGGCGGCACGCCACCCTGCTGCGAGGGCTCCGGCTATGTCGGTAGCGGGATTGTCGCCTACCATGAGATTTTCGGCGGGGTCTGTCGAACCGGCCATCTGCATGGCTGCTTCAAATATCCCGCGTGCGGGTTTTGCCGCGCCGACTGCTTCGCTGACGACAACGTGGTCGATATATCCGTCCAGTCCGCACGCCGTGAGCTTAAGCTGCTGGATGCCGTCGAAGCCGTTTGATAGCGCCCCGATGGTGTAACCCATATTTTTGAGGGCTTTCAGGGTCGGGGCCGCCCCGCCGATTGTATGCGGCTCGCGGGCGAGCGTGTCGAGATACGCCTGATCCATTTCGGGTGCTTTCTGCCGGGCGATAATCTCGGGCATTCCGGCTTCGACGAGAGGACGGATAAACCGCCGAGTGCGCAGGGTACGTTCGTCGATCACCCCGGCCTCATAGTCGCGCCACACGTCGGCGTTGTGTTTATGGTAGCAGTCTACCCACGCCTGAGCTGATCCAAAAAGGCTTTCCAGGCCGAACTGCCGGTATGTGACGTGAAGGGCTGTGAGCGAGTTGCGACGGAAGTCGACAAGTGTATCGTCTATGTCAAACCATATGTTGCGGATCATAGCTCGCTCAACTTCCACCATTTATAGGAGATATTGCGGTCGGTCACATCGCCGCCCTCTATGGCGCGGAGCTTGCCGACGACGCGGAGTGTGACAGGGAGGATAAGAATCTCGTAGACGGTCTTTATACAGATCTGTGTGACGATGAGTGTACCGATCACTCCCAGCGGTAGAATGCCGAAGAAGGCAGCAGGGAAGAATATCAGCGAGTCGACACCTTCGCCGAAGATGGTGGAGAGGATGGCGCGCAGCGAGAACCCTTTGCCGTGGTCGGAGTGAGCCTTCATGCGGCTCATTACGTAGGCATTGACCATCGAACCGCACAGAAACGCGGCAAAGCTGGCGGCACAGATTCGCGGGGCGGCTCCGAAGATTGTCGACATGGCATCCTGAGCCAGCCACGAAGTGTCGCCGGGGAGCCAAATAGCAAGCTGGAGTATCACGGTGACGAGCATATTCATCAGAAAACCGAGCCATATCACAAGGCGCGCTTTGGCGAAGCCGTAGACCTCAACGAGGCAGTCGGCTATGATGTAGCTCACCGGAAAGACTATCACGCCGGCAGTCGATGTCAGCGGCCCGATCCGTATGGTCTTGAGCTCGATGAGGTTTGACGCGATAAGAAACACGCAGAAAAGCACTGCAAGGATAAGGAACGTGGGGGAGAGGGTGGCGCGGGTGGCCGAAGCTGAAGAATTTGTTGTCATAATCTTGTTTTTTAAGAGGTAGCAAGCACTCTGTTGGTTAAAATAGATATTTGATAATTTAGATATTTGATATTTAATGTTTCGGGAATTTTGATTTGAAGAAGTCGAGATGCTGCGGGAGCGACTCTTTCCAGTATTTCCAGCTGTGGGAGCCGGGGCGATGGGTGAATGTGTGGTCGATGCCGCGACGGGTGAGGGCGGCGTCGAGAGCTCTGTTCACCTTATAAAAGAAGTCGGACTCGCCGCAGTCGAAATAGATATTTAGCTGACCGGGCTGAAGAGTGTTTTCAGCGGCATACATCACGGTGTGTTTGCGCCAAAGCTCGGGATTGTCGGCATACGCTCCGAGAGCCTGCTTCGACTTCCAGCGGTCGGGAAACTTCGAGATGTCGACTCCGCCACTCATCGAGGCAGCGTTGCCCCAGATGTCGGGGTGGTTTATTGCGAGCCAAAGCGCGCCGTGGCCGCCCATGCTCAAGCCTGTTATGGCACGCGAGTCGGCCGAGGCGAGAGTGGGGTAAGTGGCGTCGATATACGGCACGAGGTCGTCGACGATATAGCTCTCCATCTGCATCTTGGGATTGACGGTTGAATTCCAGTACCAACTGTCGCGTCCGTCCACGCACACCAGTATCATGCCGTAATCGTCGGCCAGGGCGGGGAGGTTGAAATTGCGGGCCCAGTCGGTATGGTTGCCGTCGTAGCCGTTGAGCAGGTATACTGTAGGGTAGCGGGACGTACTATCGGTGTAAGCATAGGTCGGCACGACAACCGCGGCGTGAGCGGGCGTCTGAATATTAGAGGTGGGCACGGTGATGATGCTCACCCCGTCGAAAGCAGCCGAAGCGGGTGCCTGAGCCTGCGCCGAGACGGCGCAAAGCAGCATGGCAATCAGTAGTTTAAGCATACTGTCGGGGAGAGAAGCTACACGTTAAATCGGAAATGCATTATGTCACCATCCTGCACCACATACTCTTTGCCTTCGACGTTCATTTTGCCGGCCTCCTTGACGGCGGCTTCGGATCCGAGCGTCACATAGTCGTCGTACTTTATCACTTCGGCGCGGATAAACCCTTTCTCGAAGTCGGTATGTATGATACCGGCGCATTTGGGAGCTTTGCTTCCGCGTACGAATGTCCATGCGCGGCACTCATCTTCGCCTGCGGTGAAGAATGTCTGAAGGTCGAGCAGGGCGTATGCCGAGCGGATAAGGCGGCTCACTCCCGACTCTTCAAGACCCATCTCCTGAAGGAATTCCTGTCGCTCCTCCCATGTCTCGAGCTCGGCGATATCGCTTTCGGTAGCGGCCGCCACCACGAGCAGCTGAGCGTTCTCGTCGCGGATGGCTTCGCGCACGGCATCTACGTAAGCGTTGCCTGTGGCGGCTGAGGCATCGTCGACATTGCATACATACATCACCGGCTTGTTGGTGAGCAGGAAAAGCTCGCGGGCATATTTCTGTTCGTCGGGAGTCTCAAGCACGACAGAGCGCGCGGGGCGACCCGCTTCAAGTGCATCCTTATATTTCTTGAGCACTTCATACTGCATCTTGGCGCTCTTGTCGCCCGTGGCGGCGGCTTTCTGAGTCTTGGCGATGCGCTGATCGACAGTTTCAAGGTCGCGTATCTGCAGCTCGTAGTCTATTATCTCCTTGTCGCGCACGGGGTCGACCGTACCGTCGACGTGCGTTATATTCTCGTCGTCGAAGCACCGCAGCACATGGATTATGGCATCGGTTTCGCGGATGTTTGCCAGAAATTTGTTGCCGAGCCCTTCGCCCTTGCTTGCGCCCTTCACCAGACCGGCTATATCGACAATCTCGACCGTAGCGGGCACTACGCTTTTAGGGTGGCACATCTCGACAAGTTTGTTGAGTCGCTCGTCCGGCACGGTTATGACCCCCACATTAGGCTCGATGGTGCAGAAAGGGAAGTTGGCGGACTGAGCTTTGGCATTGCTCAGACAATTGAACAGCGTCGACTTGCCCACATTCGGCAGGCCTACGATTCCACATTGTAATGACATTGTATACTATTCTGTTATAATTGGTTTTCTGATTTCTTTTTATTCGCCGGCACAAGGGTGGCCGAGAGCTCCCACAGCAGAAAGAGCGGCAGGAAAACGACGATGAGCGTCAGCGGGTCGCCCGTCGGAGTAATGACAGCCGCAAGTATCAGCAGCGCCACGATGGCATGACGGCGATATGCGGCAAAAATACCTTTATGGAGCAGACCGAGCTTACCGAGCATCCATGCAAGCACCGGGAGCTCAAAGAGCAATCCGAGCAGCAGAATGAGCGTCAGGAAGTTGTCCATATACGAATCGAGCGATATGGTGTTGGGCACGGCGGGAGATATGCGATAGTCCGCTAAAAATCTTAGAGTAAGCGGAAAAACAACGAAATACCCCACGGCTATTCCGACAAAGAACAGCACGCAACCTCCGGCAAAAGTGCGCACTACCGGGCGACGCTCCGAGGGGTAGAGTGCGGGCGCGACAAAGCTCCATAGCAGCCACAGCAGCAGCGGCGTCGCCGTGACAAGAGCAAGCCACACCGAGGTCGACATATGGAGAAAGAACTGCGAGGCGAGCTGTATATTGATAAGCTGTATTGTCGTGGTGACAGCCTGAGCCGACGCAATAGTCTCGAGGAGGCGGTATGTAGGGAAGTCAGGGCGACACGGCCAGAGGATCACATTGTCGAAGAGCCAGGGCATCGCTGCGAAGTAGCCCGCAGTAAGCAGTGCTACGACACCAAGCATACGGAATATTACCATGCGGAGCGCGTCCACATGGTCCCAGAAGCTCATCTCCGATGTCGGCTGCCGGCTGCTCACTTCTTATCGGAGGAGTCGTCCTTGAGTTGTTCGGTCACATCGTTCATCCCCTCCTTGAAGCTGCGCACACCTTTGCCGAGTCCGCGCATCAGCTCGGGTATCTTGCGGCCGCCGAAAAGCAGCAGTACCACAAGTACGATAAGTATTATTTCGCCCGTACCAAGATTGAAAATGGCCGGAATAAGTGCTAATGAAGTCATATAATAATATGTGTGTGAGAGGTGCAAAGTTACGCATAATTTCCCACATTTAAAATTTGAGATTGTAAATATTTGACAAACAATTTATTATATTAACATACTTTTGTCGTCTGAAAAAATATGCAGTGATGCTTTGCGGGTTGCGAAAATATGGTTAAATTTGCAGTCGTGAACAGTAAAGCTATGAGCATCGAAACAACTATAATCGAGTTCACCAAAATGCATGGCATCGGCAACGATTACATCTACATCGATTGCCTGGCCGGCTATCCCGACGACCTTCCACAGCTTGCTATCGAAATGAGCGACCGCCACACCGGTGTGGGCGGCGACGGCATTATCACCATCGGCCCTTCGGAGTGTGCCGATGTGATGATGCGTATATTCAATATCGACGGCTCGGAAGGGAAGATGTGCGGCAACGGTATCCGCTGCGTGGGCAAATATGTGTACGAGCGCGGTATCTGCCGCCGCCCGATCATCACGGTCGAGACCCTGTCGGGCATCATGACTCTCGATATGGATATCAACCCCGAGACCGACACCGTCGAGATGGTGACGGTCGACATGGGCGCCCCTGCGGTGGCCGCCACAGCAAGCGGTGTCGAGGCTTTAGGTGAGGCACTCACACTTGCCACTGCCCTCGATGGCGACCTCAAAGCCGTGCCGGTGTCGATGGGTAATCCGCACGCCGTGATATTCCTTGAGTCGATCGACGACATCCACTTCGATCAGACCGGTCCCGAGCTGGAGCGCCATAGCGAGTGGCCTGACCGAGCCAACATCGAGTTTGCCGTGGTGCGCTCGCGCTCAGACATAGATATGCGCGTGTGGGAGCGTGGCTCCGGCGAGACGATGGCTTGCGGCACCGGAGCATGTGCCACGGCCGTGGCAGCTATCGCGTTGGGGTTAGTCGACAACTGTGTGACGGTGCACCTGCGCGGCGGCGATCTTGAGATACGCTGGAGCGGGTCGCCCGCGGATGCGGTGATGATGCGCGGCTCGGCCACCGAAGTTTTCACAGGCCGCTACCCCCGCAAAAATTCTTAAAACGTTTTTTGACACAACAACGATATAACGGACAGCAAGATGATACGAATCAACGATAATTTCTGCAAACTGCCCGATGCATACCTGTTTTCTGAAGTGGCACGCCGCCTCAAAGCTTATTCCGATGCACACCCCGATGTTGAGGTGATACGCATGGGTATCGGCGATGTGACCCTTCCGATATGTCCGGCTGCCGTTCAGGCCATGGAGAAAGCCGTGGCCGAGCAGGGCGACGCAGCCACCTTCCACGGCTACGGCCCCGAGCAAGGCTACGCATTCCTGCGCGAAGCTATCTGTCGCACCGACTACACTGACCGCGGCATAGCGATAGAGCCCGACGAGATATTCGTGAGCGACGGCGCCAAGAGCGATACCGGCAATATCGGCGACATATTGCCCCCCGACGCCCGTGTGGCCGTGACCGACCCTGTGTATCCGGTGTATGTCGACACAAATGTGATGGCCGGACGTGCCGGCGAGCTCGGAGCCGACGGCCGCTGGAGCAATATCGTCTACCTGCCTTGCACTGCCGACAACGATTTCGTGCCTGCGCTCCCCGCAGAGCCTGTCGATGCCGTGTATCTCTGCTATCCGAACAACCCCACCGGCACCACCCTGAACCGTGAGCAGCTGAAAGTGTGGGTCGACTGGGCGCGCTCAAATGGAGTGCTGATACTCTTCGACTCGGCCTACGAAGCTTATATCCGCAACGAGAAGGATGTGCCCCGATCGATTTACGAGATCGAAGGTGCCCGCGAAGTTGCCATAGAGTTCCGGTCGTTCTCGAAGACAGCCGGATTCACCGGCATGCGATGTGGCTACACTGTTGTGCCGAAAGCTCTAAAAGGGTCGACATCCGATGGCCGCGAGGTGAGTCTGCGCGATCTGTGGAACAGACGCCAGTGCACCAAATTCAACGGCGCTTCCTACCCCGTGCAGCGTGCCGCCGAAGCGCTCTATACCCCCGAAGGGCGCAAGCAGGTAAAAGCAGCCGTCGACTACTACATGAACAACGCCAGCACCCTGCGCCTTGGGCTCAAAGAAGCCGGCTTTGAGGTGTTTGGCGGCGAGAATTCTCCCTATATCTGGATCAAGACCCCCGGCGGCATGACCTCCTGGGAGTTCTTCGACCTGCTCCTCGAAAAGTACCATATCGCCGGTACCCCCGGCTCCGGATTCGGCCCCTCGGGCGAAGGGTACTTCCGCCTGACCGCCTTCAACACGGCCGAACTTACGGCCGCCGCGGTCGAGCGACTCAAAACATAACACAGACTCTGATGTCGGGGTTGCAGCGCTGCTGCGGTCCCGACATCTGCTTAAAGGCCAATATAATATATAGAATACACTAATTATAATTTTCCAATAGATGTCAAGTTTAAGATTCAAGGTTGTAGAAGAGGCATTCGGCCGCAAGGCTGTGCCGGTAGAGATTCCCGCCGAGCGGCCCACCGCTTACTATGGCAAACTCGTGTTCAATCGCCAGAAGATGTTCGAGTATCTTCCGGCCGACACATATGCCGCTTTAGTCGACGCTATCGACAATAAGAAGCCGCTCCCTATGGAGGTGGCCGATAAGGTGGCCGAAGGGATGAAACAGTGGGCCACCGACAATGGCGCCCGCCATTATACCCACTGGTTCCAGCCGCTCACCGAGACAACAGCCGAAAAGCACGATGCATTCATCGAACACAACGGTAAAGGTGGCGTGATCGAGAAATTCACCGGCAAACTGCTCGTACAGCAGGAGCCCGACGCATCATCATTCCCTAACGGCGGTATCCGCAACACCTTCGAAGCCCGCGGCTACTCGGCATGGGATATTTCGTCGCCCGCATTTCTGCTCGACGACACTCTCTGCATCCCCACAATCTTCATATCCTACACCGGCGAATCGCTCGACTACAAGACACCGCTGCTGCGCTCGCTCGCCGCTGTCGACAAAGCCGGCACAGGCGTGGCTCAGTACTTCGACCCCGAAGTAAAGCACGTCATGTCGTATCTGGGCTGGGAGCAGGAGTATTTCCTGGTCGACGAAGCACTCTACTCTGCGCGCCCCGACCTGGTGATGACCGGTCGCACCCTCATGGGCCACGAGTCGGCCAAGAATCAGCAGCTCGACGACCACTACTTCGGCGCTATCCCCTCACGTGTCAAAGCTTTCATGCTCGACCTTGAGATCGAATGCCACAAGCTCGGCATACCCGCCAAAACATGCCACAATGAGGTAGCTCCCAACCAGTTTGAGCTCGCCCCTATATTTGAGGAGGCGAATCTGGCTAACGACCACAACATGCTCCTGATGGGTCTGATCGGCGAAGTGGCCCGCCGTCATAACTTCCGCGTGCTGCTCCACGAAAAGCCGTTCAACGGCATCAACGGCTCCGGCAAACATAACAACTGGAGCCTCGGCACCGACAAGGGCGAACTGCTCTTTGCACCCGGCAAGACACCGCAGGAGAATCTGCAATTCATCACCTTCGTGGTCAACGTCATGGCCGCCGTGCATAAGCACAACGGCCTGCTCAAGGCCTCGATCATGTCGGCCACCAACGGCCACCGTCTGGGTGCCAACGAGGCTCCCCCTGCCATCATCTCCATCTTCACCGGCAGCCAGCTTGCAAGCGTGCTCGACGAGATCGAGCGCTCTACCGGCGATCAGCTCATTCAGATAGCCGGCAAGGAGGGGCTGAAGCTCGACGTGAGCCAGATACCGGAGCTGTTGATCGACAATACCGACCGCAACCGCACATCGCCCTTCGCATTCACCGGCAACCGCTTCGAGTTCCGCGCCGTCGGCTCGTCGGCCAACTGTGCCTGCGCTATGATAGCCCTTAACTCAGCCGTAGCCGATCAGCTCGCCGAATTCAAGACCAAAGTCGACGCCCGTCTGGCAGCCGGCGAAGATCTGCACCACGCCCTTGTAAGCGAGATCAAGGCTCTCATCATCGAGTCGAAACCGATACACTTCGACGGCAACGGCTACTCCGACGAGTGGAAAGAGGAGGCAGCCCGCCGCGGCCTCGACTGCGAGACCTCCGTTCCGCTGATCTTCGATGCCTACCTTGCGCCGTCGTCGGTCGAGATGTTCACCCGCACAGGCGTATTCTCCGAGAAAGAGCTCCACGCCCGCAACGAGGTGAAGTGGGAGATGTATACCAAGAAGATACAGATCGAAGCACGTGTGCTCGGCGACCTCGCCATCAACCATATCATCCCCGTGGCTACACGCTATCAGTCGATACTGCTCGACAATATCTTCAAGATCAAGACCATCTTCCCGGGCGTCAAAGGCGAGCAGATGGCCGCTGAAGATATGGCAACTCTCGAGCGCATGGCAGAACACATGAAAGTGATAAAGATCGAGGTGGAGCGGATGGTGAATGCTCGCAAAGCCGCCAACCGTATTGAAAACGAGCGCGACAAAGCCATTGCATACCACGACAATGTGGCCCCGTGCATGGATGTGATACGCCGCCATATCGACAAGCTCGAGCTGATGGTCGACAACGAAATGTGGCCGCTCCCCAAATACCGCGAGCTTCTGTTCATACGCTAATATATGGAACCCCTCAAACACGAATGCGGTGTCGCAATGGTGCGACTGCGCAAACCGCTCCAATACTATAAAGAGAAGTACGGCACCTACGCCTGGGCCATCAACAAGCTGTATCTGCTGATGGAGAAGCAGCACAACCGTGGCCAGGAGGCTGCCGGTCTCGGAGTGGTGAAGCTCCACGCCGAGCCGGGGCAGGAATATATGTTCCGCGAGCGCGGCTTGGGCTCCGGCGCCATTCAGGAGATATTCGAGCGCGTGCGCACCGATATCGACCGCTTCGGCCTCGATAAGGCCACGGAGGCGGAGGTCGAGCGCCTGGCGCCGTTTATCGGCGAGATCAACATGGGCCATCTGCGATACTCCACCACCGGCAAGAGCGGTATATCGTACGTACACCCGTTCCTGCGCCGCAACAACTGGCCTTCGCGCAATCTGATGATATGCGGTAATTTCAACATGACCAATGTCGACAGCCTCTTCGAGTCGATAGTGGCACGTGGCCAGCACCCGCGCATATACTCCGACACTATCGTGCTGCTCGAACAGCTCGGCTACGCTCTCGACCGCGAGAATCACCGCATATACCGCGAGCTGCGCGACACTGTGGGCGAGCCACAACTTTCGCAGCAGATCGAGCAGCGCATCGACATGGCCCGGGTGCTTGAATCGACCGCTCCGGCCTGGGACGGAGGGTTTGTGATCTGCGGAGCCACAGGCTCGGGCGATATGTTCGCCCTGCGCGACCGCCACGGCATCCGTCCGGCTTTCTATTATTACGACGACGAAGTGGTGGTGGTCACCTCCGAGCGCCCCGTCATTCAGACTGCTTTCGATGTGCCGCGTCGCGCTGTCAGCGAGCTGAATCCCGGCGAGGCTATCATGGTGGACTGCAACGGCGAGATACGCCTCACCCAAATCCTGCCGCAGGGCGACAACCGCCGCTGCTCGTTTGAACGCATCTACTTCTCCCGCGGGTCGGATGCCGATATATACCGCGAACGCAAAGCTCTGGGACGCAATCTCGTGCCCGACCTTGTGGAACTGCTCAACGGTGATCTCGACACAACTGTATTTTCGTTCATACCCAACACCGCCGAAGTGGCCTATATAGGTATGATCGAGGGGCTTGAGGATCGATTCAATCAGGAGCGCACACGCCGCATCCTGCAGATGCAGGCCGACGGCACTCTTACGCCCGAGACGCTTTCTCAAGTGATGGAGCGCCGACTGCGCATCGAGAAGATCGCCATCAAGGATATAAAGCTGCGCACTTTCATAGCCGAAGGTGCCTCGCGCAACGATCTGGCCGCTCACGTATACGATGTGACCTACGGATGCATACGCAACGATCACGACACTATCGTGGCGATCGACGACTCGATAGTGCGCGGCACAACTCTGCGCCAGTCGATCATTAATATGCTCGACCGTCTGCACCCGAAGCGTATCGTCATCGTATCGTCGTCGCCACAGGTGCGCTATCCTGACTATTATGGTATCGATATGAGCCGCATGAGCGAGTTCATAGCATTCCGCGCGGCTGTCGAGCTGCTTAAAGGTACCGGTCGGCAGAATCTGCTCGACGAGGTGTACGAAAGATGCAAGGCCATGGCCGATGCTCCCGACAGCGAGCTTGAGAACTGCGTAAAGGCCATCTATGAGCCTTTCACCGATCGCCAGATCTCGCGCAAGATTGCCGATATGCTCACTCCGGCCAACGTACACGCCAAGGTCGACATACTCTACCAGAGCCTTGACGGGCTGCATCGCGCCGTGCCCGACTGCCCCGGCGATTGGTACTTCTCGGGCGACTATCCTACACCCGGCGGCATCCGCCAGGTGAATCGCGCCTTCGTCAACTTCTACGAAGGCCACTCCGACCGCCGCTGAACTTAGCTCACACTCGGAGGGCACATCCTTCAGGGTACGCTGAAAACTCCATAAAACAATCACGGATTTTCACTATTGTGTCAATAGTGCTAATCCGTGATTATATTTTTGCGAATATGTGCCGGGGGCTTAGCGCAGACGGTCGTATGAACGGAGCAGGCGCTCGTCCTTGATGATACGCCGCTTAGCCCAGTACCCGAGGATAAATGCCGCAACCAGAAGATAGCATCCTACAGCCCAGAACATTGAGAAACCGTTGGTGTCGGCAGCCAGATTGAGGTAAGCCACCATTGCGCCGGTAGCGAAATTGAAGAGCAGACCGAAGTTCACTAATATCTTCTGTGCCTTGAAGTTCTTGAACAGGAATATCGCAATGAAGTATAATGCACAAGCCACGAGACCTAACACGAGGGTGGGGGTGTCGTAGTAGGCCGGGATGCAGTTATACTCAGCGCTTGTGCCGAACGGCACCCACGGAAATACTCCCATGCAGGCTGCAGCGAGCAGTAAAAGAAGTGATTGTAATCGTTGTATGACCATGATTTTGAAAGTTAAGTTTCTTTAATAACAACCACCGTAGTGGTTCGGTTTATTCGCGATAATACACCCGCTTCACGCGCGTGGCAACTGAGGTAAGCACCTCGTAAGGTATGGTGTCGAGCAGCTCGGCTACGTCGCCTACCGGTGTATGCGATCCGAAGATCTCCACCCGGTCGCCCACACGCACACCGGGCACATCGGTCACGTCGATCATGCACACATCCATGCAGATGTTGCCCACAGTCGGACACTGTATGCCGCCCACCGTCACCTTCAGGCGGCCGTTGCCGAGATGGCGGTTCAGGCCGTCGGCATACCCTATGGGGCATGTGGCGATGAGCGAGGGTCGCTCGATGTGTCCGCGGCGGCTGTACCCTACGGTCTGGCCGGGCTGCCGCTCGTGGAGCGATACTATCACGGTGTGAAGCGACGAAACGGGGCGAAGCTCGCCTTCGTCGCACTCAGCGGGGAGGGTAGGCACTCCGTAGAGCCCGATGCCCAAGCGCACAAGGTCGCCCTGATACTGCGGGAATCGGATTATGCCGGCGGTATTGAGGATATGGCGCTTGATATGGTGGGCAAAACCTTGCTGGAGCCTGTCGCAGCAGCGCTCGAACGTATTAAGCTGCTGCAGAGTGTAGTCGTCCATGTCGAGGCAATCAGCCGTAGCAAGATGCGAGAATATGGTGGCGGGGCGGATGGCCCGCTGAGCCAGCAGGCGTGAGTGCAACTCGGGGATGTCGGCTTCGGTGAACCCCAAGCGGTGCATCCCCGTGTCGAGTTTGATATGGACAGGGTAGTCGGATATGCCGTATTTTTCAGCTTCGCGAATTATCTCGTCCATTATCTCGTAGGAGTATATCTCGGGCTCGAGGGAGTAGGTGAACAGGTCGCGGTAGTTCACCACACGCGGGTTGAGCACCATGATAGGCATAGTGATACCGGCGTGACGCAGATCGACACCTTCGTCGGTCACAGCCACGCCGAGATATGCCGCGCCCTGCTGCTGGAGGGTCTTGGCAAGTTCGTATGATCCGGCTCCGTAGCCCGAAGCCTTGAGCATGCAGACAATACCAGTGGATGGTCGCAGGCGGCTGCGGAAATGGTTATAGTTATGCACTAAGGCATCAAGGTTCACATCGAGCACCGTCTCATAACGTCGCGCTTCGAGGGTTTCGACAATACGCCCGAAGCCGAACTGCGGGGCGCCTTTGACAAGTACGAGCTCGTGGGCGAAATCGCTTGTCGACACTTCGGCCAGGAAAGCGTCGGTCGAAGGGTAGAACGATGCGTTTACGCCGAAATATCCGCCGTATTGCGAGATCTCACGCCCGATGCCGATCACACGTTCGATCCCTTTGCACCGCAGCAGCGATGCGACTTTGCGATATAGCGACGGTGAGGCCATTGTCTCGTGCATCACGTCGGAGAATATTACGCAGCGGCCGCGGCCGTCGCCGCAACGACGCTCCATAAAGTCGATAGCCGGAGCCAGCGAGGGAAGGTCGGAGGTGTACGAATCGTGGATTATGAGGCAATCGTTCACCCCTTCCACTACATCAAGGCGCGTGCCTACGGGGCGGAGCCCCGCCATGCGGCGCGCCGACTCTGCGGCATCGACACCTCTGAGGCGAAGCACTGCAAGGCAAAGCAGCGCCGAGTCGATCTGCGCGGGCTCGGCAAGCTCTACTCTGACTTCGGCATCTTCGCCTCGCCAGCTGTATCTGATAAGCGTCGCCTCGCTACCGTCGGATGCTGTCTCGGTACTCTTAACATAGAGAGTGGCCGACGGATCAGAAGCCGAGACGGTAATATGCTCGCCGGTGATGAGCGGGTCGGCATCTATACATTCGGCTACGACAGGATTGTCGCAGTTGAATATCACCGTGTCGGCTCCGCGGAGCAGTCGGCACTTCTCGCGGCATTTCTGTTCGTCGGATATGAAGCCGCTGCTGTGGTCGTCGGCCAGAGCGGTGAAAATACCGATATTCGGTTGTATCATGGTGTGAAGCGACTCCATCTCGCCGGGCTGCGATATGCCGGCCTCGAAGATGCCGAGCTCGGTGTCGCAGTCCATCTCCCACAGCGAGAGCGGTACGCCTGTCTGCGAATTGAAGCTGCGGGGCGAGCGCACTACGCGGCAGTCGGGTGCGAGCAGCTGGGTGAGCCACTCCTTGACTGTCGTCTTGCCGCGGCTTCCGGTTATACCTATCACCGGGGCATCAAAGCGGCAGCGGTGCGACGTGGCAAGACTCTGGAGAGCTTCGAGCACATTGTCGACCACAAGCATATTGGCGCCCGCAAAATGTTTGTTTCCGGGAATACGCTCCACCACAAAGTTGCGCACACCACGGGCATAGAGATCTTCGATGTAGCGGTGGCCGTCGTTGGTGGCGGTATGCAGCGCAAAGAAGAGGGTGCGGTCGGGGTAAACCAGCGAGCGCGAGTCGGTGAGCAGGCAGTCGATCAGGGCGCCGGGGTGTGGCGGCTGAGGCAGCCCGAGGATAGAGGCAATGTTTGATATCGAATATGTCATAATCTATTAATTGCTTCGCTGATAGCACGTTTCAGACACGGGTTATGCTTCAGAAGTTCGGATGCAAGCTCTTGGGTCTCTCCGTTGAAGATTTCAGTCTCCGGATTATTAGGATCGCATCGGTGGCCGAGCCTGCCTGACAACTTGGCGCATTGGCGGGCAAGTGTTCGGGTTGCGGAATCCATGAAGCGTGTACAGAGGTGTTCGTAAATATAGTCGACCGCAAGTGGCGTCGGATGCTTCAGGTCAGCGTCGTAAAAACGGTAGTCGCGCAGATCATCGGTCATGATCTCATACGCGGGGAAATATATCACCCTGCTATCGGCAGATGCTGCCTGAGCACACGCTATCCTAAGTGTGGCTTTAGCCAACGCATTTGCTTCGAGTCCGTATGCTGTATGGCGCACAGGGCTTACCGTAAGGACAATGTTGGCGCAAGCAACGGCTCGCAGGATGCGGTTCAGCTCGATCGTCACATTGGCGAGTGAGAGGTCGGACTCAATAAATCTGTCGGCCGGCAACTTGTGGCAGTTGGCCACTACCATGCGTCGCTCGCGGTCAAAGAAAGTGCGAGTTGAGCCGAGTGTGATAAAAACTGTCTCGCAATTCGGGAGGAGTGAGTGTGCTTCCGCAATCCCGGCATTTATGCACTCTAAGGTCTCGCCAGGAGTGCGTCGCGAGAATCGGGAGTGGTGCAGGGGGGAGTGCCACAGGCCACGGTATTCAAACAGCTCATCCTCACTCAAGAGACGACCTGCAGCAATACGCTCCATGGCATCGGCTATGCTGCGGGGATTGAAGAGAGTACCTGTCGGATTTATCAATACCTCAAACAGATCTTTCGAGAGCCTGGCGCCGATATTGTCGGAGAAACACGAGCCGATAAGCATCGCGGGCCGACCGTGATGCACCACAGCTTTCTCAAACGTGCTCTTCAATTCGGTGCGCAGCTTCATGGCAGGGCAGAGGGCGAGGATGGATGTTAGAATAGATTGTAATCCACCGAGAGCACCTTAAACTCGGTGCGTCGGTTTATCTGGTCGGCGAGCTGACGGTCGTTTTCCTCGGGCAGTGCCTCGATATACTCCTCGGTCAGCACGTCGCCCTCCTGAAACTGAGGGAATAGGCGTGCCAGCCGTCGGGTAATGGTCATAGGGCGCGATTCGCCGAATCCTTGGCGCTGCATCCTCTCGGCCGGTATTCCGGCAGCTATGAGGTAGTCGACCACAGCCTGAGCGCGAGCTTCTGAGAGCTTCTGATTGTACGCCTCGTCGCCCCAGCGGTCGGTGTGCGAGGCCATCTCGATGGTGATGTTGGGATTGTCGCGGAGCATCTGTGCCAGCTTGTCGAGGGCGGCCTGCGACTCGTCGCGCAGGGTCGCGCGGTCGAAGTCAAAGAAGATATTGTCGACGATATTCGGCTTGTTGATCGACGCGAGGATAAAGTCGATATTATATTCTGCATCCTCCTCAGCCTGATCGGAAGTGAACTCTTGCTTAGCGTTAAGGTATCCGCGCGCACCGGCAAGCATCACATAGCTCACGCCGCGCTGCAGCGGCAGCGAGAACGAACCGTCGTCGCGAGCCACAGCTTTCTGATTCGACCCGTCGTTGCCTACAATTCGTATCACCGCGCCGGGGATAGGCTCCTCGTCGCCGTCGATCACCCATCCCGAAATATTGATTTTCAGATCAGGCAACTCAAACGAATAGATATGATCGTAGCCACGCCCGTCGCCGCGGTTGGAGCTGAACAGACCGCGCTCCACCCCGGGCTTCTCGAATGTGATACCGAAATCATCGCCGGCAGAGTTGATGGGCGAGCCCATATTCTCCACGCTCCAGCGCCCCGACGGAGTGAGGCGGGCGCGGAAGATGTCCAAGCCGCCGTAGCCGGGGTGGCCGTTCGACGAGAAATAGAGTAGCGAGTCGGAAGCCACATACGGAAACATCTCGTCGCCCACGGTATTGATGTCAGAGCCGAGATTCTCGAGCGACCCGACACGTTCTTTCAGGTTTATGCGCCAAAGGTCGCGGCCTCCCTCGCCGGGCATGTCGGATGTGAAATAGAGGTAAGTGCCGTCGGGCGACACAGCCGGATGACCGTACGACGAGACCGTATCAGCCGAAATCTCAAACTTCACGGGCGCGCTCCACTTGGCATCCGACCGCTGCGAGGTGAATATCTCGACGCCGGTGTTTGAGGTCAGCTCACGGCGCGCACGGGTGAGATACATCGTCGATCCGTCGGGCGAAAACGACATAATACCCTCTTCAAGCTCCGTATTGAGCTCTCCCTCTACGGCCTCGGGCTTCTGCCACTCTCCCTTCTCGTTCTTACGCATCACCCAGATGTCGGCCTTTTTCATGCCGTTGATCTCAGAGTTCTTCGTGCCGGTGACCTTTTCGTTGGTGGTGGTATAGTACACCACATCGCCGTCGGTGCCGAAATACATCGGCGAGAAGTCGGCACGGCGCGAGTTGATCAGCTTGGGCTGACGCACCACATAGCGCGTGCGTCGTCCTTTCGACGACTGCGCCATCTGTGCCCCCTGCAGCCCGAGACGTGCCTCCTGATTTGAAGGCGCGAGCATCAGAAACTCCTCGTAGCTCTTTATAGCCGCGGGATATTTGCCGTCGGCATGGAGCATCTGCGCCAGCCGCAGCGTAGCCATAGAGTCAGGATAGCCGTAGCGTATAGCATTCTGATACGCTGCGGCAGCGCGTGCGCTCTGGTTCAGTTTACGGTAACACTCGGCCATGCGGAATGCCACAACTCCGCGCTGAGGTCGTTCCTCTTTCTTGGTCCACTTGTTGTATAGCTTGCGGTAGGTGCGCGAAGCATCGTAATACTCGCCGCGTGCCATCTGTTCGTCGGCCACCGACAGTTTTGCGCCTCCGCATCCGCCCAGCAGCATCAACGCCGCTGCCGCAAAAGCAATAAGAATATGTAGCTGTTTAGTTTTCATCGCAATATATGTAGATCCGCTCGACGTATTCACAGTCGCAGAAGGATACTACAAATTTAACGATTTTTGCTCAACCGATATTGCTTTATTTCCCCCGAATCTGCACCTTTTTATTGCCGATAGCTTCTTGTGGGGCAATAGCAACCTCCTACGCCGCGTACCTCCTTCAAATTGCGGCAAAAAGCACCTGCGAGATGCAATCCAAAAGTAAAATACCTCGCCTCGGCCGTTAACTTTTCTTGTTAAACACGCTCTAACTTCCGATGGGTCAGCGGGCGACGAGGCCGCCGTCGATGAGATAGTGGCCGCCGGTGCAGAATGAGGAGTCGTCGCCGGCAAGAAACCACACCAGGCGCGCCACTTCTTCGGGCTGACCCATTCGCCCGCGGGTGTAGGAGGCGTTCTCCTCGCTCATCAGCTCGTCGTACGCCCGGCCGGTGAGTCCGGCCGAGCGCTCTAAAGCGCCTTCGAGCAGGGGGGTGTGGATAGATCCGGGACATATCGCATTGACGCGGATTTTATAAGGAGCTAAATCTATGCTCAGACTGCGGGTGATCTGCCCTAAGGCGCCCTTTGTCAGACCGTAAGCGAAGCTGTTTGGCTTGCCGATATACCACTGGTCGGAGCAGTTGATCACTACCGTGCCGCCTCCTGTCTCTATAATAGCGGGCACTGCAGCCTGAAGCGTGTTGACGGTGCCGAATATATTGATGTCGACGATTCGGTGAAGCTCCTCGTCGCTGACATTCAGGAGCGTATTGTTGCGATGTATGCCGGCGTTGGCAAACACGGAATCAAGGCCGCCGAACGCCTCGCCAGCAACTGCCACGGCGCGACTGCAATCCTCGCTGCGGCGGGTATCGCCTTCTACAAACCGCAGCTTATCAGAGTCGGTTGCCTCCACCAACTCGGCTGCCGCAGCCCTGTTTACATCCATGAACAGGACATTCCAGCCGCCTGCAATGAACCGTTCGACCGTGGCCCGACCTATTCCGGTAGCCCCGCCGGTGATAAATATTGTGCTCATGCCATCGGTCAGTTCTTCGGTTTAGCCAGAAGATTTTTGTAGGTTGCCGGATCTGAAATCAGTTCTACGGCTTCGATATAGACCGGATTGGTGGGGTTCATGACCTTCCAGTATGTTGCTTGCTCGAAGAGGTCGCGGCCTATCACGGCTTTGATCACTGCCGCAAGATAGTCGCGGGAACGGTCGAACTGCTCCTGATTAAACTCTACGCCGTCGGCAGTACCCATGTCGATGAGCTCCTTAAGCATCTCGGGCGACACGGTGAAGCCATCGAGGTAGGCCTGCTCGGTAGGGTAGTCGGCAGTAAGGGCGGCGCGATGATTGTTCACATACTTCAATGTGTATTTGATTATCACGCTCTTGGCCAGCAGATTGCGGTAGTAGGGGGTGAAGAATGCGGTGTCGAGCGCTACGAATCGGTCGGGCATGATACCTCCGCCGCCATACACCGGGCGCCCGGCGCGGGTGTGGTAGAGCTGGGTTTTGTCGAAGTGCACGGAGTCGGCGTTCATCAACTCGCCGGAGTTGAGACGCTGCATCATGTCGTCGTTGTAGCTCTCGTAAGGCTTCTGGATGCTTCGGCCCGAAGGGGTATAGTAGCGTGCTATGGTAAGGCGCATCATCGAACCGTCGCCGAAGCGGAAAGGTCTTTGCACCAACCCCTTGCCGAAGGTGCGACGCCCTACGATCACACCGCGGTCGTTGTCCTGAAGCGCTCCGGCAAGTATCTCGGAGGCAGAGGCAGAGTATTGGTTGACAAGCACGACGACGCGACCATCGGTCATCGGGCCCTTGCGCTCAGTGATATAATAGCGCGGATCGGTGCGTGAGCTCTGTGTGAACACCACCTCGTCGCCTTTGTTGAGGAAGAAGTCGGCAAGTTGAGTGGCCGCAACCAGATACCCGCCGCCATTGTCCTGAAGATCGACGATGATATGCTTCATACCCTCTTTCGAAAGCCGCTGCATCGCCTCGGCTATCTCTGCGGGCGTATCCTCGGCGAAACGCGACAGGCGAATATAGCCTATCTCCGGCGACACCATATATGCGGCATCGACGCTGTAGATCGGTATATCGTCGCGTATTATCATGAAGTCGATCAGCTCCGGCTCTCCCTGACGCTCCACCGAGATCTTGACTTCCGACCCTTTGGGGCCGCGGATACGACTCATAATATCGCGCTTTGGCATCTTCACGCCGGAGATTATGGTGTCGTTGACCTTGATCACACGGTCGCCGGCAAGCATCCCGACGCGTTCGGCGGGTCCGCCAGCGGTTGTCTGGATCACGATGAGGGTATCTTCGGGGTTGTTGAACGATATGCCGATGCCGGAGAAGTTGCCCTGCAGCGGCTCCTCGAGATCTTTTGTTTCAGCCGCCGTCGAGTACGAAGAGTGCGGATCGAGGGTTTTGAGCATAGCCCGGATAGCCTCTTCCACTATCGTATCGGAGCGAACGGAATCGACGTAAAAATTTTCGATTATCGACTCAGCGCTGCGGAGTTTTGACAGTGCCTCCGACTCGTTGAAGCGCAAGCGGTCGCCCGAGAAGAATTGAGCCGCGGCGCCTGTGAGCGTCATGGCCGCCACGATGAGCAGTACTAATTTTTTCATTCTGTTATGTCGTTCTGTCTATCTTTATTCTGTATCAGTTCATCTTTTTGGGTAGCATCCACCCGACATCGACGCCATATGAGCTGAGTTCGCGCACGGCCGACGAGCTCACTGCCTCGAGTTCAGGACGAGCCGGGAGCATTACTGTATCAACACTTCCGCGGGAGAGCCGCAAATTCAGGTCGGCCATACGGCGCTCATATTCGAAGTCGGCCGTAGAGCGCACTCCGCGCAGCAATGCGCAGCATCCGTGCTTCGCGGCACACTCTACCGCCAGCGTCGTCATCGCCACTACCTCAACACGGCTGTCGGCGGGGTAAAGCTCGCGGATAGCAGCTACGCGGGCGTTCATAGCTTCGGCATCGACCGATTTGCCGGCGTTCACCCCGACAGCTATCACTACGGCATCGAACATCGTCAAAGCCCGATCCACAAGGTCGGCGTGCCCGGCAGTGAAAGGGTTGAACGATCCTGCAAAGAGTATCTTACGATATTTCGCTGTCATCTTCTATAACGAGATTGTCGATGATGAAGTTCTGGCGATCAGGCGTATTTTTGCCCATATAGAACTCGAGCACGTCGGCCACGGCGTCCTCACGCCGCAGCTGCACGCGATCCAGTCGGATATCCGGGCCTATAAATCCGCGGAACTCTTCGGGCGAAATCTCTCCCAACCCCTTGAAGCGCGTGATCTCGGCGTTGGCTCCGAGCTTGGCGATTGCGTCGATGCGCTCCTGGTCGGTGTAGCAGTAGTACACCTCGGCTTTCGAGCCGTCTTTCTTAGCTCCCGATCGTCGAGCCTCCTTCTTGTTGCGGACACGGAACAGCGGCGTCTGGAGCACGTACACATGCCCCTTTTTCACCAGATCGGGGAAGAACTGGAGGAAGAACGTCAGCAACAGCAGGCGTATGTGCATGCCGTCGACGTCGGCATCGGTGGCTATGATCACCTGATTGTAGCGCAGCGACTCGATGCCGTCCTCTATATTCAGGGCAGCCTGAAGGAGATTGCACTCTTCGTTTTCGTACACCACTTTTTTGGTCAGTCCGTACGAGTTTTTAGGTTTGCCGCGCAGAGAGAACACCGCCTGAGTCTCCACATCCCGTATCTTGGTGATCGATCCGGCCGCCGAGTCGCCCTCGGTGATAAAGATGCTCGATGCGAGGCGCTTGTCCTCGTCGCCCTTTGTGTCGTTGAGATGCACGCGGCAGTCGAGCAGTTTCTTGTTGTGCAGACTCACCTTCTTGGCGCGTTCGCGGGCTATCTTGGCCACCCCGCTCATCGCCTTACGGTCGCGCTCGCTCTCCTGGATCTTCTTGAGCATGATGTCGGCCGTGGTCAGGTCGCGGTGCAGATAGTTGTCGAGCTCCTTCTTTATGAAGTCGCCCACAAACTTGGCCACCGTCGGGCCGTCGGGACCCATGTCGCGCGACCCGAACTTAGTCTTGGTCTGCGATTCGAACACCGGGTCCTGCACCTTAATTGAGATGGCTGCCACCATGCCGTTGCGTATGTCGGAATACTCGAACGGTTTGCCGAAATAATCCTTGATAGTGCGCGATACAGCCTCCTTGAACGCCGTGAGATGTGTGCCTCCCTGGGTGGTGTGCTGTCCGTTGACAAACGAATAGTACTCCTCGCCATACTGCCCCGTATGGGTGAGCGCCACCTCGATATCGTCGCCTTTGAGGTGTATGATAGGGTAGAGGGGCTCCTGTGTCATCTGGGCCTGCAGCAGGTCGAGCAAGCCGTGGCGCGATACATACCGCTTGCCGTTGAGATACATCGACAGGCCGGTGTTGAGGTAGGAGTAGTTCTTGAGCATCGGCTCAATATACTCCGTGCGGAAGGCATAGCCGCGGAATATATCGTCGGAGCCGTCGGGGGTAAACTGTATCAGCGTACCGTTGGGCTCTTCGGTGTCGGTGAGCGGACTTTCACTCAACAGCTTGCCGCATGAATACTCCACACGCTTGGACTGTCCGTCGCGGAAGCTCTCCACCACAAACGATGTGGAGAGTGCGTTGACGGCTTTCAGGCCCACACCGTTGAGGCCCACCGACTTTTTGAAGGCCTGGCTGTCGTATTTACCGCCGGTATTCATCTTGGAGGTCACGTCGACCACCTTGCCCAGCGGAATACCGCGCCCGTAGTCGCGTACCGTGACGGTGCGGTCGTCGACAGTCACGCGCACCTGTCGTCCGAACCCCATCATATACTCATCGATGGCGTTGTCGAGCACCTCCTTTATCAGGACATAGATTCCGTCGTCGGGGTTTGAGCCGTCGCCGAGCTTGCCGATATACATACCTGGACGGCGGCGTATATGCACGTTCCAGTCGAGGGTCTGTATGGCATCCTCACCGTAGGCGGCATTGTCGCGCTCGGGGGCATCGGCATCAAAATCGAGAGTATCGTCGATCTGTTCAGACATATTTTTATATAGGTGAAAGTTAGAGATTTCGGGGATCGGCAGGAGTGATCGGCTCGTCGTCGACGGGTATGTCGGTGTTTACATTCTTCGATCCTACCAGACCGTAGAACAGCAGGTAGGCGAGCATAGCCACAACAAGCCAGTAGGAGGGCATATATCCGATGCCGGCAGCCATGCTGTTCTGTATCAGAGGCATAACACCACCGCCTACCACCATCATCATAAAGATGCCGGATGCCTGAGCTGTATATTTGCCCAAACCTTCGACGGCGAGGTTGAAGATGCCGCCCCACATCACCGATGTGCAAAGGCCGCAGAGCACCAGCAGAAGCGCGCTCATAGGCACTTCGGCAAATGTGAACCCTTCCTCCACCGAGTAGGCTATCATCGAGACGCGGTCGGCCGACGAAGTGAGGATAGCAGCCACTACGAGGCATATAGCTATGGCCGATACAGCTATCAGCTGCACGCGACTTGAGCATACCATCGACAGGAAGCCGCCGCATATACGCCCTACGAGCATCAGCAGCCAGTAGCAGGCCGCAACCGCTCCGGCCACAGCCGAAGCATTCACCGTAATGCCTGAAGCAGCGCTGTCGCTCAGATAGAAGATCAGCACACCGGGGATGCCGACCTCGATACCTACATAGAAGAATATGCCTATCACGCCAAGCACGGTGTGGCGGAAATTCCAGGGGGAGTGAGCGTTTTTGACGGCTTTGGCACCCGATTTGCGCATGTTAGGCTCGGGGATGTTGATGGCCGAGATGATCAGGAACGATACTGCAAATACTGCTAAAGCTATGTAAAGCAGGGGAGTTACATCAAGCATCGAGGTATCTTTGGTGACTTGCCCGATCAGCACACCCACAAAGAGGGGAGTCAGCGTTGCTGCCAGCGAGTTGGTCGAAGCGCCGAACTGCAGCAGCATATTGCCGCTCTTGCCGCCGCCTCCGAGCTGGTTGAGCATGGGGTTGACCACCGTATTGAGCATGCATACGCAGAATCCCGAGATGAACGCGCCGAAAAGATATATCAGCAGATTGAGCATCACCGGTGCGCCCGACACTACAAAGACTTCAGTCGAGCTTCCGACATAGCTTGAGATAAGCTGGAATCCGATGCCGACAAAGCCGAGCACCATAGCCCAGAGGGCGGTTTTCTTATATCCGATTTTCACCAGCAGATTGCCCGCAGGTATTCCCATGAAGAGGTATGCGGCAAAGTTCATCATATTGCCGAGCATTCCGGCCCAAGAGTACTGATTGTTCCAGATTGTGCCGATAGGAGCCGCCAGGTTGGTGACGAAAGATATCATTGCAAACAGGAAGAAGCAGGCCACGATGCCCACTATCCGCCCGTTGGTCTGAGGTTTGGAGTTTTTCATTTATCGCTTTGTTTTGAATTAGTTTTACTGTAGGTTTAAGGTAGGGGAGGAAAAGCGGCGGTCAGTTCTGTCGCTCTCCGAAAATATCGGTGCCTATGCGCACCATCGTCGAGCCGCACTCCACGGCCGTGAGGTAGTCGTCGCTCATACCCATGCTCAGAGTGTCGAAATGCGGGTTGGTGGCCATCACGCCCGCACGGAGCGTCTTGTACACAGCGTGGAGTGCATCGAAGTCGGCGCGTATACGCCCGATTTCGTCGGTGAGCGATGCCATTCCCATAACTCCGCGGAAACGTACCGACGGCAGCGATGCGATAAGCTCGTCGGTGAGCACCGACAGCAGTTCATCAGCCGAGAACCCCGTTTTAGTCTCCTCGGCGGCCACATGCACCTCAAGGAGGATGTCGATGGTGCAACCGGCCCGGGTAGCCTCGGCATTGACAGCCTGAAGCAGTCTCAGCGAGTCGACGCTCTGTATCATCGAGGCACACCCCACTACAGCGCGCACCTTATTGGTCTGAAGGTGGCCGATGAAATGCCACCGGATATCCGCAGGGAGCGTCGATGCTTTGGCCGCAAGCTCCTGAGCGCGGCTTTCACCAAAATCTCGTTGTCCGGCGGCATAAGCCTCCATTACGGCTTCGGCGGGATGAAATTTGCTCACGGCCACAAGCGTCACGCTTCCATCCTGCGGAAGCGTGGCGCGTATAGCCTCAAGTCGCGATGCGATACTCATGACAGGGGGGTATGGGTACCGGGCTTAATCCTCTTTTGAGCCGAGGTCGGCCTTATAGACATCCATATAGAGCGTTTCGGCTATCGATACTATCTCGTAGTCGGCCATCGAGCCGCTCATACCTTTCACGAAGTTGTCGTAAGCGCCTTTGAAATCGGAGCCGGCCGTGAGAATCAGCGATACCGACTTCTTCTCGGCACCGCTCTTTTCGTCGATAGTGATAAACGCTACCTTCACCAGATACCATTTGTCGGCCGAGTCATCCCAGAATATTTCAGAGATCTTGGTGCTCTTCACCGCGCTCACGGTGAGCTCACCCGACACAAAGGGTGTCTGCTCCTCGATTATGCGGCTCTCGGCCTCGGTCACCGAAAGGGCGTCGACCAGAAAAGCTTCGGTCACCTTCTTCACGGCGCCGTTTTCCATCATTTTATCATAGCGTACCTTACATTCGTACCAAACTGCCATTGTATTAATTTTTAAGATGTTATGTATATTATTGCGGTTTTAGAGCCTATTTCACAAAACCTACTGCAAATTTAATAAATTATACCCTGACGACAAATTTTTTTCAAAAAGAAAGAGCCGATGTCGTGCGACATCGGCCCGGATTGCTTGAGAGCCGCGAGTGGGACTCGAACCCACGACCTTTTCGTTACGAATGAAATGCTCTACCGACTGAGCTATTGCGGCTTTCGCTATTTGCACGGCAAAGATAATGATTTCTATCTTGCCGTGCAAATATTTTTTGGTCTGAAGAGTCGTATCAGATACCGAGATCTTTCTTGATCAGCTCGATCTTGGCGGCAGCCGATGCTTTGGCGGCGTCGTAATCGGCAGTAGTAGCCATCGGGGCTTTCACCTCGATGTAGAATTTGATCTTGGGCTCTGTACCGGAGGGGCGAACGGATACTTTTGTGCCGTCGGCAGTAAAGTACTGCAGCACATTAGATGTGGTAGGCATATCAAGCTTGGCCTCGGTGCCTTTAGCAAGGTCTTTTACGGTAAGCGTGTCGTAATCCTTGATAGTGACTACATCACTGCCGCCCAACTGCTTGGGAGGAGTGGCGCGGAAGCCGCGCATCATGGCCTGAATCTCCTCAGCGCCGCTCTTGCCGGGGCGCACCACTGAGATGCCGACCTCCGACGAGAATCCGTAGCGCAGGTAGATATCCTGAAGCATCTGATTGAAATCCATACCCTTATCTTTAGCCCATGCACACGCTTCGGCCATAAGAGAGATAGCGCTGACAGCATCTTTGTCGCGGGCGAAATCCTCGGCCAGGAAGCCGTAGCTCTCCTCGCCGCCGCCGAGATAGCGGGCGGTGCCCTCGTTGTCGCGTATCACGGCTGCTATCCATTTGAAACCGGTGTAGCAGTCGTACATGGTGATATTGTTCTTGTCGGCGATGCTCTTTATGGTTTCGGTAGTCACGATCGTCTTGACGATGTACTCCTTGCCGGTGAGTCGGCCGAGCTCGGCGTTGCGGGTCATGATATAGTTGAGGAGTATCATGACGATCTGGTTGCCGTTGAGGAGCACATATTCGCCCGAATTGTCGCGTATCACGCAGCCGATACGGTCGGCGTCAGGATCGGAAGCCATCACGATGTCGGCACCCACCTCTTTAGCTTTGGCTATAGCCATAGCCATGGCCGGCGGATTCTCGGGGTTGGGCGACTCGACGGTGGGGAAGTTGCCGGAGGGCACATCCTGCTCGGGCACATTGATGATGTTGCGGAAGCCGTAGTTGCGCAGCGACTCGGGTATCAGCTTTACGCCTGTGCCGTGGATAGGGGTATATACGATCTTGAGGTCGGCATATTTCTCCACGCACTCGGGGCTGAGCTGCAGACCTTTGATAGCTGTGAGGAACGCCTTGTCGACATCCTCGCCGATTATCTCGATCAGCTCCGGATTGCCCTCAAACTTCACATCGCTCACGCTCTGGATACGACCCACGTGGTCGATGATATTCACGTCGTGGGGAGCGATGATCTGCGCACCGTCCTCCCAGTAAGCTTTGTAGCCGTTATACTCCTTGGGGTTGTGGCTGGCGGTGATATTCACACCGCTCTGGCAACCGAGATAGCGGATAGCGAACGAAAGCTCCGGAGTGGGGCGGAAAGAGTCGAAAAGATATACCTTGATACCGTTAGCCGAGAAGATGTCGGCCACGATCTCGGCAAACTCGCGGGAGTTGTTGCGCACATCATGTCCTACGGCCACCTTGATCTGAGGCAGGTCGGCGAAGTTCTCCTTCAGGTAGTTGGCCAGACCCTGGGTGGCCATACCGACGGTGTACTTGTTCATACGGTTTGAGCCGGCACCCATTATACCGCGCAGGCCACCCGTGCCGAATTCGAGATCTTTGTAAAACGACTCGATCAGCTCGGTCGGATCTTCGGCATCGAGCATACGCTTCACTTCAGCGCGTGTTTCGGCATCATAAGCATCGGAGAGCCATTTTTCGGCTTTGGCTACGACTGCTTGTTTGAGTTCGGTGTTGTTGTCCATATTCGGATATTATAGTTAGAATTTATGATCAGCATGATTTCAGATCGTCAGGCACCGGAATGTGCAGGCACTCCATGAACCGACGCACCACGGCCGGGTCGCCGGTGTATTTGCCGCGATCCTCCGAGAGCTTGCAGGTATCGTTGTAGAACGGCCATTTCTCCGTTATCTTTGCTGCTACCAGCTTTATAACAATATTGAGGGGCGAAAAGGTCGGGAAGTCATTCGTAAAATGTGTGCCTATGCCGAACGACGGTATGCACTGATGGCGCGCATACTCCTGTATCTCAATAGCTTGGTCGGTATTCAGACCGTTGCTGAATATCACGAGCTTTGAGTGCGGATCGATGCCGAGCGACTGATATTTCGCCACGATTTTGGCCAACTGCTCGCGGTTGTCGCCCGAGTCGATGCGCAGGCCGTTGAACAGCCGCGCGAAATCCTCCGAGAAGTTGTGCGAGAAAATATCCCAGCCGTAGGTGTCGTACAGGAATGTGCCCAGAGCTCCGCGGAAGGTGTTGCGCCACAGGTTCATAGCTATATGGTTGGCCATCAGCGGACCGTACATACCGGCGATGGCGGCGATAAACTCGTGGGCCATCGTGCCGATAGGCACAAGGTCGTGCTTCATGGCCAGATACACATTGCTGGTGCCCACGAATCGGCCGGGCCACTCGCCGTCGTGATAGGCATCTTTCATTGCCCGCACGAGCACATCCTCGGCTTGGAACGACGCGCGGCGGCGTGTGCCGAAGTCGGTGAAAGCACACCCGGCCTTAAGCAGGCGCACTCCTTTGTTGTATGACCGCGTGTAGTAGTCCTCGTAGTCTACGGTCGAGAGCTTGCCCGACATCTCATAGTAAAGCTCGGAGATGATGGCGAGCACTTTCACCTCGAGAAGTATCGTGTCGGCCCATGCGCCCTCAAACTCTATGTGAAGATGCCCGTCGCAGTCCTGCTCGATCTTCACCCACTCGCTCTTGTAGCGGAATCCGCGCATGTAGGTGTAGAACCATTGGGGTATATAGTCGCAGCGCCGCTGCATGTAGGCTATCTCCTCCTCGGTGATGCGAAGCTCCTCAAGCATCTTTATCTGCTCGCGCAGGGCCTCGCCGAACCCTTCGGGGTAGACCATATCGTTGCGATCCTTGAACGTATACTTCACCATGGCGCGGGGGAAGTTCTCGATCACCGCGCAGCACATGGTGAATTTGTAAAGATCGTCGTCAGTGAAGTGTTGTATGATTTGGCGCATGTTATTTCTTTTTGCCCATCTCGCGGAGCTTGTCGGAGAGGGTATCGGGGTTGGCTAAGTAGGGGGTATACTCTTCGAGCACATTGATGCGGTCCTGACCGTAGATGCGGCATGCGTCCATGAAAGTGTTGTAGACGCAGATGTCGGCACACAGGCCGCAGATGTCCACTTCGCCCTCGTCGCCGATTATCTCGGCCAGACGGGCTGCCGACTTGTCGTTGCCGAACACCGAATACTCCTCACGCTCGGGCAGAGTCCCCTTTGTGAGAATCTCCGCACCGGCTTCGAGCACTGCCTCGGCCAGGGGAGGATAGATCGAAGCGCCTACCGTGTAGGGCTCGCAGTGGTTGGGCCAGGGGCCGCCGTTGGACTTGAACGAGCAGTGCGAATGCGGATGCCAGTCGGCAGTCACCACAATATGGCGGTAATCTTTGCCGTGCTGCTTAACATACTCGGCAAGGCGATCCATAAATTTGTCCGATCCCTCGACAGCGAGCGAGCCTGAGATGAAGTCGATCTGCGGATCGACTATAAGAAGAAGCTGTTTCATAGTTGACTTACGTGATTATCAGGTAGTTTATACTGCCTATAATATAACACCGCAAATTTACATATTTTTTCCATATAAAAAAATATATCGGAGCACCCTGCCGGTCGCAGGAGCTCCGATATAGTATTGGCTGGTTATATTACAGCTCGGCGTCGGCCACTTCAGCCTCCTCTGCCTCGGTAGAGGGCTGAATGTTCGGCAGCTCGAGGCCGAGATGGTGCTTGTGGTCGATCACTTTCAGCCAAAGGCCGATAAGCAGGGCAGCCACGCCAAGACATGCGAGCATCACAAGCGCCCATGTATAGTTGTAGCTTACGGATGCCACTTCTTCCGACATTGTGCCGTCGGCGAGTGCCTTCACTATCTGAGGATTGGTCGAGTCGAGCACCTTGCCTATCAGCAGCGGGAAGAGCCACAGGCCGATGTTCTGTATCCAGAATATCAAGGCATACGCCGAACCGATGATCTTTCCGTCAACGAGCTTGGGCACCGAAGGCCACAGCGACGCCGGCACAAGCGAGAACGATGCGCCAAGCACCAGAATAGTGAGGTATGCCACCACGACACCGCCCACGGGGCTACCCTTGAACATCGGCAGGATAAATGCAAACGTCAGGTGACACGCTATCAGAAGTAGCGAGCCGAACACGAGCATCGAAGCCGCTTTGCCTTTGTGGTCGACAAACTTGCCGAGAATCGGCGTGATACCAACTGCCAACAGCGGGAACACGGCAAATATAGCGGCAGCCGACTGGCGCATGTAGCCCATCCAGCAGTATGCCACAAGCGATATGATGGAGAGGGCGAGCATGCCGAAGCGCATCGAGTTTTTCTTGGAGAAATTGCTCACGAAAGCTGTCACGGCACAGATCAGCATCACTACATACTGCACCACCGTCACATCACGGCTTGCCCAGAACGAATCTTCAGCCGGAGGGGTGAGCGTAAGGTTGCATTGCAGCATATTCACGGCATATTTTTGGAACGGGAAGATAGCCGAGTAGTAGAGCACACACAGCAGAGCCACAAGCCAGAAGCCGCTTGAGCTCAGGATCTGGCCAAGGTCGGATATGCGGAACGGATCGTCCTTCTCCTCGGCTGCATGTGTCTGATTGTCGAGCTTGCGATCCATGAAGAAGTATACGATAAACATGATCAGCGCTATCATCAGCATCACCACGCCGAATGCCACAGCGTTGCTCACCTGAGGCGTACCGGTGATGTCGGCAAAGAGCGGCGAGAAGATCATACATGTGGCCACACCCAAGCGCGCCAAAGCCATCTCGGAGCCCATAGCAAGAGCCATCTCCTTACCCTTGAACCATTTGACGATTCCACGCGACACCGTGATGCCCGCCATCTCGACACCGCAACCGAATATCATGAAGCCTATGGCCGAGAATTTTGCCGATGCGGGCATTCCTTCATAGAATGGCGACACGCCGAGCTCGTCGAAGCCGGGTATATAGTTTAGATGAGTGGTGAACCACTGCTCGAGCGCCGTGCCGGCAAACATGGTGGTGGTGGCATACCAGTTGATGGTAGCGCCGATCACCATCACCACGCCCGAAAGGAGCGCCGTGAAGCGCACCCCCATCTTGTCGAGTATGATACCCGCAAAGATGAGGAAGAAAATAAACACGTTGAGAAATGTCTCCGAGCCCTGCATCGTGCCGAATGCGGTGTTGTTCCATCCGAGCTGGCTTTGCACAAGGTCTTTGATAGGCGACATCACATCCATGAAGATGTACGAACAGAACATGCCGAGAGCCAGAAGCAGCAGGGCAGTCCAGCGAGCCCAAGGCTTATCGCTGAGAAGTTGTTTGTTGATTTGAGCCATTGTTTATGTGATAATTGATTTGATAAGTCATAAAACGTAGCCAAAGTTATAAAAAAATGTGATACAGCACTCTCCGCAGACTGATATTTTTGAGATATTTCGGAAAAAGGTGTATATTTGTGGTTATTAAAACACGATTTCAACTCTTTTATTCATCATTTAATATCAGTTTTTATGGATCTCAAGAAGTATCTTGCCGAAATGTTCGGTACAATGGTGCTCGTTCTGATGGGTTGCGGCACAGCCGTCAGCCTCCATTGCGGTATCGACACCGCTTCCGTGATAGGCACAGCCTTAGCTTTCGGTCTTGCCGTAGTGGGTATGGCCTACTGTGTGGGTGGCATCTCGGGTTGCCACATCAACCCCGCTATCACCCTCGGTGTATGGCTCTCGCGCCGCATGTCAGGCCGTGATGCAGCCTGGTATATGGTATTTCAGTGCGTGGGCGGCCTGCTCGGTGCAGCCATACTCTACGGCCTGACTCTTTATCACACCGGTCTCGACGGCATGGGTGCCAACACATGCGCCGAGGGCGTGTCGACACTCGGCGGTCTTATGGCCGAAGTAGTATTCACAGCTGTTTTCGTATTAGTAGTGCTTGGCGCTACCGACGGTAAGGTCGGTGCGGCCAATATGGGCGGCCTCGCTATCGGCCTCACCCTGGTGCTCGTACACCTGATGTGCATCGCCTATACCGGAACGTCGGTCAACCCCGCCCGCTCTATCGGTCCGGCTATCTTTGCCGGCGGCGAGGCAATCAGCCAGCTCTGGATTTTTATCGTAGGCCCGCTGCTCGGTGCAGTCGTAGCAGCCGGTATCTGGGCTGTGGTAGCTCCCCTCAAGAAATAATCTTTCTATTCCCCAAAAACAAGTCGGCAGCCCTCTGCGGGATTGCCGACTGTTTTTTACTTGGTAAGAGCCTGCAAGGCGAGGTCGAGCCGCTCTATGCCGTGTTGGTAATGATTGCCGGGCACCCATTTGAAATCGACGTGCACCCCTTCGCCGGAGAGCCGCCGCACAATTTCCTCGGTATTCTCGCCCACTATGTTGAAAGCCTTGACATTCGAGTGAGGCTCGCGCACACCCAACAGGAAGAACGCTTCGCCGGTCTTGTCGGAAAAATCCTGCGCGCAAAACCAATCCATGAATCCCTCATACCAGAACGACCCCGACAGCGATGCAATGTTCTTGAACATCGACGTTTGCGGCCATTGCCACAATGCAAACAGCCCTGACATCGAGACACCCACAAGCGTGCGCTCAGCATCCGCAGCTATCCTTAAATGCTCCTCAACTCCGGGCACGACCTCTTGCTGAAGCAGGTGAAGAAACTCAGGCGATTCGCCTTCGAAATCCTCAGAACCCGCCGGCACACCTTTAGCCGGCCACGGACTGAACACATTCTGCCAGTCCATACCGGTGATCACCGCAATCGTAGTATTATACTTGCGAGCCGCCTCATCGATCCACCCCGACAGCATATCCATAGGGTAAAGTATATATACTATCCTGTCGGAGGATATCGTCTTACTGCATAGGCATTTGAGCCCGCCTATCTCAATTATATCGGCCATAACGCTATTCTAAATCTATCGTTCTAAAACTATAGTATAACGTCAATATGCCGCTTATGGTTTCATATCACTTCGAGGTTGGCTTGCAGCCGCTGGCGCACTATCTCGTACATCATCACACCGGCTGCCACCGATACGTTCAGCGACCCGATTTTGCCAAACATCGGCAGCGAAACCACTGTGTCGCACTCGCGGAGCACTTCCGGCGATATACCCACATCCTCGGCGCCCATCACAAGACATACGGGGCCGGTATATTCGGCTGTGGTATAGTTGATGGTCGACTTCTCGCTTGCTGCCACACACTGCAGCCCGGCTCCTTTCAGAAACTTGATAGTGCCGGGAAGATGTCGCTCGCGACACACCGGAATATGATTCAACGCTCCCGCAGAAGTCTTTATAGCATCCGCACCCACCGACACGCTGCCATGCTCGGGTATGACGATGGCGTCGACTCCGCAACACTCGCAGGTGCGGGCTATCGCGCCGAAATTGCGCACATCGGTTATGCCGTCGAGCACCACAATAAACGGCAGAATCCCCTCCTCATACAGCGATGTCACTACATTGCCTAAATTATGGTATGTCACTGCCGAGAGAATCGCGACGACTCCCTGATGATTTTTGCGGGTGATGCGGTTAAGGCGCTCCTCGGGGACGGCCCTTACAGGTATACGATGCTCCTTGACGAGTGAGCGGAGCTCGCCGATAAGCTCGCCCTGCAGTCCCTGACGCATCATTATATGGTCGATGTCGCGACCGGCTTCGATAGCTTCGATCACGGCACGTATTCCGAAAATATAGTCTGTACGCTCCATGTTATCAATTATTTGGATTCATTCTGTGAGAGCAGTTTCTCGGCATTTGCCCTGGCGGCGGGGTCGGAGGCATCACCGCTTAGCATTGTCGCTATCTCGTCGATGCGTTCGGCAGGAGCCAGTCGGCGTATGTGGGTATGGGTGGCGTCTTCATCATCCTCCTTATACACACGGAAATGTGCCGACCCCTTGGATGCAACCTGCGGCAGGTGGGTTATGGCAATCACTTGCGAGAATCTGCTTATATCGAGCATCAACGCACCCATACGCTGAGCCACATCGCCCGACACACCCGTATCGATCTCATCGAATATCACCGACGGAAGGCTCATATGTTCGGCTATGATAGCCTTGATCGACAGCATAAGGCGTGATATTTCGCCGCCCGAGGCGGTGAGGCCGACAGGCTGAAGCGGCTGATTCTTATTGAAGGCGAAAAGAAACTCGATAGCGTCGGCACCCGATGCAGAAAGATCGGCAGGCGCCAGGTGTATGTCGACCTGAAGATTGCGCATGCCCAAAGGCAAAGCCCGCTGCCGGAGTGCCTCGGCAAATGCTTCGGCCTGAGCCTTACGGCTATCAGTAAGCCTGGAGGCAGCCTCTCGTGCCAACGACAGGGAGCGCCGTGCGCGTCGCTCAAGATCAGCAAGCCGCTCGGTGCCGCTCTCAAGCAGATCAATGCGTCGCGCTATATCGTCGCGGCGTGCCGTCAGCTCTGCAACACTCTCCACTTTGTATCGCGCCTTGGCCTGACGTATCTCGTCGATACGCGCCTCTATCTGACTGAGCGCCGCGGGGTCGGCCACAAGATCGCTGTCGAACGATTGAAGTGTGTCGAGTATGTCGCGCAGCTCGATGGCTACCGTCTCCAGACGGCTCGACAGTTGCTCGGCTGCCCCGGGCTCCATAGCTGCTTCGAGCTCCGCACATGCAGCCGAAGCCGCTGTGACGGTGTCGATGGCTCCCGCCTCGTCAGTACCGAGAGCCGCGATAGCGGTATTCACACTCGCCTTTATCTCCGAGAGATTTGACAAGGTCTGCATCTCGCGCTCGAGATCGTCCTCCTCGCCGGCCACGAGGTTTAGCTTGTCGAGGCCTTCGAGCTGATATCGCAGAAAATCTTCATCTTCGCGAGCCTGCGCCACGGCTGCCCTGGTGCGCTTGAGCCGGCGCATATCATCGCGCAGAGTATGATAAAGAGCCTGATATTCACGCAGCAGCTCTGCATTGCCGGCCAGCGAATCTATTATATCGAGCTGAAACTGCGGCGTGGCAAGAAGCAGATTCTGGTGCTGCGAATGTATGTCGACAAGGTGTATCGCGATGTCGCGCAGCTTGCTTACGGCCACGGGCGTATCGTTGATGAAAGCGCGCGAGCGTCCCGACGGCGAGAGTTCGCGCCGCAATATCACCCGGCTCAAACCCTCGGGGAGCGAATCATCAGCCGGAATATCTATATCGTTATCTCTAAGAAACTTATCGACTACGGCCGAATCGGCGGTAAAAACCGCCTCGACCACAGATTTGCGCTCCGGCGAAGTGACCACGCGCGAATCGGCACGGCCGCCGAGTATCTGCGACAGTGCTCCGAGTATGATCGACTTGCCGGCGCCGGTCTCACCGGTGATTACATTCAGTCCGCTGCCGAACTCAATCTCTATCGAGTCGATCAGCGCGTAGTTGGATATTTGAAGTGATTCGATCATTGCAGTGTCATCTCTTCTCGGAGCCGTTCTTGATCTTCTGCAGACGGTCGTTCTCGGTAGGATAGATAGGGGAGAGCAGTTCGAATACCTTTGTACGCTCCTCCTGCGGAGCTTTCGAATAGATATTCACGAGCTCGTCGAGTTTCGAATCCTTGAAAAGCGACAGCCCTACCGACATCGGAGCTACATCATATAGCTTCTTTATCTCGTCGAGCGACTCGGTGATACGCTGACGCCCTTTATCGGGGCTCACCGACATCTCGTCGAGCCCGGTACGGTGGTACTTGTAAAGCATATCGCGCATACCCGCTGTGGCCGGCTGAGTGAAGACGGCAAGCAGCGCCGCACGGTTCTTATTGTCCTCAAACGCTTTCCACCCGGTCTCGCCGGCACTCTGTGCCTGCTGCACTATCGTGGCGAGACGATCCCAGTACTGCTCGCCCCCTCGCGGAGAAAAGCTGTCGAAATCCATAGCCAGAATGAGGTATGCGTAGAAATTGAGTATCTGCGTGAGGTTCGACTCCATCATAGAGACATTGAACGTCAACGGATCACCCTCCGAATACTGAAATTCGATCTTCGTATCCTTGAAGTTGAACATCGTGGAGGTGTAGGTGGAATTGAATACCGGGCGGGTGTATTGCACCTGCAGGTCGCCGCTGTACACATCGCCCTCCACCTTCTTAATGGTGAAAAACAGCTTGCACTCGATCTTTTCGTTGGCAGCAAACTGTGCGTTGGTAAACTGTGTGGTATTCATATAATCGTTCATTGCCGAGGTAAGTGTCTCAAACACACTTTTGTTGGTACCCGGCACCTGATCCGTATTGATCTCAACGGTGCACAGAAGCTCCTGCGCAGAGCTTGCCGAGCATCCTGCGGCAAAGAGTATTATAGCGGTCAATATCCTGTATATCATATCCTTTTCAATCTATATCAGCTTTACAATACGATCGACAATATCGACAGCCACATCGGCTTTCGACTTCAGCTCGCCTACAGTCGTCGAGCTGTCGGCACATATCATCGACACTTTGTTGGTGTCGGTACCGAAGCCCGCGCCGGGGTCGCGCAGCGAATTGAGCACGATCATGTCCAGGTGCTTGCGTTGCAGCTTGTCGTGAGCGTTTTCACTCTCGTGATCAGTCTCAAGGGCAAAGCCGACGGTGATCTGTCCGGGACGTTTCCGTTCGCTCAGCGTAGCGGCTATGTCGGGATTCTTTACAAGCCGTATGCACGGGGCGTCGTCGCTTTTTTCTCGCTTTATCTTCACGTCAGAGGGCGATGCGGGCGCAAAATCGGCCACAGCGGCTGCGAAAATGGCAATATCTGCCTGCGGGTAAACCTTTTCGCACTCGGCGAGCATCTCGCGCGCCGACTCTACATGCACCACCTTTACGGAGTGCTCCGACGGCTTAACCGACACCGGACCCGACACTATCGTCACATCGGCTCCACGCCGTGCGGCTTCGTCGGCTATGGCATAACCCATCTTGCCGGTCGAGAAATTTCCTATAAAACGCACTGGGTCGATCCTTTCGTATGTCGGACCGGCCGTGATCATTACTTTTTTGCCAGCCAAATCCTCTTTACGGGCAAAGTAATGTTCGAGAACCGCCACAATACCTTCAGGTTCCTCCATGCGCCCTTTGCCGCTGAGACCGCTTGCCAGATACCCTTCGGCCGGTTCGATGATATGATTTCCGTAGCTCCGCAGGCTCTCGATATTGCGGCGCGTGGAGGGGTGAGCCATCATGTCGAGATCCATAGCCGGGGCAATAAACACGGGGGCCTTGGCCGAGAGATATGTGGTGATGAGCATATTGTCGGCCACACCGTTTGCCATTTTGGCTATCGACGAAGCTGTCGCCGGCGCAATCACCATCGCATCAGCCCATAGTCCGAGGTCGACATGTGAGTGCCACTCTCCGGTATTGGCCGTAAAGAACTCGCTTATCACCGGCTTTTGGCTCAATGCCGAGAGAGTCACCGGCGTGATAAACTCTTTGCCCGACGGTGTTATCACAACCTGAACCTCAGCGCCTGCTTTACGCAAGAGCCGCAGCAGCATCACGGATTTGTAAGCAGCTATGCCCCCGCTGATGCCGAGTATAATATGTTTATCATGTAAGGGGCTCATCGGCACTTCTAATTCTTTTTTGAGTTCACACGGTCGAATATAGCTCGGAAGGCGCGCTTGGTGTTTGAAGGGAAATCACCTTGCTGTATCCATCCGTAGTAACCAGGATCGTGTCGCAGCACATCCTCGACGGCGCGCCCCTTGTACTTACCGAAATTCACGATCTCGCGCCCTTTGTCGTCGCGGATTATACGCCCTGCGAAGTCCACATTATTATTGTGCGACGAGAATTTGCTCAGCGCTGCCACATCGTTGGGCAGAGAGTCGTAGCGGTCGAGCTGAGCCTTAAGCACCTCTAAGGTAGCCCGCGTGTCGGCATTTGCCGAATGAGCATCGTCGAGGTTGCCTCCGCAGTAGAATTTATAAGCAGCCGTAAGCGTGCGCTGTTCCATCTTGTGGAAGATGGTCTGCACGTCTATGAAGTTCACCTTCGAGAAATCAAAATCTATGCCGGCACGATGAAACTCTTCGTCGAGCAGAGGCACGTCAAAGCGGTTGGAGTTGAACCCCGCGATGTCGCACCCCTCGAAGAGCGCCGCGAGCGACCGCGCAACCTGCCGAAAAGTAGGTTCGCCGGCCACATCCGCGTCGGTGATATGATGTATGGCCGATGCTTCGGCTGGGATCGGGATGCCGGGATTGAGACGCCGCGTGCGCTCCTCCTCGGTGCCGTCGGGCGATACCTTGATGATAGAAATCTCGACTATTCGGTCGGTCAATACGTTGGTACCCGTGGTCTCAAGATCAAAGAATATGATCGGCCGGGTAAGATTCAGCTCCATGATCAGTCTTCAAAGTCAACCACCGTCATAGGCATAAGGAGCATGATCTGCTCGATGCCATCCTCGCTCTCGGCGGGGGTGAATACACCCGCGCTCCCTTTGTCGGCAAGTTTGATAATCACTTCATCAGACTTTATGGCGCTGAAAATCTCAAGCAGATAGTCGGCGCCAAATCCGATCACCATGTCAGCACCGGTGTACTGGCACGGCACCTCCTCGCGACCGTTGGCGCATACACCCGTGTCGGATGCACGCATCACCACCTGCTCGGGAGTAAATTTGAAGCGCACCAGGCGGTTGCCACCCTCGACGAATACAGCCAGACGGCGCACGGCGGTGACGAGCATCTGCCGGTCGATAGTCACGACGTAGGGGTTGTTCTGAGGTATGACGCGGTTGTAGTCGGGGTATTTGCCGTTGATCAGCGCGCATGTGAGCGAGAAGTTGTCGTTGGAGAACACCACGTTGCGCGGCGTGCAGAGCACGTCGATGTCGCCCGACTTACCGAACACGTTCTTGAACACGGATGCAGGCTTGACCGGGAGAATGAATCGTCCTGTGGCACCGGGAGTTATGTTTGAGTTGGCATATTTCACCAGCTTGCGTGTGTCGGTAGCCACGAGCGTCAGGCTCTCGGGAGCTATATCCCAGAGTATACCCATCATCTGCGGACGGAGCTCGTCGGTTCCCACGGCAAAGATGGTACTCTCCACAGCCGACAGCAGTGCCTCGGCCGGAGCGGTGAAGCGTATAGTCTCCTCGTCGGCCTTGGGGGCGAGATCTTCAGCCGACAGCGGATACTCGTCGCCGTTGAGGGCTATGAGGTTGAAGTTGCCGCGGGCTGTCTTGATGCAGATAGCCAGATTCTCGTCGTTTATCTCGAATGTGACACCCTGGTCGGGCATCTCCTTCAGGAGCTCGACAAGACGGCGTGCATCGATGCAGAATTTCCCTTCGCCCTCGGCATCGCTGACGGTGATCGTGCCGACAAGCGAGTTCTCAAGATCGCATGCGGTGATGGTGAGGGTGTCGCCTGAGAGGGTGAAAAGGAAGTTGTTGAGTATCGAAAGGGTATTCTTTGAGCTGATGATCTTGTTGACAGCCGAAACGTAAGTGTAAAGCGATTTGCTCGGAACGTTAAATTTCATGGGTATAATCGATTTTTATGACCGTCATTCAGCTATCTCTACATGAGCCACAGCTACGGGCTCGCGGAGGAATATACCTGCCAGGTCGGTGAATTTATCGGGATTCTCTGTGGTGAAATATTCGCAGCTACCCCCCTTCGAGCACATGGCATCCATCTCGGGGTGACGCTCAAGATAATCTTTGAGCGACTCGGCCACTATATCGCCTTGTGTGAGCACCGTGGCCCGGTCGGCCACCTTGGCGCGTATCTTGTCGACAAGCATGGGGTAGTGTGTGCAGGCAAGCACTACGGTGTCGATATTGTCGCTCTGCGAGAAAAGGGCGTCGATATATTTGTCGACGAAGTAGTCGGCACCAGGTCCGGTGTGCTCATTGTTCTCTACCAGAGGCACCCACATGGGGCATGCCTCGGAGTATGTGCGGAACGACGGGTGAAGCTTGGCTATCTCCATGGCGTAGCTGTAGGAGTTTACGGTGCCGGATGTGCCAAGCACACCGATATTGCCGTTTTTCGACACTTTATCAAGCTTCTCGACAGTGGGGCGTATCACTCCCAGCACGCGGCGATCGGGGTAGAGCGCGGGCAGATCTTTCTGCTGTATGGTGCGCAGAGCCTTTGCCGAAGCCGTGTTGCACGCCAGGATCACGAGGTGACACCCGCGGTCGAAAAGATATTTCACTGCCTGAAGTGTAAAGCGATATACCATGTCAAACGAGCGGCTGCCGTAGGGAGCCCGCGCATTGTCGCCCAAGTATATATAATCGTATCCGGGCATCAGGCGCCGGATCTCGCGGAGTATTGTAAGACCGCCGTAACCGGAATCGAACACTCCGATTGCTCCCGGCTTATTATCGTTTGTTTCAGCTGATTTTGTGGACATAATATTTAAGAGCCTGTCTAACAATTTAGGGCAAAGTTACACTCTTTTACGCGAACTTCAAAATCATTTTTTGCAAATCTATTTATAAGGTATTAACTTTGTCGGAAGAAAATGGCAGCAAAGAGGATCATAGTGAATTATTTCGGGCGCCGGGGCTCCGGACCCGAGTATGCGCTCGAGATGGCTCGCGGCTTCAAGGCATGCGGCGCCGAGGTATATGCCCTGCTGAGCGCCGACATCGACAATCTCGACCGCTGGCAGGCGTCGGGGTTTGCTGATGTGCTCACTGTCAAGCTGTCAGACCATTACAAAGGTGCCGTAGGAGCTATATGCCGCTTCTTCGGCAGAGATCTGCGGCGTATCCGCAGGTATTTCTCCGACAAAAAGATCGACGCTCTCTATGTGCCTATGGTGCACCCGCTGTCGGTACCCGTAGAGCGGATGTTCCGCAAGCGGAGTGTCCCTACGGTCTTTACGCTGCACGACGTGCGCCCGCACAGAGGGGAGACTAATCTTCACTATCTGCCGATCCGGCAGGCTACGCGCTCCCTTGCACGCAAGGCTACGGTTGTGGCACTGCTCACCGACGGCTTCCGCGATTATGTGGCGCACACCTACTGTCGCACTCCCGACGAGCTTGTCGTGACACCTCACGCTCTGTTCGGCGACTATTCCGCCACGGCTACAGTCAGGCCGCAGCAAGCCATTGCCGACTATAATTTCCTGGTATTCGGGCGTATTGTGCGGTACAAGGGCCTCGACATCCTTGCCGAGGCTTACAGAACCGTCAAGAGCAAATACGGAACTAAAGTGTCGCTCCGCATTGTCGGCTCCGGCGACTTCGAGCCTTACCGCCCGCTATACGAAGGTCAGCCCGACGTTGTGATCGAAAACCGCTTTGTGTACGAAAACGAAGTAGCTTCATTTTTCCGGATGCCACGCACCATTGTGCTTCTTCCTTATACAGAGGCGTCGCAATCGGGAGTCATACCCATAGCCATGAGCGAAAGCGCACAGCTTATTGTGACCGACTTCGAAGGGCTTGTCGAGCAGACCGACGGCGGTCGCAACGCAATAGTCTGCCGCCCTGATGCCGCATCACTTGCCGAAGCGATGGGTCGTGCAATAGAGCTTTATGATGAGCTTGAGGATATGCGGCGTCGCGCCAAAAAGCAGATCAGCTCTATCACATGGGAGGCTTCGGCCGCAGCCATTTTGAAGCATTTGTCATGATTAGGTCGAAGAAGTACGAAGGTATAGTGGTACGTACGGGCGCCGACGCGACGCATGTCACTGTCCGGCTTGCCGACGCCAAGGGGTGCGGAACATGCCCGATAGCCGGAGCGTGTGCATCGCAGAGCCCGGGGTGTGAGGTTGAGGCTGTGTTTCACCACGATATGAACCCGCAGCCCGGTGATCACGTCACGCTATACTCCCCTTCAGAGACGTTCATTGACAATAAGTGGATGTGGATTCTCATACCTTGTGCTATCCTGATAGCTACGACTTTAATCATGGAAATGGCCACAGACGACTATTCCACAGTGACACTTGTTTCGCTAATAGCTGTTGCACTATATTTCGCCGCAGCCGCTCTTTGGCGTGCTTTCAGTAAACGCCGGGCGCAGTGGATCATTAATTCGATTAAGCGATGAGACGCGTTCTGACCCTCGACGAAGCAGCTTTTAAGGCCAAGTGCACTGAGCTTCAGGCGCAATGCGCGGATTTTGCTCCCGACCTGATAGTCGGCATACCTACCGGCGGTGAATATGTGGCCCGGAATATGTTTGGCGACCTGCCGCACATATACCTTGGCGCTCAGCGACCTACGACACATATCAAGAAAGGGATCGCGCCGCGCATTCTCTCGCGCCTTCCTCGATGGCTTGCCGACGCTCTCCGCGTGGTCGAGTCGGCACTCCTGCAGTGCACGGCAAAGCGCAATGAGCGTCGCCACATTGACATCGACAGTATGCAGGCTGAGCAGATCGGACGATCCCGGCGAATACTTGTAGTCGACGACGCCTGCGATTCAGGCATCACGCTCGCTTCAGTAGTGAGCGCTGTCGGGCGATACACGAGTGCGGACACCCAGATCAGATGCGGGGTGATCACCGTCACAACGGAAGCGCCCGCCGTCGACCCTCATTATGCCCTTTTCAGAAACAAAACACTTGTGAGATTCCCATGGTCGGCCGACGCAAGACATTAACACCCACGGTGATAGTCGATTTCGACGGCACTCTGATAGCCGGCAACTCCCTACACATATATATGCGTCGGGGCGTGCTTACACTTTTGAAAAAAGGTCGCATCGTCAAGGCCGGGAAGGTATGTGCAGCCGCCTTGGCGCGCGTTTCACGGCTCACCACCCACCTGAAGATGAAAGAAACAGCCTTCCGACATATCGGCGAGATTGACATATCAGGCCCGCTACGCCGGCTATATCGCGCGGAGGTGGTGGATCTGATAGAAGAGTATCGATCGCGCGGATACAACATATTGATTGCGAGCGCGGCCTACACGTTCTATCTGCGTGGGGCTATCGACTATGATTGTGTGGCCTCGCGCCCCGGCGAGCCCGAGTGCCGCTCAGAGCAAAAAAGAGAAAAAGTAGGGGAGTGGCTTGCCCGGAACCACTCGGAAGCCGCCGTAGTAGTGACCGATCATTACGACGACCTGCCGCTGATGACTATCCCCGTACTCGAGCGGGTATATCTCGTCGGCCCTTCGGCTACGACTGTCGAGAAATGCAGAGCCGCCGGGGTGAGATTTGAACTACTACAGACTGCCGATGTTGTATAAAAAGAATAACTCACTGAAGATATATGGACGCGAGTATACTGCAACTTGTTGAGAAAGAAACAGCTCTGCTTCGCAAGAGTAATGATTCTGCCGGAGTTTCACTACCGTCGAGACAAAAACTCCAACAGTGGATGGATCTGATCTGGGAGACGATCTTTTACACCGATTTTCACCCCTACCATCACGAAGTGGACGAGGTGCGCCTCGGGCTTCTATCGATCTTCACGCAGCTTACATTCCTGATTGATGTGCTCAATGGTTCGCAATGCAAGGATGAAGTCGACACACGGAGCGTGGCAAAAGCGTTTTTATCGCAGATTCACACCATAAAAGAAGATATGCTCACCGACGTTGAGGCGATATTGCGCAAAGATCCGGCCGCGCCGTGTCCGCTCGAAGTGATAGCATCATACCCGGCCGTCAAAGCAATACTATATTACCGCATAGCTCATGCCCTGTACGGTCTTGCCATACCGGTACTGCCGCGCATGATCACCGAACTGGCACACTCTTTCACTGGCATCGACATCCATCCTGCGGCCAAAATCGGAAGATACTTCGCTATAGACCACGGCACAGGCATCGTGATCGGCGAAACGTGCATAATCGGTGCACATGTCACGCTCTATCAGGGTGTGACTCTCGGAGCCAAAGCTTTCACTTACGACTCCGACGGCGAGCCTGTTGCGGTAGATCGGCATCCGATACTCGAAGACAACGTAACCGTCTACTCAAATGCTTCTGTGCTTGGGCGCATCACCGTGGGACACGACAGTGTGGTGGGGGGCAACGTATGGCTTACAAACTCCATACCCCCGTATTCAAAAGTAACACAAAGTTCATCAATCACTCAACCTAACATAACACATGCCGACTGATAAAGTATACACCGACATCCTCTCCCTGATAGGAAACACTCCGCTGCTTGAAGTGGCAAAAATCGAAAAGAAGCTGAATCTGCGGGCACGCGTGCTTGTAAAACTCGAGTCGTTCAATCCCGGCGGCAGCATAAAGGACCGCATTGCGTTAGCTATGATCGAAGATGCCGAAAAGAGAGGCGTTCTCGCCCCCGGAGGCACCATCATCGAGCCGACAAGCGGCAACACCGGTATAGGACTGGCTTGGATAGGCCGAGCCAAAGGGTATAATGTGATTCTGACGATGCCCGATACCATGAGTGTCGAGAGGCGTCAGCTTCTGGCAGCCTACGGAGCCCGACTTGAGCTCACCCCCGGCAGCGAGGGTATGACAGGCGCCATTCGACGAGCTCAGGAGCTAAGGGATGCCACCGAGGGGGCTGTCATACTGCAACAGTTCGACAATCCGGCAAATCCGGCCGTCCACCGGGCCACTACCGCTCGTGAAATATTTGAAGCCACACAGGGCGATATAGATATCTTCATCGCCGGAGTAGGGACGGGCGGCACAGTGTCGGGCACCGGTGGCACCCTCAAGGAGCTGAATCCGCAGATCGAGGTGATCGCAGTCGAACCCAAGTCGTCGCCGGTGCTCTCAGGAGGAAAGCCCGGACCACATAAGATACAAGGTATCGGCGCAAACTTCGTACCGGCCAACTTTGACCGCGACGTAGTCGACCGCATCATCTCCGTGGCCGATGACGATGCCATTGCTTGCGCCCGACTGATGGCCGAGACCGAGGGCGTGCTCGTCGGAATATCCTCCGGCGCAGCTCTGTGGGCAGCCATAAAGACGGCTCAGAATCCTGAAAACGAAGGCAAGACCATCGTGGCTATCATGCCCGACTCGGGCGAGCGGTATCTTTCCGTCGGACTATTTGATTAAGATTCTACCGGGCGCGGTAAGGATGTGGTATGTCAGGTCGTAGAGCAGGGCATACGGATCCTGCCGCGACCCTATACCTTTGGTCATGCACTCGGTGTCGCGTATCGCTCCGATGATCTCCATCGATTGCCAGGCATTGTAGGCGCGGAGTGCCGGCTCATAGCTGCGCATCTGCCACTGGCTTTTGAAGCCGCAGGCCGCGCTCATGGCAGCCGGCGACTTGTCCGCGCAAAACTGCATCGTGAGCAGATTGGCAAAATAGTTGAACAGAGTAGCGACAGTCACCGTCACGGGGTTGTTCTTCGGGTTCGACCTGAAATAATTCACAATCCTGAAAGCCTTCTCGGCATTTCGCGAAGCAACGGCATCGAGCAGCTCAAAGTTGTTGAAATCCTTGCTTATGCCGATATGCTTTTCTATCGCCTCGGGGGTGACGGTAGCTCCCGCGCCGAGTATTAGGGCGAGCTTGTCGATTTCGTTATATAGCCGCGAAACATCAGTGCCGATGAAGTCGCGGAGCATCATCATCCCCTTGGGCTCGATGTGCATCCCTTTCGACTTCACAAGATCGGATATCACGGTCAGTACGGCCTGCTCCTTGAGTTTCTTTGATTCAAATATCACATTCTCGCCCTTGCGCATCGCAGCCAGAAGATCCTTCCCCTTAGCCTGAGCGCCGCGCGACACGATCACGAGCACACACTGAGGATTGGGCGAACCGACATATCTGTGCAGACGGTTGAGGGCATCGGCGCGCATCGACTGCGCCTCCTTGAGTATCACCACAACCCGGTCGGCCATCATAGGATACCGGTGACAGCACTCCTCCACGGCCTCCGGAGTGGTTTCCGGGCCATAGAGCACAAACAGATTGAAGTCGCGCTCCTCTTCGGGCACGAGCTCTTCAAAAGCCGATACAAGCTTGTCGATATAGAACCCCTCCTCGCCATGAAGCAGGTATACCGGAGCGAGCTTTCCCCGGCTGATGCTCTGGCGCAACTCATTATAAGTAGGTGCTGAAGCTGCCATATTGTAAAGGTGAGAAATTTTTTGTAAATTTACAACAATTTTGCGAACAGGCAAAGTATCTCACACTTTGACCACTGCCGGCAAATCTCATTGAAATGCCTCAGATAAAAGTAAAGACAGACAACAACGGCCGTACGGTGATCTACGACACGCTGCGGCGCCTCTGGGTCGTGATGACACCGGAAGAGTTCGTGCGCCAACAGTTTGTGAACTATCTGATCGACCGGCTCGGCTACCCACGGGCGCGTATGGCAAATGAAGTGGCGCTACAGCTCAACGGCACCTCACGCAGAGCCGACACTGTACTCTTCGGCATGGATCGCCGGCCGCTTGCCATCATCGAGTACAAAGCTCCCGAAGTGGCATTGACTCAGAAAGTCTTCGACCAGATAGTACGCTACAATATGGTGCTACGCGCCCGGTATCTGATGGTGAGCAACGGCCGCAGCAGCTACTGCTGCCGGGTGGATTACAGCTCGGGCGGCGTGGAGTTTCTCGAAGCAATTCCTCGCTACGAGGAACTGCTATAGTTTTGCTGTTATGCCAACATAAAGAAATGGCAACCCGGAGAGCCGGATTGCCATTTCTTTATGTTGGGACTATCGGGTGGATCAGATGATCACCTTAACGCCGTTTACGATGTAGAAGCCGCGGGGCAGCTCGTAGTAGTTGAGACCTTCGTTGACGGGCAGGAGAGTCATTGTGCCGTCAAGACGTACAGCCTGAACGGTAGTGGGAGCCTCCGAGTCGATCACCAGGCGGAAGCCCTGGGCATAGACTTTAAGGCCTACAGTCTGACCGATAGCGTCGATCGACTCAACGAAGCGACCTATCAGGCCGGTATTGTTGTAGATGCCACCGTTCTCCAGTGTAAGATCACCGGTCTGCTGGCCGTTGCCGTTGAAGATGATCTTCGGGTTGGAGAGCTCTTTGTCGGGAGTGAAGTAGTAGTGGAAGAGCTGTTTGCCCTCGTAAGCCACTTTCTCGGTGAGCGATTTGCCGGGCCATGCGCCGGAGAACGCATTTCCTTCCTTATGGTTGTCATCCCAGCAGTAAGCGTTCACTGTGCCCCAGTTGGAGGCGCTGTTGTCGAAGTATGCGTGCCACTCGGTGACGAGCTCGCCGTCGGTCTTGGTATAGGTGAACGATGTGCGGGTTTCGCCTACCTCATTTTTAGCATATGCGTTGATGGTGGTGGTAGCGGTCAGCTTGATCGGGCCGGTGTAGCGTGTGCTGGAAGCCGAAGCCTGCGAACCGTTGAGGGTGTAATAGATATCGGTAGCGGGCGAAGCGGTGAGAGTCACCATAAGCTCGTCACGGAACATTGTGCCGCTGCGGGGCGAAGCAGAGATCACGGGAGCTTTCGGGCCGGGATTTACTTCGATTTCGGTTGCTGTCGAGCCGCCATCGTACTCAAAGTATACATCGCCTGTTATGCCGGTGATGTCGGCAGTCTGCTGGCCACCGTTGTTGAAGATAATGCTGAGGCTCTCCTGTACGTCGGGGAACGACATGTACCAGAAAGTGCGACCATCGATCACCTCTGTGTTGGTGAGGGTTTTGCCGGGCCATGCGCCGTTGAACTGCGTTGCGCCTTCCCAAGCATAGAGGTTGGGGGCTGAGGGAGCGGTGACGTAAACGGTGATCACAGCGTTGGGATCAACCTTGCGGTAGGTCTCCTTGCCGGTGTAAGAGTCGGCACCCCATGTCACGGTGACACTTTCGCCGAATGCCATGCCCGAACCTACGGTGAACTGTTTGCTCTCGCCGGGGGTAAGGTTTACCTGAGCATTGTTGCCTACCTTGAACCAACCGGTGGTGGCGCCCTCGCTCAGAGTCGCTGTTACGCTGAGGGTTTCGGTCTTGAAAGAAGTGCCCGAGGGCGAGAATTTAACAGAAGGCTGGCCTACAGCATCGTCGGCAGTATAATACTGAGTTGTACCGGGATCGGTGAACTCTACGCTGCCGCCTTTGGGCACCGAAGTGGTGGTGTAGATAAACTTGCCGTCTTCGCCTACTTTGCCGCCATTCCAGTCTTTCACAAGCACGCGCACCTGACCTTTGCTCTTGGGAGCATCGACGGTCACGGAGCCGTTAGTCACGTTGTAAGTTTTACCGGTCACGATGTCGACATAGTTGCCGTTGGGAACGTTCGAGAATGAAGCACCGCCGTTGAGCGCTACGAGAGCGTACGAGGTTTTGTAAGCGCGTTTGAAAGCCCAACCGCCGTTGGCCGAGCAGCCGTCGAATGTGTACTGACCTTTGCGAAGAGCGGGCACGGCAGCACGAATCTTGTTGAGGCGGATGATATGCTGAGCGAGGTCAGCGTTGAGAGTTTTGGCTACGTTGCCCGAGGCGGTATATTCGCCGAAGTCGGAGGCCGAAACGTTGCCTTCGAGGTATGTACCGAAATATGCTCGGCCGGTGTCCTTGACGGGAGTATCTGTACCGCCGCCGTCTACTTTAGCACCTTTCTTGAACTCTACCTCCGAACCGTAATATACACAAGGTATACCGCGGAAAGTGAACATCAGCGAAAGGTTCTCAGCCCACTGAGCTGTGCCGCCGTTGAAGCGGGTCAGGTCGTTGGGGCCGGGGCAGTAGTCATGAGAGTCTACGTAGGTCACCAGATATGAAGCGTCGTTGTAATACTTGTCGCCGCCTTTGGCAAGATTCACTACATAATCGGCGTTGTTGAAACCGTAGTGCGAGGGGAAGTCGATGGTTGAGAATCCGCTGTACTGCGAGTAGTCGGGCTCGTGCCATGCGCCGTTTTTCATCAGCACATTGTCTGAAGTCTGAGTTGTGCTGGGCTCCTGCTCGCAAAGCTTCATGTTGCCCTGCACGAAATTCTGACCGTCGAGTATCACCTGGTTGTCCCAGAATGATGCATCCCAGTTCCACTGGTCCACGAGGTTCTGGGGCGACTTCCACTGGTAGTAGTAGCTCGAGAGGTTGGGCTGGTCGCGGTATGTCACCGAGCCCTGGAAACGCTGGCAGCACTCGCCGAACATGAAGAAGGCTTTGCCGTCAGTACGCTTATCCTTGTACTGCTCTGCAAGAGCATTGAATTGAGGGATAAACGAGGTATTGAAAGTAAGGCGCGAGATGTGGCCTGTAGTATCGATACGGAAACCGTCGACACCCATCTCAATGAATTTTGCGTAGCAGTCCACCAGATATTTAGCCACGGCGGGGTTCTCGGTATTGAGATCCACGCAGTCGCCGGCTATCTGGCCCCACCAGCGGTTGGGAAGGTCCCAGTTCCAGCTGTTGCCGCTGTGGTGATAGTAGTTGTGGGTATCGAGGTTTTTGCCGTTGTTGTTCTTCAGATAGGGGAAACGCGCTGCGTATTGAGCGGTTCCGTCCAGGTCGTTATAGTTGGAGGGGAGCTTATCGTAGTTGGGTATGATCGATGCGCTCACGTTGGCCTGATCCTTGATGTTCTGGCTGCGATAGAAGAGCTCCTGCAGACCTTTCTCACCGAAGTTGCCGGTATGGTTGAGCACGATGTCGAGGATGATCTTCATACCCTTGGCGTGGGCTGCATTGATCAGATCCTGAAATTTGACATCCTGGCTCGAGCCCCACTCTTTGCGGCTCTCGTAGCGGATGTCGACGTTCTGAAAGTCCATGGCATGATAGCCGTGGAAGTCGGTACCGGAGCAGTTCTGCACCACAGGAGTGATCCAGATAGCGGTGAAACCGAGAGCCTTGATGTAGTCAAGCTTGTCGATAAGGCCCTTGAAGTCGCCGCGCCAGTCGGGGTCGTTGTTGGCGATCTGCACGTGCTGGTAATCCCAGCCGCACACATTGTTCATCGGGTCGCCGTCGTAGAAGCGCGTTGTCATCGCGAAGTAGATGGTCTCGTCGCGGAAGTCATTGCGGTCACCTACGAAGGTCGCAGCATTAGCCGCGAATGTAGCAAATGCCATAACAAGTGCTACAAAGAAACTCGTAAATTTCCTCATGGGATAAAAAAGGTGAAAATGTGAAAAAATGTAGGATAATGATAATAATCTCAGGACAAAAGTGTATCTGCAGTTGCCCTATTTGGAGGCAAAGGTACTAAAAACTTATCAATTGCACAAACTCATTCTCACATAAAAACTTATTTTTAACAATTAAGTACTCTTACTCTGGCAAAATAATTTGAGGCTGCCCCCATTTTCATGCATGGAGCAGCCTCGAAAGGGATAAATATCAGTAGAACCTGTTATTTGAGATTCTTCAGATAATTGCTGATGTCGGTGTTGTCGGGATCGAGCTGGAGGTACTTCTCGAAATATGAGCGGCTTGTCTGCTTGTCGCCATTCTCGAGATAGTAATTGCCGAGCACACCGTAAGCAGCAAGGAGGGCCGATTTACGCTGAGCGGCTTCAGCAGGATCAGCGGTGTAAAGCTCTACCATCTTCTCGTAGCACTGAGCGGCTTCGGCTGTCACTTTACCCTGAGCCACCTGAATGAGCTGGGCTTTGGTGCGGTAGAGTGTACCCTGCTCGGGGGCTTTCTCGATAGCCTGATCGATAGCAGCGATACCGAGGTTAGCGTTCTCTACTTTCAGAGGCGAGTCTTCTGCGTGCTCGGGCGAGAGAGCGGCGTTGAAGTAGCGGCGGGCAAGGATATAGAGATCCTGAGTCTTGGTGTTGCCGGCATCAACATACTGCTGCTGCATCTCGGCGGCTTTCATATACTGCTCGGCAGCGGTGTAAGCCTCGGAGATCTTCGAAAGGAGCTCGGTGCGCTGGGGGTTGAACTGGAGAGCTTTCTCGTATGCTGCCACAGCATCCTGAGCGCGACCTTTGATCTCGATCAGCGCGTCGCCATACATGTCGTAGTCTTTGTAGTTGAGGTCGGCACCGGGTATTGAGAAGAGCTTCTCGCCGGCAGCCACAGCCTCCTCGTAGCGTTTGAGGTCGACGAGATCGTACATCTTCATACGCCACATGTAGAAGTTGTTCGGATCCTGCGAAATCACTTTCTCAGCCACTTTAAGCGACTCCTCATAGCGCTTGCCGAAGTAAAGCAGTCCGGCATAGCGCTGCTCGTCGCGCTGGAAGTGGTTGGGGTTGTTCATGTATTTGGAGTACTGCTCGGCGGCCATGGTAAGCTGCTCATTCTCATAGTACTTCTCGGCGAGCTCACGCTGAGCGAGTGCCGATGTGGGGAGCTTGTCGTTGAGCTCTTTGAGGCGGTCGATGGCATACGAGGGGTTGATGCGGAAGTATGTGTTGGCATACTTCACGTAAGCCTCGGGGTTCACACGGTCGCCGCGCTCCTCGGCCATACGCATGGCTGTCTCGTAGAGACCTGCAGCCTCACCGGGATTTACACCTGCGAGCATGTCGCCCTGCAGCATGTAGATAGCAGGTTCGGAATATTTTGATTTTTTGAAACCTTTGTCGATGTTCTTCTGTATCTCCTTGGCGTAAAGGGTAGGGTCTACATTATAATATGCACGAGCAATGGCAGCATAGACCGAAGCATCCTTGTCGGCAGCTTTCTCGGCATCCTTAAACATGGTTTCAGCCGTTTTCTTGTCGCCCTCGCGCAGAGCCAACTCGCCGATACCAACTTTGTTGAACGGATCTGCAGGATTGGCGGCGAGACCTTTCTCGAAGTTTGCGCGAGCTGCGGCCTGATCTCCTTTCTGGAGGTCGATGCAACCCAGATAGAAATAACTTACGGCTTTGTCGGTGGAGGAGTCGTTGAGAGTGTTGTCGAGGATGATTTTGGCTTCTTCAAGACGTGAGGCGTTGTAGTAGTCCACACCATCCTGATAGCCACCTTGCGCCATCGCTGAGAAAGCGCAACCAAGCATAAGAGATGCTACAAATTTGAATTTCATATCTGTGTATAGTTTAGGTTTTATTTCAAGAGCTGAAGAGGGGAGATGCTATTGGAAGAACGCAGAGTTTATCACAATATTATAGACGACCGAAAGCCCTCTTGGTTTAAGAAGGCTTTGCGGTGTATCGGTAAGGATGATTTATCGAATGTGTCACTCGTCATACCGTTATATCAGTTGAGCTGCACCATGCGGGTGCTTTCGAATATCGCCGGCAGGATACCCGAAGCCTGTATCAGCTTCTGTCCCTGCACACCGGTCACGAAAGAGTAGAATCCGTGAGTGAGGGTGCCGTTTGTAGCGGTGATGATCATATATACCGGGCGATAGAGAGGATAGTCGCCACTGTAGATGTATGCCTGATAAGGTTTGTAGGCAGTCACCTGATTGTTGCCACGCACCTTTATTACCTTGATCTTACTGTTAAACTCGTTCGGTATTGTATCGTTCTGCTGATTTACGAGTTCAGCCTGCAGTTTGGCTCGTTCGCTCACCGGCACATCGGTGGTGCGCAGGTCGGAGCTTATCCAGTTGACACCTATTATACCGATAGCGTTGCGGTTTGCAGCCACGTAATCAAACACCGCCTGAGGCGATCCCTGAGCGCCGACGTTAGGCCCGAACGGCTTGCCGTCCATCACCGAGTCGGTCATATATTTCACCGTGCTCGAACCGTTGGAATCGAAAACCACCTTTATCGACCCTAAATCTGACGGCTCAATATCCTGCCAGGATGTATACTTGCCTGTAAGGATCTCGCCGATCTCCTTGCGCGAAAGCACATTTACGGGGTTCTCCGGGTTTACTATCACAGCTATCGCGTCAACAGCAATCTTGTGCTGGCGCACATTAATGTCGAGCGACTTGAGGTAGCTGAGCTCCTTGTCGTTGAGCTGACGGGATATTACGATACATTTTGTCTTGCTGTCGAGCAGGGAGTCGACGGCCGCTTTCTCGTCAGAATAATACGGTATGATACTCGACCCTTTGTAGATGTATTCGTACACACCTATCTCGTCGTCGATGATATTCTGAAAGCTGGCATCCGCTACAAGCGTGGCGATGCCCGACGTGCTCGACGAAGTGACCTTCTTGTCGCACGAACTGAAGGCAACGGTCGATGCCACAGCTATAGCGGCTGCTATAAATACAGATCTTTTCATATAGCGTGTGTTTCTTGCCGTGATCAATTATAGGGCGAATCTACACCTTTATACTGACGCCATGCACGGAAGATACCGTAGATTATCAACAGTACGCCTGCCGTCCAGCGGAGCCATGCCCAGTCGCCGCTTATCCAGGGGAATGCGTCGCAGAGCAGCGCCACACCCATACCCACGTATACTACGATCATGATGATGCCGAAAATGGCATTGATACCCAGTTTCGTGGCTTTTGCGCCGCGGTTATCATTAGTCTTTAATTCGCTCATAATTAAATAATTTAAAACGGTTAAACTTTATTGCGGAGTAATAACCTCCGATTTATAAATTTAACATTTCAGCCGTAGATAAAGTTCACCCGATCGCGTAAGAAAATCAGAGTAGTGCGCTCGGATTTTTGCGAGCGTAAAGATACGACAATTATATTAACAGTTTGGCTAATAAACGTTAAAAAAGCGGAGTGGAGAACCCCCATATTAGGGCTCTCCACTTATACGGATCATAGCGTTCTTCACTTGGCGCTGTCGCCGGCTTCGGGAGCAATCAGCTTATACCCCTTGCCATGGATGTTGATGATCTCGATCGACGGATCCTCGCGCAGATGCTTGCGCAGCTTGGTGATGTAAACATCCATTGAGCGAGCGTTAAAGTAGTTGTCGTCGATCCAGATAGTCTTCAGAGCGAAGTTGCGCTCGAGTATCTCGTTGACATGCGCGCAGAGCAGGCTCAGAAGTTCGCTCTCCTTGGTGGTGAGCTTTGTGGTCTTGTCGCCGGATATGAGCACCTGCTTCTGGGTGTCGAAGGTAAACTTACCGATCTTGTACATGGTGATCTCCTTACCCTTCTTGCCACGCACGCGGCGAAGTATAGCCTCGATACGGAACACCAGCTCCTCCATCGAGAACGGCTTGGTGATATAGTCGTCGGCGCCGATCTTGAACCCCTCGAGTATATCCTCCTTGAGCGATTTGGCAGTAAGGAAAATGATAGGCACTTCGGAGTTGACGGTACGTATCTCCTGTGCCAGAGCGAAGCCGTCCTTCTTCGGCATCATCACATCAAGCACACACAGATCGTATTTACCCTTGAGAAACGCCTTATAGCCGCTCTCACCATCCGAGAAGAGGTCGGCGTTATACCCCTTGGCCTGAAGATATTCGCGAAGCAGCATTCCGAGATTCTCGTCATCTTCGCACAGTAGGATTCGCAGTTTTTCGTCCATAGTTCACGATATTTTGATGGTTAATATTCTCTTTATATCTAATTTTACGATTACTCTTTATCAGCACAGGTGGGGAATACGAGTATAAACTTGGTGCCGTGGCCCGGCTCGCTCTCCACGCTGATCTGGCCGTGCATCTCCGTCACCATCTTGTGCACGTAAGCCAGCCCCAGGCCGAACCCCTTCACATCATGGCGATTGCCGGTCGACACACGGTAGAACTTCTCGAATATCTTCTTCAGATCATCGCGACGTATACCGATACCGTTGTCCTCCACCACGATCTTCACACGGTTGCCCGGCAGATCGCGGGTGGCCACCGTCAGCCGCAGAGGAGTGTCCTCGCGACGGTATTTCACAGCATTGTCCAGCAGATTGAAGATCACGTTAGTGAAGTGCATCTCGTCGACATTCACAATCGAATCTTGCGCCGCCAGCTTCGCCTCGATCTGTCCGCCGTACTTCTCCACTTTTAGTTTGAAAGTGCCGGTGATCGATGCAATAGCACTGTTCACATCCACATCCGTCAGACGCAGAGTGGCTCGTTGCCGATCAAACATCGACATCTGAAGTACCTTTTCGACCTGAAAACGCAGACGCTTGGTCTCATCATTTATCACCTCCGAGATATGTTGCAGCATAGTGGGCGATTTGAGCACCGACGAATCGTTGAGCATCTGCGCCGCCAGCGAAATAGTCGAAATAGGAGTCTTGAACTCGTGGGTCATATTGTTGATGAAATCATTCTTCATCTCAGTCAGTTTCTTCTGACGGAAAGCCACGATTATGGTATAGAGGAAAATAATAAGCAAAATAAGCGTGAATGCCAGCGAAGGTATCATAAACTTAATCGAAGAGAAAATAAAATCCTTTTTCGACGGAAAATACACCTTCAGATAGTTCATCTTCGACTGCGGATCGTTCGGAAACAGCGTCTGAACAAACATATTGTGCGAATTCATCGATCCGGCATTGCTGCTGTAGCCCGGTGTATGATATATCAACGCACCGTTGCGATTTGCCACGGCAAACTCAAACGGCAGCATTATCCCGTTGTTCTCCAGCTCAGTGCGCAGATAGTAGCTCACCGTAGCCGAATCGGCACGTTCTGCGATCGGACGATTGCTTGCCTGATTCAGAATCGTCAGGATCACCTCGTCGAGCATACCCTTCTGGTATATATACTGTCCCCGGAGCACCTCCTGCATATTGCGGTAACTGTCCTTATGGCTGGCAGGCGTACCGATAGCAATCGGAGTGCCTATATTTCCCCGCAGCGTAAGATTACCCTGCACACCTTCGGCCGTAGTGAACGAGTAATTAATCGAACTCGGAGCCCCGCCCGAAGTAGAGCGCGGCATAAACGACGACTCAAACCGCATCGCATCCGCCTCCAGAAAATGTTTGGTCTCATCCTGTTCAAGCGTCGTAGTCACCGCATAAAGCGACCGGCGCACACCTTCGGCAAACTGATCGTTGCGCATACTCACCATATTGCTCATATAGGTGATCTGCGCCGATAGCAGCCCCAGAAAAGTCAGAGCCATTATTATGGTAAGCAGCCAGATAGTTTGCTTCTTCATCGTATCATTCCTTAATCGAAAGTCGGACGACGGTACACACCCGTCACAAATTATATAATGTTAACAAATCAAAGGCATAAATGTTGACACAACCGACAAATATTAAACCGACTTAATTAACACTTGAGTGCAAATTTAACATAAAAATCTTAATTACCCAACAATCAAATCCGAAAAACCGGCAAAAACCACCAAAAAATTTGCGACGGCCCAAAAAATATGTATCTTTGCACCCGACTTGAGGCGAAAGCCTGGGTCCGTATGGGGATTGTCTCATGGTGTAATGGTAGCACTGCAGTTTTTGGTTCTGCCTGTCCAGGTTCGAATCCTGGTGAGACAACAATACAGCTATCCGGCGGCGGAACAAGCCGACGCATCGGTGGCGACAAACGCGGTAGTGGCTCAGTTGGTAGAGCATTGGCTTCCCAAGCCGAGGGTCGCGGGTTCGAGCCCCGTCTACCGCTCCAATTCACAAACGAGGCTGTCTGACAATCAATGTTAGGCAGCCTCCTTTTTTGTGTTTGGTATTTCGGCGCCAGCCCCCCATGTGTCACTCGGAGGGGAGGGGATTGAAGCTGACTATGCTGCCGAAGGGGGGGGAGCGGCAAGACGGTAAGACAATCCG
>CAZPKH010000003.1:0-83056 GCA_964587165.1 uncultured Muribaculaceae bacterium
GGACCGCTCACCGGTAGCTATGCCCGCGACGTGCGCGTGCTGATCTACGCCGGCAAGATGCACCCCGTAGACTCGAACGAGATATCGGTCCGTCTGGCGGGGCGCAACGCGTTCAGCGAGGCTTTCCGCAATGCCGGCCCCAAGGTGCTCGAACCGGTGTACGATGTTGAGGTAATGGTGCCCGGTGATGTGATGGGCGACGTGATGTCAGACCTTCAGGGTCGGCGCGCCATCATCATGGGTATGTCGAGCGAAAACGGCTTTGAGAAACTCAAAGCCAAAGTGCCTCTGAAAGAGATGGCAAGCTACTCGACCTCGCTCAGCTCTATCACCGGCGGCCGTTCATCGTTCACCATGAGCTTCGCAGGCTACGAGCTCGTGCCCGGCGACGTTCAGGAAAAACTCCTCAAAGAATACGCCGAGCAGAACGCCGACGACTGATCTCCTACAAAGTCCAACCTATTATACAGGCTCGTTGCTATGAGTTGTAACGAGCCTGTATTCTATTGAATGCCGTAGGGATAAAACCATCGAGTTATTCACTCATATCGTAGTCGCGTAGCATCAATAGCTTCGCGATCTTTGTCATATTCTATCTCATTTATTTTCCTGTCGTTGCGGCCGTCACCTTCTCGAAGCAATGAAAATTCCGGTCTGAAATCAGACGAATAAACACCTGCCAAATCCATTACGGTATGTGTCAGGTCAATATTATATAGGCTTTTGTGAGAGTTTTGTCTGAGCATTTCAACTTCCTGAGCGTATCTTTCTTTATATTTATCGCTTATCCAAATCATCACCGGCACTTCGCATGTCAGGCGGACAGACTCAAGGGTAGGGGTCACCGTTCGCTTATTGACATTTCGAAAATCAAATACCTCCTCTCCATGATCCGGAACATAGATCATTATAGCCATCTTATCGCGAAGCATATCAATAACTTTAGCCAACAGATAATCATTGTAAAGAGTGGCGTTATCATACTCGGCAACTTTCTGAGCTTGAAAAGGGGTATAGGAGTACTTTCTGTAATCGCTCGCTTCAAAATGAGAAAACTCGGATGGATATCGTTTTGATGCCTCAAAATGCTGTCCCATAAGATGATAAACAATAAAATTTAGACGAGATTCTTGCATCGGCGGATATGCATCAATCAGCTCACAATCATAAAGAAATGTCCTGTCATTATATGTATCAACAGATTGCTCTCTGACCCCGGGATGACCGAGAAAATACGAATATCCGTAATCAATCCTATTTATCGGAAGAAGGTCTTGATTATCGTAATATGACACATGATATCCTGCTTTACGTAAGACACTCGGCAGGAGAGGAGTTCTGACAAAAAGTGAATCATTCGTATGATCTGCGTTGGTGAGCAAATATGGGTAAACGATATGAGTGATTTGAGAAGGAGAAACAATGTCGTCATATACCACGAGTGAGCCTGTAGAAATTTCTTTCTCCATCAAAGGATTTGTCAGAAACGGATACCCGAATATACTTGAATGATGCCTTGAGAATGATTCACCGATCACATACACTATGGTAAGATCAGGTTTAATCGCGCCGACATCAATATTGGTTGCATCTATCGTCTTAGAAAGGGTGATAAGGTGATGAAACTTTTTATTAAACACAGAGTCAATAATGGCAAAATAATAAGCAACCGGGGTAGATGCATTGCGAAGTATCCCGTCGCCGCGTTTCCAAGATTCACTATAATTTTTTACACACTTATATATACTGATCGGTGAATAAATAAAGGAAAGAACCAACATAAAACCAATACACGTTTCTACAAACGTATTATTGAGGTGAAAACCGCAGCGGATTTTTGCAGAGGAGTTATCCCAATAATGAATAATTAGGAGAAACGCCCCGGCTATACCTGCCCAAAGTGTAGCAGCCTTCAATATTGAAAGAAAGGAAAGGCATATGAAATCTACGGACTCTCTAATATTTGTTTGTAACAGTAGTAAACACACCGGGCCGTTAAGCCGAGAATGGTTGCAGAAAAAACAAAGGAGCTCTATTAGAAAAAACAGATTGAAGACCACGAATATAGTTATACGGCACCAACGCTTAATTGAGGCAATCCAACAAAATATCAGAGCCGGAAGAATAGTTTGGGGAAGCACATACTTAAATAATGACAGCCCCCAATTATTGTAGCTGAAAAATGTAGGAGCTATCATAAACACAACCAACATGACAAACAAAGGCAATTGTGAGAATATCAATTCAGATACCTCTTGCAATAAGGATCGAAACATCTTTATTAACTTCATTTGCTTTTGTTTGAGTTTGGGATTCTATATCCGCATGTGTCTGCAGACGTAACATAAAAGATCATACGCAAAGATAAAAACTTTCATGGAATAATCGTTTAAAGTGACCACATTATAAGCCTGTGTATAAGCCCGTCCGCAGAAGATGTTTACGATGAGATAGAAACCACTCTGTTAGAACCTTTTGTACCAGGTGAATGTTTCAATAAAAAAACTGATATGATTAATCTTGGATTAGCTTTCGATATTGCAGCGCCGGTTGTTTTGATAATATTAATTATTGTCGGCGCTACAAAGGCGTGGCCTTATCGAAAAAAAGACAGAGAGAAGTTCTACGCCATATACCGTCCTTACAAAGTGTGGGGATTTGGATTATTTTTACTTCTCAATGCAATCGGCATAGTATTGATATTCAACGGATGACGTTGATCTGACAAGTGTCAGACAAATCAAGACTAATCAGGCAATACCAATTGAGTCTGCAATACCTATAGGAGTAAGAATACAAATAGTACCAATAGACCCAATCGCCATAACAATTCCGGTAGGGCCGATTGGATCTTAACCACCGGCAGAACCGACCATTCTTTTGACATAACATTCACTTCACATCTTTATATAATAAACATACACACCTATTTTACATAATCCCAATTATGTGTAAATTCACTGGAAATCTCTCGACTTCGGGCGGATGTAATATTCCACGCAAAAATTAGAAAAAGTAACTACAGAAATTGGAGAAAAATGCGTAAATTTGCCAACAAAAGATGTTGGCCATGAACAACGAAGATCAAATCGACGACGACATAACAAGATCCTCCGACTCCGACAGCGACGCGCCGCTTCAAGCTCCCAAAGCCAAAGACGAAAGCTCCGACGACAATGACGGCGCGCGCGTAGCACACCATCTGCGCGGAGGCGCCGTCGACGGATCAAACGAAGTGCTCCGCGGCTCGCTCAAAGGTATGTACCGAAGCTGGTTTCTCGACTATGCTTCGTATGTGATTCTTGAACGTGCAGTGCCTCACATTGAGGATGGCCTCAAGCCCGTACAGCGACGCATACTCCACTCGATGAAGACGCTCGACGACGGGCGAATGAATAAGGTGGCAAACATCGTGGGTAATACCATGCAGTATCACCCTCATGGCGATGCATCAATATATGAGGCCCTTGTGCAGCTGGGTCAGAAAGACCTGCTGATAGAGACGCAAGGAAACTGGGGAAACATACTCACCGGAGCTTCCGCCGCCGCAGGGAGATACATCGAAGCTCGCCTGAGCAAATTCGCTCTGGATGTGGTGTTTAGCCCTAAGGTAACGGAGTGGACGCCGTCATACGACGGCCGAAAGAAAGAGCCGGTCACCTTCCCTACCAAATTCCCGCTCCTTCTCGCCCAGGGTGTTGAAGGTATAGCAGTCGGCCTTAGCTGCAAGATACTCCCACACAATTTCAAGGAGATACTCGAAGGTGCTGTAAAGATACTCAAGGGAGAGCGACCTGTGCTCTATCCTGATTTCCCGACGGGAGGATTCATCGACGTGAGCCGGTATAACGACGGCGCCCGTGGCGGAGCGTTGAAGATCAGAGCCAAGATCGAAAAAGTCGACTCCAAGACATTAGCTATCACCGAAATACCATACGGGCGTACGACATCCTCGCTCATTGAATCCATTCTCAAGGCTTTCGAAGCCGGTAAAATAAAGATCCGCAAAGTCGACGATAATACTGCCGCTGAAGCAAATATTCTCGTATATCTGCAGCCGGGCACCTCGTCGGACAAAACTATTGATGCCCTTTACGCATTCACCGACTGCGAAATATCCGTATCGCCAAACTGCGTGGTGATCTCCGACGACAAGCCACGGTTTATGGGTGTGACCGACGTGCTCGAATACAGCGTCCACGCCACACGCGATATACTCCGCCGCGAGCTCGAGATTGAGCTGAACGAGGTGAGCGAGCAGTTGTTTTTTGCTGATCTGGAGCGTATATTTATCGAGGAGCGTATATACAAGGACAAAGAGTACGAGCAGAGCCACTCACGCGAAGAGGCAATTGTGCACATCGACCGTCGTCTGGAACCGTGGAAGCCGAAGCTGCTGCGCGAAGTGACGACCGACGACATGATGCGCCTCTTTGAGATAAAGATGGGACGTATAATACGCCACGATGCCGACGCGGCAGAAGATGCCATCATCAAACTCAAAGCAAAAATTGAAGAGCTTAAGAACCATCTGGCTCATCTGACGGAATACACAATCTCTTGGTTTGAAGGCCTTATCGCGAAATATGCAGACGCATATCCGCGGCGCACGGTGATACGCAACTTCGACAACATAGCGGCTGCAACAGTAGCGGAAGCGTCTGAAAAGCTGTATATTAACCGCGAAGAAGGGTTTATCGGCACCGGCCTTAAAAAAGATGAGTTTGTGTGCTCCTGCTCAAGTATCGACGATATAATACTCTTCTACCGCGACGGCCGGTACAAAGTGGTGCGTGTGGCCGACAAGCTTTTTGTCGGACCCGGCGTGATCCACGTTGCAGTATTCAAGCGCGGCGATACTCGCACGATATACAACGTGATATACCGCAACGGCCAGAACGGCCCGTACAACATGAAGCGTTTTGCCGTGACCGGCGTGACCCGCGATAAAGAGTACAACCTAACACCCGGCACTCCGGGCACTCGCCTTCTGTGGTTTACGGCCAATCCTAACGGCGAAGCAGAGACTGTGCGCGTTACCCTCAAACCGAAGTTGCGCCTCAAGACCCTACATATAGAGGTGGATTTCAGCACATTGGCCATTAAAGGACGCGGTGCGTTAGGTAATCTCGTCACCAAAAACGAAGTGAGCCGTGTATCGCTGAAAGAACGAGGCAGCTCGACTCTCGGCGGCCTGAAGGTCTGGTTTGATGAGGATGTACTCCGTCTGAACTATGATGGGCGCGGTCGATATATCGGCGAATTTTCCGGCGATGACAAAGTGCTGATAGTGATGAAGGATGGCCGCTACTATACTACCGGCTACGAGGCCTCAAACCACTATGATGACGGGATACTGCGCATAGAGCGATTTGATCCGGAGAAGATCTGGACTGCTGCGCTTTACGATGCCGATCAAGGATTCACCTATCTGAAGCGGTTTACTCTCGAGCCTACGGCCAAAGCGCAATTCTTCATAGGCGAAAATCCGACATCAAAACTGCTTGCGCTGATCGACGGCGACCGCGGTGTGGAAGCTCACGTCAGCTTCGGGGGCGACGACGCCGACCGTCCGCCTCTCGACATAAATGCCGAAGAATTCATAGCTGTAAAATCGTATAAAGCCAAAGGAAAGAGAATCTCCAACTACTCCGTCGCTTCTGTCACCCTCACTGCACCGGAAGAAGAGGTTCCGGCCGAAGAACCCGAAACATCGGAAATACAGCCGGATGATACCGACAGCGCACCCGATACCCCTACCCTGTTTGATGATGAGAATTGATCGACTGATTGTTACTTTGATTCTCCTGTCGCTAAGCACGATCTATGCAGCGGCAGAAGTTCGGGACTCAATTCTCGTGCTTAGGCCGGTGCATGCGTCATACACTGCAAGTTTCGGCACGGCACACACCGCGGACACTTACCTCTCCCCTCTCCGATATTCAGGCGTAGCTCTATCCCTTGATTATGAACGGCATCAGGCGATGCGTTTTGATCCGGAGAACTGGACCATGCGTCTTGCCGGAAGCCTGGAGGGTATGCGTACGCAAAGTCCGGCCCGCAACTCCACGATGTGGGAAGCGATGCTTCGCCTGTCATGGGGCATGACGCACAGATGGCAACTTCCAGCGGACATAACAGTGGCTGCCGGAGGCTCTACCGGTCTGAATCTCGGGTGCCTCTATTCAGAGCGAAACTCCAATAACCCTGCGTCGGCCAAAGCATCATGGACGGTTAATATCGCTGCAAGCGCGATATGGAAACATCGCTTCGGCCGGCTTCCCGTCACAATAGCATGGCAGCCTGCATTACCCGTGGCAGGCATATTCTTCGCACCTGAGTTCGGCCAACTATATTACGAGATTTACCTGGGCGAACGCTCCGGACTCGCCCATTTCGGCTGGTGGGGCAACTACTTCGCTATGGAAAATCTCGTCACTGCCGACCTGCATTTAGGGGAATCAACGTCGCTGCGCCTCGGATTCAGAAGTAATGTACTCTCGACGCGGGTTCACGACATCACGACACGCATCTACAACACTTCGTTTGTCATCGGAGTCAGCGGTCAGTGGCTCAGCTATTCGCCGGCAAAGAAATTATCGGATAAAACACGCATCATCACTGCATTCTGATTATGAAGCACATCGCTATTCTTCTATATGCCTTGGCATTGCTGTTGCTCCCGGCGTGTCATTCCTTACCTGATTACGACAACGATGCCAAGGGCAATTTCGATGCGCTGTGGTCGGAGCTCGACCGTCACTACTGTTTCTTTAACGACAAGCAGATCGACTGGGATGCAGTGTATCAACGCTACTCGGCTAAAATTCAGCCCAATATGACCAATCCGGAGCTTTTCAGAGTGTGCTCCGACATGCTTGATGAGCTACGCGACGGCCATGTAAACCTCTCCTCTCCTTACGGCACATCATATTACCGCGGATGGTGGAGCGACTACCCGCAGAATTTCAACGCACGCATAATCGAGCAGTACTATTTTAATTTCAATTACACTACTCTCGGTGCCCTCGACTACGGACTGCTCGGCGACAATATCGCTTATATCCGCTACTCCTCTTTCAGCTCTGCTCCCGGCGACGGGAATCTTGACTACGTGCTGAGCTCTCTGGCTACGGCGCAAGCTCTGATTTTTGATGTGCGCGATAATGGCGGAGGCGATCTTACAAACGTGGAGCGGATAGTGCGCCGCTTCATCACCCAGCGTACATACGTCGGTTCGATAAGCCACAAGACAGGTCCCGGACACAATGATTTTTCGGAGCCCTACGATATTTATTATTCCCCTGTCGATCCTGATGTGCATGTGTCGTGGATAAAGCCTGTGGTTGTGCTGACCAATCGTTCGACATTCTCCGCTGCGAATAATTTTGTATCCATAATGAAGTATATTCCGGGCGTTACCATCATTGGGGCTACAACCGGCGGAGGGTGCGGTATGCCTTACAGCAGTGAAATGCCTAACGGCTGGGGTATCCGCATGTCGGCCGTTGTGATCCGCGATGCCGAGGGAAATCTCACAGAATCAGGCGTCGAGCCGTCGGAAGGGTGCGCCGTCGATATGGAGCCGCAAGACGAACTGTCAGGTCACGACACAATACTCGACTTTGCTATCGATTATATCACGACTCGCCTCTGATTCAAAACGCCTGTACCATGATTAAAACGATTATCACCCTCATCATAACTGCTTTCATTACGGCGATAGAGTGTGCCGCCGCAGCTTCGAGCCAATTCCCGGAGCCACAGTCTGTCTCGGTCAATACGTTTCAGGATGCTGTACAAATAAGTTGGTCGAGCCCGGAAAATGGGAATAATCTGCTTGGCTACAATATATATAGAGATGGCACGCGGCTAAACGGCTCAACGGTTGCATCCACATCCTACCTTGATTATCAAGTTATAGAATCAACCGTATATTCATACTCCGTGTCGGCCGTTTACTCCGATGGCGAGAGCCGGCCGACCGAAACTGTCGAGATAGAAGTGCCGCGACATGGTGCACCTGCCAATGTCGCAGCCGCAATAACACCGGACGGTATCTATATTTCATGGGATGCTCTCCCTCAATATCCGACGAACATCAGCAGAGTAGTTGAGGACTTCAGCCGCTATAACCCCACGACCCAATCTTCGCTCACTGATATGCTTGACGGATGGACAATGTATAATGGCGAGCCGGGTCGCAATCACCGATACACATACGAATCGGCTTGGGGCATACGCAGCGACAGTGATGGAAATATCTATCTGACAGGCTCATATATCGAAGGGTATACCGCTCCCCTGAACGACTGGATTATCTCACCCCTGCTCAACACTTCTGCTCAGACTATCACGCTGCGGGCCGCAAAGTCGTATGCACAGTACCCCGAATCGTTTGTCATTAAATATTCATCCGCGACAAACCGGATGGAGGATTTTTCTGATATTTCCGGGGCCTCCGTAGCAGACAGTGACCTGTCTACCGAATGGCGCGACTTCACATTCCGGCTTCCTGACGGAGCCAAATATTTTGCTATCGTCTGTACCTCAAAGGAGGGCGACCGCCTCAAGCTCGATGATATTAGCTATATTCCCGCTTCTTATCCTCAGGGTGCACCCAAGCGGACATTGGGCACTCTGTGCGGATATAATATTTATGTAAACGGCGAGAGGGTTAATCCGGCAATTGTCGCCGATACGCACTACGTGTATGCGCCGGGGCGTGTGGGTGACTTTTCGGTAGGTGTGAGCGGAGTCTACACAACGTATGAAACGTCCCAAGGCCATTCTGCCCCTCTCACTGTCGACGCTTCGAAAATTGTTCTCCCCGAACTTATGTCCGAAACATTCACCCATCGCGAGGAGTTGGGCAACATCTACCTCTCGTGGGAAGAGCCTTTGCAGCCCGACGACAGTATGGAAGGGAGCGAAGATTTCGACAGCTATTCTGCCGGAGCCTTTCCCGCGGAAGCATCCGGGTTTACCGCCATCAATAGGAGCGGCGTAAATCATGTGGAGAATGGAGTAGGATATAATGCCTTTATCATACGCAAAACCGAAGGCGAGACATTCCTGTACACCTCGTGTGCCCCTGCCGGGATTGATGACTGGCTTATATCGCCCGAGCTTAACGGAGTGCATTCAGTGTCGTTTGATGCTATTGCCGAGTTTCAGTCAGAAGAGCGTGTCGAGCTGTACTGCGCCGATAAAGACACGACCGATCCTTCCGATTTCACGCTTGTAAAAACGTTCGTTTTGCCTAAGTATACACCCGGGGCGACATGGATTGATTGCAAATCCGAGCTTCCTGAGGGAGCATGTCGCTTTGCCCTGCGCGCTTGCACCCCTACATACGGCAATGGAATACGAATTGATAATATAAAATGGAGCGGCAAGTCGGATCTCATAATCAGCAACGTGGTCGGCTACACATTATATCACCGCGTTGCCAACCGGGCAAATCTTCAAACCGATAAAAAAGCAGCCCCCGAAGGGTATGTGCCGCTCAGCGACAGCGAATACCGCACATGGAATTCCGAGCGCGGCATAGAGGCTCACTATACCACATCAGTGCCGGGCACACATCAGTTTGCCGTAGCGGCAAAATACCCTTGGGGCGAATCAGAGCCTGCCTATTTTGAAGATCTTGTCGTCACAGGAGTTGAGGCAGTAAGAGCCAATGAAGCAAATGAAAACCTTGAATCCGAATATTACACCATCGACGGCCGACGTCTGACGATACCGACCCGCGGACAAATCGTAATCGTCCGCACCCCATCCTCCACCCGCAAAATATTATGGAGCAAGCCATAAAAGCCTGCTCCATAAAGATGTTTTTTTGATTCAGTGGCGGAAGGCGCGGGCTATGGCGCGCTTGTCGTCGCGCTCTTTGATTGATTCGCGCTTGTCGTACTCCTTCTTACCGCGACCTACCCCGATCACGAGCTTTGCCAGACCGCGATCGTTGATAAAGAGCCGTAGCGGAACGATAGTATACCCTGCTTCTTTGCCTTTCTTTTCAAGCGTTTCGATCTCGCGGCGCGTCAACAGCAGCTTGCGCTCGCGACGCTCTGCATGATTGTTGTATGTGCCGTAGAAATACTCGGCTATATACATGTTTTTCACCCATACTTCGCCATTGTTCACATAGCAGAATGTATCTACGAGCGATGCCTTGCCGAGACGTATCGACTTGATCTCTGTCCCGGTAAGAACAATCCCGGCCGTAAACGTATCGGTGATGGCGTAGTCGAAAGTCGCACGCCTGTTTTTTATATTTACTTCCTTAAATTTCATCAGAGCAGAATGTTAAACAGCCATATAAGCAAATACGGCGGCAATATTACCGAGCAGACGGCGAGCACGACGAAGTACCCTTGCCGCGATGGCTGCACTCCTACATATTTCGAGCCTTTCCACATCACAAGCCCCACATACACGGGCAGAAACCATGTAACACCAACATCAAAAGGCAAAACCTCCTGTATTAGTATCACAAGAGCCATAAGAGCCGTTGAGTAGATGATGAACGACGATGTACGCTTATCATTGTAGTCGCCTCCGGTACAATCGGGCAGCAGCAGGGGCATGACAAATCCGGCGATATAGAACCCGGCCCACAGACTCACCAAGAGGATGACAGCGCGGATAAAAGAAACGACTATCGTCGGACCGCCGGAATAAAACAGGGGCACAAAAGCACTCGCGGCTGCAATACAGATAAACGGAAACAGCCCTCTACGCAGCAGATCTGACCGCTCTCTACCCTGATGCGAAATATCCTCCCACCCCATGCCCGGGGAAAGGATCAACTGGAGCAAGCATTTGAGGAAATTAAGCATCACTAAGGGGTATCTGAGATAATTTGCGTGCCGCAAAGTTACTTAATTTGCAGGATTTTTTGTACTTTTGCCACTGAAAAACTTATCAAAACCCACAGAAATGTTACGAAAGATTATTTCAATTTCGGGCAAACCCGGTCTTTATAGCCTTGTAAGTCAAGGCAAAAATATGCTTATCGTTGAGTCGCTTAACGACGGCAAGCGTGTGCCTGTGCACTCACGCGACAAGGTGATATCGCTCGGCGACGTCTCTATGTATACCGACGACGGCGAGGACACTCCGCTTGCAGGTATCTACGAGAGCATGAAAGAGAAAGCTGATGGAAAGACCATCGACATCAAAGCTCTTGAAGCCGATAAAAAGCTCCATGACTTCTTTGCCGAAGTGCTCCCTACATACGACCGCGACCGCGTAAAGACTTCCGATATCAAAAAAGCGATACAGTGGTACAACATCCTTATCGGCGCCGGTATCACCGAGTTTGTAGCCCCCGAGAAAGAAGAACCTGAAGCTGAATCCGAAACTGAAAAAGCTGAATAACAGCTACATCACATCAACATCCACGAAAGGCTGCCGGAAAATTCCGACAGCCTTTCGTGGATGTTGACGCTTAGAGTGCGCTTATTACGACACTCTTATGCGAATCAGTCGAGAGCCATGTAGTGCTCGCGGGGATGGTTGCATGCGGGACATGTCTCCGGGGGCTCTGTGCCTTCAAAGATATAACCGCATACGAGGCATTTCCACTTAATAGGAGTGTCGCGTTTCCATACAGTGCCATCCTGCACCTGCTTGAGATAACGCTCGAAGCGGAGCATGTGGTGTTTCTCCACCTCTGCGATTGCCTCGAAATGAGCTGCGATGTCGTCGAAACCTTCCTCGCGTGCTATTTCTGCTGCTGCACGATACTGGTCGACACCTTCAGAGCGCTCTTCGTTGGCGGCAGTCGCAAGGTTTGCTGCTGTATCGCCGATCACGCCTGCATCAGCACTCAGGGGGACCTCTACTGAGCCACCTTCAAGCATTTTAAAGAAAACCTTGCCATGATGCATCTCGTTTTCTGCTGTCTCACGGAAGATCTCGCCTATCGGGTAGTAATTCTCCTTATCAGCCTGCTGGGCATAATAAGTATATCGAGTGTAAGCGGCCGATTCGCTGAGGTAGGCCTGTACGATGCACTTTTCAGTGCGTGTTCCACGAATGCTTTTGTTGTCTGTTGCCATAACAAATTATTTTATAGTCGAATTTGATTTCTTTTAGTATCAAAACATCCTACATACATAAATAGTTCATGAGTGCTTTGTGATATTTATCATCAGCAGAAAGCCCCCCGACATCACTGCCGAGGAGCTCCCTATCTTGCATGATTAAAATCGGGATTTTTCGTTATTTCCTGCGCCGGTGCCGCGGTAGCGGTCGCGAGTGGTATTGAACCGATACTGCACCGTAAACATTACAGATCGACCCGGCGAGGAGTTTTTCTGTACTATCTGTACAAAGTTGCTGAAAAGCATCGCATCTCTTTTAGCTGTGTCAAATATATCTTTTGCTTCGAGTGTAAGTCCGAGCTTATCGTTAAAGAATCCTTTGTAAATCTTTGCATTAAAGTGCCATGGAGTATTCGAAAGCTTCATGTTGTTCTCCCATGTGCGTGTCATTATCTGTGCGTCGAGGTTCAGCCAGATATCAAAAGGAAGATGCACGGCGTTTTGCCATTGGATCATGAAGCCGGGAGTATTCATCCTCATAGGCTCGCCCGCAACCGGAAGTGTGAGCCACTGCTTCATCACTCCGGCATTTACACGAGGCTGCCAGATACCCACTTTGAACTGGCCGCCCACGAAAGCCTGCATATAATGCCTGTGGTCGAGATTAGCAGTTCGGATAAGTGTTGCCTCACCATCAGCGCCGTAGGGCTCAGTGACATGATATACACCATCTTTATAATATGTGTACGAAACCTGCGCGAAATAGTTTCGCCATTGAACCATATATTCCACAGTCTGCATCTTGGTAGGCTTCAGATACGGGTTGCCGGTCTCATATGTCAGGCGGTTCACATAGGAGACTGTACCGTCGAGCTGATCGTATCCGGGGCGTACCGTTTTACCGGAGTAGTTCAGCCCCATGCGTATGTTGGATATTTGAGTGGAGATCTCGAACGACGGGAAGAGATTATTGTAATGTTTACTTTGCTGAGGCTGCAACAGTCCCATTTCGTAATAGCTATAATTGACGTGTTCGTAACGCAGCCCTACTCCGATATTAAACCGGCCGAGTTGCTGCCCTAACTCGATGAAAGCTGCCATATTGCTTTCGTCGGTACGGTTGTCGGCATCCGTTATCTCGGGAATATCAGCTGAAGAAACATTTGTTGAGCGAGTATTGGTGTACTCCTCCCCTATCCGGATCTCTCCTCGCCATATGGGGTACTGTAAAACCAGTTTCTCTGCTATCATTCGATTGCGGTTTTTGGATGTGATTGTCACGGTTCTGTCAGCGCCGAGCTCTGCCGCCTCATTATTATATGAGTCCTGGCGGTGTTTGAACGAGAAGTAATCGGCATTAAAATCAATATCCATTTTCCCTACCGAACCGTTATAATACATATTGGCTGAATGAAGGGGGCCTGCGTGCGACTTATTGTTCATCTCCGTTGAGATCCGACCTATCATTTCACCGCCTTGGTGCACCTCCGCGGGTGCCACACCGGTCATCCTATGGCGGTTTACGCCGGTACGGTAATATGCCCCGACACTATGGTTCTCATTTATAAGCCATGAAAACCCGATCCGCCCGTTCATATCGTTGTAGCGCTCCTTCCAGTCGCTGTGAATCTTTTGAACATATGTAGCTTTAGGGGTAATCGTTGTCATTTCGTCGGTTTTATCAGTATAGTTATGGCCGTACCACCATCCATAGTTGGCAAACACCTCAAAGCCACCTGTACGATACTTCAGATCGACACTGTTGCCGGTACGATAATCGCGTAGAAAACCGTTGTCGGTGCGCAGAGTGCCACTCCAGCCATCGCCTTTGGGAGGCTTTGTGCGAATACGTATCACCGACTTTACATTAGCGGCGTAAGCTGCTCCGGGATTGGTAATCACCTCCACGCTCTTTATATCCTGTGAATTGAGCTGTGAGAGCTCCTGAAGATCGTTCAACTTGCGTCCGTTAATATATATTTCAGGTGCCCCTTTGCCGAATACTTCCACCGTACCGGCATTATCTACCACCATCGGTACACGCGCGAGCACATCGTTGGCCGTACCGGCAATAGCAAGTGAGCTCCCCGCCACATCGGTCACCAGTGCGTTGCCTTTCAGGGTGGTAGACGGTCGTGTGGCGCTCACAACAACTTCGCCAAGTTCTACGGCGGTCGGCGTGAGGTTGATCACACCTAATGAGCCGTCGGCCGGTACGTCTGCTGTGTAATTATCATACCCGAAAAAGGATATTTTTACCGTGAGAGCGCCGATGGCATCTGTGCGGATAGCAAAAGCTCCCTCAGCGTCGGTAATACCTCCGGTGATGTATGTGGAATCCCGGTACAACACCACATTTACAAAGTCGAGAGGAGTGTCGCCTTCGCCTTTCACTGTTCCGGTAATATCCCGGCAGAAAGCCGGCATCATCGCCATAAGGGCGATAAGGATGGTAAGCAACTGTTTCATCGTGTATGTTTTTTGAGGTTGATAAGTGCGTCTATCAGGCTACCGTCTATCGGCAAGCCTTGCTCGTTCATTTTTTCCGATACCTGCTGTTTTGTCTCTTCCAATATCCGGGTATTCAGCTCTTCCCATCTGTATATCTCCGAGCAGTCGGTGTTGGTTGTGACACGTGCATTCCGCTCAACTTTTTGCCCGGCCGTATCGACTGCATTATATATCACCACAGCCTGAAACTTACTGCCGTCGAGTTCATGTGTGTCGGTCATACCAACATATTCCACACCGGGTATAGAATCAAGATAGAGGAGCACAGATTGTTCGAGATTGCGGTCGCGGAGATCTCCTATTCCGATATTCCACGAACAGGACAAAAAGGCTAACATAACTGTCAGTATCGACAGTGTAACGACTAATTTTTTCTTTTTCATTTTCACATCAGTTTTATTGATTTTCTGATGCAAAAGTATGCCTAAACGAATCTTAGCTCCAAATATTAAAGTCTTAACACAAGAAATGCAACCACTTGATAATCAAGGGTTGCATTTCCAAAGAATCTTAATCTACGGTCGTTTTATCTTAACGGGCTCTTAAGGTGAGCGACGATGTCCTCTTTCTCAGGCACTCCGAGCTTTTTTCTGATCGACGATTTGCGCACATAAATCGTGGAAGTAGTCTGCGCCGATATGACGCTGATCTCTTTGGTAGAGAATCCGGCCATCATAAGAACGATGATCTGCTCCTCTTTCGGCGTAAGAACGTCGCCGTATTGAGTGTGCAATTTATCATAGAAGCCGGAATAAAGGTTGTTGATCACTTCAAACAGGTTGTCCCAGTTTACCAGTTCGCCGCGTGTATCGCTGTCGATCGAGGATATTTTGCGGAGCATCTCACGGTTCTGCTCGGTAGGTGTCTCAGCCACCATCTTAATTATACCGAGCTGCTGCAGCATTGCGCGTCGAAGAGCCGAGGTCGTTTTATCGTCTGTCGAGTGTACGGCAGGCGCCCACTTAAGCTCGTCGACCATCTTCTGCAACGCCTCGGCTCGCTCCTCGTTTTCAAGCTCGCGCTGGCGGCGTTGTCGGATTATGAAACCGGCTCCGGCAAGAAGCAGCAGGCTCACAAGGGCAATGACGAGAATTATCACGGTCTTACGCTGGCTTTCTGTTTTTAACGCCAACGCCCGACTTTGCTGCTCCAGCGCCCCTCGCTCCGACTCCCATTGCGACGCCTCCATACGATTGTAGCGTTCGCGCTGGCGGTTATTGAGCCCGTTGACATGCTTCAGCCTCATCTTGCCGTTGAGTTTGAAGTCAATCATCGTATGGATAAGATTGCTGTAGCTTTGGAAATATTCCTCGTCGGGGCGCAAAATTGCAGCCAGACTGTCGGAAAGAGCTATCTCCTTTGATGCCCGCTGAATATCACCGGTATTCAATGCATTCATAGCCGATTGCATATGTAGAAAATCACGTGCACCGTTCTCAGGGCCGGCATGCTCATAGATATAATCGATGATGTCGTCGCTCTCGTTGTAACGCCCCATCTCGGCGAGGATCTGCATACGCTCGATCTTCATTTGGAAATCAAGTTCACCTAAATGCTTCTTTCGAGCATAGTCGATTATCTCATCCACCAGCAGCAAAGCCGAGTCCATCTTCTCCGCATTCTCGTATGCACTCAGGAGTATATATTTCTCTTCGATCTGTCGCATTGTGTCAGTTTCGAGAGAAATCAACCGCTTTACAACCGGAATGAGCTGCTCGCCCTGATACTCGGAAGCTCCGAGCAGACCGCGCACACGCAGCGCCTGAGCAACCAGAGAATCCGGCACTGCCGGCAATCCGGCAATAGAGTCGAGCAAAGCACATGCCCCGGGCATATCCCCGACCCAGAACTTATACCATGCCAGAGAGATACCTGAACGGATATCTCTCACTATATCTTTGCCGCTATAATAACTGTGAGCCGACCCGATAAGCGAATCGGCAATCATCGAACGGTTCTGGCGCATATGCCCCCAGGCTCTCAGATAGTGGTATCTGGCACGAAGAGAATCGACCGTAAGCTCGCTCGGATCTATCTTGTCCAAAATACCCATCGCACTGTCTTTGTCTGCCGTCATGAGTGCTTCAGCTTCGTCCATTGCCCTATCGAGGCGTGACTCGGAGCGTGAGCATGAAAAGATACTCAATACCGCCAATGCGATTGCAAAATATAATATTATCCTCATACTCAGTGAGATGAACGGCGGAAGGAATTGATACGCTGGTGGAAATTCTTGCGCAGGCATTCGCTATAAAGCCACGGCTCAACGCCGTGGTAATCGCCAACATTCAGTATATCAAGAATATTAGGGAGGCTACTCCCGTCAAATCCGTCAAGCACAAGAACCTTGGCGCCTGAATCAAGTGTCACAGTAACAGTATCGTCAAGAGTGGCGGGTGTCGAATCGGTGCGCCAGTTCACAGGATTGATACACATCACATTCGGTGCGCTCACAACCGGCTTGACGTATTTAACGTCAGATACAGAGTTATAGCATATCACGACGCCGGTGTCGAGTGAGTCTTGAGCAGCAATGATATACGGATGTGTAGCGACATCGTCGGGCGTAACCTTATACCCTAAAACGTAGGCTGCCACCATGTGCCTGCGGGTCTGCGGATCCATCACTTTCAGGAGTTCCACCACCGACTTACCCCCCTGACTGAAGCCGGCAAGAATAAACGGGCGGGTGCTGTCGCGATTTTCGATAAAACGAGAGAATGCCGCCTGAACATCCACAAACGCTACGTCATGAAAACGGCGGTTGATTGTATCTTCGTTGAGAGTAGCCCACGAATCAAGGGTTATGTGTCGGTAATAAGGAGAATAAAAGTCGTTGCCATCAGCCATGTATTCAGCCACTTGGTCTATCTCAGTGGACATATCCGCGCGGTGGGCTGCCAGCGATGGGTCAGCATAATGGCATATCCTGCCGTCGGAAGTCACCCAGTCATACTCCCATGTTGATGGAATATAGAAAACATCCGCTCCGTTGCCGTCAGTGTCATTTCGGAGCACAGTCCACATAAGCTCATCTTCGTACTGTGGAGCGACCGGAACATATACTCCCTGGTCTTCCCTAACCTCTGCGGCGGTATCGCTGCACCCGACGCACAATGACGGGGCAAGCACCACGGCAAGTGCCAACGCCCATAGTTTATTAATACATGTTCTATTCATAATCGGGCTTTTCTTTACCGCCTTAAATCGTGATCTCAAGGATATTATTCTCAAAACCGCGTACGCAGCTTTCATAATACCCGTCGCCGGTAGTCCGGGGACCACTCAGAATCTCATATCCACCAGCCTTAAGATCTGAAGTAAGAGCATCTACCGCCCCTTTCGATCCGACACTAATGGCAAGGTGAATTAACCCCCGACGCATCGGATCAAACGGATGGGCGCAGACCTCCGGACGTGTCATTATCTCTATCTTACCCCCATCGGGCAAAGATAGGAAGTAGGTGCTGAGTCCTGTTGACGGGTTGTGATATAAATTGCCCGCAACAGCCCGGAAGTATTTGCAGAAAAAACGCTTGGCTCCGTCCAGATCAGAGACATAAAGAGCTATGTGGTCTATTTTCATAGCAAATCGTAGCAAACCGACATAGAAGTCCGGCTCGAAGCTCAGACATCAGCGGGAATTGTTGGAAGGAAAATCATATTAATATAAATAGTTGGCGTACAATATTTGCACGCACAACTATTAATATTCTCTTAACTGCCTGGTTATGACAGCACTGTATCAGTGGAATAACGTGATCAGAAAGAGATTTCGACAATCTCAAACTTCATCATTCCGGCAGGCACTTTGATGTCGACCACTTCGCCGAGCTTGTGGCCGAGCAGACCTTGCGCTATGGGAGTGGACGAACCGATCTTCTTCTGCTTGAGATCAGCCTCTGAATCGGCCACGATAGTATATTCCATCGTCATACCGTTAGCTACATTCTTGATTTTAACCCGATTGAGTATCTGAACCTCTTCGTTGTTCAGATTGCTTTCGTCGATGATACGGCAAGATGCAACCAGATCCTTAAGCTGAGCTATCTTCATCTCAAGCAGGCCCTGAGCCTCTTTGGCGGCATCATACTCCGAGTTTTCCGACAAATCGCCTTTGTCGCGTGCCTCGGCTATAGCGTGTGATATGCGTGGACGCTCTACCGACTCAAGGTAAGCGATCTCTTCCATCTTCTTCTTATACCCTTCGCGGGTCATGTAGGTTATAGGCATAACTGTGGATAGCTGAAAAGAGTTCCGTTTGGCGGAATATCAGAGAACGATAATGTATTGGCCTACGCGGTCAAAACCGCCACGAGAAGCTCTAAATGGTAATTAATTAGATTTCTAAGTTAGTAAAAAAGAAAGAATCACGCCGTGGTATATCCGGGCGAGACCCTCATCTAAGTGTTATGTTTTCGATGCAAAGATATATATATTTTTTATATATAGGCAGTTTTTTACATTTTTTAATACCGTCGCGGTTCTGCGCTATGGCCGTATGGAGAGATCGTATTGTTATCACGAGCCCGCTTGGGACTCGTGACAACAACATCAATTCAAGTTATGAAAAGAGAGCGTATATCCCCAGTGGGGACATCTTATCTCTTTTTTGATTTCTTTGATTTGGCTGCCGGCACGACAACGGTTGTATCGGGCTTCGGAGGGGCCGGGATAAGCCCCTCGCGGATGAACAGTGCGGAGTCGGCGGCTGAAATCGTATCGCCATCTTCTGCTTGGTTCAGCGCTTTCTGATCCGGTCGCTGAACGTTTAACGGCGTTACACGACCTTTCTGCACACCTCGGCGGAACACATTCTCTATCTGGTTGATCAGGTTGATGCGTGTGGTGTCGGCAAGAGCTACGCGTTCCACCATCATACCCTCTTTGAATTTTGCACGGCCGAGGCGCACCTTCAGCTTCTCGGGGGTTCCTTTAAGGTTTATACCGAATTTGAAGGGTATGGGCGATTTCAGCACCGAAACGTGATAATTCAGATTCATTGCCAGATCGTTAGACCCAAGAACTCCCAACTTGTAGCGGTCGATGCTGAACATGAACGGGAATAGCTCAAGCATTGAATTCTGCACCACCATCTGCACATCCATGTGGTCGATCATGTTGCGGTCCTTATGCTTGAAAAGCAACCATTTCGACACTGTACGGAATGTTTCTGCGTCGAGCAGCACAAGCGAGTCGCCCGATATCTTTACCACAGCGTGTAGCGATGGCATAACTATATCCATATTGGGTGCTATATCGGTGGTCGCGGCTATCTCGCCGTTGATCACACCCTTTATGTCGCGCAGCAACGGCATTATAGTGTCGAGCGACGGCATGAGCTCCACAAACTTCTCCAGATGCATATCTTTCACATCAAGACCGAATGCAAACTGCAGATCTTCCTTGCGTGGAGCAGAGTATAGAGCCGAGAGGTTTATCGTACCCAGATCGGTAGCCGCATGCAGATCGTGCAGATTAAGAGCTCCGTCGAGCAAAAGTGCCTCGCCGCGCATATCTTTGAAGAGCATGTTTGAATATATCACGTTGCGAGCCTTGATACCGATACGTGCATCAACATTGATAGGAATAATCAGCGGTGCCATAGTATCGGAGGCCGCGGCATTGGACACCGAGAGCTGAAGGAGATCATCGTTTTCAGAATCTCCGAAATTTATCTGTTCGCCGGCTGCCACTTTCTCTGCAAAAGCAGCGCCGTCGAAAGCCGCCTGGGCTATTTCATTTATATCTATAGTGTCGGAGATCACGTCAAAATTGATGCGCATCTGCTGGCGCTTTGATGTGAGCGAGCGGCTCAGATTGCTGATCGTACCGTTGATCAGGAAATCGGAGTGCCCCATCAGATAGGTGGTGTTGCGCAAGATCAACGAATCCGGGTTGATGGAGAGGTCGACATTCTTCAGGCGATTCTTCACCGGGAAATACGGTGTGAAAAGACGAGCCGATTTAGATTTGAGATGAGCATTGAAATCGATCCATTTCAGCCAACTCTTAGTCTGTTCGTCAAGTCCGTAGTCGAGACTTTCAGTACCGTTGTCAGCCGACCCGGCTCGGCGCTTTCGGGTTGTGCTGCGTGATTTAGCCTGCGCCAGCTTATATACCGAATCGGCGCGCAATTTTGGATTCGCTGCATGAATCGAATCGTATATCAGGCTCATACGACGCGACATCTGCGGACGAAGCCGCGGGTGCAGCGATGCCGACAGCGATGTCTCCCGGAAGTTGATGCGGGTCATAGGGTCGCGATAACGGAGGCGCCCGGCATCGAGGTCGAATTTAAGCAACGGCACACGGGCATGATCCTCATAGCGTGTGAGCGACGCACGGGCACGGGCATCGCGTATCACGACCCGCATGGAGTCGTCGGTGGCATCAAACACCAGTTTATCGACAGCAATAGCTGCTCCGACAGGATTAATCTCCTTATGGCGCAACGATGATGCTGTCGAAGCTCTGTTGCGCATACCCACTCCCATTCGCAAGTTTATAGTCGTGAGGTCGACTCCGGGCAGCTGTACCGCGAGCGAATCGAATTTAAGCGAAGCTGTCAGCAGCGAGTCGGCCGTCATTTCGCCGCGTGTAAACTCAGAATCCGTGCCAAGTTTAGCTTCAATGAGGTTGGAGAAAAGGTGTGCTCCAAACTCCTGCTGGTCGACAGTAAGACGTTTGAGCGAAAGATCTCCGGTAAGTTTAAGGTGATGAAAATTTGCAGCATCGAGATACGACGGTCTGAATCGAAAATCAAACGCTCCGTGCAGCAGCCCCTTAACCGTAGCAGGAACGCGTGAGGTCAAGACACGGGGAAGTTTTGCAAAATCCACACCGCCACTGAAGTGGCCCTCTACCAGAGGATCTTCATTCAGGCCGATCACACGGGCGTCGATATTGAAGCCCACACCCTCGCCTACTGCAAGCAATTTTTTTAAATCCACTCGGCTGGTGTTGAGATTGCCGGTGAGGTGTGCATCCATATCCAATGCGAGTCGGTCGAGTGCCATATTCTGATATACAGCCGCGCACTCAGGCACCTCAACATGCAGTTCTGCCGCAGGAAACTCATCTAAGGCAGGGCGGTATGGCGAAGTAAGATGCAACTGTGCGGCCAGTTTCATATCACTTCTGAGCTCTTTAAGGTACGATACATAGTCTGCCGGTATCCAAGGCTCAAGATCCTTAATACGGAAAGGATCAAGCGATGCCTGAAGAGACTCTATCACAAGCGTACTCCCTCCGGCATCAAGTGATGTAGTAAAATGAGTACGCAACGGCCCAACTCCAAGCGTGAAGTCGTCGAGGCCAAGCTTCATAGGCTCGCTGCTTTCCCATCCGATTCGGCCGTTCAGCAGCAGCGGAAGCTGCTCAAGGTTGATCCAAGGTGATATATCAGCGGAAGTTTTAGCATCAAACTTCAGTGAGTAGACCGGTGAGTCGACTTCATTATCGAAATCCACATTATCGATGCTGAGGGCAATATCCATCGAGTCGGGGACGGAGTAATAGCGTATTGGAGCCGGTCCTTTGATGTAAAAACGATTCAGCGTGATATCAGGAATATCCGTTGCCGTAGTATCCTCTTTTTCTGATGGCGGAAAAATATCATAGTTGGCCAATGTGCTGTCGGCAACCACGATATTTGCAGCCGGACGGACAATTTCTATATCGTGCAGCTGTATTTTCATCGCAAGCAACTTCAGGACGTTGACCCCTGCGTGCAGTGAGTCGATCGAGAGCAGCGAGTCGGCATACACGGGCAGTTGCGATTTTACGGAAGCGGGTGCGTCATCAAATACACGGCTGCGTATCTTTAAACCGTTCACATCCACTTCCAGCCGAGGGAAAGTATGCCAGAAAGTAAGTTCGGCTCGATCAAGCTTCACATCAGCATTCAAATACTCGCTCCCTGCATTTTCAATCAGCGGAGTAAGTCGTTCGGGAGTCAGAATCCACACGGCTATACTTACAGCCAGGATCAGCAGGCACACAAAGGCGATTATCACACCGAATAATATATGAAATACTCGGCGTAATGTAGCGAATCGTCGTCGAGGTTTATCTTTGGGGCTTTTTTTATCGGAAATTTCCGGTTCTCCCCCATTCATTCGGTCGGTGGTGCGACGATCTTCTCCGGTTTCAGTATCGTATTTCGGGTCGTGTTTCATTGTACGTCTTTTTTGTCTTGCAATCCACGATATGAAATATGGAAGCATGGCTGTTTGCGTTCAAATTTCACCCAGCACCAACCTTCGCTCCTCATATCATAGAGCACTTCGGCAAGCAATCCCTTGAGCTGGTCGGTGCTTCGGGCTACGGTAGTAGGATTGTCGCATACAAATCGGGCATAGCTTATATCAATGGTGGTGCCGAGAGTATGTGTGGATGAGTCGATCGAATTTTTATTCACACGTCTGAGCCGTGCGACGGAGCGAGGGGTGCGCGTCACGCTTGTCACTTTTATTCTGTAGTCGCCTCCTCCGCGAGCCTGCAGCGAGTCGTTAAATCGTCGGCCTATCTCATGGAGCATTCTTGCTGCTCCCGGCACAAGATACGGCACGGAATAGTTGAGATTATCTACATAATAGTCTGCGCACGAAACAACCTTTTCCATTTCGCTGCGATTTATCCAGTAGTGCAACGTCTGCGAAATTGGCGTGATACCACACTTCTCAGCATCCGTCCAATGCACATAGTTGCTGTCATTGAACACCTCTGCATAATTGCCGAGGTGCCGAACAGCCATATTGACACACGGCTCCGGCATCTCGGCCGTCGCCGGCTCCCAACCGGCGGAGGAATCATCCACACATAGCCTGCGCACCGTCTCTATGCGGGCGTCCCGGCCGAGCCCTCCGACAACTCCCGGGTGCTCCTCAGTGCCGCGACACCCCTCGCAGAGCGTCAGTGCAAGAGTTATGGTCATTAAGATATATACCAGATGTTTCATCCTTGTATGAATGCTTTAGAGCGTGTTTCAGGCTATACGTTTTTCAGGCTATAAAGGTACGCTTTTTAATCCGACGCCACAAGAAAAAAAGAAAATTCCGAAAAGAGCCGTATTACTGACTCTTTTCGGAATTACAAATCGTTTATGCTATCTCAAGGGAGAAGATTGCATCCGTTGGTGATAGTCAGCAGATAGTTGTATATCGGGCTCAGCAGACCGAGCAGAAGTATACCTGCCACACATATCCACATGCCCAAACGCTCTGAGCCGGATGAGCGGAAGAACGCTATCGGTGTATCAGACGGTGTGATAAACATGGCCTTAACCACCAGCAGATAGTAGTAGAGCGAAATAATCGTATTGATAAGGGCAATCAGCACCAGAACATATATAGCTACAGAGCCCTGATCGATGGCCGATGTAAATATGAAGAACTTGCTGAAGAAGCCGGCGAACGGAGGTATACCGGCAAGCGAGAACATTGCAAGCATCATAGTAACGGCAAGACGGGGATTGGTGGAATAGAGAGCATTATAGTCGGTCATATTGACCTTGCCTGTAGCATTCTCGATAGCGCCAATCACTCCGAAAGCAGCGAGGTTGGAGAAGATATAGACAAGTATGTAGAACATCAGCGCTGCAATACCCATATCTTCCATCGACATGATGCCGAGCATTATGTATCCGGCCTGCGAGATCGACGAGAAAGCAAGGAATCGCTTCATGTTGACCTGACGGATAGCGAAAAGGTTACCGACGGTGATGGTCAGAATAATAAGTGCATACATCATCCACTCCCATGCATCGGCATAAGCTTCGCCAAACACTTTGGTGAGGATCACCAGAAATGCAAAGGCTGCTGCGCCTTTTGAGATAACCGAAAGATAGGATGTGACCGGGGTCGGAGCGCCTTGATATACATCGGCTGTCCAAAGGTGGAAAGGCACGAGCGACAGCTTGAAGCCGATACCGCTTATCACGAAAGCGAGTGTGACGATAAGCATCACGTTGACACTTCCGGCGGTAAGCGAAGCTGCGATATTCTCAAAGTATAGCGAGCCGCTCAGTGCATAGACATACGACAGACCCATCATGAAGATAGCCGACGAAAAGACTGCCGTAAGTACATATTTGATGGCTGCTTCATGACTCTCGTAGCGGTTCTTTTCGAAAGCCACAAGAGCTGCAAGAGGAAGCGAAGCGGTCTCAAGACCGATCACAAACATCAGGAAGTGGCGCGAGGATATCATCAGATACATACCAAACAGTGTGACCAGAAGAAGTTCGTAGAACTCTCCGCGGCGCACCACCATTGTGTCGGTCGAAGCCCAGCGTATCGACTGTATAAGTACAATCAACACACCGACATTCAGAATATTCTTGATCGTTACCATCACCTGGCTCGAAGCATACATACCTTCGAACGCCGATGACTCGCCTCCGCCCATAAATCCGGGTATGAAGCCGGCTATGGTGAACATCCCGAAAAGTACAGCCGTGAAAACACCTATGCCACGCTGCGCGGAGCGTCCGAGGAACGTGTCGTAGAGAAATACGACCAGAAACAGTATCAGCAGGCAGATCTCCTGCTTCATTACTAAAAACTGTGAATAGTCTTGTACAATTTCCATTGCTTACAGGTAGTATTAGTTCATTCCGAGGACTGTGAATATCTCGGGAGTGAAAGTAGCTTTAATCAGATCGGCAAAGAAGTTGGGGAAGCAACCGATGGCTGCCACACACACGATAAGTGTAACGGTCGAGAGGCGTTCCCACCATGTGGCGTCGGTGAGGGTAAGGTGATGCTCATCCTGCACGGGGCCAAACAGCAGCTTGCCGACGACGCGGAGTATGTAGACGGCGGTAATCACAATCGAGCAGCAAGCCACGATAGTAAATACACGGTGGAACATATCGGCATGCTCAAACGAACCGACGAAGATGGTCATCTCGCTGACGAATCCCGAGAGCGACGGCAAGCCGAGCGAAGCCATACCGGCAATCACGTAGCATACACCCAAATAAGGCATGATCTGCATAAGTCCGCCCATTTTGGTAATATCGCGTGTATGTGTACGCCCGTATATCATACCGATCAGGGCAAAGAAGAGAGCCGTCATCAGACCGTGCGAGAGCATCTGCATAATAGCACCGGTCATAGCCGTAGTGTTGAGCATAAGGATGGCGAAAAGCACCAGTCCGCAGTGGCTCACAGATGAATATGCGTTGATATATTTGAGGTCGGTCTGTACACATGCCGAGAATGCGCCGTAAACTACCGAGATACCGGTCAGAATGAGGAAGATCCATGCCAACTCGTTGGCAGCCTGAGGCATCAGATAGATTGCCACACGGAAGCATCCGTAACCTCCCAGCTTCATAAGCACGCCTGCATGGAGCATGGACACGGCAGTAGGAGCGCAGGCATGACCGTCAGGACTCCATGTGTGGAAGGGGAACATAGCACCGAGCACGCCGAAACCTACAAATGTCATCGGGAAGAGGAACGACTGCCAGTCGTGAGGTATAGCCTCGTTGCGGGCTATCTCAAGGAGATTCCATGTGAGCTGGCCACCCTCTGGAGCTGAATGATAATATATACCGATCAGACCGAGCATCAGGAATGCCGACCCACCCATGAGCATGAGTGTAAGTTTCATTGCCGAATACTCTTTCCGCCCCGAGCCCCACACGCCGATGAGGAGATACATCGGTATAAGTGCTACCTCGTAGAACATGAACATGGTGAAGAGGTCGATCGAGATGAAGAAGCCGAATACTCCGGTCGACAACAGTATAAGCCACAAGAAGAACTCCTTGGGCAGCGGATCGATCTTCCAGGAAGCAAACGAACCGGCAAAGACGATGACCGACGAAAGCATAAGCATGGCAATCGAAATACCGTCGACACCGACTGCAAGGTTTATATTAAGAGGTGTGAACCACGACCATGATCCTTGGAAGAGCATCGGCGAGTTGTCGCCGAGGGCGCGAAGACGGAAATATTCAAGGAGAACATATACCGAAAGAGCCATCAGTGCCACCGAGCCTGTCACGGCCACAGTCCGCACCTGCTTGATGTTTTTACAGAGACCCAGCCCGCCAAGCATCAAAAGGGGGATCACCACAAAGTATATCAGTGGATTTGAGAATAACATAGAATACTGTGATTTTTCTGATTGCTAAAGTGATAATGGAACTGAGATACGGATTAAAGCACGCAGACGGCGGTGATGAGTGCCAGCAGTGTCACGCCGGCGGCATACCACCACAGGTACATCTGCACGTTGCCGCTCTGGAATCCGCGGATCGCATACGAGAGCTTGTTGGTCACGGTAGCAAATCCGTTCATTGTGCCGTCGATTATATGACGGTCGAACCATGCTATCGGACGGCAAATACCGTTGAATATGATCTTGTGGGTCACAAACATGTATATCTCATCCCAATAGAACCGATGATATGCTGCATTCCAAAGCCAATAGCAGGAAGCTGCCATGCGGTCGGGCAGACTGTTTTTCTTGATATACAGCTTTGTGGCAAAGAGTATACCCACAACGGCGATAGCTATAGAGATACCGGCTACCGTCCAGTCGATATGAATGTGATACGGCACGCCGTTATAGGTCACCAGTTCGCCGAAAGGTATGAAACCTGCCACACACGACACGGCTGCAAGGAATATCAGGGGTACCGACATAGTCCAGGGTGCGTCGTGAGGTGTATGATGGTGAGCTTTATAGTCGGGCTCATCCCACCAGAATATCAGATAGTAGAGACGGAACATATAGAATGCCGTAAGGCCGGCTACGATGCTCATCCAGACACCCCAGAATGTACTGTTGGTATAGCAAGCCACCAGTATCTCATCCTTGGAGAAGAATCCGGAGAACGGAGGAATACCGGCTATTGCAAGACAGCCTATCAGGAATGTAATGTGAGTGATGGGCATATATTTGCGCAGACCGCCCATCGCTGTATAATTGTTTGAGTGAACAGCGTGGATCAGTGCACCGGCGCCAAGGAAGAGCAGCGCCTTAAACATCGCGTGAGTGAAAAGATGGAACATCGAGGCCATATACCCCAACCCTTCATGATACTCCGGACGGGCGACACCCAACGAAACCATCATGAAAGCTATCTGCGATATGGTCGAGAACGCAAGCACACGCTTGATGTCGACCTGCGTACAAGCCACTGCAGCAGCATAGAAGGCTGTCACGGCTCCGACCACTGTGATAAACATCAGAGCAGCCTCCTCCATCAGATAAACAGGGAACATGCGGGCAACCAGGAATACACCTGCCACTACCATCGTGGCGGCATGGATAAGGGCCGATACGGGAGTCGGGCCCTCCATAGCATCGGGAAGCCAGATATGAAGAGGGAGCATGGCCGATTTACCCATACCACCTACAAATATCAGCACCAGAGCCCATGTGAGAACCGAAGCACCCATAAATGTCACACCCGTCATCGAAGCAAACACACCGGGATCCTGTGTGAGAGTCTCGAAGTTGAATGTCTGAGTATAATATGAAAGGATAAGGATACCGATCAGGAAGCCGAGGTCGGCGAATCGGGTCACGATAAACGCTTTCTTCGATGCCGAAACAGCCGAAGGGAGTTTATAGAAGAAGCCGATCAGCAGATACGACGAAGCGCCCACAAGCTCCCAGAATATATACATCTGGAAAATATTCGGAGCGACAACCAGTCCGAGCATCGAGAAGCTGAACAGCGACAGGAAAGCGTAGTAGCGCTGGAATCCCTTTTCTCCCTCCATGTAGCCGAGCGAGTAAAGATGCACCAAGAACGATATCGTGGTGATCACCACAAGCATCATGGCCGATATAGGGTCGAGATAGAAGCCGAGGTTGATCACCAGATTGTCTGTGAACTGCAGCCAGGTGAAATCCCACATCAGATGCCCTATGCGGACACCGTCGACAGAGAACATATCGCTGCCGCCGAAGAAATAGAAGAACGCTGTGATATACGAAAGAGTCAGCGTTGTACCCATACCGAGGATACCGAGCCATCCTGCGAGCTTATGGCTCATCTTGCACCCCGCTATGCCCAGCAGCAGAAACATACATGCCGGGATCGCCAGAATAAGGACAAGGAATATGTTTGCTATCATAGCGTAAATATCAAAGTTTCATTTTGGTAAGGTCGGTCACATCGATATTCTTTGCCACACGATAGATATTGATGATTATCGCGATAGCAAGAGCAGTTTCGGCTGCTGCGATGGCGATGGAGAAAAGCGAGAAGAACATACCCTCCATAGCCTCGGGATAGATATAACGATTGAACACGACAAAGTTAATATTCACTGCATTGAGCATGAGCTCAAGCGAAATCAGCATGGCGATCATATTTTTGCGGGTTATGAACCCATAGACGCCGCAACAGAACATCACCAGCGCGGGGATAAGATACAGATATATATTTAAATCCATAGCCTTTAACGTTTGCGGGCGACTACTACGCCACCGATTATACATGCCAACAATAATACGCTGATAGCCTCAAAAGGCAGCAGATAGCCACCGGCACCTGTGCTAAGCAGCTTATTGCCGATCTCGTGCATCTCAGGGTTGTCGCCTTGAGGCAGTTTGCCGGCAAAATCAGCACAGCGGCTCAGAAGCGCCCATCCCGAAGCAGCGGCAATAAGCACTGCGGCTGAAATACCGAGCAGTTTCTTACACGACTGAAGGGTCGGAGCATTGTCGCCGGGATGAGTAGTGAGCAGGATTGAGAATACAAACAGCACCACTATACCGCCGGCATAGACTGCTATCTGCACTGCGCCCAAAAATTCATAGTCCATCTTGAAATAAAGGATGGCTGTGGCAAAAAGGGTGAAGAGCAGGTAGGTGGCGGCACGCAAGATCTTGCGTGTGGTAATCGTCAACACCGAGAATACGACAATCGAAAGAGCGATTATCACATAAACGATGATACTTCCTACTGATTCCATATATCTATTATATTATTTTTCTTCTGACTTTTTGGTTTCGTCCTTGGGGGCGGCTGCCTGAGGAGCAGCTGCCTTGGGGGCAGCAGCCTTTGCCGCAGCTGCTTTGGCGGCAGCGGCAGCTTTGGCGGCAGCAAGCTTAGCTGCGCGCTCTTCAAGTATTTTCTTCTTTTCCTCTTCCGTCGGTTCCGGATCGGGAATGTCGGGGCGATTGTTAAGCACTTTCTCCAATCCCTGACGGGTGAATACAGCCTGCTCGAAATCGTTGCTGAATTTCAATGCGTTTGTAGGACAAGAAGTGACACACAGATCGCAGAAAGTACAGCTTCCGAGATCATAATTATACTTCTCGAGCTTCTTTTTCTTTTTGCCATCCCATGTATCGACTGTACCGATCTGCAGCTTGATAGTGCCGTTGGGGCAATTTCGCTCGCAGGTACCGCAGGCGATGCAGCGGTGGCGTCCGTCCTCATCGTAGATCAACTCAAGGCAAGCGCGAAAGCGCTCGGGGATCTTCTGAGTGTCGCGGTTTTCGGGATATTTTTCAGTGATTTTGGGAGTAATAAACTCCTTTCCGGTCACCTGCATACCTTTGATAAGGCTTGCGATGCCGGAGCCAAGCGATGAAAAATAATCTTTTACACTACCCATTATTCTGTTTAGTTTTCGTTTTCGTTGGTTTGAGTGACGGTCAGCGCACCTGACCGCCGAGTATGTCGAGCAGCTCGGTGGTGATACTCTGCTGGCGCAGTTTGTTGTACTCCAGTCGAAGCTGTTCAAGAAGTTTCTTAGCGTTATCGTTGGCCGACTGCATAGCCATGACGCGGGCAGCCTGCTCCGAAGCGCGGTTTTCGGTGAATACCTCCTGCATGTAGCTGATAAGGAACATCGGCAGAATCGATACGAAGATAGTCTGCGCGTCCGGCTCGAATAGATACGGACGGTTGGCCGGCACGGATGTGCCGGCAGAGGCGCTTCCGTCAAATATTGATTGCTCCAGCGGAAGAAGCTGCTCAAAAGTGAGTGTCTGGCGCGACACGCTCTTGAAGTGCATGTACATCACATCGACACGATCGTAGGTACCTTCGATAAATCTGTCGCGCAGAGTGGCCACAAAATTTGACACTCCGTCGACTCCGGTCTTTGAATTGACACCGTCCACCGGCTTAATCTCAACACCCGGTGTACCGGAAAGACGATCAGCCGCTTTCTCCATCTTCGAACCTACCGGTATCACCTCAACAGAAGGTGCACCCGGCATAGCGAGGATTTTATTGACCCGCGCGGCAAGTTCTTTGTATACATTGGTGTTATAGGCACCGCAGAGGCCGTCGTCAGATCCGAACACCACGATAGCTATCTTCTTAAGCTCCGGGCGTACTTCCATCAGCGGTGATGAAAAAGGCACATCGGCCGAGAGCAAATTGGCTATCACAGTCTCCAACTGCCTGCGGAAAGGCAGGAGCTTCTGCAGGCTCTGCTCGGCCTTATGCATTTTGGCCGAGGAGATCATTTTCATCGCGCCGGTGATCTTCTCCGAAGATGCTACCGACCCGATTCGTCCTTTTAGTTCACGCAGGGTTGCCATTGGTGTCCGGAACTTCTGAAGTTAGAATAATCATTAATATTGACCGGCTACGTCGCGAGCCACTTCGGTCAGGATCTCTGTTACCTCGTCGGTGAGCTTACCGGCACGGATAGTATCCATCACTTTCTCCTGATACTTGGCGTGAAGTATCTGGAGATAGCTCTTTTCGAAATCAGGCACTTTGTCGAGCGGAACATTCTCGAGCAAGCCTTTTGTACCGGCAAAGATTACGGCCACCTGATCTTCGACAGGCCACGGCTGATACTGTGGCTGAATGAGCAGGCGCTCGTTCTTGCGTCCTTTGTCGATCACACGCGCTGTGACGGGATCAATGTCGCCACCGAATTTAGTGAACGATTCGAGCTCGCGGAACTGAGCCTGATCGATCTTCAGCGTACCGGCGACTTTCTTCATAGATTTTATCTGAGCGTTACCACCCACACGCGACACGGAGATACCTACGTTGATAGCGGGGCGGATACCGCGGTTGAACAGAGCCGTCTCAAGGAAGATCTGACCGTCGGTGATAGAGATTACATTGGTCGGGATATATGCCGAAACGTCGCCTGCCTGTGTCTCGATGATCGGGAGAGCCGTAAGCGAACCACCACCTTTGACTATAGGTTTGAGCGCTTCCGGAAGGTCGTTCATCTGCGATGCCACCTCCTGGTTGTCAATGATTTTAGCTGCACGCTCAAGGAGGCGGGAGTGGAGGTAGAAGATATCGCCGGGATAAGCTTCACGACCGGAGGGACGCTTCAGGATAAGGGATATCTCGCGATATGCAACGGCTTGCTTTGAAAGATCATCGTATACTATCAGAGCATCGCGGCCTGTGTCGCGGATAAATTCGCCGATAGCTACACCGGCAAACGGTGCATAGTAGCGCATCGAGGCCGAGTCGGAAGCATTCGCAGCAACCACAACGGTGTAGTCCATCGCGCCATGCTGGCGAAGAGTCTCTACAAGTGCTGCAACGGTCGAACCTTTCTGACCGATAGCCACATAGATACAATATACAGGTTTACCTTCCTCGAAATTCTTGCGCTGGTTGATGATGGTATCAATTGCTATAGCCGATTTACCGATCTGACGGTCGCCGATGATAAGCTCGCGCTGGCCGCGGCCAATAGGCACCATAGCATCGACAGCCTTAATACCGGTCTGCAGCGATTGGTTCACCGGCTGACGATAGATCACACCGGGAGCCTTGCGCTCAAGAGGGAGATGCATGGTCTTGCCCTCAATAGGGCCGCGACCGTCGATAGGTTCGCCGAGAACGTTGATTACACGGCCAAACAAGCCGTCGCCCACCGGGATGGAAGCGATTTCGCCTGTTCGACGCACAGTCATATTCTCGGTCACGGAGTTTACGTTGTTGAGCAGTATGACACCGACGTTGCTCTCCTCGAGGTTGAGAGCCACACCGCGCACACCGTTTTCAAACTCTACAAGCTCATTTGCGGCAACATTGTCGAGGCCGTATACGTGAGCCACACCGTCGCCCACTTCGAGCACCGTACCTGTTTCGGCAAACGATACTTTAGCGTTGACGTTTTCGAGCTGTTGTTTTAAAACTTCTGAAATCTCGCTGGGGTTGATCATTAGTTCTTATGGCTTTATCCCGATAGCCTCATTTTAGATCAGGCTGAAAGGGGAATAATTTATTGGCAAAAAATCAAAGGGTCAAATTCACATAATGCCGCGGATGCAAGCAGAGCCGAGAGCTTACGGGGGAGTGATAGATTAGTTAGGAGATAAGCGAATGCCGCAGTTGTTCAAGCTCACTTGCTACAGAGGCATCGAGCCGTTCGTTATCTATATTGACAGCAAAGCCGCCGATAAGACTCGGATCAACCTTTGCTTCGTATTCCATCTTATCGCCGCCGAGGCGCGATTCGATCATCTTGCGCAAGCGATCTTCCTCAGCTTTCTGAAGCGGAGCCGCACTTACCACGGTGACCTGATGTATGCGGTTCTCCTTCCGGTAGATATCGCAGTAGGCCAGAGCCATGGCATATATCATGTTTATGCGGTTGTTCTTGAACAGGAGCTTGAGGAAGTCGGCGAAGATCGTGTCGTCGGCCTTTGCTCCCGACGCTGTGGTGAGTATTTCCGTTTTGTCGGCAGGGCTTATAAACGGATTATTCATCACCTGCTGGATAGCCGGAGCTGCAGCCATATTGTCGACAAGCGCACTCATCAGAGTGTACAGGCGCACCTGCGAGCCACGCTCAAGAGCTAGTTTGAAGAGCGCTTTGGCATATCGGCGAGGAATAAGGCCTTGGTTCATATCTTAGCTTATTGCTTTGTGGTGATAATGACAGATAATATGATAACTACTGTGAAGTATGCGGACTGCTAAGGTACAGACGAAATACGTTTACTTCTCCGACTCGATTTCGTCGAGCAGATTGTTTACTAATTTACGCTGAGCTTCGGGGTTCTGAAGGTCGTTGCGCACCACTCTTGTCGCTATGTCAAGAGCATATTCGCTCACCTGATTGCGAAGCTGGGTCTCGGCTTCCTTGCGGGCTTGCTCGATCGACACCTTTGCGGCATCCATCACTTTCTGTGCTTCCTGCGAGGCAGCGTCGCGGGCCTCTTCGATGATCTGCGATTTCATCTTGTCGGCCTCGCGCAGCATGTCAGCCTGCTGCTTGCGAGCCTGTGCAAGCACCTGATCGGCCTGCGCCTTGGCATTGTCAAGCTGCTCACGGGCATCACGGGCATACTCCACACCTTTGTCGATAAGGTCGGCCCGGCTCTCTACTCCTTTTAAGATAGCCGGCCAGCCCCACTTCCAGAGAATGAAGAAGAGCACGGCAAAGGCCACAAACATCCAGAATACAAGGCCGAAGTCGGGGGTGAATAGTTCCATATCGGATTAAATTGGTGTGGTAAGTGTGAGTTAGGGAGTGTAGTCGCTTTGTATTAAAGGAAGAGCGAGAGGATACAAACGATAACGGCAAAGAGTGCAACACCCTCGACGAGAGCTGCGATCACGATCATGTTCGAACGGATGTCGCCTGACGATTCGGGCTGACGTGCGATAGCTTCCATGGCTGCAGAACCGATCTTACCGATACCCAGACCTGCACCTATTGCTGCGATACCTGCGCCGAAGCATGCTGCGAGCGCTACTAAACCTTCGATTGCTGCTAAAATCATTGTTAACATAATTGTAAATATTTGATTGTTAAATTATTATATCTAAGTGGTAAAATATATGCTTATTTTGTTACAGCGGCTGCAGGTTGAGAAGCTGTTGCCTCGGCATGATGCTCTTTCGAGTGAGCACCCTCTTCCTGTGCCAATGATATGAATATTGTGGAAAGCATGGTGAAAACAAAAGCCTGAATGAAGCTCACCAAAGTGTCGAGCAGCAACATGAAGATGCTGAAGAACATCGATACTACAGTAGTAGCGCCTCCTATAGCCACGCCACCGAGTGCTGCGAAGATGAAGATCAGAAGCGTCAGGACTATCACAATCATGTGTCCACCCATCATATTGGCAAACAGACGGACTGTAAGAGCCGCAGGCTTGGTAAATACTCCGAACAGCTCTATGACAGGCATGATCGGGAGGGGGAACTTAAGCCACAGGGGCACATCGGGCCAGAATATATCTTTCCAGTAATGTTTTGTGCCAAAAATGTTTGTGACCAGGAAAGTAAACAGTGCAAGCACAAGAGTCACGGCGATATTGCCTGTGAGGTTTGCTCCGCCCGGGAAGATCACAATCAGTCCCATAAGGTTCATTACAAGAATGAACATGAATACGGTGAGAAGATAAGGGGCAAAACGCTGAGCCTTAGCACCGAGGATCGGCTTGATCATTCCATCGTAGATGAACATATAGAGCGACTCGAGTGCGCCAACCATCTTGCGCGGAGCCTTATGACCCATTCGCTTGTGCCAACGCGCCACAGAGAGCACACACAGCAGGACGATGATCACTGTGATAAAGAGCGCACAGACGTTCTTAGTGATTGATATGTCCCATGGTTTTATCTCTTTGCCGTCGGGTGTAATCTCAACTATCTTACCTTTATACTTCGAATCGTGTCCGGCAATACGGAATGTAATATCACCATCTTTGTACTCATGACCATGGGCGACACGGCTGGATGAGAATACATGAAGACCGTCGGATGCCCATACTATAATGGGTAACGGCATTCTCTTGTGATGATTGAACGGCACTTCCCAACCGTAGCCGTCGCCGAGGTGCTCGAATATTATCTCTTTAGGATCTATTTTCGATTCTTCAGCTTTATCGGCAGCCTCAGCTGCATCGACAGCTTCAGTCAGTTCGTTGTCGGCATCCGCAAGAGATGCAGCACGACCTTGAACAGCGAAGATGCCGAACAGAAATATTACCAATAAAGAAATCAGATGCTTATTCATTGCCGGCAGAGGTATTATAGATACATACTGATACGACATTACGATCCACATCGACAATACCGCCATCAACCGGCATATCATGCCGCTCACCCTGCATGTCTTCATATTTTATGAGACCCGGAGCAAGTACCGAAATGATCGAAGCGTGATTGTGGAGCACGGTAAATTCGCCCTGAACACCCGGCAGGTGCACAAGCTTCACTTCTCCTTCGAAGAGAATCTGCTCGGCGGATATGATTTTGAGAGTCATACGGATATTGTAATGTGAAGTGGATTAAAGTTATGCACCGACCTCAGCGAGCATGCGCTTGCCTTTTTCGATAGCCTCGTCGATAGTACCGACATTGAGGAAAGCCTGCTCGGGGTACTGATCCATCTCACCTGAAAGAATCATCTTGAAGCCACGGATAGTCTCGTTGAGAGGTACCATAACGCCGGGGAGACCGGTAAACTGCTCGGCCACGTGGAAAGGCTGCGAGAGGTAGCGCTGAGCACGGCGTGCACGCGATACCACGAGCTTATCCTCGTCAGAGAGCTCATCGACACCAAGGATGGCGATAATATCCTGAAGCTCGTTATACTTCTGCAGCAGCTGTTTGACAGACTGAGCCACGTTGTAATGCTCCTCGCCTATGATATTGGGATCGAGGATACGCGATGTCGACTCAAGGGGGTCGACAGCCGGATAAATACCAAGCTCTGCAATCTTACGGCTGAGCACGGTGGTAGCGTCAAGGAAGCTGAAGGTAGTTGCCGGAGCCGGGTCGGTAAGGTCGTCGGCAGGCACATAGATAGCTTGCACGGATGTGATAGAACCATTCTTGGTAGAAGTGATTCGCTCCTGAAGAATACCCATCTCCGAGGCCAGAGTAGGCTGATAACCCACAGCTGAAGGCATACGGCCCAGAAGTGCGGACACCTCGGAACCTGCCTGAGTGAAACGGAATATATTGTCGATAAAGAGAAGAATCTCCTTACCGCCGCCATCCTGATCGCGGAACTGCTCGGCGACCGTAAGACCCGAAAGAGCCACACGCAGACGTGCGCCCGGCGGCTCGTTCATCTGACCGAACACCAGGGTGGCCTGCGACTCGGCTACTTTCTCCATGTCGACATCAGCGAGGTTCCACTCCCCTTTCTCCATGCCTTCACGGAATTTTTCGCCATATTTCATCACACCGCTCTCGATCATCTCACGGAGCAGGTCGTTACCCTCACGGGTACGCTCTCCCACACCGGTAAACACCGAGAAACCGTTGTGACCTTTAGCGATATTATTTATGAGCTCCATGATGAGCACTGTCTTACCCACACCGGCACCTCCGAAAAGACCGATCTTACCACCTTTGGAGTAAGGCTCGAGGAGGTCGATCACCTTAATACCGGTATAGAGGATTTCGGTACCGATAGTGAGATCGTCGAAAGCAGGAGCCGGCTGGTGAATCGGACGAAGATCAGTGCGTTTGAGCTCGGGGAGTCGGTCGATTGCCTCGCCTATGACGTTAAGCAGACGACCTTTGACCTGAGATCCGGTAGGCACAGCTATCGGACGCTCGAGATTATCGACACGAACACCGCGCTGCAGACCGTCGGTACTCTCCATAGCCACACAGCGCACGGTATCTTCACCGATATGCTGCTCGACTTCGAGGATGAGCTGCGTGCCATTGTCGCGATCCACCTTCAAGGCAGTGTAGATGGGGGGCAACTGATTGTCGTCGCCCTCAAAGATCACATCGACCACCGGGCCGATTACCTGAGCTATTTTTCCGAATTTGTCGCTCATAAATATTGAGTGTTAACTATTTAGCTTTTTAAAATGATATCAGATTCAGAGTGTGAGACCAAAGGAGATCACCAGTACCATCAGCACCAGATTTACCAGATTGATGGGAAGGAGATATTTCCACTCCAGCGACAGAAGCTGGTCGATGCGCAGACGCGGGAATGTCCATTTAAACCATATTATAATGAATGTCAGTCCTATAGCCTTACCGAAGAACCATACTACCGAGGGTATATAGTCCATCACGGCATTGAATCCGTCAAGACCGGGTATATGCAGCGGCATCCATCCTCCGAAGAACATGAAAGCTGCCACAGCTCCCACAATGAAAAGATTAAGGTATTCTGCCAGGTAGAAGAAACCGAAATGCATACCTGAATACTCAGTATGATATCCGGCAGTAAGCTCGCTTTCAGCCTCGGGAAGGTCAAACGGGCCACGGTTGGTCTCGGCGGTACCTGCCACAAGATAAATAAGGAATGCTATGAAAGCGGGGATATGGCCTGAGAAGATGAACCAAAGATGATCCTGTTTGAGACAGATTTCGTTGATATCCATCGTACCGGCCAGACATACCATAGTGATAACCGAAAGGCCTACCGAAAGCTCGTAGCTCACCATCTGGGCTCCGGAACGGAGAGCACCTATAAGAGTGAATTTATTATTCGACGACCATCCGGCAAGGAGTATACCGAGAACGCCTATCGACGAAACTGCGATAAGGAAGAAGATTCCGATATTGAAGTTTATCACCTGAAGCCCGTAGCCAAACGGCAAACAGGCAAATGCAAGCATCGAAGCGATGATCACGAGATAAGGAGCCAGAGCAAAAAGGAACTTGTCGACATGCTTGAGCTCGATAATCTCCTTTGTGAGCATCTTGAACATATCGGCAAAACTCTGGAGCAAACCCCAAGGGCCAACTCGGTTGGGCCCCAGACGGCACTGGAAAGCTGCACATATCTTACGCTCATAATAGATGTAGAAGAGCGCCAACACTGCATATACTGTGAGAAGCAGCAGAGCGATAAGCACGCAATCGACTACAGTGGTGAGCCATGTGGGCATGAAAGTATTCAGTGTGGAGTTGAACCAGCCGAAGAACGAGTCGGCCATTCCGGCATCAACAACATTTACTGATTCGATTAACAAACCTTGCATGATGTGATATCTTGATTCGTATAGATGGTTTATTACTTTTTGTTCGATTGCAGCGGCTATCAGCGATCCATGTCAGGGACGATATAGTCCAGAGAACCGCCGATTGTGATAAGGTCGGCGATCTTTTCGCCTTCGGTAAGTTTGTCGACCACAGCAGCCAAAGCCACACACGGTGTCTGAAGATGCACACGGTACGGTTTGGTTTCGCCGTCGCTCTCGATGAAAACGCCGAAAGCACCACGGCATCCCTCTACTTGCTCGTACCAATGGCCTACAGGGAGTTTGAGTACCTTAGGTACCTTGACACAATACTCACCTTCGGGTATTCCGCGATCGAGAAGCTGCTCAATAATGCGAGCCGACTGTGTGATCTCGTCGAGGCGCACTTTGAATCGAGCCATCGAGTCGCCTTCGGTGCGAACCACCTCGTCAAACTCGAGCGTAGGATATAAGCTGTAGGGATGAACCTTACGGACGTCGCAAGCCCAGTCGGAAGCTCGGCCTGAAGGGCCTGTTATAGCCCAGTCGATGGCATCAGCGCGCGAGAGCACACCGACACCCTCCATACGGTTTTTGGCAATGACATTGCCGGTGAATATCTTGTTGTACTCTTTAAGATTCTGAGGTATAACGGCCAGAAGAGCGCGGACATCTTCCTCGAAGTCGGGGGCAAGATCCATCATCACACCGCCGATGCACTCATAGTTGAACGACATGCGGGCTCCACATGTCTTGTCCATGATATCGAGTATCATCTCACGCACTCGCAGTGTATAGAAGAGCATTGTTGTGGCACCCAAGTCCATGCAGAACGTACCCATAAAGAGGCAGTGTGAGGCAATACGGCTGAGCTCATCCATAAGCACGCGAATTGTCTTGGCGCGTTCGGAGATTTCGATGCCGGCAGCTTTCTCCACACAGTTGCACATACAGTGATGATATATGTGACCAGAGAAGTAGTCGAGACGATCGAGGAAATGAAGCTGCTGTGCATATGTGAGAGTCTCGCACAGCTTCTCGACGCCACGATGGATATACCCCATATAGACATCGATCTTTTTGATAGTCTCACCGTCGACAGCCGTACGGAATCTAAGCACGCCGTGAGTCGCGGGATGCTGCGGGCCGATGTTGACAACGAAATCCTCCGGCTGGAAAATACGCACTTCGCGTTTTTCGATCTTGCCGTCGGCTGTTTCGTAATACTGGTCTGTAAAGTCGCTCTGGCGCTCAGACTCTATGGAGATAGGATTATCCTCGTTGTAATCTTTGCGGAGAGGATACCCTTTCCAGTCGATGCTCAGGAAGAGGCGACGCATATCGGGATTGCCGATGAAACGTATCCCGAAGAAGTCGTACACCTCACGCTCGAAAATCTGAGCGATGGTCCAAAGGTCGGCTACGGAATGAAGGTACGGAGCCTGCCGGGTACCGGTGGCTTCGACTTTCACGGATATTACAGTATTATATTTAGTAGAGGCAAGATAGTAGTAGCAGCCGAGTTTCTCACCCCAATCCATACCGACAATCGATACAAGATAGTCGTAAGCCAACGCCTGATCCTGTTGGAGTGTAGCAGCGAGATCGTGCCACTTGGCATCGGGGATTACGATCATCTCGCGACCGTCGGCGCTCGTTTCAAACGATGCTTCGGGGAAGAGCTTGGATATATGCTCGTTTATGTCAGCCATATTGCTAATATATTTCAGTGTTTTTGTTTTGCCGCCTACGCTGCGGGCGCAGTCGGCATTGAAGCTGTTGAGATCGGTTTAGACACAATGCGCGAGGATTATCAGTCGTCGACACCCTCTACCGGATGTTCTTTAAGAAAATCCTCCTGTTTCTGCTTGCGGTTTACTCCACCGAAGAAACGCTCTATTTTGACCTTGCGCGAGAGCTGCATGATACCGTATATCATAGCATCCGGACGCGGCGGGCAGCCCGGCACCCAAACGTCGACAGGCACGATGTCGCCTATACCTTTGGCTACATGATATGAGTTTTTAAACGGGCCACCGGATATGGCGCATCCGCCGCACGCTATCACATATTTGGGCTCGGCGAGCTGATCGTAGAGGCGACGGAACACAGGCACCATACGATTTACTATCGTACCGGCCACCATCATGAAGTCGGCCTGTCGTGGCGACGAACGAGCCACTTCCCAGCCGAAACGTGCCATATCATACCGGGCTGCGCCAAGCGACACAAACTCGATGCCGCAGCAACTGGTAGCGAATGTAAGAGGCCAAAGCGAGTTCGAGCGGCCCCAGTTGATCAGCTTGTCGAGCGATCCGACCACTACATTTGTACCGTTGGCATTAAGCTCTTTTACAAGATTTTCGATATACCCGTTGTCTTTCCATGCCTCGTAGGGCATGCTTTTGGTAGTTACTTCCATTCAAGAGCTCCTTTCCGCCAGGCGTAAACAAGACCCAGCACTAAAATTCCGAAAAAGACACCTATACTGATGAGGGCTTTTGTGCCGAGATCCTGCATAATGGTAGCCCATGGAAAGAGGAATACACACTCGACATCGAACATTAAGAACAGAATGGCAAAAAGATAGTACCCTACCTTAAACTGGGCCATACTCTCTCCACGAGTAGGAATACCACACTCGTATGCCTCACCTTTCTGAGGGTTAAAGGAGCGGGGGGATATTAGCCCCGCGAGCCACAACGCAAGAGCGACAAGGCCGATACCGGTGAGAAGTGCCACCAGCGCAAGCGTTGTATTCTGAATTTCGAGTAATGACATATCGAATTACAATATTGTTTTTCAGAAAGTTAAGCGAGGTGAGAGGACACCTTAAGGCACACTGACAGCCTAAAGGCAGTGCAAATATAGTTAAATTTCATGAAACACAAACAATAGCAGCCTCAAATTTATCAACATTTAGAGCGCCATAACCCCGCCATAACCCATCAAGTTTAATCTGCGCACCCACCTCGTTCAGACATTTTTTTGACATGATTCAGAATATTATTACCTTTGCCACAATCTTTTTTCCGACTCCTCGCGGTATTATCATCACACACTAATATTTAGATATGCCAAAAGTTGCATCCGGTACTTCGCGCATTTTCCTATACCGACTGGTCGGCTCAGTCATGATCTTGGGCCTTCTGGAAAAAGTATTTGCCTTCGCCTTACATGGGGGGGGGTATCAAAATGCTGTATTTCAAGCATCTAACCCAGACATACTACAATCATGGGAGTTTTCTGAATTTTTAATCAATTTCCAAGGCGGATTTGTAAGACGCGGCCTTCTCGGCGAGCTCTTACTTTGGTTTTCTACAACTACCGGTATCAGCCCGCGTATCCCCATTGTAGTGATATGCATTACGGCATACGCCGTAGTTTTCGGATTCTTTCTTTCCAAATTCAAAAAAGGAGGCTACAGCTGGTGGCTGATCCTGTCGCCTCTGATGTGTGGTTTTATCACATATATCGTCCGCAAGGATTACCTGCTGTATGCAGTTGCGATAGCGATATTCTGCTTGGTCAAAAACTCAAACCCAGCATTATGGCGGCGTTTTGCAGCATTCATGCTTGCCGCATTGGGCTTATTTATACACGAAGCGTTCATCTTCTGGGGTATTCCGATATTTGCCCTGATTCTGCTTAGCGACCGCCGGCATCGATCAGTTAACATCTCGATGATCGCCATTCTATTTGGGATATTTGGTGTATTGTCAATATTCAAAGGGAATTACGATGTAGCATGTGCCATCAACGAGTCGTGGAATAACAATGTAGCAGAAGCAAATCTCACTTACACTCATCGAAATAGTATCGGAGCACTTGCATGGACTACCTCCGGCACTATGGTAAAGCAGATTCTCAAGAACACCGGAGCTACTTCCGGATTTATGGGAATAGTTTACTGGCCGCTCCTCACAATAGCCATCTATTATCTGACGGTGTTCTTTTTCCGAGCATTCAGACCGACAAAGAGTTTATACGATGTCGCCGAGCAAAACAGGCTTTCAGCTATTCTGCTGATACTGTTTATATGCATGCTCCCTATGTTTGTGCTTTTGAGTTGCGACTACGGCAGGTTATATCAATATGTGGTAATAACGGCAATGGCAGCATTCATGATACTCGATCGAGAGGTGATCGACAGAATGTTGCCGGGACGTATAGTCAGGTGGGCCGCGAAGACCGATACCTTTCTGTCGCGCATAGTGTCCCCGAACAAGTGGGTAATAGCATTATTGCTGATAACTATCGGCATAAGCCGTTGCTACTTCAATCCCGTAAACTCTATGCTTGAAAGCCCTATAGGGGCCACAGTAAACGGCTTATGCGCTCTCTTTTTCAGAATAATACACCTCTGATGAATATTACGTCAATAATCAAACTCATACGCCCGCAACAATGGTTGAAGAATTGCTTTGTGGCGCTACCGCTTTTCTTCAGCGGCTCTCTTTTCAATCTCCGGTGCTGGCAGCAAACAGTGATAGCGTTTTTTGCATTCTCCTTTGTAGCAAGCTCAATATACTGTCTAAACGACGTTAACGATGCTGAAGCCGACCGATTACACCCTAAAAAACGATTTCGGCCTGTAGCAAGCGGGGATGTAACACCCGCACAGGCATACTCGATTATGGCGCTGATGGTAGCTGCATCACTGGTGCTTTGTGCTTTTCTGGGCAGACCATACGCCTGGAAAGTCGGTGCGATCATCGGAATATACTTCATACTTAACGTAGCTTACTGCATGCGGCTTAAGCAATACGCTATCATCGACGTATTCATCATCTCCCTGGGATTCGTATTCCGTCTTGGAGCGGGAGGCATAGCATGCGACATATGGCTGTCGCCGTGGATAATATCAATGACATTTCTTATAGCTCTTTTCTTAGCATTCGCCAAAAGACGCTCGGATGTTGTTATTCGCGAAACAACCGGAGTGGTGACCCGCAGCAACACGATGAGGTACAACCTTGAGTTTATGAATCAGACGCTTGGTCTGCTCGGGGCAATCACAATCGTATGCTACATAATATATACTGTGTCGGCCGATGTTGTAGCACGTCTGGGAAGCGAATATATTTACGTCACCTCTATCTTCGTACTGGCCGGTATACTCCGGTATCTTCAAGTGACCATCGTAGATGTGAAAAGCGGAAGTCCGACTAAAATTCTGCTGCGCGACCGTTTTATTCAGGCGTGCATACTGTTATGGATACTTGTCTTCATAGTGATAATCTATATATGACCTCACAGCCCATTGCTTTTTTTGACTTTGACGGCACAATAACGCACCGGGATACTTTCATCACTTTCGGATGTCATGCGCTTGGCAAGGTTCACATGGCTAAATGTATCGCCCTCTCCTCTCCATGGCTGGCAGCATGGAAGCTTGGGGCGATCAGCAATTCCAAAGCAAAGCAAAAGCTATTCGGCAAAATGTTTGCCGGAACCGGGATACAGACGTTTCGCTCTATGGGGGAAGACTTTGCCCATACTATTGACAACGACTTACGTGAAAGCACTTTAGCTCTGATCGAAAAGCACAAAGCGCTCGGGCACAGAGTAGTTATCGTTTCGGCCAGTATAGCCGACTGGATTCGACCCTGGGCAATAGCACATGGCATAGATGAAGTGATTGCAACCGAAGCTGAAATATCTCCCGACGGCATACTCACAGGCAGATTTTCAACCCCGAATTGCCACGGGCCTGAGAAAGTGAACCGCATTTTAGCTCGATATCCAGACATAAAACACTCCGAGACATACGCATACGGCGACTCATCCGGCGACGATGCAATGCTCGAGCTTGTGAACCATCCTTACCGCATCATTTGATTCAATTACACCTTTCAATAACGCCACATGAATCAGAAGACAACCACCCGGGACTACTCTCTGGATTTCTTCCGTGCATGCCTGTTGGCCTATATAGTGTGCATCATCCATTCTTTATACTGGCTGCGCAATGGCGCAGAGCCGTATAAATCTCTTCTGCTGTTTGAGATGCCGCTGATATTTTTTGTAGCCGGAGCTGCGGCCAATTTGGCAGGCTACCGAGGGAAGACATTCAAAAGCATACTTTCCTCCCGCGCTAAACGTGTTCTTCTCCCATACCTTATTTATGTAGTAATATCGCTCGTTATCGGATTCGGAATACTGTATTTTAAAGGCGACGGACCAATAGTATTTCCAATCCGTCATACTGTTTCCTCCATAATATCTGGAAAAAGCATCCCCAACGTACCCTACACATGGCATCTATGGTTTATACCTGTTTATTTTTTAATTTCCATTTCTACGCCTCTGCAAGTATGGGCAATCGAAAAACTCAAGGGACGTAAATTACTATATTTGGCAATATGCGCACTGCTTTGGGGAGTGTCGGCAATCCTGGTACACCTCACACAAAGCTTACATATATATATATATATAGTTTCGCAAGTTTTAATTTATAACCTATTCTATATCTCGGGGTATTTTTTCTACAAGCGCTTGAGTGTGCGCACCCTTATAGGACTTGCAGTCATCGCAATAGCGCTGCTTTGTATTATGACAGGAGGCCAGATCTCCCCAATGCAAGCCCACAAGTTCTCTCAAGACCATATATTTCTGATATACGGCTTTGCAGCGATCCTCATTTTCTCAATACTTTTCACATATATTCGGATTGGCAACTCTCCGTCGAAGTTTTTCCGATTAGGTCTTGACAGGTGGAACAAGTATGGGTTCACAATCTACTTGTGGCAAAACTGGAGTTTCTTCCTGCTTGTCACTATAGCTGAAATTTTAGATATACCGGTTAGGAATTGTCCGAAATCACTCGTATATGTAGTTCCGGCACTCTATATTATATCCTGGGGATTGTCGTGGATTGCAGTACCTGTCGAGCAATATATTATGCGAGTCTTCAGATGCAATCGCTGATTGCTTAATTATTAAAAAACTGTCCTTTCCCCCGACTGCGGCGTCCGTAAGAAATAGCGTGAGCGGGGCAGCAGTTGTAACACCCGAGGCACATGGTGCATCGATCACTCCATACAGGGCGTTTTTTCTGTGCTTCGACCGAGCCCGATGGCCCTTTCGACATAGCAATATTGCTGCATGGGCAAACTGACGCACATCGGCCGCACGATACGCAACGATCCAAGTCTACGCGGAATTTCTCAGGTCGGATATCATAGCGGGCAAACAAGGGGTATACCAGGCGTGTTTTCAGACGCGGTATCGATCCCTGCACAACATCCGTTCCGGCCGATTCCCTGTCCTCATCGATCTGCCGAGCAATATCGGCAACGCGAGCAGGCATAGCCGATAATTTCTCAGCCGCCAGCTCATCGGAGTCTACATCAAATCCCGGCAAAAGCACATACGTATTAGGCATCTGCACCGACCACTCTCCTGCCGTTCGCCAACCGTGAGCCTTTACGACTGCTCGCCACAAGCGGTGGGCATGACCGCAATCGTCGCCACAGGTCAGCACAAGGTGATGCACGGCATCTGCCGAAAAAGTATTGCGGGACAGCTGAGCGAGCAGCTCAAAGAATGCTACAGGAGGCCCCCACGAATGGACGGGCATAACCCAAATGATACGCTCAGCCGTCGACGGCGCCCACAGCTCCGGCTGAAGCATGGGGCGCACCGGCTCATCACCGAGGCGATGCGAAAGCTCATTTGCCACCGCGCGCGAATTGCCGTTGCCGCTCAGATATAGTATCATTTTATTGTGACCTGCGTAGCTCCGTATCCATATTCAGCAAACGATGCGTCCTGCACATCGTGGCCCTTATATCGATGTTTGAGTTCTTTCATCAGCGCGTTGCGAAGCACCCCTTCGCCTTTGCCGTGAATGAAAATCAAGCGCAGCCCGTGATTACCGAGATTGGCATCCATGACGCGCCGGAATTCGTCGACCTGAAGATTGAGCATGTCGGCGGCAGAAAGGCCTCGGGTAGTGTCGACAAGCTCATGAATATGGAGATCGACTTCGATTTTACCATCGTCGGCCTTGCGGGTGTGGCGCTTAACCACCGGACGGCGCGAAGGGCGTGAATCAGCCGATTTCTTACGACGCATCTCGCGTTCAAGGTCAGCGGCATTGACGCGCGCCTGCGACGTGACCGGCACATCGTCCTTCACGATATCGAGAGCTATGACCGGTTCGTCAAAATATATATTTTCGCGGAAACAATGCAGCTTGAAGAATTTGGTAGTGTCAAGCTTGTATTCCACAGCGCCGGGGGCTTTAAGAGAGGCGTTACGCGAGCGTTTGAAAGCAATATACTGCACGGCCACACGATCATAGTCCACAAGCTCATCGGCGGTAATCTCAGCCAAAAAAACTTGAATATTAGGCTCAACTATCCCAGCATAGCGGGTCTGCCAACCGGTGTCGCCGGCCTGCTCCGAGCGTGTAAGCAGCGTGAAATACAGAAAATAGTTGGAATCATTCACCAGATAAGCCTCGTAGTGCGACTGCGAAAGACGCTTAATATCGGTTGCCGCGAATGCTAAGACAACGTTAAGCGAATCACCTTCAGGAGTTTCCTCAATCTCCGCTTCTTCGACTACTTCCTTTTGAGCAACCGTAGCAGAGTGTGCCGGAGAGGGCTTGGAGATGGATGGGGATACAGCGGTAACTTCCGGGCTTGGCTTCGGTTGCGACTTCTGCTCCTGAGCATGTCCTACTACCACACATTCGCGAAGAAGTACGGGCGTCTCAAAACCATCATCATCGACCACAGCGATGTTACCCTCTATTCGCACGACCCGGCCGCCGCCTACGGCATTAAGATAACGCACTATATCACCTATCTTTATCATATCAATCAAGAGAAATCTTTTGAATCATCAGGAAAATCGACCACAAAGGTACACAAAAGCAGGCACAAAAAAAAATTACTCGCTGTCGCAGCGAATAATCTTCTTACCTTAAATCTAATACCATGAAAAACTGATGCAAAGGTAAGCATAATTTTTTAACCGCCAAACAATACGGCTGAAAAATTATGCTTTTTAACATAGTTTTAGAAAACGTTATTTTCACACAATAGTAATTGAAACAGTATACTTCCCGGACATTTTAGGCGAATTACCTCTTATAATCAGCCTGTTAAAGCCTGCATCGTACAACATATCCTGATATTTGCAGGAGAAACCGGCATGTACCGTTTGGGGATCAATCTTGTCGCTTAACAATTCAATATCACCATAACTGTATGTGCTTGTATCTATGTGAACTTCAGCCAAAGCACTCAGCGATATAAACGAAGATTCATAGTTTACAATACCTTGAAATATTACTTTCGGGCCTCCAACATTTCTCAGATTATTAGCTTCAATAAATCTACTTACGGCTGCGATAGAGTTCATTTCACTTGTTTTAGACATAATAATAACGATTTAAATTTATATATAATTTGTAATGAGCACAATTGCGCATTGATAACAATTAATCCGGCGAATTGTTCGGCTTGTACGGGAATTTTGGTGTTTTGCGAATTATATCTACCTTTGTGGCATGAGTGAGCCTCCGTGCCGACCACTCTGCACTTCTATCTGTAAGACCATGACCACACCCGATCAAAATATACTTCACGACTCATGGGATCGCGAGCACTTGTGGCATCCCTATACCTCGACTATCGACCCGCTGCCTACTTATAAAGTACTGAGTGCTGAGGGAGTACGCATCCGTCTGGCCGACGGAACGGAGCTGATCGACGGAATGTCGTCGTGGTGGGCTGTGATACATGGTTATAATAACCCTACCATCAACCGCGCAATCACCGAACAGCTCAGCCGCATGAGCCATGTAATGTTCGGCGGACTGACTCACGACCCTGCCATCGAGCTCGGGAAGCTACTGCTGGAGATGGCTCCCAAGTCGATGCACAATATTTTTTATGCCGACTCAGGCTCGGTGGCTGTCGAGGTAGCAATGAAAATGGCGGTGCAGGCCGCAGTTTCGGCTTCAGGCTCGCACCAAAAGACAAATTTCGTGACCGTCCGCTCCGGATATCACGGCGATACCTGGAATGCCATGAGCGTATGCGACCCCGTGACAGGAATGCACGGGGCTTTCGGATCGGCTCTCCCTATTCGCTACTTCGTGCCCGCGCCGGCTCCGCTTAGCTCCCCCTGGGATCCTTCTGAAATGGAACCTCTCGAAAATATTCTCGCATCACACCACCAAGATATCGCAGCAATGATACTTGAGCCTGTGGTACAGGGCGCCGGGGGTATGCGGTTCTATCATCCCCAATACCTCGTAGAAGCGCGACGCCTGTGCGACAAATATGGAGTACTGCTGATTTTCGACGAGATAGCCACAGGATTCTGGCGCACCGGCAAGCTGTTTGCGTGCGAGCATGCCGGAGTCGAGCCCGACATAATGTGTGTGGGCAAAGGGCTGACAGGCGGTTATATGACCATGGGAGCCGTTCTAACAACCAAAGAGGTAGCCGATACGATAAGCCGTGGTGAGGCGGGCGTCATGATGCACGGCCCCACCTTTATGGCCAATCCGTTGACCTGTGCTGCCGCTTGCGCATCCCTCAAGCTGCTGAAATCGCGAGATATGAGCAGCCGCATTGCTTATCTCGAGGAAAAGATACGACAACTTATCGCTCCGGCTGCCACACGTCCGGGAGTAGCAGATGTGCGCGTGATAGGCACTATCGGCGTGGTCGAGATGAAAGAACCTGTGGACGTAGGCGAGTTCCAGAAAAAATGCGTCGAGCGTGGTATATGGGTCCGTCCGTTCGGCCGCAACGTATATATCATGCCGCCGTATGTGATTTCCGACGACGATCTCGCCTACCTGATCGAGAACATGATCGAGATACTACCCGACAACGTCTGAGCCATACATTAATAAATGAAGGTATTTGCCGACATATTGACAGAGCTTGAGCGTTGCGGAAATCTTCGCAGACTTGCTGCCGACGACTCTCCGGAGGGCCCGGTCGATTTCTCCACCAACGACTATTTAGGGCTGGCATCCGACAAGGCGTTGCGGGATTCGTTCGTCAGCAGCGACGAGTTCGGCAAATTGGCTTTCAGTGCTTCTGCATCGCGCCTGCTTGCGGCCGGGCAAGCCGAATATACACGCTTCGAGCGGCTTCTCTCAGACTTGTATCGGCGTGAGGCTCTCACTTTCGACAGCGGCTACCATGCCAACACCGGACTTGTATCCGCTTTTGCGTCGGCACTGAAAGGCTCCGTTATCATCGCCGACAAGCTCGTACATGCAAGCATCATCGACGGCGCACGTCTCTCGGGCGCCCACCTTATACGATTCCGGCACAACGATTATAGCCACCTGATGCGCATACTCGACAGCGCCGAAGTAAAATCAGCTCCTTTGGTGATGATCGTGGCCGAGGGTGTTTACTCAATGGACGGCGACCGATGCGATATTGCACGTCTTGTCGAAGCCAAACGTTACGCAGGCACACACCGCACGCTGCTGTATATCGACGAAGCCCACTCGCTCGGATGCCTGGGGCCCGGAGGGCTTGGCATAAGTATCGGCTCCGAATATTACGATGATGTTGACATCGTGGTTGGTACCCTCGGCAAAGCCATAGCTTCGGTCGGAGCTTTTGCCGTAATGAGCAGCACCTTAAGAGATTTTGCCATCAACAAAGCCCGCTCTTTTATCTTCTCCACAGCGTTGCCTCCTGTCTGTGTCGCATGGTCGCGACACGTCATGTCGCACCTTGCCGATTTTGACACACGGCGCCGGCACCTCAAAGCATTGTCGCAACATCTTGCCACACGCCTCGGAGGGGAGCCCCGCTACATATATCCGCTGATCGTCGGCTCATCGCACAAAGCCCTCGAACTGTCGCAGGCACTTTTGGCCGACAATATGAAGGTTCTACCCATCCGTACTCCCACCGTTCCGGCAGGCACCGAACGGCTGCGCATATCTCTTTCGGCAGCCATGACCTTCAGCGAAATAGACCGTCTTGCCGAATCCATAAACCGTAACTTATGAGAATCGAGCTAACGCACACATACACGCCGAAAAGCCCCTCCGAACGCAGGGTGATACTGCTTTTTGCCGGATGGGGTATGGACGCCGGGCATTTCTGCGACATTAATGCCCACGGCTACGACATGATGGTGGCTTACGATTATTCCGATGGAGCAGATGTGGATGGTGTCACATTAGACGCGCTCAAGATATACAGTGAAATAGTGGTGATCGGATGGTCGTTCGGCGTACCGGTCGCAAACCGATTTATAAGTCGCTATGACAGCTCTCTCCCAATCACACTCACCATAGCTGTGAACGGCACACTTTGGCCTGTGGACGATCTGCGTGGCATACCCGTCGCAATCTTCCGCGGCACTCTCGACGGCCTTTCGGAGCGCACGCTGGAGAAATTCCGCAGACGCATGACAAGGTCGTCGGAGGCGCTGTCGAAGTTCTTGATGCGAGAGCCGGCCAGGTCATTAGAATCACTCCGCCGTGAGCTTATCGCCATAGAAGCCCTTCCGGCCCCCACACCGGCAAGGTGGGATATTGCCTTGGTAAGTTCCGACGACCGCATAATACCCCCTGCCGCTCAGCTTCAAGCGTGGAGGGAGGCCGAGGCGGCCGATATTACAACCGTCGACGGCAGCCACTACCCGGACTTAAGTAGTATATTCGATCGTTATATTAAGGACAAAGAGCTTGTGGAGAGCCGCTTCACACGGAGCCATGCCACATACGACGATTCAGCCACAGTGCAGCGTACAGTAGCGCAGAGGGTAGCAAGATTGGCGGATGAGGCCGGAGGAATCGAGGGTAAGCGCCTGCTGGAAGCAGGATGCGGGACCGGGCTGCTGACGCGCGAACTCCTGACCCTCGGCACCCCCCACTCTCTCAAGCTTTGGGATCTCACCCACCCCGCCACCCTACCCGAGCAAGCCGAATTCAAGGTCTGCGACGCTGAGACAGAAATCGAGCGGATCGCTACCGGTAGCATCGACACAATTGTTGCTGCGTCGACAGTACAGTGGTTCAACTCTTTGCAAAAATTTCTCGTCAACTCACGCAGGGCAGTGAGTCCGGGAGGACTGATGGTCCTCTCGACATTCGGGCCCGACACTTTCGCCGACATATACCGTATCACCGGATCCGGACTGCCAAGCATGGATGTAGAGCAGCTTGCACGGATCGCGCGGAAATGCGGCTGGACAGTCGAGGCTGTCGAAACGGACAGATACACCCTCTCATTCGAGAGCGTACTGATGATGCTCCGGCACATGCGGCTGTCGGGGGTAAACGGCGTAAGCTCCGGGAGCATGGCCGACATCGTTGCTCTCAACCGTGAATATCCAGTAAACGAAAAAGGCCGGATAGATCTGGTCTATCAACCGATATATCTTGTACTCAGATATGGACAAAAAGAATAAAGAAGTATACTTCATCTCGGGCATCGACACTGATGCCGGCAAAAGCTACGCAACCGGCTGGCTTGCACGCCGATTCATGGAGCAAGGGCGAAGTGTGATAACACAAAAGTTCATCCAGACCGGATGCTCCGACGCTTCCGAGGATATCGAAGTGCATCGCCGCATCATGGGCACCGGAATGCTCCCCGAGGATCTCGACCACACTACGGCACCCATCATCTTCACTTACCCGGCATCGCCGCAGCTTGCAGCCAGAATCGACGGTCGTGAGATTGACCTGAAGAGTGTCGATAAAGCCCTGCGCAAGCTCAAAAAGAGCTATGAAGTAGTACTGATCGAGGGCGCCGGCGGCCTGATGGTTCCACTTGCCGACGATATGATGACTATCGACTTCCCTTCCAACCGCAACATCCCGGTCATTTTGGTGACCAACGGTCGTTTAGGGTCGATAAATCATACTGTCCTTGCTCTTGAAGCGATAAAACGTCGCAACATGCAGCTTCGGGCCGTGATCTACAACGAGCATTTCGACTACGACAGCACCATCGCGGCCGATACATACGGGTTCATCGAACGCTACCTTCGCCGCAAATTCAAACAGACCGAACTTATACGGGTGCCAAGCATCGACCCTAAAAAGGTTCAGCCGATGGAGATGCCTAAAATATCTCAGCCTGACCCGTTGCAGCTCTCGATCAGCAAACTGCAGCTTGCCGAGCTCCCGAAGGTCACATTCCCGGGTACAATATCCGTAATCGAGCACCGCACCCAGGCTCTGGAAGCTATCGCATGGCTTTCGAAACAAAAAATAGTAGGATTCGATACCGAGACCCGACCGTCGTTCAGAAAAGGACGCATGAACAATCCGGCACTCATTCAGGTGTCGACCGCGCGCCGCTGCTTCCTTTTCCGCATCAATAAATTAGGGATGATACCCGAGCTGTTGAAATTCTTCGAGTCTGAAAAAGTGAAGAAAGTCGGGCTTTCGCTGAAAGACGACTACCAGGCACTGCGGCGTGTAGAGCCAAAATTCACCCCCGGCGGATTTATCGAGCTGCAGGATTATGTAAAGCAATACCATATAGTCGACGCTTCGCTGCAGAAGATTTACGGTATAATATTCGGAAAACGAATATCCAAGAGCCAGCGCCTGAGCAACTGGGAGGCCGACAAACTGTCGGAAGCCCAGCAGATCTATGCAGCTATCGACGCGTGGGCATCGCTCAGGATATATCAAACTCTCGAATCCGGAAAATTCGATCCCGAGAAATCAGAGTACAAACTTACGCCTCAAGCACCTGAATGATATGAAACTGAAGCGCTACATCGTCATACCGGCAGCTCTGCTGATATACCTCGCAGTGATGGCATATATCGGTCGGGGCGAGTACTACGCCGGTCATTACCTCTACTATTTCGGCATCATCGCGGCCACCCTTTTGTGCATCGTGCTGCTCTTCTTCACCCTGCGCCGCAGAGACCGCTTACGGCGCGAGCGGGAGAACGATACACACTGAAAATTACACTGAAAATTATTGCCCCGAATCTGCACGAAATTTGGATTTTTTTGTATTTTTGTGCCTTATTAGAGACAGACCGGTTGTGCCGGTTCTAAAAAAGGAACCAAACTCAAACATCAAGACAATACCGAGCCGATGAGAAAATGGCGTATTGAGGACAGCGCTGAGATATACAACATCGAAGGATGGGGGCGCAAATATTTCTCAATCAACGAAAAAGGCCACGTGCAGGTGACTCCTAAAGAGGGGTATGCCGCCGTCGACATAAAGGAGGTGATGGACGAGCTGCAGGTGCGCGACATCACAGCGCCACTGCTGCTGCGCTTCCCCGACATACTCGACAACCGTATCGAGAAAATATCCAACTGCTTCAAGAAAGCAGCCGCCGAATACAACTACACCGGCAAAAATTTCATCATCTATCCTATCAAGGTCAACCAAATGCGGCCTGTGGTGGAGGAGATCGTGAGCCATGGCAAGAAATTCAACATTGGCCTTGAGGCCGGCTCAAAGCCTGAACTCCATGCAGTGCTGGCCACCAATATAGCCGACGATGCCCTGATAATCTGCAACGGCTATAAGGATCAGAACTATATCCAGCTGGCGCTCCTTGCTCAGAAGATGGGCCGGCGGATATATCTTGTGGTGGAGAAACTCAACGAGCTCGGCATGATTGCCGACCTCGCCAAGAAGATCGGCATACGCCCCAATATAGGCATACGCATCAAGCTCTCAAGCTCAGGATCCGGCAAATGGGAGGAGAGCGGCGGCGACAAATCGAAGTTCGGGCTCAATTCATCCGAGCTGCTCGAAGCGATGAAGATGCTTGAGAAATACGACATCACCGACTGTCTCAAGCTGATACATTTCCATATCGGCAGCCAGATCACCAAGATACGCCGCATCAAAAACGCACTTCGCGAAGCCACACAATTCTACGTTCAGCTATCCAAGTTGGGCTACGACATTGAGTTTGTGGATATAGGCGGCGGCCTGGGTGTAGACTACGACGGCACCCGCAGCTCAAACTCCGAAAGCTCGATGAACTACTCCATTCAGGAGTATGCCAACGACTCGGTGTCGGCTCTTGTCGATGCATGCGAGAAGAACGGCCTGAAGCAACCTAACATCATCACCGAGAGCGGCCGGTCGCTTACGGCACACCACTCTGTGCTGATATTCGATGTGCTGGCCACCACGTCGCTGCCCCGATGGGACGAAAACAAAGAGGTATCTGCCGACGATCACGAACTCGCACGCGAGCTTTACGACATCTGGGACAAGCTCTCGCAGTCGCGCATCTTCGAGTCGTGGCACGATGCCCTGCAGATACGCGAGGAAGCGCTCGACCTCTTTTCGCTCGGTATGCTCGACCTGCGCACACGTGCTCAGATCGAACAGCTCTTCTGGTCGATAGCACGCGAAGTGGGCGAGATAGCCGACCGCATGAAGCATGCGCCCGAGGAGCTTCGAAAAGTGTCTAAAATGGTGCCCGACAAATATTTCTGCAACTTCTCGCTCTTTCAGTCGCTCACCGACTCGTGGGCCATCGATCAGGTATTCCCGATCATCCCTATCCAGCGCCTCGACGAGAAGCCGTCGCGAAGCTGCACACTCCAGGATATAACATGCGACTCTGACGGCAAGATCTCGACCTTCATCACATCGCAGGGCATCAGCTCGTCGCTTCCGGTGCATCCGGTGCGTGCCGGCGAACAATATTATATGGGCGTATTTCTTGTAGGCGCATATCAGGAGATACTCGGCGACATGCACAATCTTTTCGGCGACACCAACGCTGTGCACATCAGCGTATATAAAGACCGCTATGAGATAGACCGAGTGATCGACGGCGAAACCGTAGCCGAGGTGCTCGACTACGTACAGTTTAACCCCAAGACACTGGTACGCAATGTCGAGAAGTGGGTCACGGCCTCGATGAAAGAGGGTAAAATATCGCCTGAGGAGGGCCGCAATTTCTTGAGCGACTACCGCTCGGGACTGTACGGCTACACCTATCTTGAGAAAGAGTGACACACTCGGAACATAAACACACTGATAAACAGAATCAAAAATCCGGATAACTAATGAAAACAAAATTCATCGCATCGCTGGCTTCGATAGCACTTCTGGCAGCAGCCACATCGTGCTCAGGCAAAATGGGCCAGTTCAAAAGTGAATATTTCAACACCAACCCCAATCCGCTTGAAGTACGCGGCACTATCGTCCCCGCAGCGGTGACGGCTAACGTTCCTGCAAAGTTCTTCACCAAAAACGCCAAGGTGACGGTCACCCCGTATCTTGTATTCGACGGCACGGAGGTTGCTTCGGAGCCGTACTCTTTCCAGGGTGAGAAGGTGCGAGGCAACGATCCGGTGGTGAGCTACGAACGCGGAGGCATGTTCACGATACCCGTGAGCTTCGCTTATCAGCCGGAGATGATGCGCAGCCGTCTGGAGCTGGCTTTCAACGTGACACAGGGCAACAAGCAGTATGTGCTTCCGCGCGTCGAAGTGGCTACCGGCGTAATTGCCACAGGTGCGCTGGCCGATGTAGCCACGGTCGCCCCGGCACAGTCGGCCGACAAATTTCAGCGTGTGATCAACGAAAAATACTCTGCCGACATCCGCTTCCTCATCAATCAGGCCAATGTACGTCCCGGGGAGACTTCGACCGACGCCATGAAAGAGTTTAACCGCACCGTCCGCGAGGCATCGGCCGACACTTCGCGTGTGATCGAGGAGATCAACATATCATCGTACGCCTCTCCTGAAGGCTCGATGGATTTCAACACCCGTCTGGCCATGAACCGCGAGAAAAACACTCAGGCTTATCTCGAAGGTCAGCTCAAGCGCGATAACGTCAAGGAATTCGGCGAGCTCACATCACAGTTTACAGCCGAAGACTGGGAAGGTTTCCAGAAACTCGTAAGCCAAAGCGACATTCAGGACAAAGAGCTCATACTCAGCGTACTCTCAATGTACAAAGACCCCGAAGAGCGTGAGCGCGAGATCCGCAACCTCTCGTCGGTATTCGATCAGCTTGCCGACCAGATTCTGCCTCAGCTGCGCTACTCGCGTCTTACCGCATCGATCAACGTTATAGGCAAGAGCGATGCAGAGATAATGAACATGTATCAGACAGCTCCCGAGAAGCTCACCGTCGACGAGCTGCTTTACTGCGCCACCCTCACCCCCGACAATGATCTGAAAAAAGAGATCTATGCCACAGCATCACGCATCTACCCCAACGACTACCGCACATTCAACAATCTCGGTGTGACACAGTACGTAGATCGCGACTACGCAACAGCTCGCAAGAGCTTTGCCAAAGCGGCATCGCTCGCTCCCAACAGCGGTGAGGTGCAGATGAACAACGGCCTGATAGCACTCCTCGACGGCGACAACGCTACGGCCCGTCGCGACTTCGGCGCAGCCGGCGGTGTAAAAGAGCTCGGCGATGCCATGGGTACATACTACCTGCTCCAGGGCGACATCAACGCCGCCAACAACGCCATGTCGAAATCGTACAGCAACAACGCAGCGTTAGCACAGATACTTGGCAAAGATTACAGCAAAGCTGCCGATACACTCGCAGGCATTCAAAACCCTGATGCTACAACCTACTATCTTGCTGCTGTGCTCGGTGCACGCACCAACAACCAGGCAAAAGTGATCGACAACCTCCGCAAGGCAACCCGACTCGACCAGTCGCTTGCCGACCGTGCACTCGCCGACCTCGAGTTCGCCAACTTCGACATAACCTCAGCCCTCAACTGATCCTGCCCCACTCTATCATATCGACCGGTCGAAGCTCCCGCAGCCTCGGCCGGTCGCTGCATATTAAGAGCCGTATTTCATGTGATTAGCATGTCGGGGGCTACATATTCAAAAGTTTTGTGGAGAATTTGCGATCGGTTCAGAAATTATTTTTAAATTTGTGGGATTGAATACAAAACCAAAATATTCGACACCATGAATCAGATAAAGACGCGGCTCGCAGCCCTCAACTTCCTCGAATTTGCCGTATGGGGCGCATACCTCACATCGCTTGGCAGCTATCTGGCAAACATCGGCATGGCCACTCAGATAGCATGGTTCTACGCAGTACAGGGGTTTGTGTCGATCTTTATGCCGGCACTTGTCGGGATAGTGGCCGACCGCTGGATTCCGGCGCAGAAGATGCTCGCCCTTTGTCAGGTGATTGCCGGAGCGTTCATGTGCGCAGCCGCTCTCTATGCCCAGACTGCCGACGTGGTGCAATTCGCGCCGCTCTTCTCTCTGTACACGGTGTCGGTAGCTTTCTTCATGCCGACTATCGGACTCTGCAACTCTGTGAACTACAGTGTGCTCAACCGCGCAAACCTTGATCCTGTGACCCATTTCCCGCCTATCCGTACCCTCGGCACTGTCGGGTTTATCATCTCGATGCTCTTTGTCAACTTCACAGGCTATCAGAACACATACGCTCAGCTCTACACTTCAGGCCTGCTCAGCTTTGTGCTTGCTTTCTTCGCTCTCTCGGCTATACCGAACTGTCCTATCGCCCGTAAAACCGGCAAAGTCAAAGTATCCGAGGCATTGGGACTTAATGCCTTCAAACTGTTTGCCGACAAACGTATGGCTACCTTTTTCGTATTCTCAATGCTTCTCGGTGTTGCGCTGCAGGTGACCAACGGCTTTGCAAATCCTTTCATACAGAGCTTCGGAAATATACCCGAGTTTGCCGGTACATGGGGTGTGCATAACGCCAATGCGCTGATCTCATTGTCGCAGATCTCAGAGACGCTGTGTATTCTGCTCATACCCTTCTTCCTCAAGCGCTTCGGCATAAAGATCGTGATGCTCATGGCTATGCTGGCATGGGTGCTCCGATTCGGATTCTTCGGTCTGGGAAACCCCGGCGAGGGCGTATGGCTCTTTATCCTGTCGATGATTGTCTACGGTATAGCATTCGACTTTTTCAATGTATCAGGCTCACTGTTTGTCGATCAGCAGACCGATTCATCAATACGTTCTTCGGCACAAGGTTTGTTCATGCTGATGACAAACGGCATAGGTGCCTCGGTCGGCACGCTGGTGGCACAGCGCGTGATCAACTACTACGTATATTCTCAGCCCGAGGGGTTGGCTCAGGCCCAAGGGTGGAGCACCTCTTGGTTTATCTTCGCCGGGTATGCCCTTGTGGTAGCAATCCTCTTTGCGATACTCTTCAGATACAAGCATACCGCCGGGGCCACCAAGATGCAGATCAAAGCAGCTGAAGCTCAGGCAGCTGGCGATCCCGAGATTTAACTCTATAACTTTCAGATACACCTATGATCCAGTTTTATGCTCCCGACATAGCCTCGACGCTCACCCTGCCTCAGGATGACTCGTCGCACTGTGTGCGTGTGCTCCGGGCGAAGCCCGGCGACACGGTATGGGTGGTCGACGGGCGTGGCACCCGCTACGAGTGCCGTCTCACCACGACCGATCCAAGGGCAGCAAAAGTTGAGATCGTCGGGCAGGAGAGTATTCCGAATGTATGGGGAGCCGATATTACCGTGGCAGTCGCGCCTACTAAAAATGCCGACCGCATAGAGTGGCTCGTGGAGAAACTTGTGGAGATGGGCGTCGACAGGATTATACCGCTGCTCTGCGACCACTCCGAGCGCAAAGTGCTCAAATCAGAGCGTCTGGAACGCATAGCAGTGTCGGCAATGAAGCAATCACTCAAAGCTACCCTGCCGATCATCGAGCCTCTCACTCCTTTTGCCGAAGCCCTGCGTATCATCGAGAGCGCAACTGATAGGCGAGCACGCTTCATAGCTCACTGCGAGCACGACAAGCCCCGCACACTGCTGGCTACTGAAGTAGCTCCTGATCTTCCTACAGCAATAATGATAGGCCCCGAAGGCGATTTCTCCCCTCGCGAGATAGAGGCCGCTCTCGCTGCCGGCTTCAAGCCTGTGAGCCTCGGAGAGTGCCGCCTGCGCACCGAGACCGCTGCAATGGCTGCGGCACAGACAGTACACACCATCCGACAATTACACTTATCGTGACACCTACATATACTACCCTCAGACAATTTGCCGCACAGTCCGACATGTTTTTTCTCATGGCCGGCCCGTGTGTGGTGGAAGGCGAAAAGATGTGCCTTGAGATAGCCGAACGGATTATCGAGGTGACATCGCGCCTCAACATACCGTATATTTTCAAAGCGTCCTACCGTAAGGCCAACCGCTCGCGGCTCGACTCATTTACCGGAATAGGCGACCACGATGCTCTCGGCATACTCCGCAAAGTGCGCGAGACATTCGGTGTGCCCGTAGTCACCGATATTCATACCCCCGCTGAAGCACCAATGGCAGCCGAGTATGTCGACATACTCCAGATACCGGCATTCCTGTGCCGCCAGACCGACCTTCTTGTGGCCGCCGCTCGCACCGGACGCACTGTCAACATAAAGAAAGGCCAGTTTCTGTCGCCTGATGCCATGCGCCACGCAGTTGGGAAAGTGCGCGATGCCGGCTGCGACGATGTGGCGCTCACCGAGCGTGGCACTACGTTCGGCTACCAGGATCTGATAGTCGACTATCGAGGCATCCCGACCATGCAAGCCAACGGCTGCCCGGTGATACTCGATTGCACTCATTCGCTTCAGCAGCCTAACCAAAGTGCAGGTGTGACCGGCGGTCGCCCCGAGTGTATCGAGGATATAGCACGCGCCGGCATAGCAGTAGGTGTCGACGGCATTTTCATCGAGACACATCCGATACCCGCAACAGCCAAAAGCGACGGTGCCAATATGCTCGCCCTCGACCATCTCCCCGCATTAATGGAGCACCTGTGCATCCTTCGCGCGGCCGTAAACGCTATAAAATAGATCGACTCATCTGCTCGGCATGAAGCCGAGATTCCCATATTCCTAAAAAATAATATCCGCAAAATATGCTCAAAACACTCCGCAAAATCGTTCTCCCCGCAGTCATTCTCTTTGGCGCGCCTGTCGTATCCGGCCAACAGCCGGCGTCGATGGACAACCCCATCACAAAAGCCGTGATGGACTCTTACGCAAAGATGCTTGCCGACGATCCTAACGACTATCTGGTGCTTTTCCGTCGCGCCAACGAGTACTATAACCACAATATGTACGCCGATGCGCTGAACGATGTGAACAAAGCCATTGAATTTACCCCCACCAAGGAGAAAGACATCCGCTTCCAGTGCTACTCTCTACGCGCCTCGATTTACGAGCGAAAGAAAATGTTTGCACAGGCCATAAACGACTACAACAGTGCGTTGGCTCTTAACCCGGACTCTTACCCTATCACATATCAGAAAGCCAACACTGAGTTTGAGATGGGCAACTATACGGGTGCGAAGGCAACATACGAGCGACTTCAGCGACTCAATCCGCGCTCTCAGGAAGCTATGTTCGGTTTGGCAGCTGTAGCCGTCAAAAGTGGAAATACCGCACAGGCTTCCAAACTCCTTGACGAAGCAGTGGCGCTTACTCCTCAGAATCCGGACGCTTACATAAACCGCGCCGCCGTGTTCCGCATGATGGGCAACAATCAGGCTGCCGTCGACGATTATATCATGGCATTGTCGCTCTCTGACGGCTCAAACCTCGGCCGCCCGCTCAATGCTTTGGTCAAGATGTCGGATACAAACTACAACGATGTGGTCAACTCCCTCTCCTCTGCCATACAGCGCGCTCCCCGCCAAGGCATATTCTACTATCTGCGCGGCATGATAGCCCAGAACCATTTCAGATATACATCCGCTATCACTGATTTTGAGTATATTAACACCAACTATCTGCTCGACTATCCCCCAATCTACCGTCAGCTTGCAGAATGCTACTATGCCCTGTGCGAATTTGACAAAGCTCTCGAAAGCATCGATACAGCTATAGGCTCGACCGCCGACAATATCGACTCGTATGTAGTGAAGTCGGACATCAAACGTGCTCAGAAGTCTTACAATCAGGCCATCACTGCTGCCGACCGTGCCCTCAGTAAAGAATCGGATTACGCTCCGGCACTTTTGGCAAAAGGTCTGGCACAGCTCGACGGCAAATTTACTGTCGAGGGATCAAACTCGGTCGGAGCGGCAGTAGCAGCCGAGCCTCTGGAACCCTACTACGCCATGGTGCGAGCATGGTCGCTCCGCGAATATCTCAATAATACCGCGCAGGCCGACAGCTACTGCACCGATGTGCTGAAAATGACACGCTACGACGAAACCGATGTGCGCTCTTTCCGTGGCTTTGCTTTTGCACAGCTCGGCCGAAATGAAGATGCTATCGCATGGATCAACAGTGTGATCGACGCAAATACGGATCTCACCGACGGCGAGATACAGTATTACGCCGCTTGTCTTTACGCTCAGTTGGGCGACATTGAGAAGGGTCTTGCATACACTCAGCAGGCACTCGACAAAGGTTATGCCAACCTGTACAACTGGAAAGAGTGTTCCGACGCAGGAATCAACGTTGCGCCCCTGCGCAAAGATCCGCGCTTCGACGCAATGCTCACAGCCCACAGCTTCCTTTTCAAATAATTATCCCCTCAGCATAATACTCCCTCATCTTTGAAAAATATCCTCTGCTCACTTGCCTTGGCGGCAACTGCGCTCACAGCATCGGCCGTCCTCTCATTCTCAGGGCTCCCAATGCCTGAGCTTACTGTCGCACCTGACCCTCAGTCAGGACTCAACGATCTGTATGTGCTCTACCAGACAGTCGGGGTTCAGGCCGAATATACGGCATCGACCTCCACCGCGCCGGTGAAATGGTACAGATACAGCCAGCTCGGAGGTGGTTATGCCGAAGAGATACAGGGGATTGTGCACGCCGGCAACAAATGGACCCTGCCGCGCCTTGAGGGTGATATGGGGTACATCATCGAGGAGGGATCAAGCCGATATTATTGCTGGGTGGCCGACTATTCAGCTCACCCTTACAATGTTTCGGCTCTCGCCGAGGGTCCCGAGAGCGATTGCGACCGCATCAGCCTGATCCCGTCAGGTAAGGCCGACGAGATGGTATATTATTCTATAAACGGTCGTCGTATGACCATCGACAGAGGTATCCGGCTGATCTACGACACGCAGAAATACGATGCCGACAGAGCTGAATATACCACCGAGACTACCGAGACAACCTTCGCCTACCTCACCCCCACCCTGCACGCCGACGCACCGCTGTGTGCCACTCAGTTCCGTCTTGTAGGCGATAGATTCCTCCAATCATGGGGTATGGCCATGACCACCATTTCGCCCGAAGTGCAGCCTACAGCTGTGAGATGCGAGACCACAGCCGAAGTGACATCTCAGTCGGCCGACAACGAGCAGACTGTGGCCGGCAGCGAAGGCGGAGCTCTTGGCGGATCGGCACCCGTGACTGTCGATTTCCATGCAGCCGTCACCGACGCCGCCATATTCCGTGAATGGCAGTTCTCCAGATATGAAGATTTCAGTGTGATAGATCTGCGGTACAACCAGCTCGACATAAGCCAGACATTCCTCGACCAAGGCTCAACCTACGTGCGATTCATGGCCGCTAACGATACCGGCGACTGCTCGTATGCCGGCCCGACATATACCGTCTTTATCGGCGATTCGGCTCTCGAGATACCCAACGCATTCTCGCCCGACGCCTCCGAAGGGGTGAACGACATTTGGAAAGTGAGCTATAAATCGTTGATTGAGTTTGAGTGCCATATTTTCAACCGCTACGGCACCAAGATGAAATCTTTCACTGATCCGGCTGACGGCTGGGACGGTAAATACAACGGCAAATATGTACCGGCAGGCGTATACTATTATGTAATAAAAGCCAAAGGTGCCGACGGCCAGGTATATAACCGTAGCGGCGACATCAACATCATAAAATACAAATGACACTCTCCCACACACAACCTATGAAACTTAACTTTCTCGTAATACTAATGTTAGCCGCATCAACCGCGGCAACAGCCCGATCGGCCCAAGCTCCCGAACCCGCAGCTGTGGTCAACCCTACCGTGCCTAAGCAGATGGAGATTTTCGGCGAGAAAGTGGATCTGGACGCCGTATACAACGCCGAGCGACTCGATCGCGAGCTAACGGCCCTCGCCTACACTCACGGAAATACACTGCTGTGCCTTAAGCGGGCAAACCGCTACTTCCCGATGATGGCACCTATTCTCGAGCGTGGCGGCGTGCCCCTCGACATGCTCTATCTTGCCTGCACCGAGTCGACACTCAACCCATACGCGCTGTCGCCCGCCAAGGCTGCCGGACTTTGGCAGTTTATGCCCGAGACGGGGCGTCAATATGGCCTGGAAGTAAACGATTACGTCGACGAGCGGTATCACCCGGTCAAAGCTACCGAAGCTGCTGTAAAATACCTCAAGGCGGCATACAACAGGTATGGCAACTGGGTGTCGGCAGCGTCATCGTACAACGCCGGAATGGGCCGTATTACAAACGAGCTCGCAGCTCAGCAGGTCGACACCTCGCTCGATCTGTGGCTTGTAGAGGAGACTACACGCTATCCGTTTCGAATTATGGCCTACAAACTGATCCTCCAGGAGCCGGGCCGATACGGTTTTGCACTGACACCCGACCAGTTATACCAACCGCTCGAATACGATATCGTGGAGGTCGATACCGCTGTGCCCGACTGGGGAGAGTGGGCTCGCAGTCATGGTATCACTTACCGCGACCTTCGCGAAGCAAATCCGTGGATACGCAACAAAACACTGCCTAACAAAGACGGCAAGACCTATCAGGTCTATCTGCCGAAGCTCGATAAAAACCGACGCTCAAAGCTCACTCCCGAAGTGTACGACCGTAATTGGGTAATCCCCGCTTCACGCTGAAACATGGCCAAGAAACTACAGAAGACCAACGCAGCGCGCCTGCTTGATCAAGCCCACATACCCTACGAGCTGATACCTTATATCGTGGATCCCGACGATCTTTCGGCCGGGCACATAGCCGAGCAGCTCGGCGAGGATATAAACCGGGTGTTCAAGACACTTGTGCTCGAAGGTGCGGGCGTAGGGCATTTCGTTTGCGTAGTGCCCGGCAACGCGGAGGTCGACCTTAAAAAGGCTGCCCGCGCCGCCGGAGCAAAAAAAGCCGACCTCATCCCTATGAAAGAGCTCTTACCCCTCACCGGCTATATCCGCGGGGGGTGCACGGCCATTGGGATGAAGAAACCGTTCCCTACATTTATTCACAGCAGCGCCACTGATTATGATAAGATTTATGTGAGCGCCGGCGTGCGCGGACTGCAGTTGCTCCTCTCTCCCGACGACTACATAAGATATACAGGCGCTACGGTTGCCGACCTCACACACCAAATCCTATGAACAGTTTCGGCAGGATATTCCGTGTCACCACTTTCGGTGAGTCGCACGGCCCGGCTATCGGAGGGGTGATCGACGGTATGCCCGCCGGCCTTGAAGTCGATTTTGATGCCGTCGACCAGGCCATGGCACGTCGTCGTCCCGGCAGCTCTGCTACTGTCTCGCAGCGCCGCGAACCTGACAAAGTGGAATTTCTGTCCGGAATATACAATGGCGTCACCGCAGGCACCCCTATTGGATTCATAATACGCAACTGCGACCGCCGGCCTGCCGACTACGAAGCAATAGCTGATGCCTTCCGACCCTCGCATGCCGATTTCACATACCACGCGAAATACGGCGGATTCAACGATCCGCACGGCGGCGGCCGATCGTCGGCACGCGAGACTGCATGCCGCGTGGTGGCCGGAGCTCTCGCCCGTCAGGCACTCGACAGGTTCGGCATCAATATCACCGCACGGATAGCGTGTGTAGGCGATACTCAAGTCGGGAGTGCCGGGCAGATTGACGAGATAATCGAGCGCGTAAGAGCCCAAGGCGACACAATAGGCGGCGTTATTGAATGTACCATCAACGGAGCCCCGGCAGGTCTCGGAGAACCCGTATACGGAAAACTAAGCGCACGCCTGGCAGAAGCTATGGTGTCGATCAACGCAGTGAAAGGGATAGAGTTCGGCATGGGATTCGACGGCTGCCGCAAACTCGGATCTGAAGTAGCCGACCGATTTATATTATCCGACTCCGGCGGCATACGCACAACTTCAAACCACTCGGGTGGAATACAGGGAGGCATCAGCAACGGTATGCCGATAGTGATGCGTATCGCATTCAAACCTGCGCCTACGCTTATGCGCGAGATACAGACGTTGGACCGCAACGGTCATACTGTCACGTTGCCTCCACGTGGTCGACACGATGCGTGCGTGCTTCCACGCGCACTGCCTGTGGTCGAGGCCATGGCTGCGTGTGTGATGTTCGACTCGCTACTCCTTAATCGACTGACCCTGCTGTGAGCAATCCTTATTATCTTGATTTCGGTGATTTTCTTTCCCGGCACTTCCCCGGACGCAAGATGCAGAAACTCACCCTCGACGCCCACCTGAGCTGCCCCAACCGCGACGGCACAATCTCGCGCGGCGGGTGCGCATACTGCAATGTCAAATCGTTTGCTCCTGCATATACCGCCGACGCGGAGGCCGACATATCTGCCCAAATCGACCGTGGCCGACAGTTTTTCGCCCGAAAATATCCCGAAATGGGGTATCTGGCATACTTCCAGTCGTACACCAATACCCACGGAAGTGCCGAAAAACTTATGAGTCTGTATAACACGGCCATCTCGCACCCTGACATTGACGGGGTAATAATAGGCACGCGCCCCGACTGCATACCGCAGACGCTTTTGCAGAGCATAGCGGAGCTCGGATCCTGGAAAATGATAGAATACGGCGCCGAATCGTCGCACGACCGCACTCTGCGGCAGGTGAACCGCGGCCATACATGGCGTGATACGGCCGACGCGGTGCGACGCACAGCTCAGGCAAAGATACCCGTCGGTCTGCACCTCATCATGGGACTGCCGGGAGAAAGCACCGCGGATATGCTGGCAACAATAGATGCAATCAACGATCTGCCCGTCGACGTAGTGAAGATACATCAGCTCCAGATAGTGCGAGGGACTGCACTCGCCCGACAATATGAGGGTGATCCGTCGAGCATCCGGCTGTTCGATGTCGAAAGCTATATAGATCTATGCAGCAGTATCGTCGAGCGGCTGCGCCCTGATATAGCGATCGACCGCTTCGTCAGCTCTTCGCCCGACGACATGCTTATCGCACCCCGATGGGGGATGAAAAACTATCAGTTCGCCTCCCTTCTGCACAGCAAGCTCACAAAAAAGGGCGCGGCTGCTTTGAATATACGGTAGAATTAGTAACTTTGCACCACTGAAACCACTCTAAGATTATTGTCATGGAAAGAATTCTCCCCCCGTTCAAGATCTTTGCGGGCACCAAATCGCGCTATATGGCCGAGGAAATCTGCAAAGATCTGGGTGTTGAACTGGGAAAAATGAATGTGCAGCGTTTTGCTGACGGTGAGTTTGAAGTATGTTTCGAGGAGACAGTGCGCGGCTGCGAAGTATATCTGGTGCAGTCGACCTTCCCCAACAGCGACAACCTCATGGAGCTTCTGCTTATGATTGACGCCGCCAAGCGTGCTTCGGCCCGTTCGGTCATTGCAGTGATGCCTTACTTCGGATGGGCCCGTCAGGACCGCAAGGACAAACCGCGTGTATCTATCGCCGCCAAGCTTGTGGCCGACCTGCTCTCGGCTGCCGGTGTCGACCGTATTATCACCATGGACCTTCACGCTGACCAGATACAAGGATTCTTCAATGTGCCTGTCGACCACCTCTATGCATCGTCAGTATTTATCCCCTACATCCAGAGCCTCAAGCTCGAAGATATGGTGATAGCCACTCCCGACGTAGGAGGTGCCAAGCGTGCCAACAACTATGCCAAATACCTTAATGTGCCTCTGGTGCTCTGCCATAAGCAGCGCGCTAAAGCCAATGTGGTTGAGAGCATGACCGTGATAGGCGATGTGAAAGATAAAAACGTCGTGCTGATCGACGACATGGTCGATACAGCCGGTACTCTCACCAAAGCTGCCGACCTGCTGCTGGCCAACGGCGCCAAGAGCGTGCGTGCCCTCTGCTCTCACGCCATCATGAGCGACCCTGCCACAGAGCGCGTCAACAACAGCGGCATCACTGAGCTGATATTCACCAACTCCATACCCTACACCAAGGAGAGCAGCAAAGTGACCATCCTCTCGGTAGCCCACCTCATGGCCGACACTATCCGCCGCGTCCATTCATACGAATCTATCTCCTCGCAATACCTCATCAAATAATCGATTTTATTTGAGATAAATACAAATCGATTGTTCGATAAAATCTTTTATCGGACAATCGATTTTTGGCTCAATAACTCCTTAATCAAATACCAAACAAATACTATCACTTCGCACATGAACAAAACAATCGCAATGCTTATGGCAACAGCCATCGTGGGCGGAACGACAGCCTGTTCGTCAGGCGACGCGGAAAACTCCGACGCGCCCATAATAGAGAAAAAAGAGCTTAATTTACCCGAAGGATCGACATTTACGGTAGCCGAACTTGAGGCTTTGGGACGCCTTAGCGCTCCTGTGCTCTCGCCCGACGGCAAGACCTTGCTCTTCGGTGTGAGCTACGAGGATGTGGAGCAGAACAAATCAAACAACGAGCTCTACACCATGAACCTCGACGGTACGGATATGAAACGTATCACCCGCACGGCATCGTCGGAAGGCGGTGCAGCCTGGATCGACGAAGGGAAGCGGATCGCATTCACTTACCCCGACGACAAAGGTAAAACACAGCTTTGGGTAATGAACGCCGACGGCTCCTCGCGCAAACAGGTGAGCGAGCTCGAAAATGGCATCGAAGGGTTTGTGTTCTCCCCCGATCAGACCAAGGTACTCGTGATCAGCACTGTGAAATACAGCCGTACCGCTCAGGATGTGTACCCTGATCTCCCCAAAGCCACCGGCCGCATAATCGACGACCTGATGTACAAGCATTGGGATGAATGGGTGACTGAAATCCCCCACCCCTTTGTGGCTGATTTCGACGGCTCGAAACTTTCGAATATCAACGATATAATGCAGGACGAGGAGTTTGAGGCTCCGATGCGGCCGTTCGGCGGTGTAGAGTCGTTTGCATGGGCTCCCGACTCTAAGGAGCTGATATATGTGTCGCGCAAGAAGAAAGGTATGGAGTATGCCGTGTCGACCAACTCCGACCTGTACCTCTACAACATCGCCGACAGCACCACACGCAACCTCACCGAAGGGATGATGGGCTACGATACGAATCCCGCATACTCGCCTGACGGCAAGTACGTGGCATGGCTCTCGATGGAGCATGATGGGTATGAGAGCGACAAAAACCGCATCTTCATACTCGACACTGCGACCGGCGAGAAAACCGACCTGACAACCGACTGGGATTATACCGCCGACGCTATCTGCTGGGCTCCGGACTCGAAATCAATATTCTTCCTTGCACCCAAAGATGGCTGCTCGCCGGCATTCCGTATAGATCTTGCCACCAAAGCAGTCGCCGAAGTGGCCGGCGGGCAGTGGGATTATGCCGCCCTTTGCCCCGCGGGAGCCGATACGCTCATCTCGATGCGCCACTCGATGGTGTCGCCCAACGATATCGTGTCGATCGACCTTGCCAATGCCTCGACAGAGCCCAAGTCGCTCACATCAAGCATAAACGCTGACATACTCACTAAAGTCAAGATGCCCGTAGTGGAGAAACACATGGTACCCACTACCGACGGCAAAGAGATGTGCACATGGGTTGTCCTCCCCCCGGACTTTGACCCGAATAAGAAATATCCCGCAGTGCTCTACTGCCAGGGCGGCCCGCAGCAGGCGGTAAGCCAGTTCTGGAGCTACCGATGGAATCTGGCTCTTATGGCGTCGCAGGGTTATGTGATCATAGCTCCTAACCGCCGCGGTCTGCCGGGATTCGGCACCGAATGGAACGCCCAGATATCAGGCGACTACCCCGGCCAGAACATGCGCGACTACCTCAGCGCCGTCGACTACATGAAAGAGAAACCGTATATCGATGCAGCCCATATCGGAGCTGTCGGTGCAAGCTACGGCGGATTCTCCGTATACTGGCTTGCCGGCAACCACGACAACCGTTTCGCATGTCTGATAGCCCATGCCGGTATCTTCAACCTTGAGTCGCAATATCTCGAGACAGAGGAGATGTGGTTTGCCAACTGGGATCTCGGTGGCCCCTGGTGGGATAAATCTAATGCAGTGGCGCAGAACACCTTCTCGAAATCGCCCCACCGCTTTGTCGACAAATGGAACACCCCGATCCTGATCACTCATGGCGAATACGACTTCCGCATACTCGCCTCGCAGGGTATGATGGCTTTCAACGCAGCCCGTCTGCGCGGTGTGCCTGCCGAGATGCTGATCTTCCCTGATGAGAACCATTGGATCCTTAAACCTCAGAACGCAGTGCTCTGGCAGCGCATATTCTTCCGCTGGCTCGATCGTTGGCTCAAACCTGACAGCGAGGCTGCGAAACAGTACGCACCCGCATCGGCAGCGACTCCCGCCTCTGATGCCACGGTGGCTGAAACAGACAGCGTAAATAAATAGTAACCGCAATTTTGTCAGGTAATGGCGCTATGCCGTTACCTGACATTTTTGTATATCACGATGAGTCTTACCGGCGTCAAGAAAGAGCTCAAGGGATACTCCCGCGAACAGCTTACCGAGCTGATAGTCGACCTATATCAGGCGAAGCATCTCACCACGCGGGAGTATTTGGAGTTTATGCTCAATCCCGACGAAGAGAAACTGCATAGCCGAACGCTTGAAACTATCGAGCGCGAAGCTGACAGAATAAAGCGAGGAGCAGCACGCTTCAGAGGTACCAAAATCAAGCGGGAACTGCAGCGATTCGATGCGTTCGGCACTTCGGCCGAGCACAGGGTCGAGCTTCGTTTGGAAACACTGCGCATGTTATGTCATACAGCATTAAGCTACTCCTTCAGTACTGCTCAAGGCAATTATATGGTTAAACTGCTGTTGGAAACTATGGAGATAGCCGACCGAAACTTGATGCTGCCGAAATACCTTCGGATGATTAAAGAAACGATAGCCCCCGGTGGCTCCACTTGGTACAACCGTTGGATTTTCACCGAACTACAGAATAGTTTCGATGATTACGACACCGGCTCGACCCTCGACTTCCGACCGTCGAAGGAGAACAATTAAACGATTATAAGTAAAATAGTTGCATAATTGAAATATTTTACTTAAATTTGTAAACCCCTTTTAAATCAAATTCATACTTAAATCAGAATTCATATATGGCACGTCAACAATTTGATAAACTTGATTACCGTATTCTTACGACCATTAGCGATAATGCTCGTAAGCCGTTCCTTGAGATAGCTCGCGAGAGTAACGTCTCAGGCGCAGCCATCCATCAGCGCGTTCAGAAGCTGATAGGCAATGGCGTGATACGTGGTTTCGAGACCATCCTCAACCCCAACTCGGCAGGCTTCGAAACATGCGCATATATCGGTTTTATCCTCAAAGACTCCTCACGCTTCAACGAGGTGATTGAGGTACTCAAGGAGATACCTCAGGTAGTGGAATGCCACATCACTTCAGGACAATACGACATCCTGGCCAAGATCTACGCCAAGAACAACAACCATCTGATGAAGCTCATCCACGAAAAGATGAACACCATCGGTCTGGCCCGCACCGAGTCGCTTATCTCGTTCCAGGAAGTATTCAAACGTCCCATACCCATCGGTACAGACAACGATTAATCGCCAAGTTTGGACGCATCACGCCGATACACAGCCTTGTATCACACACTCGGCTGTAAGCTGAACTTTGCTGAAACATCGTCGATCGCCGCACAGCTTGAAGCTCGCGGCATCACTACGGCAACCGCCGGCATCGAGCCGGACCTCATCATCGTCAACACCTGCAGTGTGACAGCTGAGGCCGACAAAAAATGCCGGCAGTTGTTGCGCTCGCTTGCGCGCAAACATCCGCAGGCATCCATCATCGTGACCGGTTGCTACGCACAGCTTCGTCCGCAGGAAGCCTCCTCTATACCAGGGGTGGCCGTAGTGGCCGGCAACGACCGGAAGGATCGTGTGCCCGAATACGTGGATCGATGGCTGAAAGAACGCTCCGACGACGCCGTAACCACACCGGAGCAGCTCATCGATGTGACACCATCGCAGGATATCCGCCAGTTTACCCCGGCGTGCTCACGCGGTCAACGCACACGCTACTTCCTGAAGGTGCAGGACGGATGCGACTACTGGTGCACATACTGCACCATCCCGCGCGCGCGTGGCCGCTCGCGGTCGGCCACGATCGACGCCGTAGTCGAGCAGGCCGCTCAGGCAGCCGCCGAAGGTGGTCGCGAGATAGTGATAACAGGCGTCAACATAGGCGATTTCGGCAAAGGACGCACCGACACTTTTTTTGACCTGATGCGCGCCCTTGACGCCGTTGAGGGTATAGAGCGCTACCGAATATCCTCGATAGAGCCTAATCTGCTCACCGACGAAATGATCGAATGGGTAGCCGGATCAAGAGCTTTCATGCCCCATTTCCATATACCGCTGCAAGCCGGCACAGATGAAGTTTTGGCACTGATGCACCGCCACTACGACACGGCGCTGTTCCGCCATCGCGTCGAGACAATAAAACACTTCATGCCACACGCTTTCATTGGCGTCGACCTGATTGCCGGTGCCCGGGGGGAGACCGCCGAGCTCTTTGAGGCATCCCGCCGGTTTGTCGAGAGCCTCGACATAACCCGTCTGCACGTTTTCCCCTACAGCGAGCGCCCCGACACGAAAGCACTCAATATAGGCCACATCGTAAGCCAAAGCGATAAGCACGCCCGCGTGAGCGTCATGATGGCGCTGAGCGACGACAAGCAGACATCGTTCAGCCACCGATTTGAGCACACCGTGCGACCGGTGCTTCTTGAACACACCGACTCCCATGGTTCGATGGCCGGGTTCACCGACAATTATCTCAGGGTGCGTCTTCCGTCGCCCGCGCCTGAGCTGGCCGGGAAGGTAGTGGATGTAGAATTAGGCGGTTACAGCCCGGAAAGCGCAGAGTTTACGGGCAAAATAATCATACAATGAAGCCGGTAGCAGTCATCATACTGAACTGGAACGGCGCAGAGCTTCTCGACGAGTATCTGCCGTCGGTCATCCGGCATACGCCATCGGATATTTCCGAGGTGATAGTGGCCGACAACGGTTCTACAGATTCGTCCATGGAATTGCTTGCTGCAAAATACCCTCACGTAAGAGTACTTCGGTTCGACAATAATTATGGTTTCGCCGAAGGGTACAACCGCGCAATCGCAATGACCCGGGCACGCTACACCGTGCTTCTCAATTCTGATGTCGAAGTGCACGACGACTGGCTCTCCCCTCTCTTCAGATATATGGAGTCGCACCCTGAATGCGGCGCTCTCCAGCCTAAGATACGCTCGATTCGTCACCCGGAGATGTTTGAGTATGCAGGTGCCGCAGGCGGCTTGCTCGACCGCGACGGCTACCCTTACTGCCGCGGACGTATGCTCGACACCGTGGAGAGCGATCATGGCCAGTATGACGATCCGCGCAGTGTGATGTGGGCTTCAGGAGCTGCGCTCATGGTCGACAGCGAGTTATACCTGCACCTTGGCGGTCTCGATCCGGCGTTTTTTGCCCACATGGAGGAGATCGACCTCTGCTGGCGCATACAGCTCGCAGGACGCACTGTTGCCGTCGAGCCGGCATCCACAGTGTATCACCTCGGAGGAGCGAGTCTTGCCATGGGGCATCCGCGCAAGACATATCTCAACTTCCGCAACTCTCTGCTCATGCTCTATAAATGCTTGCCTGAAAGCGACAGGGCGCGGTTTCTGATTCGCCGGCGCCTGCTCGATACTCTACCTTTCATAAAATACCTCCTTACCGGCCGGTGGAGCCATGCCAAGGCCGTGCTGAAAGCCCACCGCGATTTCCGCCGTATGCGCGGATCATTATCGATGCCGGTTCCGGCTCCGGAAGTCAATTTGCTCAAGAAAAGTGCCGACGGGCGCCGATCCCTGTTGTGGCAGTATATGATAAGACGCCGCCGCCGCTACTCGGAGCTGAAGTCTTAACATCACAAGATGCGATATTTCATTGACATACAGTTTCTTGGTGCCGCATATTGCGGATGGCAGCGACAGCCGGGAGTGCCGACAGTGCAACAAAGCGTTGAGGAAGCCCTATCCACGTTGCTGCGAAGCCCGATTTCAGTGACCGGAGCCGGGCGCACAGATGCCGGTGTAAACGCCAGATGCCTTCCTGCACATTTCGACACAGACAAAGAGCTTGACATTCAAGCTACCGAGAGACGCCTCGGAGCTATCCTTCCACCAGACATTGCCATCAGCTCGCTGCGACGGGTTGCCAACGATGCACACGCTCGATTCGATGCCCTGAGCCGTACATACCACTATTATGTAGCTCACCGGCGCTCGCCCTTCTTCCGCAATCTCAGTTGGTTCTGTCCGCGCCCTCTCGACTATGCCGCGATGAACCGTGCAGCAGCCCTGCTGCTTGAAACCTCCGACTTCACCTCATTTGCAAAGCTGCACACCGACACAAAAACCAACATCTGCAACGTGACACACGCAGCATGGCGACGTGTGGCCGACGACTATTGGGTGTTCGAGATCACAGCCGACCGCTTCCTGCGCAACATGGTGCGAGCAATTGTAGGAACACTTGTCGAGGTAGGTCGAGGAAAGCTGACAGTTGATCAGTTTGCCGAAATCATCGGGCGCCGCGACCGTTGCGCAGCAGGCACATCAATGCCCGGCCATGCCCTCTACCTGTGGGAAGTGCGCTACCCATTCTGACCATAGAGCGGTAGATTCATGCGAAAAATGCATCAAAACAAAAATTTGGGGTAATCGGAATATTTTTGCTACATTTGCACGTTATAACGGCCGGGCGCAAGCAGTATACCCGGTTTATATTACAGCATAATGGTTACACCTCTTGAAGCACTCTTCAACATCCTGCTAAGCGGCTTTCTGATAGGCGTGTTGGTATCGGCACCGATGGGGCCGATCGGGGTGCTGTGTATCCAGCGCACGCTCATAAAAGGTCGAAAGACAGGGTTCTACACAGGTGTGGGTGCCGCGCTGTCGGATATGATATACTGCCTGCTCACCGGATTCGGACTGTCGTTTGTGACAGACTTCATACAGACCAATCAAGCCGCGCTGCAAGTATTCGGCTCTTTGGTATTGGTAGCCTACTCAGTATTCCTCTTTCAGAGCAATCCTGCACGCACCATAAAGCCGGGAGCAGCATCTGACACATCCAACTACTGGCGAGATTTCGTCACAGGCTTCATCTTCACGTTCTCCAATCCGCTTATACTGTTTTTCATCATCGGCCTGTTTGCAAGGTTTAACTTCATGGACCACAACATGATGTTCTACCACTACATCGCAGGCTATCTTGCTATAGCCGCCGGCGCGATAGCATGGTGGACGGTGATCACCTACACAGTAAACAAGGTCCGCTCACGGTTCAACCTTCGGTCGATGCGTATCGTGAACCGTGTAATAGCGGTAATACTTTGCATCATGGGGCTTTTCGGCCTTGTCACCGGCATCTACACGCTCATAGCATAAGGCTCTAACACATTTTAACGCTATTTAAACCGCACCGTCACGACAAAACGGTGCGTGAGTTGTTTTATGTATAAAGAGGGATCAAAATCCGAGAAGCTGTAAAGACAGCAGCCCTGCCAGCAGGGTATCGCACCTTGATCGAATACGACATCCCTCGTCCTTATGACCGAGTAGTGATTATTGGGTTATAAGGCTCTCATAAATAAATAGTTGAAACGTGGGAGAGGAGCCGCGACCCTGTGTCACAGCTCCTCTCTTTATATAAAGCAGACTTTGGTTGTCGGAATTGTCACCAGTTGACATTGCGCATATCGCCGGTCTCTACAAATGCCTTGTGGAAGCCGAATGCCGCATCGAGAGTAGCGGGTGTGTAGCCGCCTTTGCTCATCTTCAGATACTCACGCAACAGCGGACGATAAGCCGGGTTTGCACAGTTCTCGATGACAAGCTCGGCACGCTGGCGGGGATCCTTGCCGCGAAGGTCGGCCACGCCCTGATCGGTGATCAGCACGTCGACAGAGTGTTCGGAGTGATCCACATGGCTCACCATAGGCACAATGTTGCTTATGCTGCCGCCTTTGGTGACCGAGGGGCAAGAGAAAATCGAGAGATAAGCGTTGCGGGTGAAGTCGCCCGAGCCGCCTATACCGTTCATCATCTTGGTGCCGGTGACGTGGGTAGAGTTCACATTGCCGAAAATATCAGCCTCGAGAGCAGTATTCATTGTGATAAGGCCGAGTCGACGCACGATCTCGGGAGCATTTGAGATCTCACCGGGACGCATGAGGATCTTGTCGTGGAAGAAGTCCATGTTGTCGAGCACATGATCCATAGTCTCGTCGGAGAATGTCATGGCGCAAGTCGAGGCAAATTTGCACTTGCCGCGCTCCATCAGATCGACTACCGCATCCTGAATCACTTCAGTGTACATCTCGAATACCGGGATCTCCGAGCTCTCGCCCAGACCGAAGAGCACTGCATTTGCCACATTGCCCACGCCCGACTGCATCGGGAGGAACGATTTGGGCAGACGGCCTGCGCGAAGCTCGCCGATGAGGAAGTTGCACACGTTAGCACCGATATGCTGTGTCACCTCGTCGGGAGCGGTGAACGGTTTCACGCCGTCGTGCAGGTTTGTCTCCACTACACCGACTATCTTCTCGGGGTCGACCTTGAGCATCGAAGTGCCGATACGGTCGGAGGGCTTGTAGATAGGTATCTCGCGACGATATGGCGGATCGGCGGGCTGATAGAGGTCATGCAGACCTTTAATATCTTTCGAAAGATGATGGTTGAGCTCGATGATGATCTTCTTGGCCATAGAAGCCACAGTAGGAGTCATGCCGACACCTGCACCGAGGAGTATTTCGCCGTCGTCGGTCACTTCTGCAGCCTCGATGACAGCGATATCGATGTCACCATAGGTGCCGTAGCGCAGCTTCTGAGCCAGTTCGGAGAGGTGCACGTCAAAATAGTGGCACTCGCCGGCATTGAGGCGCTTGCGCAGGTCGGGGCAGCTCTGATAAGGAGTGCGTCGAGCTATGGCATTTGCGCGTCCGAGGCATCCGTCCACATGGTCGGAAGTAGATGCTCCGGTAAAAAGGTTGATTTTGAACGGACGGCCTGCGGCATGCTCTTTCTCCGCACGCTCGGCAAGGGCTTCGGTCACCACCTTGGGAGTACCGGCAGCGGTAAACCCTGACAGACCTACATTGTCGCCATTGTTGATAAATTCAGCAGCTTCCTGTGCTGAAATAATTGGGAATCGCATTATACGGTATAGATTTAATGTAATATTTTACAGATTGGTTGTGAATAGTTGTTAAAACTCTCAAAAAAGCAAACCGCCGGCCATCAAAACGGCCTGTCAGCACGGCTTTTCGAGTGATTTCGTAGGCAAATATAAGTAAAAAATTTCAATATCTCCCAAATATAATTGCACTTTTTCCCAAAATTGTGCAAGTGTGGGTATGGGAAATATTTTTGGCTGATTGGGGGAATATCGGTAATTTTGCGGTCAATAACAGATGTGAATTAATACGTATGAACGAAATACCTCAGAGCCACGATCGGCGGCTATATATTGAAACCTACGGATGCCAGATGAACGTTGCCGACGCCGAAGTGGTAGCGGCTATCATGCAGATGGACGGCTTCGAAATCGTAGACTCATGCGAACAGGCCGATGCCATCCTACTCAACACGTGCTCGATACGCGACAATGCGGAGCAGAAGATCATCAATCGGCTGGCTCAGCTTCGCGCTGCACGCCGCAACCGCAAGGGGCGCCTCATAATAGGAGTGATCGGGTGTATGGGCGAGCGCCTAGCCGACGAGCTGGTAGAGAGATACGGCGTGGACCTGGTATGCGGCCCTGATGCCTACCTCGACCTGCCACACCTCTTTGCTTCTGTCGATGCCGGAGAGAAAGCCGCCAACGTGCAGCTGAGCACCACCGAGACGTACCGCGACGTGATGCCGGTGCGCTTAGGGCAGAACAAGGTATCCGGTTTTGTCAGCATCATGCGCGGATGCAACAATTTCTGCTCATACTGCATTGTGCCCTACACACGCGGCCGCGAGCGTTCGCGTCCTACCGACAGCATTCTTGCCGAGGTGGCCGACCTGCGAGCTAAAGGGTTCCGCGAAGTCACGCTGTTAGGACAAAATGTAAACTCATACAAATATACCGATCCGACCGACGGCCGGACGGTGGATTTCCCTGCATTGCTCGCTGCCGTGGCCGAATCGGCGCCGGATATGCGTATACGGTTCACTACTTCGCATCCTAAGGATATGAGCGATGCCACAATAGATGTGATCGCTTCGCATCCCAATATCTGCCGCCACATACATCTGCCTGTGCAGTCGGGATCTGACAGTGTGCTCAAGGCGATGAACCGCAAATACACCCGCGAGTGGTATCTCGGCCGTATCGCCGCAATCCGCCGTGCGATACCCGACTGCAGTATCACGACCGACATGTTCACGGGGTTTCACGGCGAGACCGAAGAAGATTTCCGTCAGACACTCGAGCTGATGCGCGAAGTAGGTTTCGACTCTGCGTTCATGTTCAAATACTCCGAGCGCCCCGGCACACTTGCTGCGCGCACGATGCCCGACAATGTGCCCGAGGATGTGAAGATCGACCGCCTCAACCGTATGATAGCACTGCAGAATGAACTGTCGGCAGAGTCGTCGCGGCGGGATGTAGGGCGCGAATTTGAAGTATTGGTCGAGGGTGTATCAAAGCGCTCACGCGACCAATTCGTCGGTCGTACATCTCAAAACAAGACATGCGTCTTCCCGCGCGGCGATTATCGCGTGGGCGATACTGTTAAGGTACGTGTGGTCGATTCCACCTCGGCCACCTTAATCTGCGAACTCGCTTAGGGTTCATTATAAAATAATTGTGACACAAATCACCCCGACTCACAAGAGAGCCGGGGTGATTTTTTGTTTGAAACAACGGGTAATATTTCTTTTCAGGTCAGATTAGTAGTTATACTCAGCTGCGATCTGGGCGATATTGTTCGAACCGTCGGCGATGAAGTTTGTGATCTGGTTGTAGCGGCAGTTCACATAGGTCAGAGCCTGATCGAATGATACGTTGAGTGTGAGCAGCTGGTTGTTGTTGCAGATCACGCGCTGCAGGAAGTCCATGCCCGAGAGGGTGAGCGACTGGAGGTCGTTGTACTGACAGTCTACATACTGCAGGTTGGTGCAACCGTCTACTGAGAGCGATGTAAGCTGATTGTATGAGCAAACCAGGTCGAGGAGCTGCGGGCAGTTGCGCACCACGAGTTCTGTCATGTTATTGTCAGAGCAGAGGAAAGTGGTGAGGTGAGGCAGACCGGAGATGATGAGCTTGCCGATACGGTTGTTGTCAAGGTTGAGATTCTGAAGGCTCTCCACACCGAGCAGACTGATGGTGGTGAGGTCATTGTAGCCGGCGTAAAGGGTTGTAAGCTTCACGCAGCCGTCCACTGTGAGCGATTCCATTTTATTGCCCTGACAATTAAGATACTCGAGCGAAAGGGAGTTAGCCACATTAAGGTTGGCGATACGGTTTGAAGCCACATTCAGCTTCTTGAGCGCAGGCACTTTGGCGAAAGAGATCTCTGTGAGATAGTTGCGCGAAAGATTCACGTCGGTAAGGGCGCCGTTGGCATCGATGGTCACATCTTTAAGACGGTTGCGCGATGCATCGAGAGTGCCGAGAGCGTTGTCGCCCGACACATTGAGCGAGGTGAGGCGGTTGCCTGCCACATCCACTTTCTCGAGAGCTACAAAGCCGCCGAGGTTGAGGTCGCCGGCAAGACCTTTATCTTTCCACTCGATAGCTTTTACACGGCCGTCAGTGCCGAATGTCACACCTGCCCATGATGCAGGGTTGGAGATGTCTGTGATCTGAAGTGCAGCAGCATTGGTTTCGGCTTTCTCTGCGGGTTGAGCAAGGAAAGCTTTGAGTGCATTAAGCTCACTCTTCACCGGTTTCTGGGCGAAGGCGCTTGCCGATGTCAGCATAAGCGCGATCATTAATAAAGCTTTCTTCATAATGCAATAGTTTTTAGAGTTTGGTTGATTTTGATGTTGATATTGAGTTTGACATTTATTTCTGATTTCTCACTTTATACAAGTACAACACGGAGCGGCGGTAAAAGTTCACCGCCGGAATGAAAAAACATCAGGATCGGCTGAACCGGAGCACATAGCCGAGGAGTAACAAAAAGAGCAATCCAAAAGCAGCAGCCGGCACTATGAACGAGATAGACCCTCCGCTGTAGGCTTCCCATGTGATATACAGCACCACAAGCAGCGACAGCAACTTGAACCACGCAAGGAGGTCGGCCATCAGCGAACGGCCGGACGCACCACTGCCGCTTGCTGACGATCGTCGCTCAAACAGTGTCACCACCAAAAACAGCACTACAGCAGCGAGCATAACCCATATAATGTGCCACGGAGCGACAAAAAGCTCCGGCGAGCCATCCATATGCCAACGCAACGGTATGGCCGAGGCAGTAAACATAATGACGCCACCGAGGAAGAGCTGACATATCAGGGTGATCCACGAAAGTGCATCGAGCATCGATTTGGTTCTCATTTGCAAAACTTTTATTTATAGAACGTTATCGGGTCAAATAATGTTTACAGGCAGATTTTGCGAGCCGGAAAACCGGAGATACATACTATATATACCCCCGGAGGCAAAGGCCGCGAGCCGTCGACCATCGAGCCGTCGACAGAGAAAACTCCAGTAAGCTCGCCTCCCGTCACTTCAATCGTGCCGGCAGGAGTAACCCTTACAACAGGCTCCACTCGGTCGGCCGGATGAAGATAGCTCCCTGTGGTCAAGAGCTCGGACAATCCACCTAAAGCATCAACACAGCCGGCTCCGGAGCGTGAACGCGAGTAGTCATCGTCGAGAGCGACAGCTGTCGAGATCGCCAGCTCGCGCACCTCGGCGGGCGAAAAGTTCGGCTTAGCTTCGAGCCATAGTGCCGCAACACCGGCCATAAATGGCGACGACATCGATGTGCCGCGCACAGGGCCGTAATATGAACGGCTCCCATCAGCGGCCTCAATCACGGCGGATAGTTTCTCCTCGCCGGGATGTGCAGCGACGAACGGCTCCGAAACCGCCGATACTACATATGCACCGGGCGCACATACGTGGGGCAGACGGGCGATGCGAGGCGCGTCGGAATATGAGCTGAACGAGCTGACCGCGCCCACAGTCATATCCCAGGAATGTGGATCATCAGGGCGTTCAAGGCACGGAGCGGAGTTTCGGGAATTGACAGAGCCGACACATATCACACCTTCGGCAGTAGCCATATCGCTCACCGACCCCTCTGTACTTATATACATTGCTGAGCCGGGCACCGACTGGAAGAAAGATCTCGATGTGTCGGCAAAAAGATCGACGGCCTGCCCTCCGACTGGGCGCACTCTCACTACCGTGAAATACCGTGCCCACGAGTACGGGGTACATTCAAACGGCGTTGAGGTGACATAATGGAGGGTAGCGTTCCAACGGCCGTTGCGAGGGTTCACTTCCCAAGCAAGGGTATATTCCGCCGTCGACAGATAGCTCCTCAGAGCTTCTGTATCAAAGTTGCCGAAACGGACATAGCCTGAATCGGTAGCCGCAAGCGGCTCCGACATCCACACAACGCTCTTTGTCATGTCGTCAAACACTCCGATGCACACTTCCACCGGCCTGGCATCGCAACTCCATATATCGGTATAGCCATTCACCTCAAACCCGTGCCATTTCGGGAGCTCGTTGATGCGCAGGTCGGCCGACGGCACTCCTTCGCGGGGCGTGAACGTAGCATAGCCGGTTTGCGAGCCGGTATTGCCCGCCGAGAGCGTGATCACCGCATCCTTAGCACAATATCCTAAATATCGCGACATCAGCGAAGTACCATCGTGAGGCCCGAGATAATTGCCCATAGACACATTCACCACCGCCGGAGCTCCTACGCTCGCGGCATAATCTATCACGCTCTCCACTCCGCAGAGTATCCCCACATCCGTCAGGCAGCTTGTCGTGGCAACTATATCGGCTCCGGTAGCTACGCCGTGATACGGCAGCTCCGTAACCCCTCCGGCAAGAATATTACCCACATGCGTAGCATGGTATTCGTCGGTACAGTCGATGCTCCAGCCCTCAAAACCGTCGTCATGCGAAGCCGAACGCGCCACCCCGTTAGCAGCATCAAAATGATGAAGCTGCTTGAGGCGTCCGTCGGCGAAGGCCGCATGACGCCAATCAAAGCCTATATCAGCCCACCCGACTACCACTCCCCGGCCGGTATAGGGAGCAAGGGTAGTCGACGAGCCCTGATGCACCATGTCAACGTCGCCCCACTGCCGCGACAGATCCATGCACGAACTCATGTCGCCCGACACACCTACCGCAGCCACACCGGGCAGCGAAAGGGCGGCATCGAGCTTATCATACGGCACGGATACAAGCAGCAGCTCGTGACGCTGATGCCAGACTATCACTCCGAGATCCTCCAGCGAGCTAACAGTGGCTTCATCCGCCTCATCGGCTATCTGCATGATCATAGGCATATATGGATCGAGAATATCGCCCGGCAGTTTGCGCATGGGGGGCGAACAACGCTGCTCGGCAGTAATACGCGCCAGCGGCGACATCTTATTATGATTTGTATCCGCTGCGCCGGTCAATATCCCGGCAAGCAGCAGAATCAATAGGGTTAAGTTCTTCATAAGTACAAAGTTAATGATTTCGGATAGAATAAAAAAGTTAAAATTTGGCAATCTCGTTAATTATTTGCTATATTTGCAATACACAAATCAACTTTCCAAGAAGAAACTAAACAGTTAACCAGTCTATCTATCATGAAGCGAGACAAAGTAATCTTCGACATCATCGAGCGCGAACATCAGCGCCAGCTCAAAGGGATTGAGCTGATTGCGTCCGAAAACTTCGTCAGCGACGAAGTCATGGCAGCCATGGGTTCGTGCCTTACAAACAAATATGCAGAGGGGTATCCCGGCCGCCGCTACTATGGCGGCTGCGGCGTGGTCGACGAAAGCGAGCAGATAGCCATCGAGCGCATCTGCAAGCTCTTCGATGCTGAATATGCCAACGTGCAGCCCCACTCCGGTGCTCAGGCAAACATGGCCGTGTTTATGGCCGTCCTGCAGCCCGGCGACAAATTCTTAGGCCTCAACCTGGCTCACGGCGGACACCTCTCGCACGGCAGCCCGGTGAACTTCTCCGGCCTTATGTTCCAGGCTCTGGAGTATAACGTCCGCGAAGATACAGGCCTCGTGGACTACGACCAGATGGAGGAAGTGGCACGCCGCGAGCGTCCGAAGCTGATCATCGGCGGTGCAAGTGCCTACTCCCGCGAATGGGACTATGCCCGCATGCGCCGTCTGGCCGACGAGATCGGCGCTATCTTCATGGTCGACATGGCTCACCCCGCCGGCCTCATCGCCGCCGGTCTGCTCGACAACCCCGTGAAGCATGCCCACA
>CAZPKH010000004.1:0-78147 GCA_964587165.1 uncultured Muribaculaceae bacterium
GGCGCGGGTCTTGTTGAGGTGCTCGATCTGCTCGCGACGCACCTCGGTATTGTCGCTCTCGAGGATATCGATGGGATCTTCGTGGTCGAGACGGTATTTGTTGATACCGACGATGGTCTGACGGCCGGAGTCGATGCGGGCCTGTGTGCGGGCCGAAGCTTCTTCGATCTTCAGCTTGGGCAGACCGGTCTCGATAGCCTTAGCCATACCGCCGAGTTTCTCGATCTCCTGGATGTGCTCCCATGCGCGGTGTGCGATCTCGTCGGTGAGAGCTTCGATATAGTAGGAACCGGCCCAGGGGTCTACCTGTTTGGTCACCATTGTCTCCTCCTGGATGTAGATCTGAGTATTGCGGGCGATACGTGCCGAGAAGTCGGTGGGGAGGGCGATAGCCTCGTCGAGGGCGTTGGTATGGAGGCTCTGTGTGTGGCCGAGAGCGGCACCCATGGCCTCGATACATGTACGGCCTACGTTGTTGAAAGGATCCTGCTCGGTGAGCGACCATCCGGATGTCTGGCAGTGAGTACGCAGTGCAAGCGATTTGGGGTTCTTGGGGTTGAACTGTTTCACGATCTTGGCCCAGAGCATACGTGCGGCACGCATCTTGGCGATCTCCATGAAGAAGTTCATACCAACGGCCCAGAAGAACGACAGACGCGGAGCGAAAGCGTCGATATCCATGCCTGCATTCACACCGGCGCGGAGGTATTCGAGACCGTCGGCCAGGGTGTAGGCGAGCTCGATGTCGCAGGTAGCACCTGCCTCCTGCATGTGGTAGCCGGAGATCGAGATCGAGTTGAACTTAGGCATATTCTTCGATGTGTACTCGAAGATGTCGGCGATGATACGCATCGAGAACTCCGGCGGGTAGATATAGGTGTTGCGCACCATGAACTCCTTGAGGATGTCGTTCTGGATCGTACCGGCCATCTCTTCAAGTTTGGCACCCTGCTCCAGACCGGCGTTGATGTAGAATGCGAGCACCGGAAGCACAGCGCCGTTCATGGTCATCGACACCGACATTTTATTCAGAGGTATACCGTCAAAGAGCACCTTCATGTCGTCGAGCGAGCAGATCGACACACCTGCTTTGCCGACGTCGCCCACCACGCGCTCGTGGTCGGCATCGTAGCCGCGGTGTGTGGGGAGGTCGAATGCCACCGACAGACCTTTCTGGCCCGACGCAAGGTTGCGGCGGTAGAAGGCGTTCGACTCGGCTGCTGTCGAGAATCCTGCATACTGGCGGATGGTCCAGGGGCGCAGGGGGTACATGGCGCTGTACGGACCGCGGAGGAACGGAGGCAGACCCGACACATAGTTCAGGTGCTCGAGCCCTTCGAGGTCGGCGCGGGTGTATATCGGTTTTACGGGTATGAGCTCGGGGGTGAGCCATTCTTCACCCTTGAGCTGAGCTGCGGCCTGTGCGGGAGCTGCAAAGGCGTCGGCTGTGATGTCTATTGATTTGAAATCGGGTTTCATTTTATATAGTTCGTTGGGGGGTAGGGTGAAGTGAGATTACTTATTGAGAAGGCGGTTGTTGAAGTCGCGGAGCACATCAAGCACATTGCAGCGCACGTGGATGAAGTCGTTGATACCCTGAGCCTTCAGGTCGTCCATGCAGGCGGGAGCACCGGCCACTACAAACTCAGCGCGGCCGTCAAGGGCTTTGAACGCTGCGGGAGCATACTCGGCATATTCGTCGTCCGACGAGCAGAGCACCACTACGTCGGCCTCTTTTGCCACGGCTGCCTCGATACCTGCCTCGACGGTTTCGAAGCCGAGGTTGTCGATTATCTGATAGCCGGCGCAGCCGAAGAAGTTTGTGGAGAACTGAGCGCGAGCCAGACGCATAGCCAGGTTGCCGATTGTGAGCATGAACACTTTGGGGCGTTTTGCAGCAGCCTCGGTGGCAAGGCGGAGCTCCTCGAAAGCTGATGCTGCGCGGGTGGAGCGGAGAGCTTCAAACTCGGCTTCGCTGTCGTCGGCACAGCCGCAGCAGCAACCGGTCTTTTCGATCTTCTCGGCGGCAGTCTCGTTGATGTTGGGATACTGGTTTGTGCCAAGCAGTATCTCTTTGCGGCGAGCCACGTCGGTGTGACGTTTTTCGTTCGACTCGTTGACGGCTTTCTGCACCAGACCGGCATTGACAGCGGCCTCGAAACCACCCTGCTCGTCGACTACCTGCAGGAATAGCTTCCATGCTTCGCGGGCGATGTTGACGGTGAGGGTCTCGACATAATATGAACCGCCGGCGGGATCGACCACCTTGTCAAGATGGCTCTCCTCTTTGAGGAGGAACTGCTGGTTGCGGGCGATACGCTCGGAGAAGTCGTCGGGAGTCTTGTAAGGTTTGTCGAACGGAGTGACGGTGATCGAGTCGACACCGGCGAGAGCGGCCGACATGGCCTCTGTCTGCGAGCGGAGCAGGTTGACGTGAGCGTCGTAGATAGTCTGGTTGAACTGCGATGTCACGGCGTGTACCATCTGCTTGGCGGAATCTTTCGATTCGGGCTTATACTGCTCTACGATCTGAGCCCAGAGCATACGCGCAGCGCGGAATTTAGCAAGCTCCATGAAGTAGTTTGACGAAACGCCCATGTTGAATTTGATGCGTTTTGCCACGCAGTCAGCACACATACCGGCGTCGGTAAGAGCCGTCATCCACTGAGCGCCCCAAGCCAGGGCGTAGCCGAGCTCCTGATATATGTAGGCACCGGCGTTGCTGAGCATGTATGAGTCTACGCTGAGCACACGCAGTCCGGGCACATCTTTAACTGCTTCCATCAGCTCCTTGGCAGTAGCGGTGATGTCGGCAGGGAATTTTGATCCGTGCTTGAGAGCACGCTTGAACGGGTTGAAATCCACCGAGCCGCGGAATGTGGCTTCGGCACCGTTCTCTTTTATATATTCCACGAGGGCTTTTGCCACTTCGAGAGCCTTGCGGGGGCAAGACTTGAGGTTGATCTCCACCTTGGCGAGATCAATGCCTTTGAGCAGCACAGCCACATCGGCAGCATCTTTCACATCGAAGCCGAGGGAGTTGACACCTTTTGTGAGCACTTCCAGAGCTTTAGCATTTGCCTGCTCGGGGGTGTCGGCTATGATCTCCTGGCGTGTGAGCCAGTCGTTGTCGGTGCGTGTGCCGCGCACATACGGGTACTCGCCGGGGAGCGAGTCGAGAGTCTTGAGCCCTTCGATATCCTCGGCACGATACATAGGCTGCACGTTGAAGCCTTCGGAAGTACGCCACACAAGCTTTTTATCAAATGGAGCGCCTTTAAGGTCGGCCTCCACTTTGGCTTTCCATTCCTCGGTCGAAACCGGGGGGAATTGATCGAACAAACGTTCTTTGTTTTCTGACATGATGTGGTATTAAATATAAAATTTAAGATTAGTTATATTTTCAAATTGCAAGCTATTTGTCGTCGCGGTTTACCGTCGCAGGCACACCGCAACTGCAAAGATAGCAATTATTTAGATATGACATAGTAATTTCCCGATTTTTTGCTGTGGATTTTACTACGGCTCTGTGTAATCTTTTTGGGCCGGTCGGTTGTTATTCGTTTAACATAAATATACAAAAAATCATGGTACCAAAATTTCTTCACTTCGCCTCGCGCAAAGCGCGGCATCTCTTTCACGTGATCTCTAATGTCCGGCCTCTGGTCTGGATCGGTATTTATCTTATTGCAATCCCGATATTCGCCGTGCTCTACTCGCTGCTGCCGCAAGGGAGCTTCCGGGTGCCCGACGGCGGAAGTTTCGACTTCGGGGCGTGCATATATTATAGTATCGTGACTATTTCGACCCTCGGCTTCGGCGACTACACGCCGTGCGTGGCCTCATCGGAGTGTCTGACGGCTCTGGAGGTGATGTGCGGCATCACGGTGCTGGGATTCTTCCTCAACGCCGTAGGAGCTATGAAGTCGGAGATCGACGTCGAGTCGGAGGCCGAGAAGCAGCGTCGCGTCAACATCTCCATCCAGAAGCAGCGCCTTGAGCAGATGACGCCCGCCACCCTCCGCGTGCTCCACGCTTTTGTGAATCACTGCAACAAGCTCGCTTCAGCAAAAAGCACCGAGACTACCCGCGCAGCCATCAACGACCTGATGAAAAGCGCCGCCCGCTGTTCGCTCACTCTCGATACGCTTCAGAATCACGTCGACCTGACTATCTGGCCCGAGCTGCTTGAAGATTGCTTCGCATTCGTGGCAAACTATCAGATACTTAGCATCGAGACCGGACCGAAGGCACTTTCGCTCGAAACCGACGGCACTCTCTCATCAGACCTTCAGACTTATCTTGCCGACAACACCGCTCTCGCCGCCAAGATCGAAGCATCGCTCACCCGAGTGGCACTCCCCGAGGAATAAGTCATCTATTCCTCCATAAAACATTATCTCCCCCGGCTCAATCCGAACCGGGGGAGATAATGTTTTATAAGACCTGTTTTATTTTAGAATGTCACTGCGAGCTGCACCTGCACGCGGTTTGTATGGAGGCTGTTGCCCTGGAGGCTCTTGCGATGACCGTAGTCGTACTCCACGCCGGCCGATACAAACGAGTTGATGTTGTAGATCACATTGGCAGCTACATAATCACCGTAGCGGTAAGAACCCTCGTCGGGATTCATCTTGTGGTCATACCAGTTGGTGAGGTGGCTGTATACGACGTTGGTCGACAGTTTATCCGTGATAGCGTAGCTCAAACCTCCTGTCACACCCATGCTCTTGACCATCTTCATGTGGCCGTCGCCGGTATCCATAGCGTCGATACAGAGGCCGTTGTCGTCCTGCAGGTACGAGCTTATACCGCTGCCGTATGTCACGTTATAGTTTATGCTCAGCGGACCGTAGATCTTCGACATACCCGAGAGCTGAACGCCCAGACCGGTGAGAGTCTTGTTTGCATGCTCTACGGAGTTGCGGTACTGCATCGGGCGGATAAGACCGGAGAGACGTGCGTGTGCCGCGCCGCCGTTCCAATCATACTCAAGGTAGAGAGGCACAGCCGGAGTGCGCTGGTTCACTCCCTCAGCACCGCGACCGTAGGTCATCGACGCGGTAGGAGCCTCGATACCGACAGCTCCGTAGAAGTTTTTGGCCAGTTTCTGTCTCCACGATGCGGTGAAGAGGGTGGTGTAAGGATATGCGTTAGGACCTTCGAAGTCGATTGTCATAGGCTCGGCGGCAGCATCGGTGAAGAGGCTGGTGGTGTAACCGAGAGTCAATCCGCGGAACTTTGCATTGAGGTGAAGCACGCTGAATGTGTTATTGTTGCCGGTGAAGTTACCTTTGAAGAAGAATCCCACCTGATTCTCAGTGCCGGGCAGCGCAACAAAGTTCAAATAAAGAGAGGATGTCTGCCAAGCGAAGTCGAGCCCCGATCGGTTGCCGGGCTTCGAGGGTGTGATCGACGAAGGGGTGAAGAGGTAGGGCGAAGGCATGTTGTCGCCGAAGTCGTAGACAGCCTCGCCGAGGAACTGTGCGCCGATACCCAAATAGTATTTATGATCTTTGCCAACTATGGCAAAACGCGGAAGGCCGTTGTCGTTGGGCGACAGAGGGGCATTCTCCTTGAGGTGACGCTCTATTGTGGCGATGTCGACTGTATCGTTGTTGACTACCGAGAGCACATTATTTTCGAAATGTCGGTTGTCTCGTTGAGCCTGCGCGCTGAACGTAACCATCCCTGCCGCTACTGCCGTAAGACTCAAAAGTAACTTCTTCATAATTGGGTTGAGTTAAAATCGTGGAGTATATGTTTGTTTTTTTGTTTCTGCATTATAAACACCTGAAAATGTAATTTGGATTACACCATATACAAATATTTTATCGTACCGAACAAAAATAGACACTCCCTCGTTGTATTTTTGTAACTAACTGCAAACGTTTCACTACCCAACGAAAAATATTTCACTCAATAAAAAAACTTAAAGCCACACCTTATGGAAAAGACCATTACGCATGCGCAGATCAAAGCCGCAGTCGAAGAAGCCTACAACGAATGTAAGGATATAAAAGGCGGCCACAATGCCGACTATATCCCCTTCCTGGCTAATATCGATCCGAATCTATTCGGTCTGAGCGTCACACTGCCCGACGGCACGACATTCAATGTAGGAGATACCGAGTATAAGTTCGGTATCGAGTCTGTATCGAAAGTACTCACAGCAATCCTTGTTCTCAAACAGCATGGCCCGGAGGCAGTGCTCAAGCAGATCGGTGCTGATGCTACCGGCCTGCCGTTCAACTCTATCTTCGCCATTCTTCTCGAAAACGATCACCCCTCGACACCGCTTGTCAACGCCGGCGCAATCACCGCCTGCTCGATGGTCAACCCCGTGGGCGACTCATGGGGAAAATGGGAGGCTATCATCAATAATATCGCCGACCTCTGCGGCTCTGAAGCACAGGTGATCGACGAGCTCTACAAATCTGAATCGGAAACCAACTTCAACAACCGCGCCATCGCCTGGCTGCTCAAAAACTACAACCGTATATACGACGACGTGCCCATGAGCCTGGATCTCTACACCCGCCAGTGCTCCGTAGGTATCACCGCATCGCAGCTCTCGATCTGCGCAGGCACCATAGCCAACGGCGGTGTGAACCCCGTGACCAAAAAGCAGGTGTTCGCCCCCGAGATCGCGCCTAAGATCACAACCCTCATCTCGTCGGTAGGTTTCTATCAGAACACCGGCGACTGGCTCTACACCTCCGGTATCCCCGCCAAGAGCGGCGTGGGTGGCGGCGTGCTCGGCGTGATGCCCGGCGTGATGGGTATCGCAGCTTTCGCTCCTCCATTGGACGAGGCCGGCAACTCCGTGAAAGCGCAGGCAGCTGTGAAAGCCGTGATGCAGAAACTCGGACTCGGAGTGTTCAACGGCGACCGTGTGACTGTGACAGCATAACCTCCACAGCGCCTCAATGCACAGATTAAATAATTACTAACACTAAACGATATTCAACTATGAAAGTACAAACAGGCAAAGGCACTATCTCGATGATAGTTGTACTGGCAATCTGGTCGTTGTCGCTCGCCGTTGACCTTCCGGGCCTGGCTGTGACACCTATCGAGGGAAGTCTGCGCAGCATCTTCACCGATGCCACGGATTTGAAAATTCAGTTGCTCACCGTTCTCCCCAACCTGGTGATCATCCCCTTCGTACTCCTCTCGGGTAAGCTTTCCGAGAGTCGCCACAAAATCCTGATTATCGCGCTCGGTACGATACTGTATCTTATAGCCGGCGCATGGTCGATATTCTGTAACTCGCTCACGGGCTTAATCTGGCTCAGCTGTCTGCTCGGCGCAGGCTGCGGTCTGATCCTGCCTTTCTCCACCGGCCTTATTGCCGATGTGTTCACCGGAAAATACCGTATGAAACAGATGGGTATCATCTCCGCTATCGGTAATATCGCCCTGGTGCTCGCCACATTTGCCGTGGGCTACCTCATCGCAGGCGACCTGGCCAACAACTGGCACCGTGCATTCTTCGTATACCTGATCCCGCTTCTGTCGCTGGTACTTATCCCGTTCCTGCGCAAGATTCCTAAAGCCGACCTCGACACTACCGCTACCACCGATGCTACTGCTTCGACAGCTACAACCACAGCGGCTACCGTGCCCGCTGTAGATGCCGACGGTTTCTCTACCAAGGGTCAGACCGTGAAAGGCGGCTTCTACGTAGGTCGTACCATCTGGTTGCTTCTGGCTTACTTCTTCTTCGTATTCGCCACATGTATACCGTCGTACTATCTGCCTAACTTCGACTGGATCTCTTCGGAGAACGCTTCGACAATGACCTCGGTATTCTACTTCGCGATGTTTGTCGTGGGCCTGGCACTTACTCCGGTGATGAAAGCCTTCCGTAAGACGACCTTTATCGTCGCCACAGGTATGATAGTAGGTAGCTTCGCACTGTTCATCTTCGTACCGAAGAGCCTCGTGATCTACATCATCGCAGCAGCCCTCTGCGGTCTCGGCAACGGTATCGCCCAGCCTATCTTCTACACCAAGGCTACTGAAGTGGTGACCTCCGACAGCAAGTCGACCCTCTCGCTCGCATACCTCCAGGTAGCCAACTATGTAGCTATCTCGATGGTGCCCGTGATCATCGGCGCAGGTGAGAAGATCTTCCACACCACCTCGACAATGTTCCCGTTCATCTTCGTAGGTATCGCAGCCGCAATCGTGATGGTATTCGTAGTGCTCCGCAGCCGCCACTTCGTATTCGGTATGTCGAAAAACTACTATTGATCCACTGACTGAACTTATTATGCCGGCGGCTTATACAGTCGCCGGCATATAAAAACACAAGGAATTGATTACTTTAAACCCAATAAAATTATGGCAACAACAGCAAACAAACCCAAAATCCTGATCATCTATACCGGCGGTACAATCGGTATGGTGGAAACTCCCGACGGACTCCAGCCGTTCGACTTCTCACACCTTATGGACAATGTGCCTAAGATCGGTCAGCTCGGCTACGACATCCAGAGCGTGCAGTTCCCCCAGCCTATCGACTCTTCGAACATGAACCCCTCATACTGGAATCAGATAGTAAAGGATATTGCCGACAATTACGATGAGTACGACGGCTTCGTGGTGCTCCACGGCACCGACACGATGGCCTATACGGCTTCGGCACTGTCGTTCATGCTCCGCAACCTGCGCAAACCTGTGGTGATCACCGGCTCACAGCTCCCCATCGGCGCTACCCGCGAGGACGGTACAGAAAACCTTATCTCAGCTGTCGAGGTAGCAGCCGCCAAGGATGAGAACGGCGATCCTATGATTCAGGAGGTCGTCATATCGTTCCAGGATTATATCGTGCGCGGATGCCGGTCCACAAAATTCACATCTACCGGTTTTCACGCTTTCAAGAGCTTCAACTACCCCAACTTAGGTACTATCGACCTGCACATCAACTACGCCAAACCGTATCTGATGCGCCACTCCACAGCTCTGCCGCTTGAGCCGTTCTACTCGATGGATCCTTCAGTGCTTGTGATGTGGCTCTATCCCGGCATCACCGAGGATGTGGTCAAGGCTCAGCTTGCCACACCGGGTATCAAGGCCGTGATACTCCGCACATTCGGAGCCGGCAATGCTCCTACCGAGAAATGGTTCCTCGACGCAATCAGCGACGCCGTGAGCCGCGGCCTGATCGTGTTCAACGTGACACAGTGTATGAACGGCGGCGACGAGCAGAAGCGCTACTACACCGGCGATATGCTCACCAAAGCCGGTGTAATCACAGGTCTCGACATCACAGTCGAGGCTGCCGTGACCAAGATGATGTACCTGCTCGGCAGCGGCCTCACTACCGACGAGATCAAGTCATATCTCACCACATCGATAGTCGGTGAGATGACCGTCGACTGATGCCTGACTGTTCGCACGCGAAAAGGCCGGAGAATGAAAATTCCCCGGCCTTTTCGTGCTATTCAACCCGCCCCGGAAGTGTAGCGGCGGAAAAAGTAAACGAAAAGCGCCGCTGCCGTGAAGAGCGATACCGAAAATGAATAAACTATACCGGGCAGACCAGCACCGAGTGTGAAAGCAAACAGATATGTAGACGGCAGACCGATAATCGCATAGCTCACCAAGGCTATCCACGACATCACCTGCACCCGCGAGGTGCCGCGCAATGCGTTGGCAAATGTGATCTGGGTTGCGTCGCCGAGCTGATACAGCAGCAGCGGCACAAGGAGCGAAAGCGTGGTGGCTATCACCTTCGGATCGGGCGTGAAGATATGAGCGAGAGGCTGGAGGAAAAAGATAAAAGTCAGCGAAGCCAAAGCCGCCAGGACAAGGATTATCACATACCCGTCGAGAGCCACACGCCGCATGCCGCGACGGTCGGAAGCACCGCAGGCGTTAGCCACAAGCACTGATACGGCAGCAGCCACCGAATAGTACACGCAAAAACCTAACATCCCGATTATCACAACGATCTGAAAAGCCGCAAGCTCAATCTTGCCAAGCCAGCCTGCCATGACAGCTGCACCGGAGAATGCGCCGGTTTCGAGTGCCATCTGCATAGCCACCGGCCAAGAGGTGCTCCACACTTGCTTCAGCTTGCCCGGCGGCAACTCTACAGTGCGGAAACCACGTGTATATACGCGAAAGTCGGCCGATGCAGCAAACACAGCAATTATACCCGCGGCACAGACCATACGCGATATGAGCGTGGCCAACCCCGCGCCGGTAAGCCCTAATTCAGGCATCCCGGCGTCGCCATATATCAGCAACCGGTTGAGCAATATATTCAGAGCGTTGGCACCGAGCACAATCCACATGGGCATCCGGGTGCGCTGCACACCGTAGCTGCATTGAGCGAAAGCATTGAACAGGGATATGAATACTACCGAAACCAGGATCGTAAGGTAGTAAGGCCGGATAAAGGGCAACAATTCTTCAGGTTGCCCCATCTTGTCGAGCATGAAGTAAAGCACCGTAAAGAGAGCTGTGAGTGCCGCCGAGAAGATCATGTTGGCGCGCACACCGGCGCGAAGCGTTGCGCCTATATCAGCATCCCGGCGCTGTGTGAAGAGCGCTCCTACCAGAGGCGTAAGGCCGTAACTGAAACCTACACATGCCAGAATCCCGCAGTTGAAAATACCGTTGACAAACGATGCCGAGGCAAGCGCCTCCGTAGAATATTGCCCTACCATATAGGTGTCGGCAAAACCGGTCACTATCATCCCCAGCTGCCCTGCCAGGATAGGACCGCCGAGGCTCATAATCTCACTATAACGTTGTAAAACAGATCGCCGCACAGACTATGTATTTTTCTGCAAAGGTAGCAATATTTGCAAAATAATAATAACCCGCACCGGCCACACCGTGCGGGTTATTATTTTGGGCTCCGTTATATCTGCCTCGGCGACAAGCTGTACCGCCGTGGCGGTCGCGTCAAAATGCCGGCATAGATTGTTTTGCCTTCTGATATTACAACACCCAAGCAGGGGGCAAAGTTCACAGGGCAGCCTGTCGCACATATAAAATATATGCCGGACGGCATCGCGCGCATCCGGCATATAGTCAGTATATTAGGGATCTATTGGAAATCAGCGAATGTACTCTTTGGTCACCTTGTTGCCACGGCGTACGATGTAAATGCTGCCGGCGGCGGGCTCGGCTACACGCACACCCATCAGAGTGTAGTATTCGGGGGCTGCATCGGGCTGATCGAATACGTTGGCCTCTACACCCGAGCCTTCCCATAAGCCCAGATCCTGGCTCATGATATACATGTGCTTGTGCACGGGCACGAGGTCCTCAGTCTGATCCACACCTTTGGTGCCGGCGCCGGGGCCTTTGTCGAATATCACGCCGGTCGAGCCGGTAGCGATGTCAGCCTTCCAGATGGTTCCACCGATGTGTGTCATCGGCGAGCCGGGCCACGACGGGGCCGACGAGCCGCCCCAGTAGTATACGTAGGGAGTTGCCCAAAGCTGGTTTGCATTGTTCCAGTATACTATGAACGAGCTTGAGTTGGGGTTGGGGTCAACGACATTGTCGTCGGGATCGTCGCCATGCTGGCCGTTGTATTCCGACCAGTTGGTGCCTGCACAGATCATCGACTTGCCGTTGAGATCAAGGCCGCAATCCTGACCCTGCACATCCTGCGGGTACTGGTCGGTGCCGTTGTTGAATATCACCTTCGAGCCGTTTGTAAATGCTTCGGGCACTTCATACTCCCAGAGTGTGCCCGAGGTGTGTGTCATCGCTGCACCGGGCCATGCCGACATCTCGGTGGCTGTTGCGCCGGGTTTGTAGATGTAGACGTTGACATTCGACCATCCGGTCTGCTTTGTGTCATAATATACATATACGGCCTGCGAGGGGTCAACCTTTGTATATACTGCCGAGCCTGTCTTGGTACCGGAGGTACCGGTGGCGCTCCAGCGTATAGTGATGGTCTTGCCGGCCTCAACGCCGTTGCCGATAGTTATATTGGTCGAACCCGAGAAAGGCATCTGGGCGCCATTGTCCACTTTATACCAGCCTGAGGTGGCATTTACCAGAGTAGCTTTGACGGTGAGAGTCTCGGTCTTGAAAGAACCGCCGTCGGGGCTGAGTGTCACTGAGGGCTCTGTCGAGGCGGTACCGTTGTAGATCACGGCGATACCTGTGTTGCCCACCTGTCCGGTAATGGTCGATGCCGTGACGGTGAATGTATTGCCGGTCACTTCATCTTTATAAGTACCTGCGGGGCAGTAGCCGCCACCGTTGGGCACGCTGACATTGCGGCTCTGGCCGTTGCCCACCACGATGCAGGCGCCGATCCCTTTGCGGGTCACCGACACTACGCCGTTCGAGCTCGAGAAGTAATCCTCCTTGCCCACGGCTGCGTTGCGAAGATGATTGACGGCAGCGATCTCCTTTGAGGTGAAGTGTGTCGAACCTTTCTGACCCATTTTGATAGTGTTGCGGGTGTTGGCCGACGGGCGTGAGAAGTAAAGCGATGACGAGCCGTTACGGCAAGCTACGATAGCCCATGTGCGGTCGATCACGGCCTGCGAGATATGAGTGGAGGCCTGCCATTCGTTGGAGTAGTCGTCGTGGCTCTCAGCCCAGTATACCACCTTGTCGGCGGCAATAGTGCTTGAGGCCCAGCCTGCGTGGCTTGAGGGCACGTTGCCTGATTTCACAGCATTGCGCACACCGTCGCAGTATCCGTTGTCGGTCACCGACATATATTTGGTGTACTCTTTCATCAGGGCGTTGCCGTCGCCGCCGGGGCTGTCGAGTATCTCACCGTAGTGCCACAGCGAGGGGTCGGAGCATACAGTCGACCAGAAGGCGCAGCCCTCGGAGGGGAGACCGATATGCTTGGCGGCATCCCAGCGGATACCTTTCACGCCGTACCCTTTGAGCTCGTCGATAAATGCTTTGGCGCGAGCCTGCACCTGAGCGTCCTCTGAGTTTACGTCGCCGTATTCGCCGAGCTGACCGTGTGTGATCGAGTAGCGGTTACCGTAGTTGATGCCACCCTGCCAGCGCACGCGGCCGTTGGAGTCCCACCACGTGTCGTGGTAGCCGGCAGCCTGATTGACATGGTTGGCCACTACGTCGACTACAATTTTAATACCGTAAGGTTCGGCCTGCTCGCAGAGCTTCTTGAGCAGGGCGCTTCCACCCTGACCGTTTGCACGGAACTTGAAGTCGTAGGGCATGTAGGCGTAGAACCACTCGGCATTGTTATTGCAGTTGCCCTGCACCGGCGATACCTGAACGGCTCCGAAACCGGCTTTAGCTATATTAGGCAACTCATCAATGATCTGCTGGAAAGTCCAGTCGAAGCAATGCAGGATATTGCCATCCTGAATCTTCTCAGGTATGCCGTAAGAATTTGCGGCATTGGCAGACAGCGGGGAGAGTCCTAAAAGCAGGGCACACGCCGTCCACAGTGATTTTTTAAAAACATGCATGGTATTTCCCGGAAAGAAATGTAAGTATAATGAAAATAATTTTTGGCAAAGGTAGCACTATTTCTCCAAATAATCGCTACCTTTGAACAAAATTTACAAATAAAACCACATATTAGCAATGGAAAAGACAAAGATCACACCGTCGGAACTCCCCGAGGAGGTGTACATGGACGCCGATCCTATCGAGCTTCCCGACAACGCTTTCCGCGAGCTTGCCGCCGATGAAACCTACCGCCCGCTGATGCACCCGGCACGCGACTACAAGGAAGTGACCCCCTACTCGGTGTCGCTTGGCCTCGTGCTTGCCGTAATATTCAGTGCCGCAGCGGCATATCTGGGCCTTAAAGTAGGCCAGGTATTTGAAGCCGCTATCCCGATAGCAATCATAGCCGTAGGTCTGAGCGGTGCTCTGAAGATCAAGAATCCGCTGGGGCAAAACGTCATAATACAGTCGATAGGCGCATGCTCGGGCGTGATCGTGGCAGGTGCCATCTTTACTCTCCCGGCGCTATATATCCTCGGCATCGACGTCGACTTCTACCAGATATTCCTCAGCTCGCTGCTCGGCGGCGTGCTCGGCATACTCTTCTTCATACCTTTCCGCAAATATTTTGTGAAGGATATGCACGGCAAGTACCCCTTCCCCGAAGCTACCGCCACGACGCAGGTGCTCGCATCGGGTCAGGGAAGCTCTGACAAGAGCGAGGGCGCGCGCAGCGGCGGCCAGGCTCTTACGCTCGTGGTAGCGTCGCTCATCGGAGGTCTCTACGACTATATCGTCGAGACTTTCGGCTTCTGGGCAGGCCAGATCACAACGGCCGCCACGTCGTGGGGACAGGCTATGATCGACAAGTTCAAAATGGTGCTGTCGTGCAACACCGGTGCGGCTCTGCTCGGCTTGGGGTACATCGTCGGACTGAAATATGCCTTCGTGATATTTGCCGGATCGCTCTTCGTGTGGTGGATCATCATACCGCTTATGGGCACATACGGCGACGTGGCCATGCAGGCTATGGCTCCCGAAAAGATATTCAGCGACTACGCCCGAATGATCGGTATCGGCGGTATAGCGATGGCCGGTGTGATAGGTATCGTCAAGTCGTGGCCTATCATCCGTCAGGCTGTCGGGCTGGCCGGCCGCGAGTTTAAAGGCGGAGCTTCCACCACCAAGACCGCCCGCTGGCAGATGGATATCTCGATGAAGCATGTAGTGTTTTATATCGCTTTAGCTCTGATTGCCGTGCTGATATTCTTCTGGGTCGGCGTGATCAATACATTCTGGCAGGCCTTGGTGGCATGGGCTGTGGTAGCGGTGATAGCATTCCTCTTCACCACGGTAGCCGCCAATGCCATAGCGATCGTGGGCTCCAACCCCGTGTCGGGTATGACGCTGATGACTCTGATCGTGGCATCATGTATCTTCGTGGCTATCGGCCTCAATGGCCGCGAGGGTATCGCCGCTTCGATGGTGATAGGCGGCGTGGTCTGCACGGCTCTATCTATGGCCGGTGGTTTCGTCACCGACCTGAAGGTGGGCTACTGGCTCGGCTCCACGCCCAAGAAACAGGAGTCGTGGAAATTTGTCGGAACCCTTGTTTCGGCTGCCACCGTGGGCGGCGTGATCATGCTGCTCAACCAGGTATACGGTTTCACCGGCGACAACGCCCTTGTGGCTCCGCAGGCCAACGCTATGGCCAAGGTGATCGAGCCGCTGATGATGGGAGGCGACACCCCGTGGGTGCTCTATATCGTAGGCGCGGTGCTTGCACTGCTGCTCAACTGGCTCGGAGTACCCGCTCTGGCATTCTGCCTCGGTATGTTTATCCCGCTGCCGCTCAACACCCCTATGCTCGTGGGCGGTGCCTTGGCATACTTCGTGGGCCGCAGCTCCAAAGATAAAGCTGTGGCGGCTGCCCGCTCCGACCGCGGCACACTGATTGCTTCAGGTCTGATAGCCGGCGGTGCTCTCTTCGGCGTATTTGCCGCCATGACACGCTTCTTCGGCTTCACATACAGCTGCCCGATGGGCGAAGGCCTCAACCAACTGCTCGGCCTTTTGGTATACATCGCACTGATAGCCTACGTATACTTCGACAGCCGTCGTGCGCGAAAATAACCGCGACATACTCCGTTTAGCCTGCCCGGCTATAGTCACCAACATCACCACCCCGCTTCTGGGGCTGATGGACACGGCTATAGCCGGGCATCTCGGGTCAGCCCGCTACATTGCGGCCATAGCCGTAGGAGCCACAATATTCAATATGATATACTGGCTGCTGGGGTTTCTGCGCATGGGCACATCGGGCATGACGGCCCAGGCATGGGGAGGCGCCCGTAAGGCCGAGGAAGCATCCATCCTGCGGGCTGCACTTCTCACAGCCGCTACAGCAGGCGCTCTTATACTTGCGCTATCGGTGCCGATAGAGGCGCTGAGCTTGGCGCTTCTTGAACCCGACAGTGCTACCCGGCCCATCGTTTCGGAGTATTTCCATATCGTAGTATGGGGAGCGCCGGCGGTGCTTATGACCTACGCTATGACGGGGTGGCTGCTCGGTATGCAGAACTCGCGTGCGGGGATGTGGATGTCGATAACCATCAACGTGGCCAATATCGGCGTATCGATGGTACTCGTGATCGGTCTCGTCATGGGTATGCGCGGCGTGGCTATCGGCACGCTGTCGGCTCAATGGCTCGGGGTGGTGGTCGGAGGATTTTTCTGTCGGTCGGAGTTGCGCTCGCTCGGGAGCAACGCTCCGCAGCGGCTGCGCGACATACTGCAGCTGCTGCCGCGATTCTTCGGTGTGAATATCTACATATTCCTGCGCACCTTAGGGTTGGTGGCCGTGACGGTATGGTTCACCCGCGCCGGAGCCGTCCAGGGCACGGTGATACTTGCCGTGAACGCCCTGCTGATGCAGCTCTTCATACTGTTCTCGTATTTCATGGACGGGTTCGCCTACGCCGGCGAAGCTCTCGCCGGCCGCTATGTGGGAGCCTCCGACGGAGCCGGGCTGCGCAGTGTCGTCAAGGCTTTGATGCGCTGGGGCATCGGGCTCGCGCTCATCTTCGGCGCTCTTTACTTTTCAGCAGGCGAAGCGATACTGCGGCTGCTCAGCAACGACGCCACCGTCGTGGCTGCAAGCCGCGACTACCTGCTTTGGATCGCTACGGTGCCTCTTGTAGGGTTCGGCGCTTTCGTGTGGGACGGCATATATATCGGCGCCACCGCGACAGCCCGCATGGCAGTGTCGGTGGGTGTCAGCGCGGCGGTATTTTTCGCGGTATACGCTCTGCTCTACCCTACCCTGGGCAACCACGCGCTTTGGCTGGCGTTCTGCCTGTATCTGCTGTCGCGCGGAGTAGTTCAGACAGCTCTGAGCCGCAAAATTGTGCGGTTTGACAAAAAATAGCTACCTTTGCGCATACACCCAAGCCATCACCATGCAGCCTAACCACATAACACGCCTGAGCATACTCGTGCCGGTATACAACGAGCAGGAGTGCCTTGATGCACTATACGCCCGTCTGAAGGGTGTGGCCGACTCTCTGGGGGTGGATGTGGAGATGCTGTTTGTCAACGACGGTTCGACGGACTCGTCGCTCGATATACTTCAGCGTCTGGCCGAGGCAGACTCACGCGTGGCTGTGGTCGACCTGTCGCGCCGCTTCGGCAAGGAGATAGCCATGAGCGCCGGTATCGACTATGCTACCGGCGATGCCCTTGTGATACTCGATGCCGACCTGCAGGATCCGCCCGAGCTTATACCGCAGATGCTCGAAGGGATACGACAGGGGTATGACGATGTGTATGCGCGGCGACGCACGCGCTCGGGCGAGTCAATGGTCAAGCGCGCCACATCGCGGCTATATTACCGCATGCTGCGCCGCCTCAGCAATGTGCCCGTGCAAGAGGATACCGGCGACTTCCGCATGCTGTCGGCCCGCGCCATAGAGGCTCTGCGCAGGCTCAAGGAGTCGGAGCGCAACATGAAGGGGCTGTTTTCGTACGTAGGGTTCTACAAGAAGCCTATACTCTACGACCGCGCCCCCCGCACTGCCGGAAAAACCAAATGGAGCTATTTCGGACTCACCGGGCTTGCGCTGCGCGGGTTTACAAGTTTCTCAAAGACGCCGCTCCGCCTGATATCGCTGCTCGGACTTATGGTGTCGGCAATAGCTTTCGTCTACCTTATCGTAGTTGTGTCGAAAGCCTTGGTGGCCGGCGACCGCGTGGCCGGCTACCCTTCGCTGATGGCCGTGATACTGTTTTTAGGCGGAATGCAACTGCTGGCCTTAGGAGTGATCGGCGAATATATCGGCATCGTGTTCACCGAATCGAAGCGTCGGCCGACGTATTTCGTATCCTCCTACCACCCCGCTGCGGGCAGCCACGAAAAAGACTCCGCTTCATAGCGAAACGGAGCCTTCGTGAATATCTTTGAAGATAGTGTGAGGCAGGGTGCTATATTGCAGCGATAAGCTCTATCTCTACCATAGCCTGCTTGGGGAGCTCGCGCACGGCAAAAGCCGATCGGGCCGGGAACGGTGCCGCGAAATGCTTCTGATATACTGCGTTCATCTGAGCGAAGAGGCTCATATCGGCCAGGAGCACCGTCGTTTTCACTACATTGTCGAGCGAAGCGCCTGCTTCGGCAAGTATGGCGGCTGCGTTGGCGAGCGATTGAGCTGTCTGTGCCTCGATACCCTCGGGCATCTCGCCGGTGGCGGGGTCGATAGGGAGCTGTCCGGACACGAATATCATATTGCCGGCTTTGATAGCCTGGCTGTAAGGACCTATTGCTGCGGGCGCAGCTGTAGTAGCTATGGGTTGTTTCATGGTGATAATATATTGGTTACTTTATTTTAAATGTAGCGAGCTGCACGTTTGCCGGAAGCGATTTGATGGAGTTGTAGATCTCGTCGACCGACTCGACCACCCCCGCAAACTTCTTGTCGAAGTCGGGTATGAAATCCTGTGCGCCGTGATTGTTGAGGGTGGCAATCACATTCTCCACCGTGAAATACTCTATCGAGCGAGCCGGCACAAGTCCGGGTTCTACCTCCGCGCTCTCGGTATGGAGAGCTTCGATAAGTCCGCTCGACAGCAGCCGGTCGGTCACTTCGCTGAGCAGGTTGGCCGGCAGACCGTAGTCGTGGGCTATATCCGTGCGTGTCGGTGCAGCGTCTCCGTCGCGGAACTTCGCCACGATGATAGCCATCACGACGATGCTCACTTTCTCGCGGTAAGCTATCGAGATCGACGCCACACTGTCGATATATGCTATATTATAAATATTCTGCATAGAGTAGCACATCACGGCGCCTATCAGAGTGATCATCCACACAAGCTGAAGCCAGATGAGCAGCAGCGGCAGGAATGAGAACGACCCGTATATTGCGTTGTATTTCGCCACATAGAGCTGTCCGGAGAGGAAGAGCCACTGCAGCACGATAAAGGCCGTACCGGCCACGGCTCCCGAGATGAATGCGTTGCGAAACTTCACGCGGGTGTTCGGTATCATCATGTATGCTCCGGTGAAGAAGAGCCATATCAGCAGCAGGGAGATACCATCGAGTATCACACCGACGGCAGGGGTGAGAAATCCCCATGGCAGCAGAGTGCGAAGTGTCGACGACATCACAACGTTGATACCGCTCGAACAGATCATAAGCACCGGCAGCAGGAAGAAGATAGCCATGTAGTCGGTGAACTTGCGCCACACGGTGCGCCCCTGACGCACGCCCCAGGCATTGTTGAAGGCATCTTCGACATTCGACATAAGCGAGAAGAGGGTCCAGAGCAGAAAGAGGATGCCGGCACCCACGAAGATCCCTTCGCTTGCGGTATTGAGATATGAATCGACAAATTTCAGACCTTGGGCCACCATGGCATGATGAGCCGGAAACGAGTCCATGAGCTGCCCCTCGAGCAAGTTCTGGAAACCGAACCCGCGACAGATTGCAAACACAAGCGCCAGTGCGGGGACTATAGCGAGCACCGTATTATATGTCAGCGCAGCAGCCCTGAGCTGAATCTCCGAGCTTAAAAACGAGCGCATCGACAGATTCAGAGTCTTGAAGAAGGCTACTTTGGTGGTGTGGCGCGGATCGTCCCACACTCCGGAGTTGAAATACTGCCATTGACCCAGCGCCCAGTCGACAATGCGCCCCACAAGGTTTTTGCGGGGTGTCGGGGCGGTTTTCGGGGCAGGTGCGCTCATGCTATTGTAACACAGAGAGGTGGCTAATTGTTGGCCTCGTCGGGCATCGGGAAGCCGTGCGCACGTATAAAATCGTAGAGCACACGCGAGAAATGCTCGTTGTCGGCCTTTGTGTATCGTATGTCGGCAAACACCTGAGCGAGGGTGTCTTTACCGTTTATCTCGACAAACCGACGGTTCACGTCAAGCTCCTCTTTCGGAGCGTAGATGCGCTCTATGTCGGCATCAGTGTAGTCGTGATACTTCTCGATATGCATCACTCCTTCGAGCGGCAGGCGCTCCGACACGGCAGGGGTTTCGTCGGGTGTACCGACGGTCACCGTCGCCACCGGTATCACTCCTGCGGGGAGGTGGAGCACTTCGGCTATCTGCGGGGCATTGTATGTGGTCGTGCCCATATAGCAGGTGCCGTACCCCTCGAGCTCGGCTATAGTGACTATCTGTTGGGCGAAGATGCAGGCGTCGATCATAGCGTAGGCAAACGCCTGAAAATTGTTCAGTCCGTCGGAGGTGGCTCCGCGCAGCCGACACCACCGGCTGAAGCGGTTCACATCGACACATACCGTCAGAAGAACCTCGCACCCTTCGACCGCCGGCTGCCCGAAGTGAGCCGGAGCGAGAGCGGCCTTACCTTCGGCCGAGCGGGTCACTACGACACTGTACAGCTGCATGTTGCCCGTATTCGGAGCCTGCATGGCGCGGGTGAGTATCTCCTCAAGCTTCTGCTGCGGGAGAGTGTCGGCTTTCTTATATTTACGCACTGAGCGTCGGGTGCTGAAGTAGTCCATGATATTGTCGGGTCGGAGTGATTGGGGATGAAGCGCGGCATCGTCAGCTTTTGAGGAGCTCGGCCTCGATAGCTTTCACATCGGCGGTGAGCTTGCGGTCGGTGGGCATACGCTCTTCGGTCTGGCGTATGGCATATATCACCGTGGCGTGGTTGCGGTTGAGCTTGAGGCCTATGGTCTTGAGCGGCATCTTGGTATGTTTCTTGGCCAGATACATCACCAGCTGTCGCGGATCGGAGATTTCGCGTCGACGTGTCGATGTGTATATGAGCTCGGGGTCGATGCCGTAGTAGGAGGCTACCACCTCGGCTATCATCTCGAAGTTGATCTGCCGGCGGTTTATGTTTACGGCATTGCCCACTACGGTGCGTGCCAGCGGCATATCAATGTCGCAATTCATCACCATGGCGCGTGCCACGAGCGTGACGACCACTCCCTCGAGCTCGCGGATGCTTTGGGTCACGTTGGCAGCCACATAGTCGATTATCTCGTCGGTGAGCTCCACACCGGCCTGCTCGGCCTTAAGGCGAAGCACGCTGCGGCGCAGCTCAAGGTCGGGGCGTTCGAGCTCGGCCGTCATACCTTGCTTGAAGCGGGTGAGCAGGCGCTCCTCCATCCCCTCCATCTGCGAAGGCCGACAGTCTGACGACATGATGAGCTTCTTGCCGTTCTGCACCAGATGATTGAATATATGGAAGAAAGCGCGCTGAGTGCCGGGTTTGCCGGTAATATCCTGAATATCGTCGACTATCAGCATATCAAGGCTCTGATAGAAGAACATAAACTCGTTGATGTCCTTGCGATACTTTATAAACTGGCTCTCAAACTCGCGCGCCGTGACATACAGCACCCGGGCGTGGGCATCATGCTCTTTCACCCTGATACCGATGGCCTGCAGCAGGTGAGTCTTGCCGCATCCGCTCGGTCCGAATATAAAGAAGGGGTTGAATGTGGTGCGCTTGAAGTCGTCGGCCACAGCCTCGCCTATGGAGCGGGCGAGCTGGTTGCAATCGCTCTTGCAGTAGTTTTCGAAGGTGAGCTCCGGCAGCAGGCACGGCTCTATGTCGGGCAGCTGAGTGTCGGGAGTGGTGGGAGTATTGGCAGGATGCTGAGGAGTGGGCGACTTGACAGCCGGCGAGGGGTTGGTGGAGCGGAAATTCACACCACCGGTCGGATTGCCCGGCTCAAGATTGTAGCGATAGAACAGCTTTGTACCTACTCCGTATACACGCGTCAGGGCAGCGCTCATGAGCTGACGGAAGCGCACCTCTATCTGCTCCATGAAAAATTGAGTGGGCACCTGTATGGTGAGAGTCCCGTCGACGAAGCTTACCGACGTGATGGGTCTGAACCATGCGTTATACTGCTCGGTCTCTACATTGTCGGCTATGATGGCAAGAAATTCTTCCCATAGCTTTATATGCTGTGGTTGCTCCATAAATTCTAAAAATTAAATTCAGAACGGGGGGGGGGACTCGATTGCGAAAGATCTGAGCAGCCTGCTGCTGCCTCGAAGATACGTGCACGAGGGATTTTTACACTGCAAATTACCACAAAAAAAATCAGAAAAACAATGTCTGTTTTTTTTGGTTTTTATAACGTTGCCACAACTACACTGTGACTTAGACACTTACAAAGTTATTAACATTTTTCAAAATGTTAATAACTTTTTCGACCCCCAAAACCTTGTTTTAAAACGAGTTACAGACCCAAAGAACGATTTCGCCCGAAACCGGCGGCCGCGCTGTCGAGATGCTAAGAAGCTGTCGCATTGCCCTTCCCGGCGCAAAATGCGACAGCTTCCACAAAAAGTCACAATTTAGACTGAGTATAAATTAGAACTTAGAAAAGTTTTATTGCCGGGATATACCGCTTGGGCTGGCGCTGCAGGTCGATAAGTATCGAGTCGATATGCGAGGCCGAGCTGTTGAGATTATTGTATAGCGACGGATCGCGCATCAGCAGTCCGAGCGACGAATTGTCGGAGTTGAGGCTTGCCGTTATATCGTTGAGGTGGGCGGTTATGCCGTTGATATTGCGCATGGTCGAGTCGACAGGCACGCTTTTGAGTTTGCGCGACACCTCGGCAAGGTCTTTGGATATCCCGACAAGTTCGTATGAAAACTCGTTGACATTCACCATGGTCGACGACGCATTGCTTGCTATCGAGGGGACACTGTTCATCACCCGCGCCAGTTGGGCGGTCGACACTTCAAGATTGTGCATCACCACTTCGAGCGACTGCAGCGAGTGCTTCAGGGCCGGATCGGTGGCGAGTTGATTGGCCGCCATCAGCAGCGAGTCTACCCGCGGCACTATTTCAGCCACCGAGGGGAGCATCTCGGAGGCTGCGCCCATCAGGCCGGGATCATTGACACCCTCGATCTTGTCGCCCACGCCGTAATACTCGTTGCTATTGGCCAGACGAAGCTCGACGGTGGCGGTGCCCAGAAGGCCCGACACCAGCACGGCCTTAGTCCCTTTGGGGAGGCGGAGATCTTTATCGAGACTCATCTCGATATTGAGCGCGCCGGGATTGGTATAATCGATCGAAATCTCGCGCACTTCGCCTACCTTGTAGCCGTTCACCGACACGGGTGCCGATGTCGACAGGCCGCTTACGTTGCTGAAACTCGTATAGTAGTAGTTTGATGCTTTAAATACGTTGATACCTTTGAGGTAGTCGATGCCGAAGAAGATCATCAGCAGGGCGATGATCACCGACACTCCGATCATGACTTCTTTGGAGAACAGTCGTTTCATATCTTAGAGTATGTTGTTATTTCATTTAATACGCACGCCGCCGCGGGTGGTTATCACAAATGCGTCGGGAAACAGTTTCTTCACTTCACGAAGTATCCGTGTAGCTTCGGCCGCGGTGCGGGTTTCGCCCACGGTATATTTATATGTGCCGTTATCTTTATAGTAGTCCACGGGGCTCAGATTCTTAAACTTTGCCGACCCTTCGGGCAGGAGCCGCGGTGAGGTGAGGAACTGCACTTTGTATAGCACCGGAGCAGCTGCATCGGCTGCTTTGGGAGCGTCTTTGCCACGCGCTGTCGTATCGGTACGTACATTCTTGGCCGGAGCCGGAGACGTCCCCCGGGGCGAGGCCTTCTTGAGATAGTTCTGCACACCGGTGGCTATGGCATCGGCCAGAGCTTGCTGTCCTTTGTCGGATTTGAGGTACTTCTCCTGCTTTTCGTTGCAAATGAAATCGAGCTCTACAAGCACGGCAGGCATCTGAGTGAACCGCAACACGAAGAAATCGCGCTTTCGCACACCCCGGCGGGTGCGTCCGGCATCGGCGGCAAGACGATCCATGATCAGCGACGCTGCCCGTGTACTCTCGGCTATCGTCCGCGCCGCATCTCTCGACGACGGCCCCGAGGCGCCGGCATCTTGCTCCGGATCTTTTGCCTCGTTGCCCGACTGCGACGCCGTGCTGAGATCGTTCTTGTTCTGCGGCACAAACACCGTAGCCCCCTCGACCGAAGAGTTTCCTTCGGACGAGTCGCAGTGTATCGATACAAAGAGGTCGGCACCGGCAGAGTTGGCCGTACGGCAACGGTCGGCAAGCGATACATATTTGTCGGATGAGCGCGTACGCACAACCCGCACATTCTTCATCTTCTTTTCGAGCAGAGAAGCCACCTTGTCGGCCACCTTCAGATTTATATCTTTCTCGTCGACGGTGGGACCGCTGGCGCCCTTGTCGTTGCCTCCGTGCCCGGCATCGACCACCACTACAAACTCCTTTTTATCCCGCGAACCGTGAGCCGAACGCTTCTGCCGCGCACCCAGCGGAAGTGCCGCCATCATAATAATGATAGCGACGACAAGAGAGCGTAGCAGTGTCGGTTTCATCGGGGAGTCGGGTAATGATTCGTGCAAATTTACAAATTTTTATTGCGCGGCCTCACTTTTTAAACAAACTTATTCCGTTTTTGACCATCAAAAGTTCATTTACGGCGAGTTATGCCGCGGTTTTATGACCGTCTTTTGTAAATTTGCACATAAAATCACCGGTATGGATATCGAACAGTTCAGAGATTACTGCCTCGCGCTTGGCGAAGTGACCGAGAAGACACCTTTCGGAAAGTTTAATGCGCGCTTTGACTCTATATTAGCTTTTTATGTCTGCGGACACATGTTCTGCTTTGTGGACATCGACGATTTCAGTTGGGTAAATCTGAAGGCCGCGCCGGCTACCGTCGAAGAGCTGCGGGATTCGCGCGAAGCTGCCCTCCCGCCCATGAACATGAGCCCTCGACACTGGGTGCAGATACGCTTCGATATGGATATAAGTGACGACGAGATCAGAAAGCTTGTAAAAGAAGCCTGCGCGATTGTAGCCTCGAAGTATTCTCCCAAGGGAAGCTGATCTTTTGACGCGCGAATTTTTTCAAAAAAAAGGCTCTCGTTCGCAAAAAATAGTTAAATTTGCAAATGGAAAGGACAGTTCCGACGCAACCGATTAACCATTAAATCGTTACCCACTTTCTACCGAGGCAGCCGCCGCGTGGCTGCGGAGATGTTTCAAATCATTGACACAAACTATCGAATGAGAACTATCCATTTGAAAAGAGGTGTTGACCTCAAACTCCGGGGACAGGTGACCGACACTACACCCGTCATGGTGCCCACATCGCGTATAGCCATTACGCCCGACGACTTCCCCGGATTTATCCCCAAAGCTGCCGTGAAGGCCGGCGACACCGTTGAGCCCGGCTCGACACTTATGTTTGACAAGCTGCATCCGCAGGTGAGCCTTATCTCGCCCGTGGCAGGTACTGTCGAGGAGGTGGTGCGCGGCGAGCGCCGCAAGATCGAGAGAGTGATCGTGCGCGTGGCATCGCAGGGCGCTGATCCCGTGAAAGTCGACATAGGCGATGCGGCCACCGACGAAGCCGCTCTGCGCCATGCCATGCAGAGATACGGCATATGGACGGCGATGCGCCAGCGGCCTTACGACATTGTGCCGGCCGACACCGACTGTCGTCCGCGCGATATATTCGTCACCACTTTCGATTCAGCTCCTCTCGCGCCCAACCTTATGGCCGGAGTCGACATGCGCTTCGTAGAGGCCGGCATCAAGGCGCTCGGGCGCCTCACCGACGGCAAAGTATACGTGTCGGTGCGCAAAGGTGGCCCGACGGCTATCGAGGGCGCCGAGATCGTGATGTTCGAAGGGAAGCACCCCGCCGGCAATCCCGGCGTGCAGGCTGCCAACATCGACCCCGTAAACAAAGGCGAAATCATCTGGACACTCTCCATCACCACCGTCAACAACTTAGGGCGCCTGCTGCTCGAGAAAGAAGTGCCGGCGACCACCGACGTGGCTGTCACGGGCCCCGAAATCAGCTCGCCGGCCATCATCACTACCTATATAGGCGCTGAAGTGGCACCGCTGCTCAAAGGGCGTGTTTGCGACGACGGTGTGAACCACCGCACAATCTCCGGCAACGTCCTTACGGGGTATCGTATCGACGCTGCCGACGGCTTCATACGCTTCCCCTACCGCCAGATCACGGTGATAGCCGAAGGCGACGATGCCGACGAGTTCATGGGGTGGGCATCGCCGGGTCTGAGCAAGATGAGCCAGAGCCGCACGTTCCTGTCGTCGCTGCTGCCGGGGCGTCGGTTCGCTCCCGACGCACGTCTGCACGGCGGCCGCCGCGCCATGATCATGTCGGGCGAGTACGACAAGGTATTCCCGATGGATATACTGCCCGAACAGCTTATCAAAGCGATACTGGCCCGCGACATCGACCGCATGGAGCAGCTCGGCATCTACGAGGTGGCTCCCGAAGATTTTGCAGCTGCCGAATATGCCGACCCCTCGAAGCTCGAGCTGCAGAAGATCGTGCGCGAAGGACTCGACTATCTCCGCAAAGAGCTTGAGTGACCACCCTATCACATTGACAGACAAAACAATACACAAAACATACACCTACAGTGAAAGCACTTAGAAAACTAATAGACCGTGCCAAGCCTCACTTTGAGGAGGGAGGACGCCTCCACGCGCTGCATTCGGTGTTCGACGGGTTCGAGACATTCCTCTTCACCCCGAACACTACGTCGCAGTCGGGATCTCATGTGCACGACTCGCTCGACTCCAAGCGTGTGATGATAATCGTGGTGGCCGCTCTGCTGCCGTGCCTGCTCTTCGGCATGTACAACACCGGCTATCAGAACCTGCTCGGCGCAGGTGCCACATCGTTTCCGTTCTGGAGCATAATGCTCTACGGCTTTTTAGCCGTGCTGCCCCGCATCGTAGTGGCCTATGTAGTGGGCCTCGGCATCGAGTTTGTGGTGGCTCAGTGGCGCAAGGAGGAGATACAGGAGGGATTTCTGGTGACAGGTATCCTGATCCCCCTCATCTGCCCGATCGAGACTCCCCTGTGGATGATCGCCGTCGCCACGGCCTTCTCGGTGATATTTGCCAAGGAGGTGTTCGGTGGCACAGGTTTCAATATATTTAATGTGGCGCTGATCACCCGCGCATTCCTCTTCTTCGCCTATCCGGCGCAGATGTCGGGCGACAAGGTATTCATATCGACCGAGCCGATATTGGGCGTGGGCGAGCATGTCAACCTGATGGCCGACGGCATCTCCGGAGCTACCCCTCTTGGGCAGCTCGCCATACACAGCGGCGGAGCCTTCACCCCCACCAATATAGTGGGCGGCCCGATCTCCACATGGGATGCGTTCTTAGGGCTGATACCGGGATCGTTCGGCGAGACTTCGACGCTTTGCGTGCTCATCGGCGCACTTATCCTGCTGATCTCAGGGATAGCTTCGTGGCGCATCATGCTCTCGGTATTCGTCGGCGGTCTGGCTATGGGATATATAGCCAACGTATTTGCCACACCGACCTATCCGGCATCGTTCCTTAACCCCATCGACCAGATATGCTTCGGCGGCTTCGCGTTTGCAGCCGTATTCATGGCCACCGACCCTGTGACCGGCGCACGCACCAATACCGGAAAATATATCTACGGCTTCCTGATAGGCGTAATAGCCATCCTTATCCGAGTGTACAACAACGGCTACCCCGAGGGTGCCATGCTCGCGGTACTGCTGATGAACGCCTTCGCTCCGCTGATCGACTACTGCGTGGTGCAGTCGAATGTGCGCCGCCGTATGCGCCGCCTGCGCCAGCGTCAGGCCTGATGACTCAAATACTTTGACACATTGATATACCCTGAAATCTCATGAACAAGCAAAGTAGCACATATACAGTAATCTACATCATCGTCCTGGTGGTTGTGGTAGGTGCCGCGCTGGCATTCACCTCGCTCGGGCTGAAAGATCGTCAGACCGACAACGCCAACGCCGACAAGATGCGCCAGATACTCGCTTCGGTATACATCGACCCGGCAAAGGGTCAGGAAGCCGAGACGTTCGATAAATATATCGTAAAGCAATTTTTAGTGGACGAGAACGGCAGCGAAGTGGCCGGCGACGCATTCAGCGTGCAGATGGACAAACAGATAAAGCTCCCTCAGGCCAAACGTCTGCTGCCGGTGTTTGAGTGCCGCCTCGACGACGGACAGACAAAATACATCATCCCCGTCTACGGAGCAGGCCTCTGGGGCCCGATATGGGGATACCTCGCCTTCAATTCCGACGGTTCGACCATCTACGGCGCATTCTTCGCCCATCAGGGTGAGACACCCGGACTCGGTGCCGAAATCGAGAAGCCCGCTTTCTCCGACCAGTTCAAGGGCAAGCAGGTGTGGAAAGACGGCAAATTCTACCCCATCGAGGTTGTAAAAGCCGGCCTCAAGCCCACCAACCCCGACGTGGACTATGTGGACGGCGTGACCGGCGGAACAATCACATCAAAAGGCGTGGGCGCTATGATCGACAACTGCCTGATGCCCTATCGCCTCTATCTGGAATCACTAAACCGAAAATAACTCCACGCAGATATGGCTGAAAAAATATCAAACCGTTCAGTATTCTTCAATCCATTCTCGAAGGATAACCCCGTGATCGTTCAGGTGCTCGGCATCTGCTCGGTGCTTGCCGTGACCGCAAAACTTGAACCGGCCATCGTGATGGGTGTATCGGTGATCGCGGTGCTCGCTTTTGCCAACGTGATAATATCGCTCATCCGCAAGACCATACCCACCTCGGTGCGCATCATAGTGCAGCTTGTGGTAGTGGCAGGCCTTGTGGTGATCGTCGACCAGCTTCTGAAAGCGTTCGCCTACGACGTGTCGAAACAGCTCTCCGTCTTTATCGGTCTTATCATCACCAACTGTATATTGATGGGACGCCTCGAAGCATTTGCCCTGGCCAATCGCCCCTGGCCGTCATTCCTCGACGGTGTGGGCAACGGTATCGGCTACGCCCTGATACTGATAATTGCCGGTTTCTTCCGCGAGCTCCTCGGCTCGGGCACACTGCTCGGCCATCAGGTCATACCGCAGGCTTGCTACGATGCCGGCTATGTAAACAACGGCCTTATGATTCTCCCTCCCATGGCTCTTATCGTAGTGGCTTGCATCATTTGGGTACACCGCTCGCGCAACAAAGACCTTCAGGAGTCTTGACACTTCATTATCACCTCACACTAATGTTCTGACATTCAATCACAATGGAGAATTTCAATATATTCATTAGGTCGATATTCGTCGACAACATGGTGTTTGCCTACTTCCTGGGCATGTGCTCGTTTCTCGCCGTGTCGAAAAACGTCAAGACAGCCTTCGGCCTGGGCATAGCCGTCACGTTCATGCTCGTGGTGACACTCCCCATCAACTATCTGATGAACACTTACGTGCTGCAGGAAGGAGCCCTGAAGTGGCTCTCGCCTGATTTCGCAACCGTCGACCTCAGCTTCCTGTCGCTCATTATGTTTATTGCCGTGATAGCTTCGATGACACAGCTCGTCGAGATGGCCGTCGAGAAATATTCGCCGGCTCTATACTCGTCGCTCGGCATCTTCCTGCCGCTTATCGCCGTCAACTGTGCTATACTCGGCGGCTCGCTCTTCATGCAGCAGCGCGACTTCCCCGACGTGCTCACAGCCGTATGTGCAGGCGGTGGCTGGGGTATCGGCTGGCTTCTGGCTATCTGTGCCGTGGCTGCCATACGCGAGCGCCTGGCCACATACTCCAACATCCCCGGCCCGCTCCGCGGCATAGGCATCACATTCATACTCACGGCTCTGATGGGTATCGCATTCATGAGTTTCCTCGGCATAAAAATCTGACGCATCATGACTACTCTCAATATTTTACAGCTCATCCCGGCCGCATCCTCCGGCCAGCTCACTGTGATGGCCGGCGTGGGTATATTTCTGCTGGTCACACTTGCCCTCGTCGCAATCCTGCTTGTAGCCAAGCACTTCCTTGTGCATCAGGGTAAAGTGAAAATCGATATCAACTCCGGAAAACGCGAAGTGGAAGCCGACTCGGGCGCATCTCTTCTATCGACCCTCGCCACTGCCGACGTATTCCTTCCGTCGGCCTGCGGCGGCAAGGGCAGCTGCGCCCAGTGCAAGTGTCAGGTATTCGAGGGCGGAGGCGACATACTCCCCACCGAGCAGGTGCACTTCTCGCGCAAAGAGGTGCAGGATCACTGGCGCCTCGGCTGTCAGGTGAAGGTGAAGGAGAACATGAAGATCGGTATCCCCGCATCGGTGCTCGACATCAAGGAGTGGGAGTGCGAGGTGATCTCAAACAAGAATGTGGCTACTTTCATCAAAGAGTTTATCGTAGCTCTACCCAAGGGTGCACATATGGACTTCATCCCCGGGTCGTACGCTCAGATAAAGATACCCCCCTACTCGATGGACTATAATGTGGACATCGACAAAGAGTCGATCGGCGCCGAGTATCTGCCGGCATGGGAGAAATTCGGACTCTTCGGCCTCAAATGTCAAAACACCGAAACCACTGTGCGCGCCTACTCGATGGCCAACTATCCGGAGGAGGGCGACCGCATAATGCTCACGGTGCGTATCGCCACACCGCCTTTCAAACCGAAACCGCAGGTGGGATTCATGGACGTGATGCCCGGTATTGCCTCAAGCTATATCTTCACACTCAAGCCCGGCGACAAGGTGCTGATGTCAGGCCCTTACGGCGACTTCCACCCCATAGTCGACTCAAAAGCCGAGATGATGTGGATAGGCGGTGGCGCCGGTATGGCACCGCTGCGTGCACAGATCATGTGGATGACAAAGACCCTGCATACTACCGACCGTGTGATGAACTACTTCTACGGCGCACGCGCCCTCAACGAGGTGTTCTACCTGCAGGACTTCCTGCAGCTGGAGAAAGAGTTCCCCAACTTCAAGTTCCATCTCGCCCTCGACCGCCCCGACCCTGCTGCCGACGCTGCAGGCGTGAAGTACACCCCCGGATTCGTACATCAGGTGATCTACGACACATACCTCAAAGATCATGAGAACCCCGAAGATATAGAGTACTACATGTGCGGCCCCGGCCCGATGTCGGCAGCCGTCAACAACATGCTCTACAACCTCGGCGTAGAGCCTTCATCCATACACTACGACAACTTCGGCGGCTGATCCCTAAAACTAAAACAGGAGGCAAACACTTTTGAATCGTGTTTGCCTCCTGTTTATTTGATAGGACTCGTGCTCCAAAGTGGGTGGATAAAAAAGGAAAGAACTAATGGCGTAGTGAAAGTTCGGACTCGAGGTCGTCGAGGCCGACACCCATCTGTCGGCAGAGCACCAGGAGGTGGAATATCAGGTCGCCGGCTTCGTAGATGAAACGCGAACGATTGCCGTCGACAGCTTCTATTATGACTTCCGTGGCTTCTTCACCGACCTTTTTGGAGATAGCTTTCACGCCCTTTATGAACAGGCGCGTAGTGTAGGAGTTTTCGGGCATCTCTTCTTTGCGTTTTGCCACTATCTGCTCGAGCCGACGGATGAAGCCCTCCGACTCAGGGGTGTCGAAGCATGATGTAGTGCCTCGATGACATGTAGGACCAATGGGATTTGCCTTCACTAAGAGAGCGTCTGAGTCGCAATCGGGATACATATCTACAAGCTGGAGATAATGACCGGATGTCTCCCCCTTGGTCCATAACCGGCTGCGTGTCCGCGACCAGAATGTGACGTGACCGGTCTCGACGGTACGGTCGAAAGCCTCACGGTTCATATATCCGAGCATCAGCACTTTAAGAGTGACGGCATCTTGCACTATCACCGGGAGGAGAGAGTCGGCAAGTTTTGAGAAATTAAAATCATCGAAGGTCATAGCGACGATATGGTTATATAGGGTTATGGGGCGTTATAGGGCTACTTTGATATGACGGGATTGGAGTTGGCGCTTGAGGTCGGGGATAGAGATTTCACCATAGTGGAATATAGAGGCTGCCAGCGCAGCGTCAGCTCGTCCGTCGGTAAGTACCTTTGCAATATCTTCGACGCTTCCGGCACCTCCTGAGGCAATAATGGGCACGCTCACCTCATCGCTGAGGCGTGCGAAGGCATCGCAGGGGTATCCGCGGCGCGTGCCATCATGATTCATTGATGTGAACAGGATCTCTCCGGCTCCTCGCGCCTCAGCCTCGCGAGCCCATGAAAACAGCTCCCTATCGGTAGAACGCCGTCCGCCATGTGTGGTAACGTGCCAGAGGCCATCATCCTCCAGACGAGCGTCGATTGCCACCACCACAAACTGACGTCCATAGCGGGCGGCAATGCGGTCGATAAGGGTCGGATCGGCCACGGCGGCGGTGTTAAGCGTGATTTTATCAGCGCCGGCATTGAGCAGACGTGAAGCGTCTTCAATAGAAGAGATACCTCCGCCGACAGTAAAGGGAATGTTGATCTCCCGGGCGATCTGCTCCACCAGCGATGTAAAAGTACGCCGTCCTTCAGCCGAGGCACTTATGTCGAGAAATACCAACTCATCGGCATCTTCACGGGCATAAAACTTGCCCAATTCTACCGGTGAACCGACATCGCGCAGCTGCTCAAAATTTATACCTTTCACTGTGCGCCCGTCCTTTACATCGAGGCAGGGTATTATGCGTTTTGCAACCATTCTTGGATAAATTTCAGTGGAATTTTATTTTCATATATCGCTTTCCCTACTATGACGCGCTGCAGGCCCGCGCGGTCGAGGTCGATGATATCCCGGCTGCTGCCGATCCCCCCTGATACCGTAAAGGCCACATCAGGATATTTCTTCTGCAGCCCGACATAGAGGGAGGTCGCCGGACCGGAAAGCATACCGTCGCGGGATATTTCCGTCACTATCGCCTGCGACAGACCGTGAGTAAGAAACAGATCTACAAGATTGTCGACACTCTTGTCGTCGGTTTCGAGCCAACCATGGGTAGCGATTTTACCATTGGAGATATCGGCACCGAGCACCATTCTGTCGGGGCCAAACTCTTCAAGCCACTGAGCAAACAGCTTCGGCTGCCGGGCAGCGACACTCCCTACTACTGCATATTTTGCTCCGGCTGAGAATATATCAGCGAGAGCCTGCTCGGACTTGATACCTCCGCCCCACTCTATCTCAAGCCCGCTTACTGAGGCTAACCTTTCCAACACAGGGAGATTGACGGGACTTGATGCCTTTGCGCCGTCAAGGTCGACCACATGCAGCCGGCGCACTCCTATGTCGGCATAGCGACGAGCCATCTCGAGCGGAGAGGCATCGTAAATGGTACGGCGGCCATAGTCGCCTTGCGAAAGACGCACACACTTCCCGTCGATAATATCTATGGCCGGAATAATTTCTATTTTTCTCATAATTCAAGGAAGTTTTTGATGATGCGCTCCCCTACCTCACCGCTCTTCTCAGGGTGGAACTGAACGCCATAGAAATTTTCGTAGCGCAACGCAGCGCTGAACATCCCGCCTTGTCGGGCCGTGGCAATAGTATCGGGGCACAGCCCGGCATAATAAGAATGTACGAAGTAGACGAATGCTCCCGACGGAATCCCCTTAAAGAGCTTGCTTTCAAGGTTGGAAAGATTGTTCCAACCCGTATGCGGCACTTTCAGGTCAGGAGCGGGGATAAATTTCTTTACAAACGCATCAAATATACCCATACACTCCACATCTCCTTCTTCGGAATGGCGGCACATTATCTGCATACCTACGCAAATACCGAGAACCGGTTTACGCAAGCGAAGAATGGTAGGGACAAGACCGCTTTCGCGGAGATTAGACATTGCTTCGGCTGCATTTCCTACCCCCGGAAGAATCACGTGCGACGCTTTTACGATCTCATCATGATTCGCCGTAAGCCTGTATTCCGCGCCAAGGCGCGAAAGGGCGTTCTCTACCGAGCGTAGATTGCCTGTTTTATAATCGATGATAGCTATCATAGTATTCCTTTACTTGATGGTAACTGACTTGAGAAAACATCTCTTCTGACTGCCATTCCGAGAGCTCTGGCAAATGCTTTGAAGACACCTTCGATCAGGTGATGATTGTTTTCGCCGCGGGCCGTCACATGAAGGTTGCAGCGCATCTCGACGGAAAGTGTCTTGAAAAAATGCTTGTACATCTCCGTTGGAGTATCGCCGACATATTCACGAGTGAACGGAACGTCCCATACAAACTCCGAGCGTCCGCCAAAATCGAGAAGAACGGTAGCCGAGCTCTCATCCATCGGAAGAGAGAATCCATAACGCCCGATACCCACCTTATCGCCCAGCGCCTTCAGGATCAGCTGTCCGAGCACAATCGCCACATCCTCCATAGTGTGATGCTCATCGACCTGAAGGTCGCCCTTAGCTTCTAAGAGCAAGGAGCATCCGCTGTGGTGAGGTATCTGCTCCAACATGTGGTCGAAAAACTTCAGACCCGTAGAGATAGCCGTCGACCCCTTGCCGTCCAAGTCTATTTCAGCGAATATGGATGTCTCACGAGTGATGCGCTCAATGCTTGCGCGGCGCGAAGATGTCCGGAGCCATTCATTTATCTCCGCCCACGAGTCAGTGATAAGAGCACACCCCGCAGCCTCGGTGCCATTAGGCTGCAGGAGGATTGCCTTTGCGCCGAGATTCTTGGCAAGCTGCACGTCGGTGAGGCGGTCGCCTATCACAATGCTTTCACTCAGATCATAGTCAGGATTGCCGATATATTTGCCAAACATCCCTATCCCGGGTTTGCGATTGGGAGAATTTTCTTCCGGCAGAGATGGGTCGATAAGTATATCAGCAAATTCCACCCCTTCGCCACGAAGCGTCTGCAACATCAGATTGTGCGGTGGCAGGAAGTTTTCTTCAGGAAAAGATGGTGTGCCGAGACCATCCTGATTGGAAGCCATCACAAGTTCATATTCACCGAGACGGGCAATATCGGCAAGAGCGGTTATCACACCCGGTATGAACCGGAATTTCTCCAGCGAGTCAATCTGGTAATCTACGGGAGGCTCTACAAGTATGGTGCCGTCGCGGTCAATGATCAGCAGCTTTTTCATTTGATGGTTTTGATGTTGTGGAGTTATAATCCTTCAGAGATTTCAGGAGGTTTCGGTTTTCTTCCGGAGTGCCGACAGTGATACGGAGGCATCCCCGGCATAGGGGTACTTTGTCGCGGTTGCGCACTATGATCTTCTGAGATATAAGATAGTCATATAGCGCATTGGCATCATCGACCTTAACGAGCAGAAAGTTGGCATCAGAGGGGTACACCCGCTTCACGAACGGAAAAGAAGCAAGAATCTCTGCAAGCTTACGACGCTCTGCTTTGATGGTCTCCACCCGGGCAGCCACAGGCTCGGAAAGAAGTCGTTCGACAATCGCAGAAGTAGCCACGTTGATGTTGTAGGGATACTTCACACGGTTCATATATCCGACAATCTCCTGAGAAGCAAATGCAAGTCCGCATCGCAGTCCGGCCATACCCCATGCCTTGGAGAGAGTCTGAAGCACTACAAGATTGGGATAATCGGAAAGGATCGGAAGCATACCGGGCTTATCGGAAAAATCAATATAAGCCTCATCCACCACCACAATGCCGGGAAATTCTCGTATCACACGCTCGATCTCTTCGCGAGCGAAAGCATTGCCGGTAGGGTTGTTGGGCGAACAGATGAATAGCAGACGTGAGTCCGCATCAGCAGCTTCTATAAGCCGGTCGACGGGAAGAGAGAAATCGTCGTTTAGAAGCACCTTGCGCATCTCGACATCGTTGATGTCGGCCGCCACTTCATACATACCATAGCTTGGAGCTATTGAGATGGCATTGCTTCTGCCGGGCAGGCAGAATATGCGGAACAGTAGATCGATCGCCTCATCGCTGCCATTACCTATAAAGATATTTTCCACGCCTACACCTTTTATGGTGGAAAGCAGGCTTTTCAGACGCTTCTGGTGCGGATCGGGATAGCGGTTATAGCCGTTATCATACGGAGACTCGTTGGCATCAAGAAATATCCCGAGATCACCCTCATATTCATCACGGGCAGTGGAATATGGCTGAAGAGAGCGGATATTCGGACGTATAAGATCAGTTATTTGCATTGCATTCTGATTTTTACGGCCTCAGCGTGGGCTTCAAGCCCCTCGGCATCAGCCATAGCGGTGATAGTGTCGGCAAGGCGTGCGAGGCCTTCGGAGGTAAGGTGCTGTATGGTGGTTTTGCGCATGTAGCTGTCAATATTTACCCCACTGCAACTGTGCGCCCAGCCGGAGGTGGGGAGTGTGTGGTTGGTGCCGGACGCATAGTCGCCGGCACTTTCCGGTGAATAATTGCCGATGAAGATGCTGCCGGCAGCTGTGATTTTATCGGCAGCTTTGACCGGATCGTTCAGGGAGATGATCAGATGCTCAGCTCCATATAGATTGGCAAAGGCAATCATATCGGCACGCTCCTGAAGCACAATAAGGCGGGAGTTATCGAGTGAGCGGTTTACGTATACCGCCCGATCAAGCTTTGATGCCTGAGCCTCGATGGCATTCCGGATTTTTTCGGCAAGATCCATCGAGCTGCATACCACAATACCCTGCGAATCGGCGCCATGCTCACACTGCGAAAGTATATCGGCTGCCACAAATTCAGGTACTGCCGTATCGTCGGCAAGGATCATTACTTCCGACGGACCGGCAGGCATATCTATCGACACAGCGCGTCCGCCTACCTGCTGCTTGGCGTCAGTGACAAACCGGTTGCCGGGGCCGAATATCTTGTCGACCGCCGAGATCGTCTCAGTGCCATAAGCCAAGGCTGCTATAGCCTGCGCACCGCCAACCTTATACACTTCATCAACCCCGCATACCCGGGCGGCATACAGCACAGCCGGCGCCACACGCCCCTGGCGATCGCAGGGTGTTGTCATCACCACACGCGGACAACCGGCAATGCGGGCAGGGATAGCAAGCATCAGAACGGTAGAGAACAGCGGGGCCGTACCACCCGGAATATAGATTCCCACACTCTGTATAGCCACAGGGCGCTGCAGGCATACGACCCCGGGCATAGTCTCCACACGGATCTCGGCAGGGAGTTGGGCCGTGTGAAATGCCGAGATATTGTCCAAGGCAGTCTTAATTGCCACTTTCAGAGATTCCGGAACTGCAGCTTCCGCCTCGGCAAATTCTTCGGCTGAAACTTTCAAATCGTAGGGAGTGGACAGACCGTCGATTTCGGAAGCAAGCTGCATCAGGGCTTCGTCGCCATCTTTACGGACCCGACTGATTATTTTGCTGACAATATTTTCGACTTCAGCGTTCTCCTCAGTTTTTGCCCGACGGCAAAGTTCTGCCCATTGAGATTGGTCAGGATTATTGTATATTTTCATGGGATAATTTTGTCGACTGATAACACAAGGATTCCTTCCGCACCAATCTCTTTCAACTGGCGCACCTTCTCCCAGAGCGTTGAAGATTCCACTACAGAGTGGAGTGAGTGCCAACCCGGAGTAGCGAGCGGAATGACTGTCGGCGACCGCATAGCCGGAAGAATATCGATGGCCTTTTCGAGGCTCTCAGTCGGGATATTCATAAGCAGATATTTCATACCACGGCTGATGCTGTCGCTCTCTATGCGAAACTCAATTTCATCGAGCGCTTCACGGTCTTCCTTTGAGAGCGAAGGATTTGCAACAAGTACGGCCTCCGACTCCATGACCACCTCCACCTCCTTGAGACCATTTGAGATAAGCGTTCCGCCGGAGGAGACGATATCGAAAATTGCGTCTGCCATCCCGGCTGAGGGAGTGATCTCCACTGAGCCGGATATCACCACCGGTACTATCTCGATACCGAGGCTATCGAAGTATCGGCGGAGGATTCGGGGATATGATGTGGCAATACGTTTGCCGCGGAAATATTCAGGGCCGGTATATTCCTGCTGTTTCGGGATAGCGAGAGAAAGACGGCAAGCACCGAATCCAAGTGGGCGAACGATGTCGACTTTCGCACCTTTCTCCTCCACTTCGTTGAGTCCGACAATGCCGAGCTGGGCGGAATTCTCCGCCACAAGGCCCGGAATATCGTCGTCGCGGACATTAAGCACTTCAATAGGGAAATTGATGGCTTTGGAGAGATACTTACGCTTGGCAGTGTCGATCTTGATACCGATGCGTCCGAGTAGCCCAACCGACTCCTCTCCCAAACGACCTTTGTTTTGAATAGCAATTCTTAGCATATCTGTATTAATTTTCGCAAGCTCAACTAAAAGTGTTTGTAATAAAAAGCCTCAGAGTTGGGTTAAAAACCCTTGGCTCTGAGGCTTTGTATTATGTTTTTTTAATTTTCACATGAATAATCACATGCATAGCAACTTCGCCCCCAGAGCAGACCGGTGGTGATGGAAATGATGGATGTGACGGCTGATGCTAATCATAATGAGCAACGTCGATTTCTGTTCGACGGCTGCAAAGTTGCACAAATTATTTTTATCAGCCAAACATTAGATGCGTTTTTTGTGCGATTTGTTTTTTCGATTCAGTCGATTCTGCGGCAAGAGCAGTCTCGGAGCTTAAACTCGGAGCGCGCATACTTTCAGGTTGCGCAGCAAGCAGCAGCTGAAGGAAGTGTGTCGCCGAGTCACGATTATTTTGTAACTTCGCAGTGGTTTTATGACATGACGTGGAATGATTACGAAAGATAAGGTTACCGGTTTTGTGTGGCAACACACGCTTTTGCTTGTCTCAATGTTTTTCATGACGCTGGGTGTGGCGCTGTGCGTGCGGTCAAATCTCGGCAGCGGGGTGATCTCGTCGATCCCTATGTCGTTTACGCTCGCCGGAGAGGCGGGTCTTGCGCCGGGGTGGACTATCGGGGGATATACCAATGTGATGAACATCATCCTTGTGGCAGCCCAGGTGTTGATACTGAGGCGGCGGTTTGAGCCGGTGCAGTTGTTTCAGCTCGCGGTCGGCGTGGTATTCAGCGCCTTTCTTGACATCAACATGTGGATCACCTCTTTCTTCTCGTACGATGCGCTCTATAGTCAGATCTTCGCACAATTCGCCGGGGCTACGGTGCTGGGGTGTGCCGTGGCGGCAGAGATAAGGTGCGGATCGGTGACTATGCCGGGCGAAGGGATACAGGTTGCGATAGCGCGTGTCACGGGGCGTCCGTTCCCGATTGTCAAGATTGCCGTCGACACTACATTAGTTATACTGGCTGTAATATCGGGGTTCTTCTTCTTCGGATCGTGGCCTTGGACTGTAGTGGGCGCGGGCACGCTGTTTGCCATGTTCTATGTAGGGTACGTGGTCAAGCTGGTCAACCCGCACCTCGGTTGGTTTGACCGCCTGCTCGACTATCGCCCGGGCTTCCGCCGCTATATCGTCGGGCTCGCGCGCTTTATCTATCCTCAGAGGGAGGGATTTACTGATTGAGCAGCGAGTCGGCCGACGCCGTAAGGTACGGTGTGAGCTCGAAGGCGGCAAGCTCTACGTCGATGGGGCCTCGCGAGTAGGGGGCTATCTCGTATGGGTTGTAGTGGAACACCACGCCGCCGCCGGATGCCGATATATAGATCATGGGGCTGACAAAAAGGTTGTCGACGAAGATGTCGGCCTTGGCCAGAGCTGCCGGATTGCTCAATCCGAGCTGAGCGGCGAGCTCGCTCTTGATCATTTCGAGCAGACGGTCGGAGGTGCCGGGCTTGAACACATTGTCGAGTGTCAGCACGCACCCTTGCTTGAGGTCGTAGGTGAACGGCGAAGTGCCCGTATACGGATGTGCGCCGCCGAGATACGAGCTGTTGGATATCTGATATGTGGCTACACGCTCGGTGAGCTCAAGGAGCTTGGCGGTATAGACGATGTAATAGTTAGACTGCCGCTCGTTGACTATCGAGTCGATCGGGGTGCAGCTGATCGAGGGGTCGTCGAATATATCGCGGTCGTTGATGAAACCGGCTATGGCTTTATCGACATCCGTCGCGCCCTGCGACTGATACATACGGCTCAGAAGGGTGTCCTGCAGCGCAGTGAGATCGTAGTCGCCGAATTTCACCGGCCACTGCACCGAGGTGTAGACGGTGAGGAAGCACGAATCGGAAGTCTCGGGAAATGTCACGCTGTAGCTGCGTGATGCCGACTTGATGAGCTCATGCACATCAAAGTTGTGTATCTCGGCTGCGTCGGCCGAAGATTCTGTATTTGAGTTGCGGCACGATACAGCCATAAGCGCCACGGCAATAACGGGCGCGAGAAGGAGACGGGTAGATTTCATTCTGTTTATCCTGCTGATATTCTTTACAAAAGAAACATTGCGGAAGCATGATGCTTTCGTGGGTACAAATTACTGTTTTTCTCGCGATATTTCCAAACTTTTCAGGGGCGAATGATAGCGCGTGATGGCACGTATTCACGGTTTTTTAGACTATGTGATGAAAATATGCTAACTTTGCACAAAATATCGCGACATGAATCCTACTCACACTCAGAAGCAACTTGCCGAAGCGACAGCCATATGCCGCAAAGTGTTCACCGACAAACTGGCCGACTACGGCGCCTCGTGGCGCATCCTGCGGCCGCAGTCGCTCACCGACCAGATTTTCATCAAGGCCAAGCGCATCCGTTCGCTTCAGGAGAAAGGGGGCCGCGGAATGGTCGACGAGGGGTATCTGCCCGAATTTATCGGGATAGCCAACTACGGCATAATCGGGCTGATACAGCTTGAGCTCGGCAATACTGTGACAGTCGACATCGACACTACGCGCGCCGTGGAGCTTTACGACCGGTTCATGCACGACACCCTGACACTGCTTACTGCCAAAAATCACGACTACGACGAGGCGTGGCGCTCCATGCGCCTTGAGAGCTATGTCGACCTGATACTCACCAAGGTGATGCGCACCAAAGAGATCGAGGACCACGCGGGCCACACCGTTGCCTCCGAGGGTATTGATGCCAACTATATGGATATGGTGAACTATGCGCTTTTCGGAATCATACGCCTCGCCTGCGCCGACTGACGCCCCCGCACCGTCGCCGGAACTCTCGGCATGGATCAAACTGCTGGTGTGGATATGCCGCATAGTGGTAGGCGGCACGTTCATCGCATCGGGTGTGGCCAAGTGCATAGATGTATGGGGGGTATTTTATAAAATCTCCGACTATGAGGCCGCCTGGGGTATCGACGTGCCGCGCTCCATCACCCTTGCCGGCGCTTATGCCCTCTCGCTGTGGGAGGGGCTTCTGGGATTCATGCTTCTGCTGGGGTGCTACCGCCGGGGCGCCGTGTGGCTGCTGCTGGCCACAATGGGCGTCATGCTCCCGCTCTCGATATACATATATCTATACAACCCGGTGGCCGACTGCGGATGCTTCGGCGACATGATCGTGATATCAAACTCGGCCACATTCTATAAAAACATACTGCTCACGGGCGCACTGATATTCCTTGTGCCGTACAACAAGCGTGTGCTCCCGCTCATCAGCCGGTATCTGCAGTGGGTGGCCGGAGCCGCCGTGACACTCTACCTCCTGGCGGTGGCTGTTCTGGGATATTCGATACAGCCGCTGATAGATTTCCGGGCATTCCCCGAGGGAACTATGCTCGCCGAGAGTGATGACGACGACGCACCCGACGCGGCGCAAGAGTATGAGTTCATCTACGAGCGTGACGGGCGTACGGAGGTATTCACCGTCGACTCGCTCCCCGACGAGAGCTGGACGTTTGTCGACCGCCGACCCGCCGGTGGTGGCACCGAGACTCATGCAACGACGCATGATAACCTGGTGCTATACGACAGCGAGGGCGACGACGCTACCGCCGAAGCCATCTCCCCCCGGGGCGAACAGATTCTCGTACTCATACCCGACATCGACCGCATCGATATATCTTTCACATCCTACCTCAACGCCCTCTACCGACATCTGCGCGACACCGGCGGTTCGATGGCGGCAGTTCTGGCCACCGACCACGCCGAGCAAGGGATTGCCCTGTGGCGCGACCTGGCCATGGCCGAATATCCTATATATACGGCCGATCCGACCCAGATCAAAGCACTCGCCCGCGGACATGTGGCCTTGGTATACCTGCGCGACGGGCGCGTGGTGTGGAAGCGCACCGCAGCGTCGGTCGACGGCGAGACACTGATCGCCGACATGCAAAGCAAGCCGCTCGACAGCTGGAGGTTTGACGGGCGCTACCTTTTCGCATCGCTCAGCTGGGCTTTGGCAATAATCTTAATTTTTATTATCTTTGCCGACGCAATACGGCGCATCGGCCGATGGCTCATCGAAAGAAACCGCCGCATAGCCCGCCGCATGCGCGAGCATCGAAATAACTAAACAAAACATATAAAACCCTATGAGAAAGAAAATTGTAGCAGGCAACTGGAAAATGAACACCACCCTCGCCGAAGGCGTAGGTCTGGCTAAAGATGTAAAAGAAGCTCTCTCGCGCGTAGAGCCCAAATGCGACGTAGTGATCTGCGTACCTTTCACACATCTCGCTCCGGTGGCTGATGCTATCAATGGTTCTGCCCTCGGCCTCGGCGCCGAGAACTGCGCCGACAAAGCCAAAGGCGCCTACACCGGCGAAGTGTCGGCATCGATGGTAGCCTCGACAGGCGCACAGTACGTGATCCTCGGCCACTCCGAGCGTCGCCAGTACTACGGCGAGACCTCAGCCACCCTGCGCGACAAAGTGGCTCTCGCACTCGAAAATCAGCTCACCCCCATCTTCTGCATCGGCGAAGTGCTCGAGCAGCGCGAGAACGGCTCCTACCTCGACGTGGTGAAAACACAGATCGAAGAAGGCCTCTTCAACCTTTCGGCCGAAGAGTTCGGCAAGATCATACTCGCCTACGAGCCCGTATGGGCAATCGGTACCGGCAAGACAGCCACCGACGACCAGGCTCAGGAGATGCACGCTCACATCCGCTCGGTGATAGCCGGCAAATACGGCCAGGAAGTAGCCGACAACACCTCGATACTCTACGGCGGCTCATGCAAGCCCTCTAACGCTCCCGCACTGTTCGCCAAACCTGACGTGGACGGCGGTCTGATCGGCGGAGCAGCCCTCGACGCAGAGTCGTTCATCGGCATCGTCACAGCATTCTGATACTCAATCAGATACCATCCCGAGAGGCGGCCACCCCACGGTGGCCGCCTCTTTCATGTCTGCCCCCGCATATTTCCACACAGCTATTGTGTATCTGAAATATTATTCATAGTTTTGCAAAGCGGAAAAATCAGAGCCTGTCTCTTGATCCGCAGACATATCAAAAGCGTTTTTTGCTTTATCCTTTACAGGAAATCGCCAAATTTCATATTCACGAAGGAGAAAGCAGTCGACAAAACGCTCATGCTTGTCGTGTATCCACTCCCCGACAAGGGGTTTCGATATCCGATAAGGCGTGGGAGTGGACTGTTTATTTCGTGTAAGGCGTTTGGCGATGCCTCCTGTAAGATAGACAAGAACATCATTCCACGCTTTTTTTGTATTATTACTAAACGTCAAATCGGGAATGGAGGCGACATCAAAAGCAAAATGAAAAAGCATTTCTTTCTTCTACTTCTGTGCTTGCCGTTGCTTCTCGCTTCTTGCGGCGACGACGACGAACCATCCTCACCTTCCATGCCCCCTGCCTCCGGGTCTGAAGAGTCTGGCCTGATCGGATACTGGGTTTGTAACGATTACGAAGAGTTCGAAGCCTACCACATTGAGGCTAACGGCGTAGCTACATCACTTTCGGGAGAATACGGAACTCCTTACGAAAATGAGGAGTACACTACCTACTGGACTGCAACCCACGTAGACGAAATGAAGATCGTCAGCGTAAACACCTCTACACTTATACTGGACGAACATGGCGATGGCAGCGACATAATAGTATACAGCCGCATATCAGCTGCACAATGGAATAACCTCAGACGCACAGGCACATTGGACGGCAACGGAGGCTCAACGCCCGACACCCCGGACACACCCTCATGGAGCACATCTGATTTCGTAGGCGTATGGCTCAGTTGGACTAAAGGAGCAGTTTACGAGCTTAAGTCCAACTATAATCTGGTATGCTATTATCTGACTGAATCCGGGAGCAATACTTACAAAGAAAAGGTGACCGGAACATGGAGCTACAACTCTACCACACAAAAGATCTCATTTAATAAATCTGACGGCTCAAGAACCGAAATCGTCACCGCTGTCAACTCACCGTGGGGGTTCAGAACAACTGACGGATACTGGGAAGCCACCCAAATACCCACCTATCGAGATGACAATCCTTCTGCTGACAATTCCCTGCTCCAAGGTACCAAGTGGCAAGGACGAGTGGACGGCGACCTGGTAACTATCGAATTTAAAGCCAACGGAAAGTTTACTGAAACCTATGATGGGTATTCTACATCAGACTCCTATCAGGTATTGGATGCCAATACCCTGCTTATCGGAGAAAAAACCGTATTATCCAACACATTCGGCTCAATAGTAACCTTCACGCTCAACTATAATAAGACAAAAATTACCTTCTCAAACAGTTATGATAAGTGGGAACTGTCACGTATAATGTGATAACCCACTCCTTACCAAAATTCCTCAATAATGAGCCTTGCCTCAGATTCCCCTCTGAGGTAAGGCTCATTACCCTTTGAGCCGGCAGCGATCAACCCCCGACTTTAGATTTTAGATTTATTTGGAGAAACGGCGGGAATATCGTACTTTTGCGGGCAGATACAGCGATACGCACTTCTTATGACAAGAGCACGACATATCTTCATACTTGTTCTCGCCATGATATTCGCAGGAGCCACAGGCGCATTTGCCGCCGAACAGAAAGGCACTCCCTCGATTGTCGACAAGATCATGGCCGACTCGGCAAGCATCGTCGTACAGCCCGGCGGACTGTCCGAGCGCGTGCTTTTCCATAAGCCTGAAGTGCGCCAGCGCCCCGTAAACAACCGCATGGGGTATCGCGTGCAGATATTCTCCGACGGCAATCAGACTACCGCCCGCAATACCGCCCGAGCACGCATCCGGCAAGTGTCGTCGCGCTTCCCCCAGTACCGCACATATCTTGACTACAAAGCGCCATACTGGCGCGCACGGGTAGGCGACTTCAAGTCGAAAGAGGAAGCCAACGAACTCTCCGGACAGATCCGCCGCGCTTTCCCTGCCTTCAGCAGCGAGGTGCGCGTGGTGTCCGACCGCATCAGCATCATCGAGCAGCCCACCGAATAGTCTCACTCCCCTTCCCCCTCCATTCATCACGCATCAAATTATGGCTGATCAAGATTCACAAACCATAGATCAGATAGCCGAACACTTTGAAGCCATCATACGGCTGCTGGGCGACGACCCCTCGCGCCAAGGGCTCCTCAAGACTCCCCGACGAGCCGCCAAAGCACTGTATTACTGCACCGGCGGCTATCGCAATGACCCGGCAAAGGTGGTGGGCGATGCCATATTCGACCACGAAGGGTCGCGCCTTATCGTAGTGCGCGACATAGAGTTTTATTCGTTCTGCGAGCACCATATATTGCCGTTTTTCGGCCGCGTGTCGATCGGGTATATCCCCTCAGGCAAGATAATCGGGATAAGCAAGCTCGCGCGGCTGGTGAACCACTATGCACGCCGACTTCAGGTGCAGGAGCGCCTTACGGCACAGGTGGCCGACGCACTGATGACGATGCTCCCCGGTTGCAAAGGCGTGATCGTAAAATGCGAAGCCCAGCATCTGTGCATGAAGATGCGAGGCGTTGAGAAACAGGACGCATCGACAACTACCATCGACTATACCGGATGCTTTGAGGAGTCGGCCGACATGCGCCGACAGTTTTTCGACGCCCTCAGCTGACCGCTCCCCGAGCGCCCCACCCTCAAGACCAAGAGCAAGCTCGGAGGGCGCATCCTTCAGGGTGCGCCGATAACCTACCGCGTAGGTAATGTGTCGAACCCCAAAGGACTCAAGATCTGAACGTCCGGGCTCCGAACATACCTTACTTCCCTCAATTTATCAACGCTCTATTCTCTCTTAGTTTTTTCGAGATATTCAGCAAGTGCATCTTTTGCCGGCACAATCCGGGGCAAGCCATTTGCGTCGGCAAAGACCATATCTTGGCCAAGAGCCGCCTTTCGACGCAATAAATTCTCGTAGGATTGTTTCAACCCTTCCGTGATTTTTTAAAACATTTTCAGTTCCTCTTGTTCAGACATGACTCCTTGATTTTAAAGAATAAATCGTTATTAAGTATTTTCGTGTTATTCGCTACAGGAACTGTATCATCAACATTATCAAAAAACATCCAACTGTCTACGATGGGAACAAAAATATTGAAGAAATTCTTTAATCCCAACCAATATCGGCGAATAATTATATCTTTTGGAATATTATGACCTCCCTCACTTACACGCTTTGCCACGCGTTCAATAGCCATTTCCGGAGACGATAGCCAAAAAAAGAGAAGCACACTTGATATCCCAATTCTCTCGCCCTAACAACCAAACGAGCATAGCTTCGGGTGGCCAAAGTGGTTTCGATAGCGAACGTGCTTTTCCTTTCAAGCAATGTCTCGATACGCTGAAGCATCAATTTCCCGGCCTCTAAAGCAACAGACTCCGGATTGAATGGCGACAATCCTTTGGCGATCTCGTCTGCATTAACAAACTCACTACACCCCAGCAAATCCGGCAATACCGAATATGATGCCGTAGTCTTTCCGGCACCGTTGCATCCTGCTATAATATAGAATATAGAGTGTAGGTTTAGTCATCTGAAGATTCTATAACTCATGAATTAGGGTGTTACAAATATAGGATATTATATTTAAGCAAGCTCTATAATATATGTTAATACTCTTATTTCGCCCAACTGAGGGGAAGCAGTTATTCTTGACAGAGGGTTAGAATCCGCGGAATTTTTTGTATCTTTGTGCCGACAAAAGAACGAAAGAGAAATGAAGATTTTAGTGACCGGTTGCCGTGGTCAGCTCGGCAACGAAATGCGCATTATACTGGAAGACCGTATGCCCGGCATCACGGTATATACCGATGTCGATGAGCTCGACCTCACCGATGCCGATGCCGTACGCCGGTTTGTGGCCGCAGGCGAGTTCACTCATATACTGAACTGCGCCGCTTATACTGCCGTCGACAAAGCCGAGGGCGAAGGAGCGCGTGCATGTCAGGCAGTGAATGTCGACGCCGTGCAAAATCTCGCCACAGCAGCCTACGAAGCCGGTGCCAAGGTGGTGCACGTATCGACCGACTATGTGTTCGACGGTACCGCCCACACCCCTTACCGCGAGAGCGACAAGGTGAATCCTACCTCGCACTACGGCACCACAAAGCGCAAAGGCGAGATGGTGCTTCTTGCCATGGCTCCCGAGAGTGTGATAGTGCGCACGGCATGGCTCTACTCGCCGTTCGGCGCAAACTTTGTCAAGACTATGCGACGCCTCGGCCGCGAGCGCTCGGAGCTTGGCGTTGTGGCCGACCAGGTAGGCACCCCCACCTACGCCCGCGATCTGGCCGACGCTATCTATTCGATAATCACGGCTCAGCAATGGGTGCCCGGCATATACCATTTCACTGACGAGGGCGTAGCGTCATGGTACGACTTCACCAAGGCGATACACCGCCTGTCTGGCATCACCGGATGCGACGTGCGCCCCTTAAGCACCGACGACTACCCCACTGCGGCCACCCGCCCGGCCTACTCGGTGCTCGACAAAACTTTGATCAAAAAGACTTTCGGAATCACCATACCTCACTGGGAGGAGAGCCTCGCCGACTGCATCGCGCGCCTCGAAGTGATGGAAAAAGAAGAAAAATAAACACTGACGGGCACCGCTTGCGGCTGTTGGGCTGCCGGCGGTGCTCTTGCTATATCTGAGCACGATATATGTCAACACTGACCGACGAAATAAGCCGCCGGCGCACGTTCGCCATCATCTCACACCCCGACGCCGGCAAGACCACTCTCACCGAGAAGCTCCTTCTATTCGGTGGCGCCATCCATGTGGCCGGCGCCGTGAAGAGCAACAAGATCAAGAAAACAGCCACTTCCGACTGGATGGAGATCGAGAAGCAGCGCGGCATCTCTGTGGCTACCTCGGTGATGGGCTTCAACTACGGCGACTACAAGATCAACATCCTCGACACCCCCGGCCACCAGGATTTCGCCGAAGATACTTACCGCACCCTTACGGCTGTCGACTCCGTAATCATAGTGGTCGACGTGGCCAAAGGCGTGGAACAGCAGACCCGCAAGCTCATGGAGGTGTGCCGGATGCGCAACACTCCGGTGATCATCTTCGTAAACAAGCTCGACCGCGAGGGCCGCGATCCGTTCGATATACTCGACGAGCTCGAATCTGAGCTCAAGATCAGCGTCCGCCCGCTGTCGTGGCCCATCAATATCGGGGCGCGCTTCAAGGGCGTATACAATATTTATGAAAACTCGCTCGACCTTTTCACCCCCGACAAGCAGCGAGTGTCGGAGCGCGTGGAGATCGACTCTGTCGACGATCCGCGTATCGACGAGGCAGTAGGCGAAGCCGACGCCGCCAAGCTGCGCGAGGATCTGGAGCTGATCGAAGGTGTATACCCGCAGTTCGACGAGCAGGAGTATCTTGCCGGCCAGGTAGCTCCGGTATTCTTCGGATCGGCGCTCAACACCTTCGGTGTCAAGGAGCTGCTCGACTGCTTCGTCAAGATCGCACCGTCGCCGCGACCCGTGGCTGCCGAAGAGCGTACGATCGACCCCGCCGAGGAAGCTTTCAGCGGATTCATCTTCAAGATACACGCCAATATGGACCCCAACCACCGCTCGTGCATAGCTTTCTGCAAAATTTGCTCCGGCAAGTTTGAGCGCAACGAGGGGTATCGGCATATCCGCTCGGGCAAAGTGATGCGCTTTGCCTCGCCCACCGCTTTCATGGCTCAGAAAAAGAGCGTGGTCGACGAGGCTTACCCCGGCGACATCGTCGGCATACCCGATACAGGCAACTTCAAGATCGGCGACACCCTCACATCCGGCGAGACGCTGCACTTCAAGGGGCTGCCGTCGTTCTCGCCCGAGATGTTCAAATATATCGAGAACACCGACCCCATGAAGTCCAAACAGCTTGAAAAAGGGATCCAGCAGCTCATGGACGAAGGTGTTGCGCAGCTTTTTGTAAACCAGTTCAACGGCCGCAAGATAATCGGCACCGTCGGGCAGCTCCAGTTTGAAGTGATACAGTACCGTCTGCAGCACGAGTACGGAGCGCAGTGCCGCTGGGAGCCGATGTCGATGTACAAAGCGTGCTGGATAGAGAGCGACGACGCCGAAGCATTGGCCGCCTTCAAGAAGCGCAAATATCAGTTCATGGCCACCGACCGCGACGGCCGCGACGTATTCATGGCCGACTCGTCGTATGTGCTCACCATGGCTCAGCAAGACTTCCCCAAGCTGAAGTTTCATTTTTCGAGCGAATTTTAACCCAATAAGATACAACACATTATAATATGTACGCGCAGTCTGAGCACCGTCTCCCGGCCGAATGGGAGGATCATCGGGTCATTTTGATGGCGTGGCCGCACGCGGCTACCGACTGGGAGCCTATGCTCGCCGAGGCACAGGAGTGCTATGTGAGGATCATCGAGGCTATCGCCCGCTTTGAGACTGTGCTGCTTATCTCGCCCGACCCTGCCGAACCAATGGCTCGTCTGGCTCACATTGACCCTGAAAGAATCGTATTTGCCGCCGTGCCGACCAACGATACTTGGACGCGCGACTACGGCCCTATCACGATAGCCGACGGCGATTCGCTCTTCCCGGCCGACTTTGTGTTCAACGGCTGGGGCATGAAATTTCCGGCAAATCTCGATAATGAGGTGAACCGGCGCCTGCGCTCGGCCGGCATCTTGCGTGCGTTGCGCAATCGCCGCAATATGGTGCTCGAAGGGGGCTCTATCGAGTCGAACGGTTGCGGCGCCATCATGACTACGTCGCAGTGCCTGTATGAATTCAACCGCAACAGCGGTATGACCGAGGCCGAAATAATCGAGCGTCTGTCGGATATTCTCGGTGCACGCGCCGACATGCTTGTGCTCGATCATGGCAGCATATCGGGCGACGATACCGACGGACATATCGACACGCTCGCCCGATTTGCCGATCCGCAGACTATCCTATACGTCGCGCCTCCGGCCGACAGCGCCGATGCCGACCATCGCGGGCTTTCGCTTATGGAGCGCGAGCTGCGCGCAAAATGGCCGTACAAGCTTGTGGCTCTCCCCTTCGCCGGACCGGTATATGATCCCGACGACGGCTCCCGTCTGCCGGCCACATACGCCAACTTCCTGATCACTCCGACGGCTGTCATCGTGCCTACCTACGGCCTCGCCACCGATGCCGAAGCTCTCGCCACGATAGGGAGCTGCTTCCCCGGGCGGGAGTGTGTGGGCGTAGACTGCCGCGCGCTGATACGCCAGCACGGTTCGCTGCACTGCGCCACGATGCAACTCTACGGCTCGACACTCAACCTTGATGCCTCCTCAATACGCCGATTATGAAAACAGCACTCATACAGCTCAAGATCACTCCCGACACGGCAGCCAACCGTGCCCGCATAGCCGCCCAACTGCGCCAAGCTGCTGCATCCGGGGCAGAACTGGCTGTGCTTCAGGAGCTGCACGACACTCCCTACTTCTGCCAGAACGAGGATGTCGACACTTTCGATCTCGCCACACCTATCCCTGGCCCGGCTACCGATTTCTACTCGGCCATAGCTGCTGAGACTGGCCTGGTGATCGTGACATCAATGTTTGAGCGCCGGGCACCGGGGCTGTATCATAACACAGCCGTAGTGTTCGAACGCGACGGCTCGACAGCCGGCATCTACCGCAAAATGCACATACCCGACGACCCGGCATACTACGAGAAGTTTTACTTCACCCCCGGCGATCTCGGATTTGAGCCCATCGACACCTCCGCAGGGCGCCTTGGAGTGCTCGTGTGCTGGGATCAATGGTACCCGGAAGCTGCCCGGCTGATGGCTCTCCGCGGCGCCGATATCCTGATATATCCCACCGCCATAGGGTATGCCGACGCCGACACCCCCGACGAGCAGGAGCGCCAGCGGCAGGCATGGATCACCGTGCAACGCGGCCATGCCGTGGCCAACGGATTGCCCGTCGTCACGGTCAACCGCACCGGCTTCGAGCCCGATCCCTCGGGAGCGACTCCGGGCATACGGTTCTGGGGGTCGAGCTTTGCTGCAGGCCCGCAGGGCGAGATACTGTGGCAGGCTCCTGTCGACGACGAAGCCACAATGATAGTCGACATCGACATGCGCCGCTCCGAGCAGGTGCGCCGCTGGTGGCCGTTCCTGCGCGACCGCCGCATCGACGCTTACGGCGGCCTCACCTCACGATTCCTTGACAAACCACTCAACAGTCAATCAAAATAATGGTTCAAGAAAAGATTATTATCCTTGACTTCGGCTCGCAGACCACTCAGCTGATAGCCCGCCGCATCCGCGAGCTTAACCAGTACTGCGAAATTCTGCCGTACAACAAATTTCCTGAAGGCGCTGAGGCCGAAGGGGTAATCGGTGTGATACTCTCCGGATCGCCCTTCTCCGTCTACGACCCCGCGGCCTTCAAGATCGACGTCGAAGCTCTTGCCTCCCGCTATCCGCTGCTCGGCATATGCTACGGCGCTCAGCTCATGGCCTATCAGGCAGGCGGCTCGGTCGAGCCCGCAGCCTCCCGCGAGTACGGACGTGCCAAGCTGGTGAAGGTCGACGACGCCGACCCGCTGATGGCCGGCATACTACCCGGCGCGCAGGTGTGGATGAGCCACGGCGACACCATAACATCGCTCCCCGACGGTTTCGGCATCGTAGCTTCGACCGACGATGTGCCTGTGGCAGCCTACCGCGTGGCAGGCAAGCAGCGCTGGGGCGTACAGTTTCATCCCGAGGTATACCACTCGGAGTGCGGCGCACAGCTTCTCAAAAACTTTGTTGTCGGGATATGCGGCGGCCATCAGGCATGGAGCGCCGACTCTTTTATAGAGACAACCGTCCGGCAGTTGCGCGACACTCTCGGCGACGACCGTGTGATACTCGGCCTCTCGGGGGGTGTGGACTCGTCGGTAGCGGCTGTATTGCTCAACCGCGCCATCGGCGACCGCCTCACCTGCATATTCGTGGATCACGGCATGCTGCGTAAGAATGAAGCGCGCGATGTGATCGAAGATTACCGCGGCCTCGGCCTCAATGTAGTAGGCGTCGACGCGTCGGCCAAATTTTTCACCGAGCTGGCCGGTGTCACCGAGCCCGAGCGCAAGCGCAAAATCATAGGCGCCGGCTTCATAGACGTGTTCGAGCAGGAAGCCAAAAAGGTAGAGGGTGCACGCTGGCTCGGGCAGGGCACAATCTACCCTGACTGCATCGAGTCGCTTTCGATCACAGGCACAACCATAAAAAGCCATCACAATGTGGGCGGACTGCCCGAGCGCATGAACCTCAAGCTCGTAGAGCCGCTTCGCTGGCTGTTCAAGGACGAAGTGCGTCGTGTAGGGCGTGCCCTCGGGATGCCCGAGCACCTTATTTCGCGCCATCCGTTCCCGGGCCCCGGCCTGGCAGTACGTATACTCGGCGACATCACCCCTGAGAAAGTAGCCACACTCCAGGAAGCCGACCATATATTCATCGACGGCCTGCGCCGCTGGGGTCTCTACGACAAAGTATGGCAGGCAGGCGTAGTGCTTCTGCCGGTACAGACAGTAGGCGTGATGGGCGACGAGCGCACCTACGAGCGCGCTGTAGCTCTCCGCGCCGTGACATCGACCGATGCCATGACAGCCGACTGGGCACACCTACCCTACGAATTTTTGGCCGAGATCTCGTCGATGATCATCAACAAAGTGCGCGGCGTAAACCGCGTATGCTACGACATCTCCTCCAAACCGCCAAGCACCATCGAGTGGGAATAATCCCGCTTTAAATCATACAATCAGCCACTTAGCGATCGTCGCTGAGTGGCTGATTGGTTAAAATAACGCCTTCAAACTCGGAGGTCGGGTACTTCAGCGCCCGACATTATCTTCGACTGACGTTATCCTCGGGCCATGAATGACCCGATCTCCAAGGACTCGCCCTCCGAGTTTGCTCTTGGGGTGGGTGTTGGGGCTTTTTCTTAATGTTTGGTTTTGTGGGAGAGGTTCTTGTGGCGGATGCGCCATACGGCTGCGCCATAGGGGGCAAGCGCGACGGCAAACGGGGCGTCGGGAGAGAATGTCTTCTGCATCTTGTCGCCGGTGAGCAGTTCCTGGGCCACACAGGTGCCTTGAGGCAGCCCTAACAGCTCGAAAGCGTGTGCCGGGATATTGACCTGGAGTGTGTGGGGGCGAGAGTCGAAGTTGGCCGCCACGACAAGTGTCTCGTCGCCGTGCGAACGCAGGAAAAGGTAGTGGCGATGGGGGTCGACTGTCGGATTCTCGTAATTTACATACATCAGATCGAAGAACGCACCTTCGCGTATAGCAGGCTCTGAGTTGCAGAGTTTCAGCACCTTGGCATAGAACGCCCGTAGTCGCTGCTCGGCAGGTGTAAGCCGTGCGTTGCCGGGATGGCCGCCGTTGAGCCAGCGGCGCAGGGTGGGTATGCTCCAGTAGTCGAATATTGTGGTGCGTCCGTCGTGGCCGCTGTACCCTTCGGCATCGACGGCCTGCTCGCCGAGCTCCTGACCGGCGTAAATCATCACCGGGCCCGAGCTTATCATGGTGCTCACGACAAACGGAGCCGCGATCTTCGAGGGGTCGCCGGCGAAAAATCTCGAGCCGAAACGTTGCTCGTCGTGGTTTTCGAGGAAGTTGAGCATGTTAGCCCCTATCCCCTCGACTGTCTGCCAGCAGTTTGTGATGGTTGCGGCAGAGTAGTTGGAGCAAAGCACACCGCGCAGAGTGTCGTATAGACCGACCTTATCGTAGAGGAAGTCGAAGCCGCCGATATGGATGAAATCGCGGTAAAGAGCCGGATCGTAAATCTCGGCTATGAATTTGATATACGGATAGTAGCGGCGCACTTCGGCGATGGCCCAGTGCCAGAACTCGAGGGGCACCATGTGCACCATATCGCAGCGGAAGGCATCGACACCGCGTGATGCCCAGAAGCGGAGTATGTTGAGCATCTTGATCCATGTGTCGGGGATCGGGTCGAAATGGGTCGACCCGTCGCCGTAGTCGCGGCCATAGTTGAGCTTCACGGTGTCGTACCAGTCGAAACGGCCGGGAAAAGCTGTGAAGCAGTCGTTGCCCGACACTTTTGCGGGGAACTCCACATAGGCATCATCGCCGGAGCCCATATCGACGTCAGGCGAGAATCGTTGGCGGGGTATGTAGTAGAAATTGTTGTTCGGAGCGAAGTACTTCGAGTTGTCGTCGTCCTGTCCAAGATCGTTCACACCTATGGGGCGAGAGTCGGAGTGATACTGTCGGGCCACATGGTTTGGCACGAAGTCGATCACCACTTTCATGCCGGCCTTATGGGTGCGCGATACGAGAGCGTCGAACTCGGCCATACGGTTTGGCACATCGACAGCGAGATCGGGAGCTATGTCGTAATAGTCGGTGATGGCATACGGCGAGCCGGCGCGCCCTTTCACCACATGGGGGTCGGAGGCCGGTATGCCGTACTGCGAATAATCGGTCGTGGTGGCATGCTCTATCACGCCGGTATACCAAACGTGAGTCACACCAAGATCGGCTATCTGCCCGAGTACTTCGGAGGTTATATCGTTGAGCTTTCCGCAACCGTTCTGCTCTATGGTGCCGTCGGGCACGGGAGCTTCATTGGAGTTTCCGAACAGGCGGGTGAATATCTGATAGATTACAGGCTTGGTGTCCATTATTTAAGATTTATGTAATGTGAATCCGGCAGCGCGGAGAGTGGCCGCAGCGTTCTGATAGCCGGCGTTGTAGACGGAGCGTATACCCTTGAGGTCAAACACTTTATATTGTGCTATCTCGGTGGTCTCGACCGCAAGATCGCAGAGCGCGAGATCGGCCACCACATTGTTTTTCACCAGGATATTGTACGACTGCTGCGCCAAACCCAGCAGCGAGTTCTTATATTTCTTCTGCACCACGGGGCTTACGTTCACCCCTAAGAGGTATTTGCATTTGTCGCGTATGATCCACGACGGGAGGTTGTGTAGCATCCCGCCGTCGACATAGTGTATGCCGTCGATCTTCTGCGGCTGAAACACGATCGGTATCGAGCACGAGGCAGCCACACAGTCGGCGATGTTGCCTTTGGAGAATACGGCCGGCACGCCGTGGTCGATATCGGTTGCGCCAATATAGGTAGGCACGGGCAGATCCTCGATGTTTTCGTACGGTATGGTGCGCCGCAGAAATTTCTTGAATCCGTCCATCTTGAAGAAACCGGCTTTCGGCACCCCAAGCTCGGCAAACGACATAAACGACTCCTCGCTGAAAGCTTCAAGGATCTGAGCCGGAGTCATGCGCGCGGCATACATCACAGCCACTACCGAGCCGGCACTCACACCCGCAATCACGTTGGGGCGTATGCCGGCCTCTTCCATCGCCTGAAGAGCGCCGCAGTGAGCGAAGCCGCGGGCTCCGCCTCCGCTCAGGGCGATCCCTACGCGGGCTTGCTGCTGGGCTGACCGAAATCTGAACATCTGTGCTACCGGTGTTTAAGGGGTGAACGGGGGGGGGGATACAGTTACTGTTTGCCTAACACGGCTGCGCGCATCGCGGCAAAGGCTTTGTCGAGACCTTCGGCATTCTTGCCACCGGCCTGAGCGAATCCGGCCTGACCGCCGCCACCGCCCTGTATCTCGCGGGCAGCCGCGCGCACTATTGCGCCGGCGTTGAGGCCGCGGGCGCTCACCAGATCGTCGGTTATCATCACAGTGAGAAGCGGTTTGTCGGATATATCTTTGGTAGCTCCGATGAACACGGTGCTCTCGGGGGAGTCGCGACGCACGGCAAAGGCAAGATTCTTCACCAGATCGGGCACGCGCACACCCTGCAGGGCGATGATGCGGAGGCCGTCGATCTCCTCTGCGTTGGCCACCATCTCGCGGCTGAGCGAGTTGATCCGCTCGGTCATGGCTTCCTGTGCCTCGTGGCGCAGGCGGTCGTTCTCCTCTATCGACTTGCGCAGGGCGGCTATCACATCGGGAGCGTTGTTGAAGAGCGCACGCACCTGCTGGAGGGTGTCGTTGACGGCATCGAATGCATCTTCGACTTTTTCGCCGGTGATCGCCTCGATGCGACGTATGCCGGCCGCAATCGAGCTTTCGGAGATGATGTGGATCATACCGATGTTGCCGGTATTGTCGACATGCGTGCCGCCGCAGAGCTCACACGACGAGCCGTAGCGTATCACACGCACCTCGTCGCCGTACTTCTCGCCGAAGAGAGCCATAGCACCCATATTGCGGGCTTCGGCGATAGGCACGTTGCGGTGCTCGTCGCGCGCCAGAGCCTGACGCACCTTGGCGTTGGCCAGATGCTCCACACGGCGCAGCTCGTCGGGGGTGAGTTTCTGGAAGTGCGAGAAGTCGAAACGGAGCAGGTCGGCCGACACGTACGAGCCTTTCTGCTCTACGTGCGTGCCGAGCACTTCGCGGAGCGCTTCGTGGAGCAGGTGTGTGGCGGTGTGGTTGGCCGACACGGCGGCGCGGTGTGCGGTGTCGATGGCAGCGTGGACAGTGCCGCTGAGGTCGGCGGGTATTTTGGCTGCAAGATGCACGGCCATACCGTTCTCGCGCTTGGTGTCGTAGATTTCGATCACGGAGCCGTCGGCCATGGTGAGTGTGCCGCGGTCGCCCACCTGTCCGCCCATCTCGGCGTAGAACGGGCTCTGTGCGAGCACTATCTGGTAGAACTCTTTGTTTTTCTGCTTTACGTGGCGCCAGCGGAGCACTTCGGTGTCGACCTCGGAGCAGTCGTACCCTACGAACGACGGTTCGCCCTCGCGGAGCACCACCCAGTCGGTAGCTTCGACGGCGGCCGCATTGCGTGCACGCGCTTTCTGCGAATCCATCTCTTTCTTGAACCCTTCATGATCGAGAGTCATGCCGTTCTCTTTGAGTATCAGTTCGGTGAGGTCGAGGGGGAATCCGTAAGTATCGTAGAGCGTGAACGCATCCTTGCCGGAGATTTCGGTCTTGCCGGCACGGCGAGTATCGGCCATCACCACATCGAGCAGGGAGATACCTTTGTCGAGGGTGCGCAGGAATGCGTCCTCCTCCTCTTTGATCACCTTGATGATGAGGTCGCGCTGAGCCGGGAGCTCGGGGTAAGCCTCGCCCATCGACTCGATCAGGGTGTCGATGAGCTGATACATAAACGCCTCCTTGCGGCCCAGGAAGGTATAGCCGTAGCGCACGGCGCGGCGCAGTATCCGTCGGATCACATATCCGGCCTTGGCATTGGAGGGGAGCTGGGAGTCGGCTATGGAGAATGCTATGGTGCGCACATGGTCGGCCACCACGCGCATGGCTATGTCGGCCTTCGGGTCGCTGCCGTAAGGTATGCCCGAGAGGGTGGCTATGGCCGAGATAAGGGGCGTGAATACGTCGGTATCGTAGTTGGAGGTTTTGCCCTGCAGAGCCATGCATAGACGCTCGAAACCCATGCCGGTGTCGATCACCTTGGCGGGGAGCGGCTCAAGCGAGCCGTCGGCCTTGCGGTTGTACTGCATGAACACGAGGTTCCATATCTCGATCACAAGAGGGTTGTCTTTGTTGACGAGCTCGGCACCCGACACTTTGGCACGCTCGCTGTCGGGGCGCAGGTCGATGTGTATCTCCGAGCAGGGGCCGCAGGGGCCGGTGTCGCCCATCTCCCAGAAGTTGTCGTGCTTGTTGCCGTTGATGATATGATCTTTGGGCAGGTGCTTCTCCCAATAGCCGGCAGCCTCGTCGTCGCGACCCAGACCTTCGGAGGGTGAGCCTTCGAACACGGTGGCATACAGCCTGTCGGGATCGAGGCCGAGCACGTCGACAAGATACTCCCACGCCCAGTCGATGGCCTGCTCCTTGAAGTAGTCGCCGAACGACCAGTTGCCGAGCATCTCGAACATTGTGTGGTGGTAGGTGTCCATGCCGACCTCCTCAAGGTCGTTATGCTTACCGCTCACGCGCAGACATTTCTGTGAATCGGCCACACGGGGCGATTTGGCCACGGCATTGCCGAGTATGATGTCCTTGAACTGGTTCATACCGGCGTTGGTAAACATCAGTGTGGGATCATCCTTGATTACCATCGGAGCCGAGGGCACGATCTTGTGACCCTTAGAGCGGAAAAACTCTTTGAACGACTCGCGTATTTCCTTAGCTGTAAGCATATTCGGGTTGATTGATGACATGTTTATCTATTATGGCTACAAATTTACTGAATTTCTGTCAAACGTCCAATTTGCCGGGCCGAAAAGCGCCCGCGCAAAAGAGGCTGCACTCCCCGGGCGGGGTGTACAGCCTCAGTTTCATTCCGATATGTTGGGCGGGGGCGACCGTCACTGCCCGAGGTATGTCTTGAGCAGGCGCGACCGCTGGCCTTTGAGGCGGCGGATGGCTTTCTCCTTGATCTGGCGCACACGCTCGCGCGTGAGGTCGAACTTGGCGCCGATCTCTTCGAGGGTCATCTCCTGACAGCCGATGCCAAAGAACATTTTCAGAATCTCGCGCTCGCGCTCGTGCAGCTGCTTGAGGGCGCGATCCACCTCTTTGGAGAGAGACTCCTGGTTGAGCGAGGAGTCGGCCATGGGCGAATCGTCGTTGGTCAGCACATCGAGCAGGCTGTTGTCCTCACCCTCTACGAAGGGGGCGTCGACCGAGATGTGGCGGCCGGACACCTTGAGGGTATCGGCGATTTTGTCGACGGGCACTTCCAGGCGCTCGGCAAGCTCCTCGGGCGAGGGTCGGCGCTCGTTCTCCTGCTCGAATTTGGAGAGGGCTTTCGAGATTTTGTTAAGCGAACCGACCTGGTTGAGGGGGAGGCGCACGATGCGCGATTGCTCTGCCAAAGCCTGAAGTATCGACTGGCGGATCCACCATACGGCATACGATATGAACTTGAAGCCGCGTGTCTCGTCAAACTTCTGAGCAGCTTTGATCAGGCCGAGGTTTCCCTCGTTGATCAGGTCGGGCAACGAAAGGCCCTGATTCTGATACTGCTTGGCCACCGACACGACAAAACGGAGGTTGGCGCGTGTGAGCTTTTCAAGCGCACGCTCGTCGCCCTGGCGTATGCGTTGGGCGAGTTCTACCTCCTCCTCCACGGAGATGAGCTCTTCGCGGCCTATCTCCTGCAGGTATTTGTCGAGAGATGCACTCTCGCGATTGGTAATCGATTTGGTGATTTTTAGTTGTCGCATCGTATACAAATTTAAGCACGCAAAGTTACAATTTTTCTGCGTGTTTCCGATAGTTTAAGTCTAATATTTTTGCACTTATAATAAGAAACGCAGCTTAAGCTGCTTTTATTGTACGACAAATCCGGGCGCAGCCTGCTTTGGCGCGCCCGGATTCGGATATTGTTGCGATGCTTTATGTCAGGATCAGTCGATGTTGGGGTTGATCTTGTTCCAGTCGGCCACGGGGGGAAGTACGCCGAGGGCGATCACCTCGTCGCGGAGGGCGCAAAGGTGCTTGTAGCTCTCTTTGAGGGCAGCTTCCTCTTCGGGAGTGCCGTTGAGCTCTTTGTAGTGCACGCCGTCTTTTGTGATCTCGGTCTCCATAGCCATCATGATGTGGTCGAAGCCGTGAGAGTGTACGTATGTACCGGCAGGCCAAGCGAAGGGCTTGCCACCCATAGCTGCAGCGATCATCTCGATAGATACGTAAGCGGGGCTCTGGAACGACGAACGGCCGCGGAGGGCGATGATGTTGGCACCGCCTTTTGTGACTTTCTCCTGGATCTCAGCCCACTTCTCGGTGGGGAGAGCCTCGGTGCCGATGAGCTCGATGAGGGGCTTGCCGTCGATTTTGGCGGTCGAAGCAAATACAGCCATCTGCTCGCCGTGTCCGCCGTATGTACGGCAGCCGGTGATCTTGTCGGGGCTGATCTTGAAGTATTTGGCGAGCTCTGAGCGCAGACGTGTGGAGTCGAGACCGGCGAGGGTAGCCACTTGCGAGGGTTTGAGGCCGGAGTAAAGGAGAGTGATCAGGCCGGTGATATCGGCGGGGTTGAATATCACGACTACGAATTTGGCGTCGGGGCAGTAAGCTTTGACGTTTTTACCGAACTCCTCGGCGATGGCGGCGTTGCCTTTGAGAAGATCCTCGCGGGTCATGCCTGCCTTGCGGGCTGCGCCACCCGACGATACGATATATTTAGCATCGGTGAGAGCCTCTTTGATGTCGGAAGTGAAGGTGATGTTGACGCCTTCGAAGCCGCAATGGAACAGCTCCTCAGCCACGCCCTCGAGTCCGGGGGCATAGGGATCGTAGAGGCAGATGTTGGGGGTGAGACCCATCATGATGGCAGTCTGAGCCATGTTAGAGCCGATCATACCGGCTGCACCGACGATAGTCAGTTTCTCGTTAGTCAAAAAGTTCATAACTTACTGTTATATAGTTTTTAATAGTTGAATAGTTTGTTTCGGTTAACTGATGTTCCTTTAGATAATGCAAAGATAGTATGAAAGTCGGAATTTCCGAGACAAATTAAGGAAATTTTTCCGCAACCGCAGTTTTTTCCTCTTTCAAGGTCAGAGATAAGCCTGCTCGACCTGTCCGACGAACGAGTCGTAGCTCATACATTCGTCGAAATAGCGGCGCCCGGCGGCACCGAGACGGCGGCGCAGTCCGGGGTCGTCGAGCAGTCGGGCGAGGGCGGCAGCCAGAGCATCGACATCGCCGGGAGGCACAAGCAGCCCGGTTACGCCGTCGGTGATATACTCGGGCTGGGCGCCGTTGTCGGAGGCCACCACGGCCACTCCCTGCTGCATATACTCCATGGGCGAGAGGGGGCACGCCTCGCGCACTATCGATGGAGCCACGCCGATGTCGAAGCCCGCCACAAGCTGCTGCACATCGCTGCGGAAGCCGGTGAATGTGATGCGGTCGGCTATGCCGGCCCGGGCTGCGGCTTGCTTGAGACGCTCGATATAGTCGGCCGGCTTGCAGGCTCCCACAAATGTCATGTGCCACGGCCGGTCGGCCACCCGCGCAAGGGCTTCGATAAGCACGGCGCACCCTTTGGAGCGGCGTATGCGTCCGGTGAACCCTATCTGAACGGTATCGCCGGCGGTATCGTGACGGCTCCTGTCGGTCGGGATCGGGTGAATACTGTTGATCACGGTGACACACCGCTGCTGCGGGAATCCGGGATTCGCCCCGGTCCAGAGCCTGCGGCTGAGGTCGGACACAAAGATGATGCGGTGCAATGATGCAAGATAGCGGCGATCCCACAGCGGCGTGCGCGATGCGCGGGCGATATGGCGCGTGAGCACTATGCGCGGCGCAGCGGCGCAGCGACGCTGTGCCCTGACGACCATCGGAAGATCGTGTATGTCGTGGATATGCACCGTATCGGCACCGTCGATGATATGCGTCAGAGCTTTTACGGAGCGGCTGTCGAAACGACCGCCGAGTTTCAGATACGTCAGGTCCAAGTCGTGCTCGGCATCAAGCCTGCGGGTCACGGCAGCGGCAGGTCTCGCCACAAACGCCACCTTATGGCCCCGCGAGGCCATTGTCTTCCCTAAGTCGAGGGCATATTGCTCTGCCCCACCCCAAATTTTTCCGGCGAGTATGTGTACTATCTTCATTTACAGATGGGCCAGATGTGAGTAGAAATCGTGGAGTATGAACCGGCCGGTCTGCTCGCGTTCGCGGTCGGGAGTGCCGTCGACGGTGCGCGCGGCGATATTGTCGAAATCGGTGTACCCTCTGCTGTCGGCCACTACGAAGCCGTTGTTGTACACATGCATGGCAAACGGCCGGGTGTAAGTGTCGGCGAGCACATCGCGTGAATATCGGAAGTGCGAATGGTCGATGCCGAGCTGGCCGAGCAGAGTGGCGGCGAGGTCGTTCTGCGACACCGGTGTGTCGATCACTCCTGAGCCCTCGACTGCACCCCCGAGCCAGAGCATCGGCACACGGGCGTGCCACTCGTGCGACAAAGGCTCGTCGGTGAGGTTGAGGCCGTGGTCGCCCACCACTATGATAAGGGTGTCGTCCCACTGCGGCATCCGGCGGAAACGGTCGATGAAGCGCCCGAAAGCATCGTCGGTATATGCGAAGGCGTTGGCTATCTTGTTTTCGTGACGGCTGAACGGCACTTCGTACGGCTCGTGCGACGATAGGGTCTGCAGTGTCACAAACCACGGCCGGCCGGCGGCATCGATCGCGGGAATCTCGCTCAGGAGACGGTCGAACATCACATCGTCGTGCGCGCCCCAGCGGCAAGCCGGAGCCGACGAGGGGATATCGGCACGCTCGACAATACGGTCGTGGCCGGTGGCGAGATAGTACACCTTCTTGTTCATCACCGCTAAGTTGCCGCCGTGGAAAGCAGCTGTGTGATACCCCGCCTGCTGCTTGAGGGTGCGGGGGAGTCCGGGCATGTGCTGCACCTTGTCGCTGTGGCGTATGGCCAGTGTGTCGGGCTGCCCGGGGTAGCCGCTGAATAGGGCAAGCAGAGCGCGGTCGGTGCGCTCGCCGGCGGAGTATACATTGGTGAACAGCCACCCTTGGCCCGACAATTCGTTAAGCCGCGGGGTCACGTCTTTTTTCCCCCCGAGGGGCTCCACATAGTAGCTGCCGAGACTCTCCCACATCACTACGATGATATTCGGGCGGTCGGTGCGCAGCAGCCGTCGCTGCGGTGTGCCGGCTGTCGGGATCAGGGCTTCGACGGCCGATGCGCTCTCTGCATCGGTGGCGGTATAGCGGTAGCGGCCTGCAAACTCCTCTTTCTCGCCCAACGAGGCTACGAATGAGTAGAGCGGACAGAGCGCCGCGTGGTTGTAGAACATGTTTGAGCTGTAGTAAGCCATGTTAGGCTTGTTGGGGTGGCGCTTCACACCGCGGATCACAGCCGCAAGAGCTCCGGCCATAAGAATAAACAGAAGCGACCAAAGCAACTTCCACCACCCTCCGGCAGGCATATGCCGGGTGAGATCTGCCACACGTATGTCGAGCCCGAAAAGTGCAAGGACACACCCTGCCAAGAGCAAAACTGCCGTCACGGCGAGCAGACCCTGCGCCGGAGTGACGCTTGCGGTAGCACCCTCGAAGGAGTGAAGATAGTTGAGCACGGATCGGTCGAGTTTCGACTTCCAGTGGCCGTAGAGAGCCGTATCAGCCAAAGCTACTATCGCGAAAATCAGGGCTATCAGAGCATCACCCCCCCACAGCACAGGGGTGATCCACTCTCCGGGCAGAAGCACATAGACCCACAGCAGCAGGAGCACAGGGGCTGTGAGAAAGGCTGCCCCTATCAGGTCGGTGGCATATCCGTGGCGCAACACTGCCGGATACGACGACATCCCCCGCTGCTCGGCGTCGGCGTGGCGGTTAGCCCACAGAAACAGCGGCTTCTGCACAAAGGTGAACAGCCACACGCATATAGCGAAATGTATCAGCAGATATAGAACGACGGAAAGCATCAGAGTGAATCAATATAGGTGTACAGACACTGAAGTATGGTGCGCGCCATCTGCTCGCGCGATTGGTCGGGGCCCCATGCCACCCGCTCGGCTATGGTGTCGAAGTCGAGCCACCCCTCGGGGGTACGGACGGCCACACCGTTGTGGTAGCTGTGGAAGGAGAACTGGCGCGATGGGTAGTCGGCAGAAAGCACGTCGCGCGAGAAGATGAAATCGTCGTGCGGCAGGCCCATCTGCGAAAGTATGGTGGCGGCAAGATCGGTCTGCGAGGTGATGGTATCGACGCGCATCGGCCCCTTGACGGCTCCGCCGAACATCACGGCCGGTATACGCGGAAACTCGTAGTGGTTGAGCGGCAGGCCGTATTCGGAGCCGTAGTGCACGCCATGGTCGGCCACGACGACTACGAGGGTGTTGTCCCACACAGGCGATTTGCGCAGAGTCTCGACAAACTCGCCTAAGGCGCGGTCGGTGTAAGCAAAGGCAGCCGCCATGCGGTCGGTTGCCCCATCTGCCGAGGGTACATCGAACGGCTCGTGCGACGACAGGGTCTGAAGGGTCATCATCCACGGCTGCGGGGCACGCGCTATCTCCTCGGCGAGGCGGCGGAATGTCACTTCGTCGTGCACACCCCACTTGCAGCGCGGATCGGCTGCGCTGAAAGCGCTCTCGGCTATAAGCGTGTCGTGACCGGACGCCAGATAATAGTCGGCTTTCTGTCGCACCGTCAGGTCGCCGCCGTGTATCACCGTCGTGGCATACCCTGCCTCCTTGAGCCGGCGGGGGAGCGCCGGGAGGTTGGCCAGCTTGCCGGGATATTTTCCCACGGTGGCGTTCGGCTGCCCGGGCAGGCCGCTGAATATGCTTATCAGGCCGCGGTCGGTGAGGTAGCTTCCGCAATCCATATTTGTGAAGAGCACCCCTTCGGCGGCCAGGCGGTTGAGGTTGGGGGTGATCGTAGGATCGTCGAAAAATCTCTGCGAGAGGCTTTCCCACACAATCACTACAATGTTGGGCCGGTCGGTGGTCAGAATCTTCGCCGGTGGCGCCGACTGCCGCGGATATAGAGCGGCGAGATCTGCTTCGGCCTGCTGCTGTGGGTAGTAGCGGAAAGCGGTGGCGTACGGATTCTTCCTGTCGAGCGAGTAGATGAAAGTATAGATCGAGTTCTGAGCCGCATGGTTGAGCAGCGGCACGGAGCTGTAGAGGGCTATCGTGGGATTGTTGGGACGCATCCCGACGCCACGCACGGCCACACCCATCAGGGCAAGGAGCGCAAGCATCAGCAGATTGCCGAACGAGTAGGTGGCCCACCCTCGCTCTACCGGACCGAGATCGATCAGCGAATATACCCACGACATCCATATGAAATATAGCGCCGCTACCACAACGATAGCCGCGATGCCGCCGGCCAGATAGCGTGACGAGACACTTGCAAAAGCCCCTTTGGGCGACTTCAGAAAGACCAGCACGGATGAATCGAGCTTAAAGTGCCAGAAGTCGTACAGGGCAGTGTCGGCCACCACGATTGCACCCACCGCAGCCGAAGCAACGGCGGTGTATATCTCAAGGAGCTGACGCGCAGGGAGGTTGAAGTTGTTGTAAAGCGCGAGAATAATCCACGGCACGGCTGTAAGGCAGCATGCGGCGATCAGATCGGTATAGGCTCCGTGGGTGCAGGCGCTCAGAAAGTCGCTCAGGCCGAGGGGACGCGTCGCGCTGCGGCGGTTGTAGAGCATGAACAGCGGCCTCTGCACCACCATGCAGAAAAGCACGGTGGCAATCACGGATGCTATCACTGCTGCCTGAGGCGTCAGAATCATTGGTGGAGGATGGAAATGATGCGGTCAACTACACTCTGCGGGGTAATGCCGCGCATGCACTCCATGGTGCCCCTCGGGCAACCGGGCGAACCGGCTATAGAGCAAGGCTGGCAGTCGATATTGAGGCAAATGCCAAGGTCGTGAGGCTGTCCGTAGGGCTGGAATCCGCAGCGCGGCACCGTGCTGCCCCAGATAGTGATGACCGGTGTGCCGACAAGCGATGCCAGATGCTGATTGGCCGAATCCATACTCACCATCACTGCAAGCGCACTCATGGCGGCGAGCTCCTGATCAAGGGTATACTTCCCGGCCAGGGAGACTACACCGGGATAGCGTTCGGCCCACTGTTGCAGTTGTCCGGCCTCGCTGCCGCGTGCACCAAAGAGGTATACGGGGATACCGCGGCCGGAGAGCGAAGCCACCACCTGCTCCATCAGCTCCGGGGGGTAAGTCTTGTTGAGATAGCGTGCAAACGGCGCGATGCCGACGGCACCCTGCGGTATGTCGACAGGCGGATGCGGCTTGACGACCTCCCGGCCACTTGCATATATCGATACGAAATCGAGCTTCACCGGGTAGCCGAGGCGGCTGAACACGTCGGCATACCGCTCAATATAGGGCCATTCAGGCTCAAAGCGGCCTTTGAGCAGGCGGCGACGCTTGGAGCGCTGCTTGTCGACCATAGCCACCGGCACCCCGTGAAGCCGCATCCAGGCATCTATCTCCCATGAGCGGATCACGTTGTGGAGGTCGGCCACGGCGTCGTAATGCCTTGACGACAACTCTTTAAGCAGACGCAACGTGCCGCCGGCGCCTTTATATCGGCCTTTGAAATCGGCCTCCACCACATGCAGATTTGACGGAGCATTGATGAGCAGCTTTGCAAAGAACGGGCGCGTAAGCAGGTCGATATGCAGCTGCGGGTATTGCCGTGCCAGCGCGTAGAGCACCGTCAGGGTCATGGCGACATCGCCCAGTGCCGACAGTCGTATGGCGAGTATGCGCTTTGTGGTGTGGGGCATCGTATCAGAGATTAATTTGCGACTCAGAAAATAACATTTATTATGGGGCAGGCTCTAAGAGAGGTATGCTTCTACGCCGGCTATATCTTTTGGGGTGTCGACCGAGAGCGATTTGCAGTGGCAGTTATAGTAATATATCGGCATATGGTTCTCGATGAACCGGAATGAGTCGTTCTCCTCGATCTTCTCAATCGGGCCGCGGGGGGTGTTGTGATAGAAATCGAGAGCCTTGCGTGTGAATGCGCCCACTCCCACGAATTTGTGGAACACATAGTCCATAGCTCCTTTGGGGAACGGTATGGGCGAGCGCGATATGAAGAGGCAGCGGTCGTCGGCGGCGGTTACTATCTTGAGGTTTGTGGCATCGACCACCTCGACGGGGTTAGAGAAATCTGTCATCAGATTGCTTACAAAAAAGCCGTCGGCATCGATTCCGCCGGCCGGAATGCACTGCATTATGGCATCGCGGCGCAGCAGCGGCTCGTCGCCGTTTACCATCACATACAGGTCGGCCTCGACACGGGTCGACACTTCATAGAGGCGCTCGGTGGCGGTGTCGTGATCGGAGCGTGTCATGATCACCTCGGCTCCGAAAGCCTCGGCAGCGGTGCGGATACGGTCGGAATCGGTGGCCACAAGCACTTTGTCGAACTCGGGGCACTCGCAGCAGTGCTCCCACACATGCTGTATCATCGGTTTGCCGCATATCAGCGCGAGAGGTTTCTCGAAGAAGCGCGACGACTCGGCGCGAGCCGGTATAACGCAGATTATTTTCATCGGTATATAATGTGTTAGAAGATTCTGTATGTTAATAATATCTGTTGAGTCGAATGCAGGTGATGTCAGCGCCACCGTTTGTGCGACCATAGCCATAGCCCCGGGCACCGGCGTATGGTCTGCTCCAGCAGGCGGTAATACTGACGTGTGACAGGGTTGGGATCGCTATCATCCTGAGGCGGTCGCACCGGCACAAAGGTGAGCTCGTAGCGGCCGCGACCGCGCTTCACCACGTCGAGATACAGGAACTCGGCGCCTATCTTTCGTCCTATAGCCTCTCCGCCGATATAGTAAGGGGTGTCCTGATTGAGAAATCGGGTGGTGAACTTCCGGAGGTCGCTGTTGAACCGATGGTCGGAGATAAATCCCACCATCATGGCGGGGTGATCGGCGGCTAAGCGCAATATCTCGCGCACGGAGCTAACGAGCTCAATACCGTGGGAGGGGAAGCGGCTGCGCACCTTCAGCATAAGCTGCTCGGCGGCCGGGTCGTGAAGTTTCTTATAAATATGTGCCGAATATACCTCGGGAGTGTAGTAATAGGTCATGGCAGGCATCCACTCCCAGTTGCCGTAATGCGCTAAGAAGAGCACTATCGGACGTCCTTCGGCAGCCAGGCTGTCGATCAGCTCGGGATTGGTGACCATGACGCGGCGACGCATCGCGCGGTCGGACACAGAGAGGAGTTTGACGGTCTCTACGATATTGTCGGCAAGCGAATGGTAAAAGTCGCGCTCCACCTCCTTGAGGCGCTCTTCTGAAAAGTCGGGGAAGGAGGCCTTGAGGTTGCGACGCACTACCTTGATGCGATATTTCATCACTCTGTACAGCACCAGGTATATCAGATCGGCCACACCCCAAAGCAGCCACATCGGCAGCCATGCCAACGGCAGCAGCAGGGCCATGTACAGGCGGTAGCGCCACAGCTCACGGCCTCGGAGGGTGTTGACTATCTCGACGCGGCTTTTCACGATGCTAATATTTTGTCGACCACGGCAGCCGCGGCGTCGGCATTGGTTTTCACATATCGGCGTGCCACCTCGGCGGCATGGTCGAGATAGGCGCGATCGTCCTTTATACGGGTGAACCATGCGTCGAGCTGATCGGCATCGGCCACAACCTCGCCTATGCCAAGCCCGACGAGCTGCCCGGGGGTGATCTTGCGCTCTATGCGCGGGCCGAAAGCCACCGGAAGGCCGTAGGCTGAAGCCTCGATGAGCGAATGGAGGTAGGGCGTGAAGCCGCCCCCGACGTAGGCGTAGCGGCCGTAGCGATAGATGTAGGCAAGCGAGCCGACGCTGTCGACTATAAGCGACTGAGCCTGTTGCAGATCGGCATCGGAAGCGTCGGAAAGACACACCGAGCGTCTGCGCAGCAGGCTCTGCATCGTGGCGATCTCGGCGCGGTCGATGGCATGGGGCACTATGATAAATTTCACATCCGGGTGGCGGTTGGCCAGCTCGACCACCATCTGCATATCGGTGCTGTCGTGCACCGAGCCAGCCACGAATACTTTCTGAGAGCCGCCTGCAAACCGCTCTATACGCTCATCGTGCCAAGGGGTGCGGGCTTTTATCAAAGCGTTGTCGAAGAGCGGATTGCCGCTCACCTCTATCCTCTCCACCCCTAAGCGTTCAAGCCGTTCGCGCGAGGCATCGTCGAGCACGAAGATGCGCGTATAGCAGTTCAGACAGCTGCGGTGCCACCATCCGTACCATTTGAAGAACACGGAGCTGTCGGTGATCTTTGCCGACACAAGGTAGGTGGGGATGCCGCGGCGACGCAGCTCGTGGAGATAGTTGTACCAATACTCCGACACCATGAACACGGCGGCATCCGGACGCACCAGATCAAGGAAGCGACGCACATTGCCGCGACTGTCAAGCGGCAGATAGTACACCTCGTCGATACCGGCCGGACAATCCTGCATAGGCTCGAAGCCCGAGGGCGAGAAGAATGTAAGCACCACCCGGCAGGGGCCACGGCGCTTGAACTCGCGGATAAGGGGCATAGCCACGGCGGCTTCGCCCAATGATGCTGCATGAAGCCATATTACCGGGCCGGCGGATGCCGCATCGCCCCGCCCGGCCACACACTGCCGTATGCGCCTGAATGTGTCGGCCTGACCGCGGGCAAAGCGGGCAGCTTTTGAGGGAGCTGCGTCGGGCGATACAAAGCGCCCCCGGCCACGCACGGCCGAAGCAGCTGCGGCAAGTATAGCGTTATAAATCAGCGACATTACAGGTCAACAGTTTGTGTATGCAACGCAACCGACAGTGAGCCGCGAGCCCATAGCGATTGCAATTTCGCCACAAATTTAGCAATTTTAACCAACAAGTGCACCATATTTCTTGCTACATTTGCACCAAAACAAGGATATTATGGATTTACCAAACGACCCTGTAATGCTTCTGAGCGCAGTGAACATGAAGCTGCGCGACAGCTACGACTCGCTCGATGCCCTTTGCGACGATCTCGACGTGGATCGCGATACCCTGATAGCCAAGCTGAAAGAGGCCGGATTCGAGTATATGCCGGAGATAAATCAGTTCCGCTGATCAGCGGGCCATTCGGCGCAGCAGCGAGTATGACGGCGCGATGCCGAGCTGCCCGGCGCGCGAGAGGTCGGCGAAAGCATCGGCCTTATGCCCGAGCATCATGCGCACATAGCCGCGGTTGTACCACGCTTCGCCGAGGTCGTCCTTGAGCTCGATGGCGTGTGAGAATGCGCTGTCGGCAGCCGCGTAGTCGCCTTCGGAGGCGAGTATGCACCCGCGGTCGTACCACGCTATGGCCATCGAGGGCGACAGGCGAAGCACTTCGTCGAGGTCGGCCAAGGCGGCATCGACGGTAGCACGCAGAAGCATGGCTGTCTGCGGGTCGGAAGGTCGGTCGGGGTCAGCTTTGGCTATCTCGACCTGCCGCCAGCGGGCTACACCGCGCATCAGCAGAGCCACAACAAATTCGGGCGATGCAGCTATTGCCGTATCGAGGTCGGCGATGGCTGCCGTATAGTCGCGGAGTGCCATACGGTCGAGGGCACGGCCCAGATGATCGACCGGGCGCACCGTGGCGGGCGACTGCGCAAAGCGCCGTGTGTAGCGGCTGATGGAGTTTTCGTGAGCGGCTATGTCGGCATCGGTGAGGGCCGGTTCGCGGGTCACCACCAGGAGCTGCCGCTGCAGGGTGTGCGATGAGTTGAGCTCGTCGATCTCGCGCACGAAGTCGGTCGACATCTTCAGCTCCGTGGGCTCGGCGTAGTAGCTGAAGAAGTATAGCGGCTCAAGCCGAATGGTGAAGTCGGTGTTCTGAATAGAGCCGCGTGTCGAGCCGTTGTCATAGTCGCGGGGCGTGGATGTGAGGTTGTCGACCAGAAGCAGCGACGAGAAGCGGGCGGCCACGGCATCCTGGTCCTCTTCAAGGAGGGTGCGCTCGGCATCGGGATCGTCGGTTTCTCCGGCCGAAGCTCCTATATCCTGATCGGGGAGCGTGACTACCCGCTTGCGGGCCAGAGCGACCGACTGCTTGAAGTCGCGGTCGGCAGCGCGTGAGTTGCCGCGGCGGTACTGTATGTCGCCGCGCAGATATATGGCGGCGGCGAAATCGGGGAATGCGCGGATCACACGGTCGATGTCGGCATATGCATTGTCGTAGTCGCCGATCTCGCGGTAGAGGTTGGCGCGGTTGAACAGCGCGCGATACTGGTCAGGGTTCTGGCGGAGCACGTCGGAGAAGTCGGCTATGGCGCGGTTGTAGTCGTGCACCTCGGCGCGGAGCATGGCGCGGTTGTAGAGGGCTATAATGTTTACGGGGTCGAGCTGCAGGGCGTAGTCGTAGTCGGCCATAGCTCCGATATAGTCGTCGGTGTTGTATCGCAGGAAGGCCCGGTTGATATACATACCGGGGCTCTGGGGCTGGAGCTTGACGGCCATATCCATGTCGGCGAGCGCTCCTTTGTAGTCGTGGTCGGGGGAGTTGACGGCGATGTTGGCACGCATCACGTAGGCATTCACAGCGTTGGCGTTCAGCTCGATTGCTTTTGAAATGTCGGCAAGGGCGCTTATGGTGTCGCCGCGCATCAGGTTCATGCGTGCGCGGGCGGTGTACCCCCCGTCGTAGCGCGGAAAGCGGCTTATGAGCGTATTGAAAGTGCGCTCGGCGCCCTCCTGATCGTGCGTGTCGAGGCGTGCGATGGCAAGGTTGCTCAGCACGTTGCGCGAATCGGGCTTGTCGGCGAGCACCCGCTCGTAGTCGGCTATGGCGGCGTGGTTCATACCGAGATTCTGACGGGCCACGCCGCGCACCTCGTAGGCATCTACGATAAACGGATTTTTCTCAATCGCCGTGGAGGCATCGGCCTCGGCGCCGGCATAGTCGTCGAGACTCAGCTTGGCTATGGCGCGGTAGAAGTACGGTTTGGCCAGGTATGGCTTGGCCTCGATCACCTGATTGAAATATCGGATAGCCACCATATAGTCGTCGAAATACAGGGCGTTGCGGCCTATGGTGAGCACCTGGTCGGTGTCGATCTGGGCGCGCCCGGCTAAGCCCGTGGTCAGTATGATGACTACGGTGAGCAGAAGTCGGTGTAAAAATCGTCGGGCGCTGTACATTTATTACTAAACGTGATGACTGTCTCGAAAATTGCACGCTCAGCTAAGCAGCAGCTTCACCATTCGCTTGAACCATCCGTGGGCGAGGCAGCGAGTCAGTATGAGGAACGTGCGCTTGGCACGCTGTGCGCGGGCTCCGGGAATGTGGAAATAGCGGCAGAAGATGATGCGGATGTCGTAGATGTTGATCCGGAACATCATGCTGCGGTACGGGTCGGGCGAATGGCTGGCGCTCTCGCCGAGCATACGGTATACGGCGGTGAGCTCGTCGGAATGGTTTATGTAGCCGTACATCGAAGCGAAGAGCCAGCGCGGATAGTCGCCCACGGGCATACCGATAAAATAATGTATGAATGTATCGTAATACTTCCGGAGCACTTCGCCGCGTATCATCGACGAGCATGTGATCACGCGGTTGCGGTGCAGCAGGTAGGCGGTGTCGAGGCGTGCAGGGGCATCGGCGTTGAGGCCGGTGGTCATCTCGCCGGTATCCTGGTGATATACCCTCACGTCGGTGTAGGTGACGGAGCAATCGGGATGAGCGCGGAGATAGTCGACCTGCCGCTGAAGCTTCAGCGGGTCGGTCCAGTAGTCGTCGCCCTCGCAGTAGGCCACAAACTCGGCCTGCCGGATATGTCCGGCCATGATCCTTTCGAGTGAACCGTCGGGCTTGCGCCACTGGTTCTCGGTTTCATACACACCTTTTATAATATCAGGGTAACGCTGCTCGAACTCACGGATTATTGCTGCGGTGGCGTCGGTCGAAGCGTCGTCGTGCACCACGGCCTGAAAGCGGAAGTCGGTGCGCTGCATCACAAACCCTTCGAGGGTGCGTCGTATGTATTGCTCCTGATTGTAAGCCAGGCAGTGTATGCTTACAACGATGGGGGGTGCCGGTGTCATTTCGATTGAGGATTATTGTCCGACGGATTGTTATCAGCCCAGCGCGACGCCTGCGTCTGCGCAGTGCGGAGCTCGGCGGGGTTGGCTCCGGGGTTATAGAATGTGCGGTGGCCGATCTCTGAGGGCATGTACTGCTGGCGGACGAAATTGCCGGGGAAATCGTGGGGATAGCGGTAATCGGCACCGTAGCCCATCTCCTTCATAAGCTTTGTAGGAGCGTTGCGCAGGTGGAGAGGCACGGGGAGGTTGCCGGAGCGGCGCACCTCGGCCAGGGCAGTGTCGATGGCCATATATGCGGAGTTGCTTTTGGCCGACGTGGCCAGATAGACTGTGCACTCGGCAAGGGGGATGCGCCCCTCGGGCCACCCGATCTTGCGCACTACGTCGAATGTAGCGTTGGCCAGCAGCAGGGCGTTGGGATTTGCCAACCCTATATCCTCGGCGGCCAGTATCACCAGCCGGCGGGCTATGAACTCCGGATCTTCGCCCCCCTCCACCATGCGGGCGAGCCAGTAGACAGCGGCGTCGGGATCGCTGCCGCGCACACTTTTGATGAACGCCGAGATTATGTCGTAGTGCATCTCGCCGTTCTTGTCGTAAGCCATAGGGTTCTCCTGCAGGCGGGATGTCACGTTTGCATCGTTGATCACTATGGGTTCGCCTAAAGGAGTCGACTGGTCGAGCAGGTCGAGGATATTGAGCAGCTTGCGTGCATCGCCGCCGGCGAATCGGAAGAGTGCCGTGGTCTGATCCACTTGCACCTCTCGCGCTGCCAGTCCGTCGGGCGACGATATGGCGCGCTGCAGCAGTTGCTCCAAAGCAGTGTCGTCGAGCGGCCGCAGCGTGTATACCTGTGCGCGCGACAGCAGCGGGCGTATCACCTCAAAGGAGGGGTTCTCGGTGGTAGCGCCGATGAGGGTGATAGTGCCGTCCTCTACGGCACCGAGCAGGCTGTCCTGCTGCGACTTGTTGAAGCGGTGTATCTCGTCTATAAACAGCACCGGGCGCCCTGTGGCAAACATGCTACGGGCATCTGCACGGCACCGCTCAAGCACCTCGCGCACCTCCTTGACGCCCGACGTCACCGCCGAGAGTGTATAGAAAGGCAGATCGCAGGTGCGGGCTATTATGCGCGCAAGTGTGGTCTTGCCCACACCGGGAGGACCCCAGAGTATGAACGAGGCGATGCGGCGCGTTTCGATCATGCGTCGCAGTATGGCGTCGGGGCCCACGAGGTGCTCCTGGCCGATATAGTCGTCGAGCGAGCGGGGTCGCAGCCGTTCTGCCAGAGGAGAGTTGGGCGAAATATTGTCGAAATCGGTCATATTCATAAAAATCAATAACAAAGATACAACTTTTCCGCAAAACTATCGCAACGTCCTGAAGACCGGAGGTTGTTGTTGAATTTTTACCGTGCATTGCGGCCAACGGTCAAAAACTAAATTGCTATCCTCCAGGGTGTGCCGAAAGATACGCGACTGCTGCATCTTACGCGTGAAAAGCCTCGAAGTTTTCATTTAAACAATAACAGATGTACCCTTTACAACTTTTTTCTTGGCATGATGTTGTACAATTGAACAACTTTGATTAACTTTGCTGTATGGTACGCGAAATCATAGCATATAAAGATTACTACCGCGACTTCATGGCTAAGTTAGGCGAGAAGGAGCAGATGAAGATACGCCGTGCCTTATTGCTTTTTTCTGATACGGAAAAAATCCCCTCTCATTTTATAAAGTACATCGAAGATGATATTTATGAGTTTCGCGTCAACTATGGCAACAACGAGTTCCGTATCTTCTTCATTTATGATGGCGAGAAATTGGTGATATTATTCAATGCTTTCCGTAAAAAAACGCAAAAGACACCACGTAGTGAAATCGCAAAAGCTAAACGACTTAAAAAAGAGTATTATGAGGACAAAAATGCAGACATACAATGTGAGTGATGAACTCAACCGCACGTTCGGTGTACCCGGCTCTGAAAGCCGTAAGGCAGCTGAGAATCAGGCATGGGAAGAGTATAACGCCCAAATTCTCCTTGATGCGCGTAAGGAATCCGGCATGACCCAATCTGAGCTGGCTGAAAGGATTGGCACTGACAAAAGCTATATTTCCCGTGTAGAAAGAGGTCTTACAATTCCCTCCATAGCCACGTTTTATCGAATGGTTTCTGCAATGGGGCTATCTGTTGAACTGAGATAGCTACCTTACAATGAGCTTTGCTCTGTCGGGATATATTATTAAATTTGCAGGCGGAAAAATCAAAGATTACGATAAGCATGAAATTATGGGACAAGGGGTTTGAACCCGACAAGATGATAGAGGATTACACCGTGGGCGCCGACCGCGAGCTCGATATGCGGCTGGCACGCTACGATGTGATAGGCTCAAAGGCTCATATCGCTATGCTGCAGTCTATCGGACTGCTCACCAAGGATGAACTCGATATACTGACGGCCGGACTCGACACGATACTCGGCGAGATAGAGCGCGGCGAGTTTGCGATTGCGCCGGATGTGGAGGATATCCACTCGCAGGTGGAATTTCTGCTCACCGAGCGCCTGGGCGAGGTGGGGCGCAAGATTCATTCCGGACGCTCGCGCAATGATCAGGTGCTGGTCGACCTCAAACTGTTTCTGCGCGACGAGATAAAGCGTATCTCCACGCATGTGCGGCATCTTTTCGACCGCCTTCAGCACCTGAGCGAGCAGCACAAGGATGTGCTCATGCCGGGGTACACTCACCTGCAGGTGGCTATGCCGTCGTCGATGGGGCTATGGTTCGGAGCTTATGCCGAGTCGCTGGTCGACGATATGCAGATGCTTGCGGCCGCCTACCGCATCGCCGACCAGAATCCGCTCGGCTCGGCTGCCGGCTACGGCTCGTCGTTTCCGCTCGACCGGCAGATGACCACCGACCTGCTGGGATTTGCCACGATGCACTACAATGTGGTGGCGGCACAGATGAGCCGCGGCAAGACTGAACGCGCTGTGGCCGCGGCCGTGGCTGCTGTGGCCTCGACACTCGGACACCTTGCTATGGATGTGTGCATGTGGATGTGTCAGAATTTCGGCTTCATAACTTTCCCCGACGAGCTCACCACCGGGTCGAGCATCATGCCTCACAAGAAGAACCCGGATGTGTTTGAGATAATGCGCGGCAAGTGCAACCGCCTGCAGAGCGTGCCCAACGAGCTTGCGCTGCTCACGGCAAACCTGCCGTTAGGCTACAACCGCGACCTGCAGCTGATGAAGGAGATTCTCTTCCCGGCCACCGACGAGCTCTGCCGCAGCCTCGATATGGCTGACTTTATGCTCTCGCACATACGTGTGCGCCGCGACATAATCGACGATCCGCGCTACGACTATCTTTTCACGGTCGAGGATGTGAACCGCCTTGTGCTTGCGGGCACTCCGTTCCGCGACGCATACCGCCAGATCGGCATGCAAGTGCAGCAGGGCACGTACTCCCCTACCCGCTCGGTGCACCACACCCATGCCGGCTCGATAGGCAATCTCTGCACCGCCGACATCGCGGCCAAAATGGATGCGGCGATGACTCCTTTTAACTCTTAGAGCCTGCCCCATACCATAACATGAGAGATTCATTCCTTCGCGTAGCTGCCGTAGCTCCCCGCGTAGCTGTGGCCGACTCGGCTGCCAATGTAGCAGAGATAAAACGCCTCGCCGCAGAGCTTCATGCTCAAGGGGTAGAGCTTGCCGTATTCCCCGAAATGTGCGTCACCGGCTATACTTGCGCCGACCTGTTTCACTCGGCGACTCTGCTCGACGATGCCGAGCGCTGTTTTACAGACCTTCTGGCTTTTTCGGCTACGATCGAGCCGATGGCCTTCGTTGTCGGACTACCGGTGCGTACCGCCACCGGACTGCTCAATGCCGCTGCGCTGATATGCTCCGGGCGCGCTATGCTCACGGCCAAAACATACGTGCCGAACTACAATGAGTTCTACGAGCGGCGGTGGTGGCAGCCTGTGCCTGCCGACGGCGCCGAAGTGACCCTCGGCGGCGAGCGCTACACAGTGCGACCCGGAGCCGTAGCCTCAGTAGCCGGCGCGCGCGTAGGTATCGAGATATGCGAGGATCTGTGGGTGCCCGTGCCACCCTCGGCGCACCTTGCTATGGCCGGCGCACAGGTGATATGCAATCTGTCGGCCTCCGACGACCTGATAGGCAAATACGCCTACCTGCGCGACTTGGTGGCCGGGCAGTCGGCGCGGTGTATGTGCGGATACGTATATGCGGGGGCAGGCTGGGGCGAGTCGTCGACCGACCTGGTGTTCGACGGCAAGGGGATAATCGCCGAAAACGGCGCCATCCTCGCCGAAAAAGAGCGCTGGAATCACTCGGAGCTATACGTGATTGCCGATCTTGATATTCAGGCTCTCGACCGCGACCGTATGCACATGACAACGTTCGCCGACTGCGCTGTGCGCGAGGGTAATAATGTGCCGGATGTGATTCCGGTCTTTGCCGCTGCCGCTATCACGCCCGAGCCTCCGGCCGCGCTGCTACGGAAAGTGTCGGCCACTCCGTTTGTCCCGGCTCACGACGATGCTATCGACGAGCGATGCACCGAGATAGTCAACATCCAGTCGGCAGCCTTGGCACGCCGCCTCGACGCAATAGCGTGCCGCAATCTTGTGGTGGGAATATCCGGCGGCCTCGACTCTACACTGGCCCTGCTCGTGGCCGTGCGCGCCTTCGACTCGCTCGGCCTCGACCGCAAAGGTATACACGGCATCACGATGCCCGGTTTCGGCACTACCGGACGCACTCACTCAAATGCGGTGAAGCTGATGGAGAGTCTGGACGTATCGATGCGCGAGATCCCGATAGCCGAGGCCGTATCGCTGCATTTCGACCAGATAGGCCACGATGCGACGGTGCACGATGTGACTTACGAAAACTCCCAGGCTCGCTACCGCACACTGCTGCTGATGGATATCGCCAACCAGACCGGAGGCATTGTGCTCGGCACCGGCGATCTGTCGGAGCTTGCCCTCGGATGGGCCACATACAACGGCGACCACATGTCGATGTACGGTGTGAACGCCGGTGTGCCGAAAACTCTGGTGCGCTATCTGGTGCGCTGGTTTGCCGACCGCGCCGACGATGCTGTCACGGGCGCCACTCTGCGCGACATAATCGATACGCCCGTCTCGCCCGAGCTGCTCCCGGCTGCCGCCGACGGCACGATAGCACAACGCACCGAGGATCTGGTAGGGCCCTACGAGCTGCACGACTTCTTCCTGTACTACACGCTGCGCTTTGGCTTCACGCCGCAACGCATATATTACCTTGCTACGCAGGCGTTTGCCGGACGCCCGGAATATCCGGCGGAGGTGATCGGCCATTGGCTGAAAGTGTTCTGCCGACGCTTCTTCACGCAGCAGTTCAAGCGCTCCTGTATGCCCGACGGCCCGAAAGTCGGGTCGGTATGCCTCTCGCCGCGCGGCGACTGGCGCATGCCCTCCGACGCCTCCCCCCGCGCCTGGCTCTAAAAGACTATCTAACAAT
>CAZPKH010000005.1:0-75419 GCA_964587165.1 uncultured Muribaculaceae bacterium
CTCGCTACACTCCCTCTTCGCCCGAACAAAATGCCTCAACGATTGACCGCCCCGCAGTTAACTTTTCTTGTGAAGCACGCTCTTAGAGCCCTCGGCCGTGACAGTTTTTATACTTCTTGCCTGAGCCGCAGGGGCAGGGGTCGTTGCGCCCTATCTTGGGGGCGGCGGTGACGGGGATGCGTGGCTGCCGGGCTGCCGTGCCGGCTCCGGCTGCTGCGGCACGCTGGGCGCGGGCGTTGTCGCTCACGGCGTCGCTCCCCTCCTTTGTGGCGCGGTACTGCGAGTAGTCTGTGCGACGCTCGGGCATGGCGCGCTGCACGTCGGGCTGTGCCGGCTTGGCAGGCTGTGCTTCGGCCTGTTCGGTGGCTGCCGGTTGCGGTGCGGGCTTGGGTATATAAATGCGTCCGCGCATCAGTGTCGACAGCACGCGGGTGTTGAGCTCGTTGAGCATGCGCTCGAAGAGGTGGAACGACTCTACTTTGTAGATCACCAGAGGGTCTTTCTGCTCGTATGATGCGTTCTGCACCGACTGGCGGAGCTGGTCGAGCTCGCGCAGGTGCTCTTTCCAGAGCTCGTCGATCGACAGCAGAAGCACTGCTTTCTGCCACTCCTTGACGATGGCGCGGCAATCAGTGTCGTAGGCTTCCCGGATGTCGACGGTGATACGGTAGTAGCGGCGGCCGTCGGTCAGGGGCACGGCGATGCGGCCCTGATAGTCGCGGTTCTCCACCCAGTCTTTTATGACGGGCATTGCGTCGTCGACAATATGATCCATGCGTCGCTCGAAGGCTTCGGCTGCGGCGCGGTCGATTGCCTCGATGCGATCCTCGCGGCTGAGGTTGCGGAATTCATCTTCGGTGAAGGGTGCTTCGATGGCCAGCGATTTGTAGAGCTCCATGTTGAGGTCGGCATAATCGGTGGGGCTGTTGAAGTTCTGCACCAGGTTTTCGATGAGGCTCTCGCGCATGTTTACGATGTCGATGCCGATGCGCTCGCCAAGCAGAGCGTGGTGTCGCTGTGCGTAGATGTAGGTGCGCTGCTTGTTCATCACGTCGTCGTATTCGAGCAGGCGCTTGCGGATGCCGAAGTTGTTTTCTTCGACGCGCTTCTGGGCGTTCTCGATGGCGCGTGTCACCATCTTAGATTCGATCATCTCGCCCTCTTTCAGGCCGAGTGTGTCGAGTGTCTTCATCACGCGGTCGGTGGCGAAGAGGCGCATCAGCTGATCCTCAAACGATACGTAGAATACCGACGAGCCCGGGTCGCCCTGACGCCCCGAACGTCCGCGCAGCTGGCGGTCGACGCGGCGGCTTTCATGGCGCTCTGTGCCTATGATGGCAAGACCTCCGGCCTCTTTTACAGCGTCGGGGAGCTTGATGTCGGTACCGCGGCCGGCCATGTTGGTGGCTATGGTGACGGTGCCGGGCTGTCCGGCCTGAGCCACAACCTGTGCCTCCTGGGCGTGCAGCTTGGCATTGAGCACCTGGCACTTGATGTGGCGCAGATCGAGCATTCGCTTGAGCAGCTCGGATATTTCGACTGATGTTGTGCCGACAAGCACGGGGCGACCCTGCTCGGAGAGGCGCACTATCTCGTCGATGACGGCTGCGTATTTCTCTTTCTTGGTCTTGAACACACGGTCGTTCAGGTCGTGGCGCGCTATGGGGCGGTTGGTCGGGATAGTCACTACGTCGAGCTTGTAGATGTCCCAGAGCTCGCCGGCCTCGGTCTCGGCTGTACCGGTCATACCGGCCAGCTTGTGGTACATGCGGAAGTAGTTCTGCAGTGTGATTGTGGCGAATGTCTGTGTGGCGGCTTCGACTTTCACGCCCTCTTTTGCCTCGATAGCCTGATGCAGGCCGTCGGAGTAGCGGCGACCCTCCATGATACGTCCGGTCTGCTCGTCGACGATCTTGATTTTGTTGTCGTCGATCACATACTCCACGTCTTTCTCAAAGAGTGTGTAGGCTTTCAGGAGCTGTGTCACGGTGTGTACGCGCTCGGCTTTGACGGCATAGTTCTGCATCAGCTCATCCTTGCGGCGGGCACGCTCTTCGGCATCGGGTTCGTGCTCGAGTTCGGAGAGCTGCGAGGCTATGTCGGGGAGTACGAAAAATTCAGGGTCGTTTACTTTGCCGGTGAGCTCGTCGAGACCTTTGTCGGTGAGGTCGACCGAGCGGTTTTTCTCGTCGATGACGAAGTAGAGCGGCTCGGTGGCCTTGGGCATCTCGGCCTGGTTGTTCTCCAGATAGTGTGCTTCGGTCTGGAGCAGGAGGTTTTTCATGCCCTCCTGACTGAGGAATTTGATGAGGGCGCCGTTCTTGGGCAGTCCTTTATATGCGCGGAACAGGGCCAAGGCGCCTTCTTTCTGCACCTCCTTATCGTCGCTGGCGAGCTTTGTGCGGGCTTCGGCAAGGAGCGATGTGACGAGACGCTTCTGTGCGTTGACCACCTTCTCGACGTTGCTCTTGTATTCGTCGAACATCTGGTCGTCGCCTTTGGGCACAGGGCCGGAGATGATAAGGGGTGTTCGGGCATCGTCGATGAGCACGGAGTCGACCTCGTCGACTATGGCGTAGTAATGCTTGCGCTGCACCATGTCGGAGGGTGCCATGGCCATATTGTCGCGGAGGTAGTCGAAACCGAACTCGTTGTTTGTACCGAATGTGATGTCGCAGTTGTATGCGTTGCGGCGAGCCGGAGTGTTGGGCTGATGCTTGTCGATACAGTCGACAGTCGAGCCGTGGAACATATACAGCGGACCCATCCATTCGGAGTCGCGCTTCGACAGATAGTCGTTGACGGTTACGACATGTACGCCTTTGCCCGAGAGCGAGCGGAGGAACACCGGGAGTGTGGCCACGAGGGTTTTACCCTCGCCGGTAGCCATCTCGGCGATCTTGCCCTGATGCAGCACGATACCGCCCACGAGCTGCACGCGGTAGTGCACCATATCCCAGGTGATCTCGTTGCCGCCGGCCATCCACCGGTTTTTCCATATCGCTTTGTCGCCGTCGATCTCCACGAAGTCGCGGCCTTCGGCTGCGAGCTTGCGGTCGAGGTCGGTTGCGGTGACTTCGATGGTCTCGTTGCCGGCGAAGCGGCGGGCAGTCTCGCGCACGGTGGCAAACACTATGGGGAGATGCTCGTTGAGCTTGGTCTCAAGTGTGTCGAGTATATGTTTTTCGTGCTCGTCGACGGCGTCCCACATCGGCTGGCGCTGCTCGTAGGGTATTGTCTCGATTTTCTGGCGTATCTCGGCTATGGCTGCTTCGTCGTCGGCAGTGGCTGCCTTTATGTCGGCGCGCACTTCGTTGATTTTGTCGCGCAGCTGGTCGTTGGACAGCTCCGAGAGGGTGGCGTATACCTCTTCGATTTTGTCGACGATAGGCATGATCTCGCGCATGTCGCGAGTCGACTTATCGCCGAAGAGTTTTTTGATAAATGAGTTGAAAGACATTTATATATCTGGTTTTTAATTTCTTACATATCAGTCAAGGCCGCGACCCATAGGGTCGTGCCCGGTAATTTGTGCAAAGGTAGTGCAAATTATTGAAAAATAGCGTATTCCGATGCTATTATTTCAGAGACTGCAGCGGTAGCGGAGCCTCGGAGGCTGCGTTGGGAGCCCTGATGCGTATGATGCGGGCAAGTGTGGGGGCTATGACGGCCGCGTCGACGGGTGTGTCGATGCGGACAGATTGCAGCGAGGGGTAGCGTATGAACAGAGGCGCGACGCGAGCCGAGGCTCGCAGAGTCTTCCCTTCTGCCGCCGGGGTGTCGGTCTCGATCAGGCGCCATCCCGGCTGTATCTCTATGCGCACGTCGCCTGCATGGGCCACGTTGACATACCGGCGCGCATCCGAGCTGAGTATATGCTCTACTGCCGAGGCATCGGTCACGCCGCTCATCTGACGGAGGAATTCGGCGCTTCGAGTGCGCAATTCGCTGATATTTACGCCGTTTTTCTCGGCTAAGGCTGTGTTGAGATAGAACCATCGGTCGTGGTAGCCGGTCACCCAATCGCCGTTGCCGTACACGGCCATAAGATACATGTTGAGCAGGGCGCGGGCTTTGCGGGGTGAAAATTCGCCCGAAGGGAGGGTGGCTATCTCGATGTCGGAGGTTGGACGCAAGAGCTGTTCCGACGGTATGCCGGCTATGTAAACCAGGGTGTTGGCAAGCCCGGTAGTATGGTCGACCTGATCCAGCAGACATGCTATCTGCGAGTCGAGCCGACGGTATGCATCGGCCTGTTCCTGCTGCATAGATGCCGAGGATGCCAGACCGTAAGGGTAAGGTGCCACGGAGTAGCCGAGGGTGAGCATGTCGGTGGCTCCGTCGCGATGTGAGCGGGCTATATGCGTCAGGTAGTCGCATGCCAGTGCGGTTATCTCGTCGCCGGCGCGAGGCGATGCCTTGAACATCCGGTAGCGGTCGGTAGCCGTGCGCGGGAAGTCGTAGCGGAACGCCCCTGACGAGCGCACTGCCGGCGTCCAGTACATCGTGTCGATGCGCGACGACAGCGAGCTTCGGTAATTGCGCTCTGTCACGGCGCCGGGCAGATCCTTGTAGTATGTCGAGGTGGCCCAGCGGCCGTCGGCATCGCTTATCCAGACGGCGCTCCCGGCCGAGTGGCCGCCGGCTATTATGGCAGTGGCGGCGTCGGGGGCTATGGAGTAAGTGTGTGAGTAGCCGCCGGATGCTATCTTTATCTCGTCGGCAAGAGTGCTCACGCGCAGCGCCGCCGGCGATACTTTCTCGGATGTGAAGTTGCCTAAATATTGCGGGTCGGAGATTATCGGGGTGGTTCGGGAGGCCGCACGGTCGTACACGTCGGCGGCATCGATGCCGTTTACATTCGGTGTCGCACCCGTCACCACGGTCGCTACGGCAGCCACGGTCGCGGCGTCGCCGTAGTCCACGTTAGGTATCACGACTCCGCCTGTAGCTATGCGTTTTATACCGTTGGAACCCAGCCGGTCGGAGTAGCGCAGCAGGTCGCTCTCGGTGAGCCCTTCGACAAGGATTCCTACCACAAGGCGAGGCTGAGCCGGCACGGTTGTATCGGCTGCATATGCCGGTATCAGCGCTCCGGTCGCTACGGCCGAGGCTGTCACGGCTATCGCCAGACGGCGGTTCAACGGATTTATTCTCTTTTCTTTTGCCATACTGCGAGATAAAGGGCTGAGCGCACTGCCGAGCAGCCGATCAGCGGCACGAAGGCGGCATTGGCTGTCTGCACCCCGGCAATATATATGATTGAAAGCGCTATGAGCGCTATGATGTTGAGGGCGAAGTAAACCTTCAGAGCGGTGCGGGCACGCCGAATCCAAAGACATATTGCGGCGAGGAGAGCCGCGGGGTTGAGCCACAGCAGATTCCAGTTGGGCGATGTGGCGTAGTGCGACGAAAGTGTCACTAAAAACAGCAGCACGCACCCCATTATGCCCATCACTCCGAAGAGCAGCGTGTCGATCCATCGTGCGGGGCGGCGGCGCATCATCTCGCGCACCGATGCTGCCAGAATCAGAGCGAAGAGCGCCCACCCTACAGCCTGCGGGGTAGCCCACCATGGAGTGGGGGAGGGCGGCGGCGCTACGACACCGGGATTGAGCACGGTTGGCTCGCCTGCGAGTTTGACGGGCTGCCCGTCAGGGCCGGCGATAGTCGCGTCGGCAATAATATCGTGCATCTGTTGCGGAGCGAAGCCGAGCTGCCGGTGTGTGATCGGGCGGTCGATGAGCGATCCTAAAGCGAGGTCTATGCCGAACTGATACCACGGATAGTCGCGGTGGTAGCGTGTCATCTCCGAGCGAAATGTCGCGGCTGTCGGTGTGTCCGCACCGTCGGGGATCGATATACGCGAGGCGGCGGCGCGCTCTATGTAGCCGAGAGGGCGGGTGGCGCAGTTGTCGAGCACGTAGTTGTAACGATACACATTGTTGCCGGGCCTGAGAAGCGAATCGACGATATGGTACAGGACGCTGCTCTGCTCCGCGGTGAGGTTGACGGGCTGCTCGACGATCGTGCGCCCCTGATGCGAGTAGAAGTCGACAAACGGACGTGTCGGTGCAGCCATTACCATATAATCCGTCTCTCCCAAGGCGAAACGCCACACAAACCCCGGTGTATCGAAGTCGAACACACCCCAGTTGAGCACTATATCCCGCTGCCCCGAGCGCATGCGCAGGGCTGCGTGCCCCTCGAGTTCGTATACCTCGCGCCCGGGAGCCACCGTGAGCCACGACACTTGCCACGGCTCAGCGGCTGCAGCTGTCATAGCCGCAAGCACCAATGTCAATATGGAGAATATTCGCTTGATAGTAAGTATGGGTTTATGAGTGCAAATATACAATATATTTGTCATTTATCCATAAACACCAGATAAACCGCGGCTACGATCAGCATGAATGCCAGGAAGTGATTCCAATGCAGCTGCTCGCCTTTGAACATCACCATCGCCACTATCGTGAACACCAGCAGCGACACAACCTCCTGTATCACTTTAAGCTCGACCAGCGAGTAGGGGCCGCCATTGACGGCCGACCCAAGACGATTGGCCGGCACTGCAAAGCAGTATTCCACCAGTGCTATGAGCCATGAACCTATAATGATGATCCACAGTGGTGTGGAGCGACCGATATATCCGAGTTCGGAGAGCTTGATTTGCCCGTACCAGGCGAAAGTCATGAAAACATTGCTCACCACAAGGAGCAAAACAGTGATCCAACCGTTCATAAATCGAATTTTTTGCAAAATTAACCAAAAAAGCCGTATGATATTCAGCCCCGAATCATTATCTTTGCGATTATGCTGAAATTTGATTCCGATATATCGAAAGCTGCCTTCGTGCTGCCTATGAAGGTGCGCGACTATGAGGTGGACTCTGAGGGTATAGTAAATAATGCCAACTATCTGCATTACTTCGAGCATACCCGCCATGAGTTCTGCGACTCGGTGGGATATCCGTTCCGGCGCATGCTTGCCGAGGGGATCGTGCCGGTGGTGCGTGAGATCACGGTGCGGTATCTTGAGCCGCTGCGTCTGGCCGATGAGTTCGACAGTTGTCTGACACTTGAGCGTCGCGGGCCCCGCTTCATATTCCGGCAGTGGATATTGCACCGCGGCAGTGGCAACGTCGCAGCCGAGGGTGAGATTACGATAGTTGCTCTCGAGGATGGCCGTCTGGGTCGCGGCGACCGCCTTGGCGAGATATTCGCGGGCTACATTTCTTAAACTATGTCGCTGAAGCATCAGATAGCGTTCTCACGCCTGCGGGGGCTGCATCCTCAAGTAGCCGAAGAGCTGCTTGCGCGGTTTGGCTCGGAGGAGGGGTTTTTCAACGTCTCCTCCAGGCAGCTTAATGCCGTGTTCGGGCGCAGGCTTCAGATGTTTGACGACAAGATCCGGCAGCTGCTGCTTGATCAGGCCGACAGCGAAATCAAGTTTATCGAGCAGAGCGGGGTGAGCCCCCTCTATTTTCACTCTGAGCAGTTCCCGGAGCGACTGGAGCGGTGCGACGACTCGCCGCTGATGCTCTATGCTTTGGGCGACACGGAGGTGCTCAACAGCCGCATAGCGGTGTCGATCGTCGGCACCCGCCATGCCACACCCTACGGACTCAGTTTTGTAAAGCGCCTTGTCGAGCGGTTGGCCGAGCGTCTTGTCGAGCCCCCGGTGATAGTGAGCGGCCTGGCTCTCGGCATCGACATCGCTGCCCACCGCGCAGCCATGGCCGCCGGCCTGCCTACGGTGGCTGTATTGGCTCACGGCCTTTCTACCATCTACCCTGCGGTGCACAGGGCCGAAGCTGCGAAGATAGCCCGGGGCGGCGGAGCCCTCGTCACAGAGTATACGTCGACCGACGCGGTGCACAAAGGCAATTTTCTGGCCCGCAACCGAATAATTGCCGGAATAAGCGACTGCACCGTAGTGGTCGAGTCGGCACGACGAGGCGGAGCAATGGCCACGGCACGTGTGGCGCGCGAATATGGGTCGGATGTATTTGCTGTGCCGGGACGCATCGGTGATCCGTATTCTGAAGGGTGCAATACTCTGATACATAATAATGTGGCTGCCCTTATCAGTTCGCCTGACGATCTTATAGCATCTATGGGGTGGCCTTGCAGACCTGAAGAGCCCGAGCAGCCGGCCCTACCTGTAGCGCTTAGCGACGACGAGCAGAGTGTCGTCGATCTGCTCACCCGCAAATCGGAGGCGCGCCTCAACGAGATCTCGGTATCACTCAATATCCCCATCTCGAAGCTGTCGGCACTGATGCTCGATATGGAGTTCCGCAATCTGGTGACGGCTTATCCCGGCGGACTTTTCCGATTGGCATAACCGAACCGTTGCACCGGCACGAATGTTTAAATGAAATAGAATTAATATCATGAAAAAGATTATCCCCGAATCAGAATTGATCATCAACCCCGACGGGACAGTGTTTCACCTGCATCTGCACCCCGACCAGCTCACCGACCGAGTGATACTCGTGGGCGACCCGGCTCGCGTCAACATGGTCGCATCTCACTTTGATACTATAGATTTTGAGGTGACATCGCGCGAATTTCACTCTATAGGCGGAACATACCGCGGCAAGCCCATCATGTGTCTGTCGCACGGCATCGGGCCCGACAATATCGATATTGTGATCAACGAGCTCGACGCTCTGGCTAACGTTGATTTTGCCACTCGCGAGGTGCGCGACACCCTCCGCAGCCTTACCCTTGTGCGTATAGGCACAAGCGGCGCTCTGCAGCCCGAGCTGAAGCTTGGCACTCCGGTGATAGCCGATCGCTCTATTGGTTTTGACGGTGTGCTCAACTACTACGCGGGCCGCAACGAGGTGGCCGATACTGATTTCGAACACGCCTTCTGCGGCGCCGTGGGGTGGAATCCCCTCTGGGCCAAACCGTATGTGGTGCCGGCCGACCCCGACCTGGTTGAGCAGATAGGACGCGACGACATGGTGCGCGGCGTGACGATATCGGCTGTCGGATTCTACGGACCTCAAGGGCGAGAACTCCGCCTGCCGCTGGCTAATCCCGACCTGAACAGCCGCATCGAACAGTTTGAGTACGCCGGCCGCAAGGTGACAAACTACGAGATGGAGTCGGCCCCCCTGCAGGGACTCGGCAAGCTGATGGGGCATCGCGCCATGACCGTATGCTCGATCATCGCAAACCGCATGAACACCGAGGCCAACCCCAACTACAAGAGCGGCATAGCCGATCTTATCAAGACCGTGCTCGACCGTATTTGAACCACCCGGCATCGAAATATGTTATTACTGCAGATAGTTTAACAGAATAAAATCCACACAGCTATGACAGAAAAACAGATTTCGAACGCCGCCGAACTGGTGTCGCAGGAGAGCGCAAAGCTCAGTCTCGAATCGGCCGCAGTGGCCGCAAAGGCAAAAACCGCAGAAGTGAAAGATAAATTAGCAGGCCTCAAAGAAGCGGCTACCGAAAAGGGTGCTAATCTTAAGGACCAGCTCGCAGCAAAAGCCGCTGATGTGCTCGACACAATCTCCGACAAAGCCGGCCAACTCGCCGACAAACTAAAATAATCAGTTACCAAACATAGCGATAGCCGTCCGGATCGGGCGGCTATCGCTATGTTTATATCGTTGTAAGATAGGAGACTTAACGATTGTGGAAATCCACATCGATCTGCTGAGCGGGTTTCGATACCCAGCTGAGGAATTTCTGGAACGGCAGAAGTATCAGCACACACAGGTCGCGGATCCAGGATACGTAGAGCGGGAAATAGTAGGTGCCGATAAGGATTAAGATGAACGACTCGAACGGAGCATATTTCTCTGTGAACAGCTCCACAAAGGCGAAGATCACGCCGATGAAGTAGGAGATGAATATCATGCCGTCGATCACAAACTCAAAGAATATTTTCTTGAGGAAGGAGAAGAAGGGCCAACGGCTGGTATGCACGAAGCTCTTCAGAGCTTTGTTTTTGCACGCATTGTGCAGGCGCAAGGCAGCCCCTTTCCAGAACGAGAACGGACACACGAAGAGTATGAACGCGAGCATCGTGAAGAAGTAGGCTAACGCGCTGCCGACCACGGTGCCGAGGTTAGGAGTACCACCCATGTCGTTCTGAGGCTCAACCCCGAGCTGATCGTTGAAATTGTTTTGTTGCATTGTGTTGATATTTTAATAAGTGATTAGAAATCAGTGTTTCGGCGGTCGCATTCGGTCAGGAAGAAAGGCAGCGACTTGCCCAGGAACACTCCGATGCCGGAGAATGTGCCGTTTGTAAATGCACCTTTCCACACACCGCAATATTCGCCGGAGCCGTTATACTCCTCTATTTCGAGATAGTATCCGTCGTACAGCTCATCCATCTTCACTACCCTCAGATACATGCAGCGGCCCGCTCCCGACTTGTCATAATAGTATCGGCCGGAGCCCGAGCTGAGGTCAAGCTCCATGTGTATCTTCAGCTTATTGTCGATCTCGCCCCGGAAATATAAAGCGTCGCCACGCGCCGGTACGGTTTCCGTCGCAATCACCTCCTCCTCTTCGATTTCCGAGCCGTAGATATCTTCCGCACCGGTATAACTGTCGGTGTGGCTGCATGACGAGGGCCACACCTTCGGGATAAACGGCGCAAAGCATGTGAGGATACCAACTATAGTAAGAATCCGGAATTTGCGCCAATACGGGAGCTGCTCCTGCGGATATTTTGAGTAGTTGTCGAATATTGACCCTGAGGGAGCGTTGTGAAGATCTGATGCATACCTCGTCTCGGGGGCTTGAAAGGTGGGAATATTCAGGCGTGATTCAGGGGCGGAACTCTTTTTGTCCTCGATACCTAATATCTCATATATGGATTTCCTCGGGGTATTGTTGCTGTTTTCCGACATGATAAGATGTGATGATGTTGGTACTGTCCGATGGATTTTAGAAGCTATGTGCCAAAGCTAACATAAAATTGCAACTTATGCAAATAAAATCACAACTTTTTTTTAGAGACCCTCCGAGCTTGCGCACCGAGTTCGCTCTTTCTGCGACCTTTTAAGAGTTCTCGCTTCGGGGATAGGGGAAATACTTTACAATTCTAACGAATTTTCTTTCAGTAAGAAATCATATATTGATATAGTTGTAATACCAGTATGATTATGTCTTACCGGAGTGTGCTCTCCAAGGATAATGATCTTCTTGAAGGAGTCATCAATATTGCGTAGTGATGTCTGTTCCTGAATCACTTTCTCATCAGTTTCCATTCTGTAAGCAGATTGAATGTAGTATCGACTGCTTCCAAGATTGCACACGAAATCAATCTCATATTGTCTACGTGATTGCTTTCCGGATTCATTGCGGATTACAACCGGTACTACTCCGACATCAACATTAAAACCTCGTTTACGCAGCTCATTATAGATTATATTCTCCATTGTGTGACTATCATCGATCTGCCGGAAATTTATCCTTGCGTTTTTTAATCCTGCATCGGCGAAATAATATTTGTAAGGTGTGTCAATATATCTTTTTCCCTTAACATCGTATCGGGTTGCTTTTTCGACAAGGAAAGAATCACAGATATAGTCAAGATACTTCTTTATGGTGACGGCTGATAAGTCGCATTTTTTCAACGAGTCAAATGTATTGGCAAGCTTTTGCGGATTCGTAAGGCTACCGACCGTGGAGGATAAAATATTCAATAGAGTCTCAAGCTCTTCTTCATGCTTGATCACGTATCTTTCTTTTATATCGCGCAGATATGTCTCAGTATAAATCTCTTTCAAAAATTGCGTTTTTTCTTCGTCAGTCTCCATGAATACTATTTGCGGTAATCCACCATACATCATGTATTCTTTAAGCGTTTCCTCCTTAGGACGCGCAAAGGCCGAATGATACTCTGCGTAACTTAATGGATAAATTCTTACTTCATCGCCACGACCACGGAATGTTGTGATGACATCCTTGGATAAAAAACGAGCATTGCTGCCTGTTACATAGATATCGGTATTTCGTTTCTGTAGATAGCTGTTCAGTACATCCTCAAATTCCGGTACAAGCTGTATTTCATCTACCATTATATAATGCATCTTCTCACCATGAATATGCGAGTCGATGTATTCTAATAAAGCATCAGGATTTCGTAAAGACTTGTTGCGCCTATCTTCCAGATTAATTTGAATGATATGGTTATCGTCGACACCTTGCTCTTTCAACCAATCTGTGAATAGTGTGAAGAGAAGATATGTCTTACCGCTTCGCCTCACACCGGTAACTATTTTGATTCTTCCGTTGTGTCTGCGAGTTATCAGCCGGTTTAGGTACGTGTCTCGTTTTATAAGGCGCATCTGGTTTAGATTTGTGTCATTTGTGACATGTTTCTAAAGTGCAAATATAGAGTATAATTAGCTGATAAGAAAAAATATCTGTTGAAATAATAGTATTTGGCAGCTAATCAGTAGGTTGGTCATCCCCTCCGAGCTTGCGCTGCGGGGATGGTACGGCTCATCAGGTGGGATAGATGCGGAAGGTGCCGTCGGCGTAGCGGAAGGTGAGGAGGTCGAGGGCGAAGAGCGATGCAACGGCGAGCTCGGCATCGGCCATGGAGATATGCAGCCTGCGGGCTATCTCGGCGGTGTCGGCAGGGGGTACGGGCAGTTTTGCTATGGTATCTATAACGGCCGACAGCCGCGCATCAAAGCATATCGGATCGGCAGCAGCAGCCTTATGCCGCCATGCTTTGAGCATCAGGGGTGAGAATTCGATGTTTTCGTCGGCTACGCGGTAATATGCGCGGAAGCGTCCGGCGGCATCGCGGCACAATACCGGCCTGTCGGCTGCCGGTGATATCTCGGCGCGTATCACTGTAAGAGGGCCGTCGACACGAAACGACGTAAACTCCACCGTCTGTGCCGGCTTACAGTACATCCCGGCGGCTTGCTCAACCACATAAATATCCTCCTCCGAGCGCACCCCGGCCACCGAACCGTTGTCTTTTACGCCTATGAGCAGACGCCCGCCTCGATTGTTGGCAAATGCCGAGATCGAGTGGGCTATCTTGAAAGGGTCGGAAATGGCGAATTTGAAGTCCTGGGTCTCGTGTTCGCCCTGCGCTATCAGGTCGGCTATATAATAGCGGCCGCGCACCGGTCGGAGGTCTTTCATAGCTCGGCGAGCACGGAGCGCAGTATGGCGAATGTGCGCTGCGGAGCCTCCTCCCAGAAGTTTTCGTACTGTGATATATTGTTGTCGTTGTCGCCGGGGGTATCGCTGAGCACACGTATGCAGAGTACGGGCACATCGCGCAGGTAGCATGTCTGGGCTATCGCTGCCGACTCCATGTCGACGGCCATCACATCGGGATATATGCTGCGTATGCGTGACACTACCTCGGGGGAGTCGACAAATATATCGCCCGAGCAAATCAGACCGTGATGCACGTCTTCGGCCTGCAGGCAGTCGAGAGCCACGGCGTCGGGGCTCGACAGGAAATAGCGGGGGCATCCGGCAGCCTCGCCGCGTGTGGTGCCGGGGCCGCACCACACGTCGTGATAGGCCACGCGGTCGCCCACCACGATGTCGGCTATGCGGGCATCGCCGCCGGCACCGCCGGCCACGCCGGTAGAGATAATAAGAGCCGGTGCAAAGTTATTGATCATGGAGTTTGTGCCGAGCGCGGCATTCACCTTGCCGATGCCGCATTTCATCACCGTGACATCGCGCTTGCCCAGACGGCCGATGTGGAATGTGAATCCGTCGTCGGTCGACACTTCATTGAGATCCTCGATCAGGGGGAGCAGCAGTCGCAGCTCCTTCTCCATGGCTACTATTATTCCGATCATATTAATATCCAAATTAATATCCAAAGATTTGTTCGGGGGTGAGTATCACGACTTTGCCGAGTGAGTTGAGAAGATCCATGTCGAGATCCTCGACGCGGCCGAGTATCATGTAGTTGTATTTACGGTCCTTGACGTATTTCTGCTGGAAGTCGACCACGTCGGCGAGCGTCATGTTGGGGATCGTCTCAAACATCTTTTTGTTGAGAGGCTCGCTCAGGCCGAGGTCTTCGAGCGAGATCTGAAGCCATGCCACCTGGTCTTTTATGGTGCGTGAGGTGCGGAGATTATTCTCCATGCCGTTGCGGGCCAGCGAGAAGGCAGCCTCGCTCTGAGGCATGTCGTTGATTATCTCGTTGAAAGCGGCTATGGCGTCCGGAAGCTTATCGTTCTGAGTGGCGATCATGGTGACGAAGGTGTACGGATAATCTTTGCGCGACACACCCTGCATTGCTGCGTATGCCGAGTAGGCCAGGGAGCGGCGCTCGCGCATCTCCTGGAATACGATCGAGCTCATGTCGCCCGAGAAGTAGTCGTTGTACATCCGGCGGCCGATTTCGAAGTCGGGGTCGTAGGTGTGTCCGTCGTTGGATATCATGTACATGTAGTACTGATTTGAGTCGTAGGGCGCTACAAAGACGGTAGGCTCGTCGGTGAGCAGCGGTTTGAACTCACGTATCTGCGGCTGCTCGTCGAGAGTGGCGGGCACATGGTGGTGAGCGTTGAGCGTAGCCAGCGTCTGCTCGGCATCGGCCGGGCCGTAGTATATTATGCGGTGGGGCAGACGTGTCATCGAGCGAAGTGCATCGGTCAGCACGGCAGGGTCAAGAGTAGCGAGCTCTTCATTGCCGGGCTGGTTGTTGACATATTCAGGACCGTAGATGCCGTATGTTGTAAGAGCACTGAGATTGCTCTGCTGGTTGCCTTTGCTGTCCTGTCGCGACTTGATGCTACGGGCAGCATAATCGCGCCACACGGTGGTGTCGGGTACGGCATGGGCTATCACATCCTCCATCAGCTCCATAGCGCGGGGCATATTTTCGCTCAATCCGACGAGAGTAATGTAGGAGCGGGTACCACCTACCGATACGTAGTATGAGCAAGCAAGATCGTAGAACTCTTTCTTAATCTGCTCTGCCGTACGGTCGGGGGTTCCGAGCAGCGACAGATAGCCCGAAACGTAGGGGAGCAAAGGGTTGTTGTTAGAGCCGTTTTCGTATACGTATGTGAGTTTGAATACGTCGTTGGTATCGTTCTTTTTGTAGAGCACCGGTATGTCGGACTTGGCTGTGAGACGGGTGAGCTCGCGTGCCGGATCGACAAACACCGGCTCGATGGGTTCGACTTCAGTTTCGATCACTCGAGTGAGATAGTCGCTGCGGGTGTCGCGGTTTGCCACGATAGGAGTGATGGCCGGTTTTGCTATTTTGAGCTCATCGGGGTCTTTGCCCACGCGCTTGTATATCGCCACATAGTTGTCGTTGCGGAGGTTGCGGCGTGCGAAATCCACGATCTCTTCTTTCGAGAATGAGTATTTCCGATCCATATCGCGCACGGCGTCGGCCCAGTCGACGCCGTTGATATATGCCTTGACGAGCATATTCATGCGGGCATCGTTTGATTCGAGCGAGCGCTGCATCGATAGCTTGTCGTTGGCTATAAGGCCCGGTATCATGCTTTCGTCAAACTCGCCTTTGCCGAGCTTCTCGATCTCGACGAGCAGCATCTCGCGCAGCTCTTCGAGGGTCTGGTTCTCGCGTGGCGATCCGGAGAGCACAAGGGTAGTGTAGTCGGCCATATTGAGGGGGAATGAGACTACGTCGAGTGCTTTCTGCTGAGCGTTGATGTCGAGGTCCAGAAGGCCTACACGACCGTTGCATAGTATCATGTCGACCATCGTGAGTTTGGCTACTTCGGGGTCGGTAGGAGCCGGGAATCTCCATGCAAGCATCAGCGATTCAGCCTCCTGGCCGAGTACTTCGGCATCGATTGGGGAGGTGATAGGGGTTTCGGGCTCAAAGTTCAGCTTAGGCAGGTCGGGATTTGGCTGCCATGAGCCGAAATATTTGGTGATCACGTCGACAGCCTGATCGGGGTCGAAATCGCCTGCGAGCACTATGGCAGTGTTGTTGGGCACATACCAGTCTTTGTGGTACGCCTTGATATTGGTGATCGAGGGGTTCTTAAGGTGTGTCTGCGAGCCGAGTACAGTCTGCTGTCCGTAAGGGTGATTGGGATAAAGGGTAGCAAACAACTTATCGAACATCTTGCTGTCGTCGCGGGTCAGATCCATGTTCTTCTCCTCGTATATGGTCTCAAGCTCGGTGTGGAATCCGCGGAGCACCGGGTCGCGGAATCTGTCGGCTTGGATCATGGCCCAGTTGTCGAGCTGGTTGGAAGGGATATTCTCTACGTAGCAAGTCATGTCAGCGGCGGTGTAGGCGTTAGTGCCCTGCGAGCCGATGGCTGTCATGAGCTTGTCGTACTCGTTGGGTATGGCGAGCTTGGAGGCTTCGTAGCTTATGGAGTCGATCTGATGATATATAGCGGCGCGCGCGGTCGAGTCGGTAGTCTGGCGATATATTTCGAAAAGCTGCTCGATGCGGTCGAGCATCGGCTTCTCGGCGGCATAGTCGGATGTGCCGAACTGCGATGTGCCCTTAAACATCAGGTGCTCGAAGTAGTGAGCCAGACCGGTGGTGGCTGCCGGGTCGTTTTTTCCTCCTACACGCACTGCGATGTTGGTCTGGATACGCGGTGTGTCGCGGTTTACAGTCATAAACAGTTTCAACCCGTTGGGCAGAGTGTAGATCTTGGTTTGCATCGGGTCGCCGGGCACAGTTTCGTAATTGTACTTCTGCGCCGAAACAGCTATGACGCACAACATAGCGGCTGCCGAAATAGCAATGCGTAGCAGTTTTGTGAGGATCATGACGTGTATATTGTTGATTTATTTCACAAAGATACTGTTTTTTCAGATACTTTATGCAACTTTGCAGTGTGAAATTAGGTTTTAACTTTATGAAAAGGTCCTTTTTGATTATAGCCGCAGCTGCTTCAATTTCTGCCGGAGCCGCTGCCCAGTCGGCACCCGGCGATATGGCCGTGGGCCTGAGCGCCGGTGTAGCACCATGTATAGAGCATAGCGGCGCGCCGGTGAATGTCGGCGTGACGGCACGCTTTCAGTATAATCTTACGTCGGCACTCCGCGCCGAGCTGACAGGTGGATATTGGTTCCGCGACAAGGGGTATGATCTGGCCGAGCTCGGTCTCAACGGTCAGTATCACTTCAACGTGTCGCCTCGTCTGAGCGTGTACCCGACCGTCGGTATCGGATGGGCCAGCGTCAAGAATCCGTGGTACGACATCTCCGACTATTCCGACGTGATTCAGGATCTGTACGACCGCTTCGGCCCGGAGCTCATAGAGTCGGGCAACGAGGAGCTGCTCGAAGAGATACTCAAGACTGTGTATGGTGTCGACGAGGCTGCATCATCGCGCAAGAGCCGCTTTACGGCAAGCGTCGGTGCCGGTGCCGAATGGCGTGTGTCAGACCATTTTGCGCTCACACTCGAGGCTCGCTATCAATACATGAAAGATTACCAGCGCATACCTGTCACTCTCGGCGCCGTCTATCGCTTCTAACAGCAATCGTGGGGGAGGATATGGCCGGCTACGCGGTGATGCTCGGCCGTGCACTCCACGAGGGTGCGGTCGACCAGAAAGTGCCGGGTGGCCATGCCCGAGATTGTCGACATCTCGTGGCTTACCAATATTATTGTCGTACCGGCGTCGGCGAGCGACCCGATAATCTCGTATATGCGGTGCTCGAAGCGCTTGTCGACATAGCTCAACGGCTCGTCGAGCACAAGCAGCCGCGGGTCGGAGATTATTGCGCGTCCCAGCAGTGTGCGCTGCAGCTGTCCGCCCGAGAGTGTGCCTATAGGTTTGGAGCGATGCGTGCGTAGCCCTACGGTGTCGATAGTCCGCTCAAGGAGTTCGGCTCGACGCTCCTTTGACAGGTTTTTGGCAGCAAGTCCTGATGCGATGACTTCGGCGGTGGTGATGGGAAATTTTGTGTCGATAAGGCTTTTCTGGGGCAGGTAGCCGATGCGCAGATGGTCGGTCACACGGCCGTCGCGCAGATACTCGACGCTCCCGGTGGTGGGGTGCAAAAGCTTCAGGATGATACGCATCAGAGTCGTTTTGCCCCCGCCGTTGGGCCCCGTGACAGCTACAAAATCGCCTCGGCGCACGGTAAGATTGACGTCGGACAGCGCCTCGCGGCCGTTCCACACCATGCTCACATCGTGCAGACGTATCAGCTCTTCGGAATAGGTGTGATCACTCATCAGCGGCTCCGGTTATGGCGCGGACTGTGTGCAGGATCTCTCCCTCCCAATCCTCGTTCAACGGGTTGATATACACAATTTTTGCGCCTATTTCACGGTTAAGCACCTCGGCCTGGCGGGTGTCGAAGTCGCGCTGAAGCAGAAGCACAGCCGATCCGGCAGCCCGGGCTGAGTCGACGTATGCCTTGAGCTGCGACACCGGGAGCTCTTTCCCTTCGGGCGAGAGTGAGATCTGTCGCAGTCCGAAGTCGCGCGAGAAATAGCTCAGCGACGGGTGCCATATTATGAACGATACCGGCTGTCGGGCCGATCCGAGCATCCCCTTGATCTGAGTGTCGAGGCTGTCGAGATGTGATATGAAGCGGTTGTAATTCTGCTGATACACCTTGCGTCCGGAGGGGTCGACATCGCAGAGGGCTTTAAGGGCATTAGCTGCCATGATGCGGGCGTTCACTGTCGAGCTCCATACGTGCGGATCTACAGAGTGGGCATGGTCGTGGTGATGGTGGTGGGCGTCAATCTCCTCATGGTCGTCGTCATCGTGAGGCGGAGCCGGAGGCATGGGCGGCGGAATGGAGCTGCTGTGTGCCTGGTCGCCGTGAGTGCCGCTTATCAGGTCGACACCCTCTGACATGTCGGCGATCATCAGGTCCGGACGCTGTAGCTTGATTTTTTCAATTATGGCATCCTCAAATGCCAGATTCCCCATGCGGAGGTATAGCTTGCTGCGCTCGAGGTTCATCATATGAGCCATCCCGGGCTCGTAGTTCTCGGGGTTGGCGCCTGCAGAGAGGAGCGCGCGCACCTCCACACGATCGCCCGCAATGCGGTCGACGATATACTTCTGGGGCAGAATGCTCACCGTCACCTGCGGCTTCTGGTCGCTGCGGTCAGTGCACCCGGCCATCGACATGGTGATCACCCCCCATAGCAATATGATAATATTTCTGACTGATTTCCTCATAGATTCCTAAGATATTCGCACGCACGAGAGAGTGCGAGTTTCAGCAGTCGGTCGCGATGCACTGCCGTCGTGACAAAATTAACAAAAAAAATTGATTGAGCAAAAAACGGCCTCCGCCGGTATTGGGCGGAAGCCGCTGAATGCTTTTTATAATGCCTTTAGGATAAGTCGTTTACTTGACGATCTTGAGGGTGTAGTTGAGGCTGTCGCTCACTGCGGGCTCAAGCTCTGCATTGACCATAGTCAGTGTCGAGTCGCTCGATACCTCAAAGTAGAGGTTGTCGCTTGCGTTGGGGTTGGAGTCCTTGGCGTCCTTGACAAGCTTGAGGTATTTCTTACCGTTTTTCTCCACCACGGTGAAGTCGCCCTCCGATTTGTAGCTTGCACCGTCCTTCACGCCGCCGGTGGCTACTGAATCGGCCACAAGGTAAGTCTCGACGAGGTCGTAGTCGCCCTCCATGTTGTTTTTGTCGTCTTCGTAGTCGAGTTTGAGGTTGTAGCGTATGCCTGCTGCATCGGCTGCGGGAAGTACGCCGGTATAAGCTACATCGTCGACTTTCTCGCATTTCTGATCGCAACTTTTATTGCCGCAAGATGCAAGGGCTAACACTGCGAATGCAGCGGCTGCGAGACTAACTGTTTTTTTCATATCTTCTTAAATTTAAAAAATTGATTGTTCAAAGTTGGCTGAGTATAGCGTGTGCTGCCATACTGCACGGGCATTTGATGCCTATGCTACGATTATAACAACCGTCAATGAAAAATGTTGACTTGCAGTTACACAATTTTTTCCAAAGCAAGAAGATGTTGCTTGGCGGGGATTCCTCCGGCATATCCGGTGAGCGAGCCGTCGGTGCCGATCACCCGGTGGCACGGCACAAGGATTGACATCGGATTTGCTCCGATGGCCCGGGCTACGGCTCTTACGGCGTCAGGCTTACCGAGGCGTCGGGCTATTGTGGCATACGACACGGTGCTACCGTATGGTATGTGCTGAAGCTCAACCCACACTCGTTTCTGGAAGTCGGTGCCGCACATTAACAGCGGGACATCAAAGACCTTGTGCTTGCCGGCGAAATATTCGTCGAGCTGCCTGATTGTCGCTGCTATGACATCGGAGCTGCCTTCGGCAAAGTCGGCATCAAGCATCCGGCCGAGGCGGCCGATGTTGTACTCGGAGTGCGGTGATCTAATCCAGTCGCAGAGGCAGATACGGCTCGCGAAGGAGGCGAGCCGTATGGATCCGCACGGTGTGCGGTATGAATGTACAAGGATGGTGGCCATCAGTCGGCGTATTCGCACGACACGGCGTCGATATAGTAGCCCGAGAGGTAGTTTTTACCGGACTTGGCTTTGCGCTGCTCGATCAGCTCGCGCAGATATGACATTGATTTACGGAACACCGAGTCGGGATGTGCATTTTCATCCTTAATATGGTATGCCTTGGGGAAGCCTATCGACGAAATATCTTCGAGCGAGAATGCAGCGTCAGTGTCGGAAGCGTTGGTGAGATACTGTTTCTCTATCTGCTGCAGGTAATTCTCGTCGATGCAGCGCTCGTGCATGAGCCCCACGATTTTTATCTTCCGGCCTATCTCGTCCACTTTAAACCGTCCGCCGAGCGATGCGGTGGCATCCACACGGATGAATACCGTGTCGGACGATCCTTCGAGAAAGAGGCGGCGCAGATCCTCAAAGCTGTAGCGCGACAGGTTGCCGGTCACGGTGACACATTTTTCGACAAAATCGTCGGGGTTTGACAGAAGTGAGTCGACGGTCACTTGATCTGTCGATTCTACTTCGTTGACGTTTTCGTCCTGTGTTGTACCGCGGCATCCGCAAAGCAGCAGGGTGCATATGGCCGCCAATGTCGTCAGAAAGTTCAATTTCATCAGTTGAGAGGGGGGATGGGTCTCAGATTACAAATATTTATTTTTATCGCTGACAAATTTACACAACCGTTTCGTATTTCGCAAAATATGTAACATCACCGACATAATTCAAGCGCACGTTTTATAATATCGGGTCCGGGCGCGAGTAAGTGCAGGTCGGGGTGGCGTGCCATCATGGTAAGTTGTTTTTTTGCGTATACGCGGGTGTTTTTCGCGATGCGTGCTATGGCTGTGTCGCGATCCATGCGGCCCTCGATCACGGCAAAGAGCTCTTTATATCCCACAGTATTGAGCGCATTGAGGTGGCGCAGCGGGTACAGTCGCTCGGCCTCTTGCTCCAGGCCTTGGGCTATCATGCTGTCGACGCGGCTGTTTATGCGTTCGAACAGTTCGCTTCGCGGTCGGTCGATGGCGATTTTTACGGTGCGCCACGGGCGTTCTTTAGGCTGCCCGGTGCATAGGGCGGAGTACGGCACGCCGGCTTCAAGGGTGATCTCTATGGCGTGGATTATGCGGCGATGGTTGCACTTGTCGATGCGCGAGTAAGTGGCCGGGTCGAGCTTTTGCAGCTCCCGGCGTATAGCCTCGATGCCACCGCGTGAGTACATTTCGAGAACATGCCGGCGGGTGTCCTCGGATATGGTGGGTAGCTGATCCATACCACGCACCACAGCGTCGATATACATCATCGCACCTCCGCACAATATGGCATAGTCGCTGCGCTCCCACAGCTGCGGGAGCAGGTGGTCGACGACCTCTTGCTCAAACATGGCCGCAGAGAAATAATCCGACGGATCGAGCACTCCCACAAGATGGTGCTTTACGCGCGCAAGCTCGGCCGGCGTAGGGGCGGCAGTGCCGACAGGCATATCGCGGTATATCTGACGCGAATCGGCTGAGATGATTTCGCATCCCAGCCGTTCGGCCAGTTCGATGGCCAGTGAGGTTTTGCCCGAGGCCGTAGGCCCGGTCACTACGATGAGAGTCTTTCCCAAATTTGTGTAGGCAGGCTCTTATTTCTTCTCGGCCACGAGTCGGCAGATCTCTACTATCACGCGGGTGGCTTTCTCCATCGAGCTGACGGGCACATACTCGTAGCGGCCGTGGAAGTTCAGACCGCCGGCAAATATGTTGGGGCACGGCAGCCCTTTGAATGAAAGCTGAGCACCGTCCGTACCGCCGCGTATAGGCTGTACTTTGGGTGTCACACCGGCGTCGATCATGGCCTGCTTGGCTATGTCGACCACATACATCACCGGCTCTATCTTTTCGCGCATGTTGTAGTACTGATCCTTGATCTCGATCGAAGCACACCCGGGGAACTCGTTGTTGATCTTGCGGGTGAGGTGTTCGAGCTCTTTCTTGCGGCGCTCGAAGCGGTCGCGGTCGTGGTCGCGTATTATATATGTGAGGGTTGTCTCCTCGACGGAGCCATGCATGGCCGTGAGGTGGTAGAATCCCTCGTACCCTTCGGTGTGTTCGGGGGTCTCCCAGCGGGGGAGCATGATGATAAACTGGTTGGCCACACGCATCGAGTTGAGCATCTTGTGTTTGGCCGAACCGGGGTGTACGTTGCGTCCTTTAAATGTGACGCGGGCCACGGCGGCATTGAAGTTCTCATATTCGAGCTCGCCCAGCTCGCCGCCGTCCATTGTATATGCAAAGTCGCACCCGAAGCGCTCCACGTCGAATTTGTGGGCGCCGAGGCCTATCTCCTCGTCGGGATTGAAGGCGATACGGATCTTGCCGTGCTTCACCTCAGGGTGACGCTGCAGGTAGTCGATGGCGGTGATGATCTCGGCGATGCCGGCCTTGTCGTCGGCTCCGAGGAGCGTTGTGCCGTCGGTCACGATAAGCGTGTCGCCCTTGTAGGCAAGCATCTCCGGAAACTCTTCCGGAGAGAGTACTATCCCTTCGGCTGCGTTGAGGGTAATTGCCGAGCCGTCGTAATTCTCCACGATGCGGGGGGTCACATTGTGGCCGCTCATATCGGGGGCGGTATCGAGGTGGGCTATGAACCCTACCACGGGAGCTGTCGCTCCGGCGGGGAGGTTGGAGGGCAGAGTTGCCATCAGATACCCGTTGTCGTCGAGCGATATTTCGGTGAGGCCCATAGCTTTGAGCTCCTTCTCAAGGTGCTGTGCGAAGATCATCTGCCCCGGGGTCGAGGGAGTCATATTGGTGAGTTCGTCGCTCTGAGTGTCGAACTTCACGTACTGCAGGAAACGGTCTACTACGTTCATGGTACTGTTATAATACGTTATTTACGGCAAAGGTACAAAACTTTGCCGAATTATCAGAGTAAGTCAGATAATATATGTTAAACATATATAGATAGAGTGTGATTGGCGGAAAATTTCGTAATTTTGCCGAAATTATGAATATTGTACGTTTTTTGAAAATTTGGATTTGCGCTCTTCTGCTGTTGCCGCTTGGTGCGTGCGACTTTGACGACGAGCCGCAGACACCTGATCAGTCAGGTGGCGCACCGCTGCCGCCCGAATGGTCGGAAGTGGCCGACCGCACGTTGCTGATCTATATGGCTGCCGACAACTCTTTAGGAGTGAGCCGCTTTGACAAATCTGATATGGACGAGATGGAGCTTGCCGCATCCGAGATTCCTGCAGGTAGCCGTGTGATAGTGTATCACGATGCTTCGAGCGGCGACCCGCAGCTGCTGGAGTTGTCGGTCGCCGGATGGCGTCATATCAAGGATTATCCCGGCAACGAGTCGGGAGTGCGTGCCACATCGCCCGAACGTATGACAGAAGTTTTTGCTGATATGCGTTCGGCTGCCCCGGCACGGGCCTACGGACTTGTGCTGTGGAGCCATGGCACCGGGTGGGATGAACAGACCACTTCGCGCTCGTCGGCTCCGCTTCGCTCGTTCGGTCAGGATTATCGCGGCGGTGAGGATCGCGCAGGCACCACTATGTCGGTACCCACACTTGCCGGTGCGCTCGATGGTCAGGGATTCGATTTCGTGTATTTCGACTGCTGCTTCATGGCGACGGTCGAGACTGCCTACGAGCTGCGCCACTCTGTGCGCTATATGGTGGCGTCGGCCACCCAGCTTCCGGCCAACGGGATGCCCTACGATCTCAATCTGCCGAAACTTGCTGCAGCTTCGCCCGATCTTATCGGAGCCGCCGCAAATACTTTCGATACCTATGACGCTCTGAGCGGCACGTACCGTTGGTGCTCAATAGCGGTGGTCGACTGTTCGCAGCTCGACGCCCTTGCCGATGCTACCCGCGCGGTAATGGCCACAGCTACGTATGCTCCGGGCAGACCCGAGGTTCAGGCTCTGACGACCTATAGCCCCTGCCGGGTGTTTGAATTCGGCGACTATATCGAAAAATCGCTTCCCGCCGATGCCGGGGCTCTTGCGCGATGGCGCGAGGCTCTCGACCGCGCCGTGGTCTACAAAGCTACTACTCCGTGTATCTACGAGGATGGCCTCTCACGCCGCCGGATAGATATGGACCGCTACTGCGGCCTGTCGAGCTTCGTGCTCGAATCGGCTGCCGATGCTTCTACCGCAGGCTACTCGCGGCTGCAATGGTGGCAGGATGTGGCGAGCAGTTATATCTCAGTACAGCAATAAAAAACGATGTTTCAGAGCGTAATACCCGATTCTGTGGCTGCCGGTGCCGGCGATGCTCTCGCTTCGCTCGAGAGCGAGGTGAAGCAAGATATTTCGGCGATCGAGACAGGACAGCTTGATACGCTGATCCACGATCTGTCGACCAATCTCGTACAGTTTGCCATACATCTGGCGATAGCAATAATAGTATTCTACGCCGGGCGGTTTGTCATCAATAAGCTATACGGCATGGTTGCGGCGATAATGTTGCGACGCAAGGTCGACCGCTCTCTATCTACGTTTGTGCTGTCGCTGATAAAGATTGTGCTCTTCTTCCTGCTGATAGTCATCGTGATAGGGATTGTCGGCATCGAGACATCGTCGTTCATAGCCCTCTTCGCCTCTGCCGGTGTGGCCATCGGTATGGCACTGAGCGGCACCCTCCAGAACTTTGCAGGCGGTGTGCTTATCCTGTTGCTCAAACCCTATAAGATAGGCGATTATATCGAAGCGCAGGGGTATGCGGGCACTGTGACCGAGATACAGATTTTTTCGACAATCATCTGTACGCCTGATAATAAGTCGATAATTATACCTAACGGCGGACTATCGACAGGTTCGATCAACAACTGGAGCCGCGAGGAGTACCGCCGCGTGGACTGGAGCGTAGGCATAAGCTACGGCGACTCCGTAGCAGCTGCCCGCGAGGCGATTTTCAAGATCATAGAGACCGACCCGCGCATAGTGCGCCAGTTTATTGAGGACGATACGGATCCGGATAAACCCGCAGCTGCTGAAGCCCCCGCCGAAGAAGCACCGAAACGTCGCGGGCTCTTCAGTCGCTTGTTTGGAAGCCGCCGCCGGGCATCGAAGCCCGCGGCTGCCCCCGCTGCCGATGCTCTGCAGAGCATTCGGCCCAAGATCGACTGCTCGCCGCGTGTGTTCGTAGCCGAACTTGCCGATTCGAGCGTCAACCTCACCGTCAGGGCATGGACCCGCTCGGTGAACTACTGGGGCGTGTACTACGAGATACTCGAACGTATCTATACCGAGCTCCCCGATGCGGCCGGAGTGAGCTTCCCCTTCCCGCAGATGGATGTGCACATGGATCGCACCGATCTTGCTAAAGATTGAATAATACTCTATAGTTCAGAAATATAACGTCAAAATCATGAAATATCCGGCAATACTTGCTATTGCGATGATGCTGCCGTCGGCGGCCTTCGCCCAGACTATTGCTCCGCAGGATGAGGAGCAGGAGGTATTCACTGTGGTCTACGACTCGATCCGCTCTCAGATCGAAGCTCGACCCGAGATGCGTCGCTCGCTGGTATCGAGATTTGTCGATGCCGACACCACCCTCACCAACCCCGAGCTTGCAATAGTGTACTACGGACAGTCGATGACTCCCGGCTACGACCCTGATCTGAAATATCAGGATGTCGACGATGCAATAGCCGCAGGCGACGTGTCGCTTGCCATGACTCTGGCCGATGAAGCGCTGAGGCGCAATCCGGTGTCGCTCCCGATGCTTTTCAACCTTTACGGTCTCTGTTCTATAAGCGAGGCTCCCGCCCTGAAAGCCCGCTGCCAGCCTCTGCAGAGCCGTATTCTGATGCTTTGCGACATGATCGCCGAATCGGGCATGGGTATCTCGCCGGAGATGCCTTGGTGTGTGATCTCGGAGGCCGACATGAACGAGTATCTCACCAAATATATGCAGATACAGCGCGAACTCGACCGCACCGACAAGGGCGATGAGAAAGCGGTGAAAGTGCGCCTCAACGGGCTCGATCAGGATGTCATATTATACTTCGACCTGATGCTCGCAAATCAGGCCCGCAAAGCTCTCAAATAAATGGAAAGCTCATCCAAACAGCAGCCGGCTGCCACGCCTGTGAGCCTTACGCCGGCCCGGCGGCTCAGATCATGGATCACCTCAAGGCAGCTGCTCACATTCTTAGGCTCGCTTGTCGTAATTGCCATAATCGCCGTGGCCTACTTCTATCCCGACGATATGGCCGGCCACACACTCCAGCAGCACGATATGCAGCAGGGAGCAGCCAACGGTCAGCTCACCAAGGAGTTTAAGGAAGCCACCGGCGAGACTTCGTGGTGGACGGGCTCTCTCTTCTCCGGGATGCCCACATTCCAGATTTCGCCCACATACCCCTCCAACTCGCTCTTTTCATGGATCAACACCGTCATGGGGTTAGGGCTTCCGGCTCCGGCCAATCTGCTTGCCATGATGATGATCGGCATGTTCATTCTGCTGATATGCATGCGCCTGCGGTGGTATGTGGCACTGATCGGCGCTGTGGCCTACGGCTTTTCATCATATTTCATAATAATTATAGGCGCCGGCCATATCTGGAAATTTATCACGCTGGCCTATATCCCCCCGACGATAGCCGGCATGGTGCTTTGCTATCGCGGACGGTATCTTGCCGGAGCCGCGCTCGCTGCCGTGGCAGCCATGATGCAGATAGCGTCAAACCATGTGCAGATGACTTACTACTTCCTCTTTGTCGTGGCAGGCTTTGTGCTGGTTTATCTGATAAAAGCTATCCGCGAGCACCGTTTGGGCCGCTTCGGCATAGCCACCGGTGCGCTCGTTGTGGCAGCGGCCCTTGCAGTGTGCGCCAACCTGCCGAGCCTTTACAACACCTACGAATACTCCAAGCAGACTATACGCGGCGGCCACTCCGAGCTCACACGTGCTGAGGCGGACAACGCATCCGACGGCCTCGACCGCGACTATATCACCCAGTACAGCTACGGACAAGCCGAGACATTTTCGCTGCTGATACCCAATATCAAGGGTGGTGCTTCGGCAAAGCCTGTAGGCGGACAGCTCAAAGGGTTGTCGCTCTACGATCTTGACGAGGCTCAGAGCTACGGCGCTCACCCCGAGGTGGCCCAGTTCCTGCAGTTTGCAGGTCAATATTTCGGCGAGCCTGAAGGTACCAACGGCCCGGTATATGTCGGAGCACTGATTTTTGCACTATTCCTTGTAGGGTGCTTCATAGTGCGCGGACCGATCAAGTGGGTGCTGATAGCGCTCACGATCCTGTCGATATGCCTTGCGTTGGGGCGCAACATGATGTGGCTCACCGACCTGATGATCGACTATATGCCGATGTATTCAAAATTCCGCACCCCGGAGTCGATACTCGTCATTGCCGAGTTCACCATGCCTCTGATGGCCGCTCTTGCCCTGCAGCAGCTCCTCACTGTCAAGGGTGCAGCGACGATCTATGCCAAGCCGCTGTATATAGGGTTCGGTATAACGATGTTCTTCTGTCTTGCCGCAATGGTCGTACCGTCGGTATATGGCGACGTGATCACTGAGGCTGACCGCTATATCGACCGCCAGATCACCGAATATATGATGCAGGCTTACGGCCTGACGGCTGCCGACGCTTCGATGTACGGCCTGTCGAATCCTCAGATCTACGACGCCGTGGCCTCCCTGCGCTACAGCATGATAGAGACCGACGCCCTCCGCTCGCTGCTGGTGTGCGCTTTCGGTCTCGGATTTATCCTGCTGTATTTCCACCGCAAGATCTCGGCTGTCATCGCTGCAGCCGGTATCGGTGTGGTGGTGCTCGTCGACCTGTTTACCGTCAACAAGCGGTACCTCGACTCCGAGTCGTTTGTGGCCGATACTACATACGCATCCTCCGAGGGTATACAGCCTACCGAAGCCGACAAGCTGATACTTCAGGATCGAGATCCCAACTATCGCGTGATGGATATACCGCGCTTCCAGATGCCTGAGCCGTCGTATTTCCACAAAGCCATAGGCGGCTACCATGCCGCCAAGCTCACCCGCTATCAGGATCTTATCGACCGGCATCTGATACATGTGGCTATGGGGCAGCCTGATTCGACTGATCTCCGTGTGCTCAACATGCTCAATGCCCGCTATATCGTGATGGGGCCGTCGGCTCAGGATGTGTACCCGAATCCTGATGCTCTGGGCAATGCATGGTTTGTCGACTCGATAGTATATGTCGGATCGGCCGATGCCGAGATGGCCGAGCTCGACCGCATAGATCCCGCCACTACGGCGGTGGCCGACAGCAAGTTCAAGTCTATCCTCGGCGAAGCGGCAGCAGTCGCTCCCACCGATACTATCGTGCTGACCTCTTATGCTCCCAACCGTATAGCCTATCGCAGCCGTTCGGCTCGCGGAGGTGTGGCGGTGTTCTCTGAGGTATACTTCCCCTGGGGGTGGGAGGCTACGGTCGACGGCAAAGCTGCCGAAGGTATAGCGTGCGTGGACTATGTGCTCCGCGGTATACGCCTGCCCGCCGGCGAGCACGAGGTTGTGATGTCGTTCACACCTTCGAGCGTCGAGAGCACTGTATCGGTAGCTACGGTGTCGGTGATCGTGATCTACACACTGGTGGCTCTGGCCCTGTTGGCATGGCTGACAGGGTGGGGCACACCTCGCCGCCGGGAGGAGCAGCCTAAGTGAGCCTGCTGAGCCGTTGGTGGCGATCCAAAGGGTTCGGCGTGCACTCGCCGCTGGCCTACGAGATGATCACTGAGGTGCTCCGTCAGGACTACAGCTACTACGCCTATGCAGAGTGTATCGACCCGTCAGCGCGCACACGCCGCGAACTCTTGGCTGGCAGGCTCGCCCACCGTGTGGCTGTGCGCTTCTACCGTGAGCCGATAGCTGTTGTCGGGGCTGCATGTCCGGCTGTGCTCCAAGGCATAGCCTCGGCGGGGGCCTCGTTGGTCGACGATCCTTCGCGAGCCTCGGTCGTGATATATACCGACAGGAAGATGTTGCCCGACAGTCAGAAAGGAATGGTATTCGAAGGGTGCCGCTCGGCCGTTGTGGTGCGACGCCCCGACCTGCCGGATTGCCGGTACAAACTTATATTCTGATGCCTCAGCCTCTCACCGACACTCAGCTGCAACGCGGATTTATCGCTTACCTTATCTCCGAACGCGGTCTCAGCTCCAACTCTGTGGAGAGCTACCGCTACGACACTACACGCCTGCTTGATTTTCTGCGTTCGGCAGGTGTCGATCCGCTTCAAGCTGATGCCGACTCGCTCCGGCTGCTGCTCGGCGACCTCCACGACCTCGGGATTGCTCCCCGCTCGCAGCGTCGCATCGTAGCCGGGATGCGTGCCTTTTTCCGCTACCTCAAGCTTGAGAGTCTGCGCCCCGATAATCCGGCCGAGCTGCTCGAACTCCCCCCAAAGGCACTTCACTTGCCGCAGGTGCTCACCGTGGCCGAGATCGACGCTATGGAGGGCGTCTACGAGCCGAACAGCTCCACTGACCCTACCTCCGAGAAGCTCCTTGAGCAGCGCAACCGCGCAATAATCGAGACTCTCTACAGCTGCGGGTTGCGCGTGTCGGAGCTTGTCGGGCTCGAAATTTCGCGGTTATACTTCGACGAAGGGTTTGTGGCCGTGCGCGGCAAGGGGTCAAAGGAGCGCGTAGTGCCGATGGCTGAAACTACCGTCGGCGAGCTGCGCGCTTGGCTGCAATGCCGCTCATCGCTTCAGGTGAAGAGGGGCGACGAGAATATCGTGTTCCTGAACCGCCGTGGCGGGCGTCTCACCCGCCAGATGATATTCACTATCGTGCGTCAGGCTGCCGAAGCTGCCGGAGTGCGCAAGAAGATCTCACCCCACACGCTGCGCCACTCCTTTGCCACACACCTGCTCGAAGGGGGAGCCAACCTTCGCGCCATTCAGCAGATGCTCGGGCATGAAGATATCACTACGACCGAGATCTATCTGCATATCGACACGACAAGCCTCCGCTCGCAGATACTCAACTTTCACCCGCGAAACACCCGATGATGCACCGCACCTCTGCCGGCCGACGGCTCACGGACGCACTCGACCGCGTGCCGCTGCTCTTCCCGGCGGCAGCATTTACAGCCGGAGCGACTGCTGAGATGGTGTGGCGCATTGAGCTCCCGGCGGCCCTGTGTGTGGGTGTGATCATCGGTGCCGCTATGTGGCTGATGCATTTGCGCCGCGGTGTGTGGGCTTTGGTGGCTGCTATCGCCGGAGTGTCGGTAGCATGGCCTGAGGCTCACGAGTCGTTTCCCGACGATCTGCTTGAAAGAAGCGCTTATTATGTCGCCACGATTCAGACGGTCAGAGTGGGGCATGGAGGTGTGACGCTCGAATGTCGCGTCGATAGTGCCGCAGGTAGGGCTGTCGTCGGACGGCCGCGGATAGCGTTCACATTGCTGTCGCAGGAGCGTGTGCCGGAGCCCGGGCAGACAGTCCGGTTCGCGGCTCAGCTTGAAGCGCCGGTTTCGGCTACCGAACTGCCCGATGAGCTCGACTATTCAGCTTTCTACCGCTCGCGAGGGGTATTAGCGCGCGGTATGCTTCCGCGCGATTCGCTTAAGAGTGTAAGCGGCACGCCGGATTGGGGTGCGCGTGTGCGCGCCGGAGTCGAGGGGCGCATCATGCGCCTGCCGCTTCAGCCGGACACCCGGGCATTTCTCGGAGCTGTGCTCGCCGGTTCCGACGAACTCATTCAGCCCGAGGTGCGCACACGCCTGTCGGAGGCCGGAGTGGCTCACGTGCTCGCCCTGAGCGGACTCCACGTGGGTATCATAGCAATGATTTTAGGGGCGCTTCTGTTTCCGTTGCAGATGTCCGGGCATCGTAAGGCTCGTATGGCGTGCATTATTTGCGGGATATGGTTTTTTGCCGTGGCAACCGGATGTGCAGCATCGGTGATGCGGGCTGCCGTGATGGCTACGGTGATACTTTTGGGGCGGATGCTTGAGCGCGACTCTTCGCCGCTCAATGCGCTCTGTGCAGCTGCAATAATCGTCGTAGGTATATGGCCGCGAGCGGTGCTGTCGATGGGTGCGCAGATGTCGTTTGCAGCCGCGGCGTCGATAGTTCTTTTCATGCCGGCGATCTATGCTTTGAACATGCGCCGCCGTTTGATCGCCTCCTTATTTGGGTATATCGGAGCATCGTGTGCTGCTATGATGTCGGCCGGCGCGGTGTCATTGTTTTATTTTCACACATTCCCCGTCTATTTCCTGCTGGGGAATGTGGCCGCAGCTATCCCGCTCGCTCCGTTTCTGTGCATTGGTATTGTCGATCTGATTGTATCGGCGGTCATGCCGCTCCCCGCACTACTCGCTGCCGCTACCGACTTTCTCTACCGGCTGATCTACGGTACTGCCGACGCCGTGGCTTCGCTCCCCGGGGCAACGATCGATAATGCTTATTTTCCCGCATGGCTTTTTGTACCGATGGCTCTTGCATGGCTCGCGCTCGTGATGGCCGTCAGGCTTCCGAGCCGCAAGTTCGGGGTATTGGCTGTTGGTATGGCAGTGTTGACGGCATTATGTTTCGTGGTGTCACGCCCCGACTATCCGGACAGGGAGACATATCTCACGGCCAATCTACGCCACACTACGATAGTGGATCGGCGTGCCGACACATTACGGCTCGTCACGGCTGCCGATCCGCAGCATCATCGTGAGGTAGAGGCCAGAGCCCGCAAGCTATATGCCGACTACTGCGGTAGGCGAGGTGTCGACACAATCATTGTGAGCACGGACTCTGTAGTCGTGGCACAAGGGTGCCGGTATGCCCTGATCAATGGCCGTTACCAATTCCCCGCTCCGGCCGACGGAATCACTGTCGCTGTCGTGGCCACCGGATTCAAAGGCGACATTGCGGAGCTTGTCGAGCGGGTCCGTTCTGACACAGTTGTGCTCGGGCGTGATCTGAATCGTCGCCGCTCGCGTCGATATCACGCCGAATGTGAAGCACTTGGCGTACCCGTCCGCGAACTATAACCAAACGACCCGCTCTCGGCTGAGGGCGGATCGTTCGTTGTATGGTATAGGGGGAGGAAGTGGACTGGCGGATCAATTGAAATCCATCTCGTCGAAACCTCCAGCTTCGAATTCGTCGTCGTTGAAGTCGGTCGACCCGTAGAAATCTTCGTCAAGATCCTCGCGTGCTGCGGCAGCGGCAGCAGCGGCAGCCTTTGCATCGATAGCTGCGTCAAACTCGTCCATCTCCACACTCTGTGCCGGCGGTGTGCCCTGCGACAGTGAGCAGATAGGCTCAATAAGGGTTTTGCCGGGCTCCGAATCGCGCATTTCGATGAAGAATGCACGGTCGGTCATATAGTCGAACACAAACATAAGCCGCTGACCCTCATCTTCGATGAAATCGCGGAGCACACATTCGTCCATCAGATACGCATCCTCGGAGGCATCAAGCCCCATATCTTCGAGAGTGATCTCCTTCTCCTTCTCCCACGAGCTGTCGCACAGGAAGAATGAACTCATCTGATTTTTGTCGTAACCCACTGATTCGCAGATAGCGTTGCGCAGGTCGAGAAACGTGGAGTCGGCATCAATCTTGATCTCGCGTTTGAACTGATCGTCTTCGTCGCTTACTATTCTGAATTTGAAAATCATAAAGTCGTTGTCTTTGAAAGTCACAACAAATATACTACAGTTTGTCCGAACAAAAAATATTTCGGCAAAAAAGATAAGCCAAAAAGACAGGACTATTCTTCGACTATCTCGAGGGTGACCATGGCTGTGCCCTGGCGGAGCATACCAATATCTTCGGCGGCTTTGTTGGTGAGGTCGATTATAAGGCCGCGGCCGTGGGGACCGCGATCCACTACCTCGACGATGCAGCTTTTGCCGTTGGTGGTGTTTGTCACCCTCACTTTTGTGCCGAACGGCAATGTGCGGTGGGCGCACTGATAGCCGTTGATGTTGAGCTTCTTGCCGCTGCTTGTACGCCGTCCGTGCCACTTGCGGCCATAGTAGGTTGCTTTGCCACGCTGATAAATCACGGGCTCGGCCGCTACGGTGTCGGAAGCCACAATCACACTGTCGGCGGCCACGCCTTCCGGCCTGTCGGCATAAGAGCTGATCGTTGCGCTGAGCAGCAAAACGAATATGCTGAAGGTAGTTCGGGACATATATAAATCATTTGGTGATTGACAAATTTACTAATTTTTTGTGAAAATAAACTGTCTGCGTGCGATGGGTGTTATAAATGTAGTAAACTATTGTTATGAGGGTATGGCAAATGATACGAACAACGCGCCGGCGTCAAACGGTGCTTCGACATCTGTAGGGACTCGGCTTAAAGCGGGGTATCGCGGATACTGGACGCGCGACCGCATTATGTGGCTCATCATCGGTACGGCGCTTACCGTAGCTGCGATGTGGCTCATTGATCAGATTCAGAATGTACTGCTGCCTTTTGTCGCGGCATGTCTTATTTCGTTTCTGCTCAACCCGATAGTGCGGTTCTACCAGCGGGTGCTCCATCTGCGCGGACGGTTTATACCGGTGATTCTCACGCTGCTGTCGGTGGGGGCGGTGCTCACCGGCGTATGGTATATATGCGCGCCGATGATAGTCGACGAGATCAATTCGCTGGCCGGCTTCTCCAAATATTATGCTTCGCACATAGAGCGGTTGCCGTTCATACCGGCGTCGTGGCAGTACTATATCCACAATTTCAATGTCGAGCAGATGACGCGCTACCTCAACCCCGAGCATATCGCCACGCTTGTGAGCAAAAGCTCTCAGCTGCTGAGCCTCTCGATGGAGTCGCTGATGCGAGTGATAGAGTGGCTGCTGATGTTTGTCTACATCATATTCATATTGATAGATTACGACAAAATAGCGTCGGGGGTCAGGATGCTTGTGCCGATGAAGTTCCGCGCCCGCTGGATGGCGGTGGTGGGCGATGTGGCCAATGCGATGAACAGCTACTTCCGCGGCCAGGGATTCGTCGCTCTGTGTGCATGCGTGCTCTACAGCATCGGCTTCACCGTGGTGGGGCTACCGCTCGCTATCGTGATGGGGTTGCTGGTCGGGGTGCTGTATATGATACCTTATTTCCAGTACGTCACGCTTATACCTGTGGCAGTGCTCTGTATGCTCGGGTCGATGAACGGCGATTTCCTCTTCTGGAGCGAGTTCGGCAAGTGTGCATTAGTGTATCTTGTGGCACAGAGCACCTGCGACTATGTGATCACTCCGCATGTGATGGGCCGCGAGATGGGGCTCAATCCGACGATGATACTGCTCTCGCTCTCGATATGGGGCAGCCTGCTCGGCATCATAGGGATGATCATAGCCCTGCCGGTGACGGCTCTGATAATGGCATACTACAAGCGGTATATCAGCGACCGCGGTTCGGTCAGCGCGACAGCGAAAGGTTGAACGATATACCGTAAGCGGTATTGGTGGTGGGGTAAGCCGAGTTTGACACTATCGGCGTATTGATCTGATGGTCGAAGAAGGCCGACATGGTGAGTCGCTTCGACATGATGTAGCTTGCAGCAAAGTTTATATTTATAGTGCGCGCGCCGCCGGTGGGCTGCGTGTAGGCTGTCTCGATGCGTCGTATCAGCGCCTGCGTGAGCTGATAGCCGAAGTCGAGCGTGAGCGACAGGTCGTTGCTGATGCCCTGCTGCGACCCTTTCATCTTAAGGATGGTGTTGAAATTCACAATCTTGTAGCCTACACCTACGGTGACACCTTTTGATGTCGACTCCACAACCTGTCCGGCCGATGTGTTGAGCGTGAGGGTGCGCTGATCGCGATACTCGGCATTGAGGGTCATGTCGTTTTTGAGAGTGACCGACAGACCGACAAGCGGAGCGAATTTCTCGGTGATGGCTACCGACGATATATTGAACGGCGACGACGGGAAGGGCTGCCCGGTGAGTTCGTCGAGGGTGAAGCCGAGATTGCCGCCGTCGACGGTGAGCCAGTTGAGATACGACGAGTATGATCCCACCGAGTATGTGCACTGATAGGCGTGGTTGAGGGTGAAGCTCTTGAAGATGTCGCGCATACCGGCGATATCGATAAATCCGTCGTAGGTCACGCGCCAGTTGGGGAGTATCGAGCTGATGCCCGGGAACGGATTAAGGTTCTGGCGGTTGATGTCGGTGCCGGTATATGCGGCCACAAATGCCGGGATAAGCACATCGGAGCCTGTCGAACTGACGGTGCCTATCCGGGGGTCGAACGGCTTGCCGGCATTGGGGTTTTCAGCCATAAATCCGCCGGTAGGGTAGCAGTAGCCGGCATATTGAGCCTGAACGCGCTGAGCAGCTACGGGGATGTTGTCCAGGAAGCGGTCGAAGGCGCCGCTGCGGTAGCCGTCGTCGGCTTTCGACCCTTTCAGTGCGGTCCCTATGGCGCAGTGCGTGCGGGTGTAGGAGCCGGAAAGTGTGACGGGCATATCGGCATACATGAACTGTATCTGCTTCGTTCGGTTGTCGGTACGGTTGCCTGTGAGCACTATCTTGAGGCCGCGCACTGGCTCGACGGTGAGCTCGATGTTGAGCTCGTTGGTGCGACTGAACAGTGCCGGCGATGTCTGGCCGTTGTCGCACATCAGCCACCCGCGCTCTTTGGCCTGATTGATATAATCCTCGCCGGTGAATCCGAATGCGAAATCCAGACCGGGCGACATCGGGCCGTAGTTGGTCGACTGTCCGAAAATGTCGCCTATTTCGGGAGCGAAGAGCGGTATGGTTGTCGAAGTGGTGTTGCGGTAGCGCACCGACAGGCTGCGGGGCATCATAAGCAGGCGCACGCCGTAGTCCATCACATTCTTCCACTTCGGACGGTCGTCCTTGGTCTGCTCGGTGATGGTGAATTTATAGTTGCCTTCGCCCTGAGTGAGTATCTCCACGGAGTTTGCGTCGAGGGTCTTGAATTTGATCGGTAGCGGCTTGTCGTTCTCATCAAGCGCGGTTATTTTCACCTTCTTGTTGCGCAGGTTGTGCTTTATGGTGATGGTGGTGTCGGGCTTGAGCTCGAATGTACGTTCAAATTTCTTGGGTTGCTTCTTCTCGTCTTTCTTGTTGCGGGTGTTGCGATTGCCCGATTTTGATGCGGCAAAGCGCTGATTCACCTCTTTGAGATAGGCGAATTTGTTGAAGAGCGATTCGAAGTTTATACGGCCGTCGGCGTTCCATGCAGCTTGGTTGGCTATGGAGTTGCCGGTGCTTATCTCGTCGATTGTAGCGCCGCGATCCCAGCGGTAGGTGGCGTTGTAGCTCAGGTTGGCCGAGAGGAAGTCGATCACCGGTATACGGTTGAACGGAGCTTTGTACGATCCGGTGAAAGTCTGGTTGTATGCCCATGGTGTGCCGAAGTGCACTATAGAGCGGAGCACCGAGTCCTTCCACTCGCGGTATTTGTCGGGGAAGAGCTTGCGGTTGACGGCTCCGACAGGCTCCTCGATACGTGCCGAGGTGTTGGAGTTGAATGTGAACGACAGGCTCTTTGTGAAGTTCCACGTGATGGCAAACTGGCGATCCCATAAGAAATTCTTGCTCACCATGACCGGAAGCTGGAAGTTTACGTCGACCTCCGAGCGTGTCTGCTGCTCGTAGTAGTAGCGCGACATTGTGGTGAGGAACGATATCGAGTTGGGCAGATAGTTGAGCTCCCAGTCTTTGAAGAATTTCAGATTCTTGTTCTTGCTCTTTATGAAGCCGAACGGTTTGATACCCTTGACGTATGGCGAGTACTGGTACTGGAATGATCCGCGATAGTCGCTGGTGTTCTCATACTCGGTGGTGGGGTCGGTCTTGCGGGTCTTGCTGAACGAGAAGTTGAGCGTGAAGTTGGCAGGATCCCAGGGCATAGGGGTCTTGCTCTTGACATCGAATTTCAAGCCGGATACGGAGAAGTTTGTCACCGTAGAGTTCTCGACGGCGAATGCCTTGATAGAGTCGCGCTGCGCTTTAGTGTCGCAGGCATCGAGGGCGTCCTTGAGCTTGACGTCCTGATCCAGCGGGTTGTATTTGGGGGTGGTTGTCTCCTTGGAGTATGAATAGTATACCGGGGCGCGGAGCTTGGCCTTCTCGGGCAGGAAGCGGCCCAGATCGCCCTGTACGGCTACGTTCCAGCGCTTATAGTCGTCCATACGGCGCTCGTTGAGCCCCTGATCTACAGAGCCGAATCCGGCAGTCTCGATATGAGCGCCGACGTTCACCTGCGCCACGTCGCTCACCCCGAGGTTGAGCTGTCCTTTGGCAGCCCATCCGCCTTCGGTATTGAAGTCGGTGACGCGCAGTTCGTTGAGCCATATCGTGCCATCCTTTGTCACGGCCGAGTTGTTGCGCACACCCACGAGCATCACACGCACGTCGGAGAGCGACGGGTTGCCGATCACGGCTATGCGGTTGCGCTGATTGTCGGGGTCGCGGCCGGTGTAAAGGGTGGCGTACCCTACGCCCGAGGCGCCGTTGAGCTTGGCATGGTTGCGCTCGCGCTTGAGGTCGACGAGTGTCTGGAGCTTGAAGTTGAAATAGTTCTCCTCGGGCCATACTATGTATCGGTCGCGCTCCGACTCGTTGTTGTAGCGGCCGTGGGGGGTGAGCACCAGAGGCACTTCATACTCGTAGTAGTTGTTTTTCACGTCGGAGCCGAGGCGTATGAACACCGACAGCTCGCCCGACTGAAGGTTGGTGGGGTTGTCGATCAGAGTCTCGCCGTGCACAAACATCTGCAGCCGCTCGTAGTTGCGCAGATCCTGCGAGGTGTTTTTGTACACACCGCGGGCGTCGCCTGCCTGCAGCCCGGTGAGGGTCATCTCCATCGACTGCTCGTTGAGCTGGGTGATCTGCTGCTGACCGGGATCGACGATACGTGTCACACCCGGGGGAAGCACATAGTTCACAGGCTCGCGGCCGGCATTCTCCTCGATGTTTACCACCGACACGTCGAGGTCGCCCTCGGCCGGTGTGTCGCCGCGGTTGTTGAGGTTGAATGCATAGTCGCGCCATTCGCCGCGCACCAGGTCGAGTGTGGCGAATCGAAGGTGTGTCACCTCCTTGAAGCCGGTCATGAAGATACGCGCGAAGCGTATGGTGGAGAAATCCTGAATACCGCCCACGGCTTTCTCAAACTCACTCAAAGGTATCTTGAACTGATACCATTCGACGGTCTGGTCCTTGCCGTCGCGTGTGGCCACGAGCGACACCTGCTTGTCGGCTATGAAGTTTTTGCCCACCACCAGATCCTCGGGGCGTATCGACACGTGATACTGGAAGTAACGCTCGTATTCGGCCAGGGTGTTGTCCTGATTTATATCCTCCACGTCGGGGGTGGCGCGCGACGACTGGTAGAGGGCCTCGCCGGCATCCTCGGGGTTGAGGGAGTTGCCCTCCACACCGTTGTATCGTTTGTAGCGCGCCAGCACACCCAGGCGCATGTCGTCGTAGTCGTAGCCGCGGTAGAAGTGATAATTGTCGCCGGCAGGGTCGTTGAATGGCGAGAACGGGTCGGCCATCATCGCATCGACGGTAGCCGGGGCAAGCTTGCCGCGCAGCTCCTCGAGATAGTTCTGATAGCTCGGGTGGGTATACTCGTCGGCGTTTATCAGTCCGTCGAGACCCACATCCTGCACATTGCGCGAGCCGGCATTGTTGTCGAATGAGTATGTGAGCGAGGTCTGCGACGACACACGCCCCCAGGCCGTATCTTTCATATACTGGTTGTTGCCGTCGTAAGGCACACCGTTCTCATACGATTTGAGACCGTCCTTGAGAATATCCTCGCTCACTTCGCCGAAGTTGAAATAGAGGTCGCCACCCTCCTGGTTCGGGTTGGCGGGATCCATGAAGGGGTTCATGAGCCAGAACTGCACATACTCGATGTTCGACTGCTCGAAGTTGGTGTTTTCGAGCTTGCGCATTATGCCGCCCCAACGCTTCTCGGGGCGGAGGAGGTTGCCGGACTCGTCGATATCGGTGGCATCAAGGTTGTAGGGGCCGCGCTCTGTGGGGTAGAACGACAGGTTGAGTGTCTGAATGGTCGACGACTCGCCGTAGGTGAGCTCGCGTCCGGGGAATATCTCGCGCGAAGTGACCTCGCGCACATAGGGGTTGGAAAGCTGCTCGAGGTCAGCTTTTATATATCCCGGAGCAAGGTTGGAATTGCGCTCGGTGAAGAGGCGGTCGATGTAGTACCAGTTGAGCAGGGCGCGGTTTTTACCGTAATCCACGTTGTTGGTCAGTCCGGCTTCGGGGAAGAGGGCATCGGGCCCCGGGTCGTAGGGGGTCGACGCCAGCTGCCAGGAGTAGGGTGAGCGGAGGTCGATCCACGACTGCGACGACTCGAAGTCGTCGATATACGACGAACCTTTGTTGGATCCCGATTTCTGCTTGTGAGGCATCAGCTGAGCCCACTCGCCCTGAAGCGAGAGGGTGGATGGAGCCGTGGCGTTGACCGTCGGTATCTTGTTGAGCAGGTTGGTGAGCCACATGAAGTTGGTCTTGTAGTCGAAATTAAGACCGAACATAGTGTTTTTGACCAACTCGTCGCCGATGTTCACTTTTTCGGTGAGAGCCTTCTCCGAGTAGTGCAGCAGGGTGGCGCCGATGTTGAAATCCTTGCTGAATTTATAGTTCAGGTCAAGGCCGAGGAGGGTCTTGCGCTGGGTGGAGAAGAGCGACTGGTTCTCGAGCGACACGCTGATATTCTGCCCCGAGTCGATGATCGACTGGTTGGTGATTGTCACGATACCCATGGCATAGTCGACAGTATAGTCGGAGTTCTCCTGCAGAGTCACGCCGCCGGCGGTCACTACCACCGATCCGCGGGGCACATTCATGGCGTTGAGGCGTATCTGCGAGCCCGACGAAGCCTGATACTGGCCCGACATGATAAACTTGTTCTTGTCGGCAAACTGGCGCGCCACGGTGAGTGTCGAGTCGTAGAGTTCCTTGTATACAAACTGTCGCGCCGTGGCCGGGTCGCCTATCACGCTTTCGAGATGCGCGCCGAAAGGCTCAGCTACAGGGAATATTATCTTGCCCTGCGACGCTATTATCGTGTACCCCTCGATGAAGTCGAAGAAGCCGTCCGGATTGCTCTGCTCGTTGGAGTCGAGGCGGTCGAGATTCATCAGCTGCAGCAGCGACTTGTCGCTGAACTGCGGCAGCGGCAGATAGTTGATCTGTGTACCGGTGGTGTCGCTCAGATATTTGATATTCAGGCGGAAGTTATTGCGCTGCACCTGGTATGCTCCGAGCGAGTAGATGTTTTTCATCATCAGTCGCCACATAGGCACTTTGGTGCTCTGGGTGGTGCTCTTGAGCATCTTGACAAAGAGGCACTGATCGGTCGAAGTGATGTCTGACGAAAACTCGCCCACCTGATATACCTGGCCGTTGAGGGTGTATTCAAACGCTACGCCGAGCACCTCGTCGGCATTGAGCTGCGACTTGATTGAGATGTATCCCAAGGTGGGGTTGAGGGTGTATTCGCTTTCGGACAGCAGGCGTGCGCTCTCCACCTTCTCGTAGTCCACGCCGCCGATTATACCGTAAGCGCTCAGCGGCTCGAGCACTTGCGTCACGGTCGAAATATCGCGCGCACCGGGGTAGTCGGCCTTGATGGTCGAGAGCAGGTCGTTGGAGGCGTTGGCAGGGTTGGGGATAGCCGGGTTGCCGCTCCAGTGGCTTGAGTTCATGGTCTGCGACTCGGCAAGGTCCATGAAAGCCACAATGTTGCGTGCCTGATTGTAGTTGTTGGTCTTGTTGGTGACCCACACCTCGCATCGGGTGATGTTGATACCCGAGCCGACATACGGCAGGTGTGATGCGAAGCGGTCGTAGTTCTGATAGAAATATTGAGCGAGGAAATAGTGGCGGTTCTGATCGTAATCGTCGCAGTTGAACTGGAAATCAGTGGTCTGCGAGCCGCCTTTTGAGTTGACGGTGCGACTCTCGGAATTCTGCTGCGACACAAGGGCAGTCGCCGTAAGTTTGCCGAACTGCAGTTGAGTCTTTATACCGAACAGCGCCGTCGATCCTCGTATGAGCGACGATCCGGTGGTCATCGACACATTACCGGCCTCGATCAGCTTCACGATGTCGTCCTCGCCGCCCTCATAGCTCAGCTTCAGGTTTTTTGAGTCGAAGTCGAATGTAGCGTCGGTGTTGTAGGTCATGTTGAATTTCAGGCGGTCGCCCACCGAAGCGTTGATGGTAGCCTGAATCTTCTGGTCGAAGTCGAAATAGGTCTTGCGGCGTGCAGTGAGCGAAAGAGCCGGGTTGTCGGTCTTGTTCGACTTCACGCCCATCGAGATCTGCACAGAGCCCTGAGTCTTGAGGCTGACACCGCCCGGGCCGAAAATCTTCTCAAGCGGCCCGATGGCGAAATTCATGTCGAGGATGTTGAACGGCTGCTTATCCTGACCGTTGGCAAGCTCGGCATTGCGCTGGTGATAGTAGTCGATCATCGACCGGCGCATCTCTATATCATTGTATTGCTGTGGAGTGAGGATCAGCGGAGTAGTGATGTCCATATCGCCTACGCGAGTACGCACCACATACATGCCCGTCACGGGGTCATACTCGGCCGTGGTCTTGATATTCGAGGGTGTGCGCAAGTCGGTAGCCAGCTCGTCGGCGGCATAATCCTCATAGTCGTAAGGCATAATGGGGCCTGTGCCGAATGGGAGAGGTGCGATTTCGGCCGAGTCGACAGCGGCGAGTTGCGACGGAGTCTGCGGCGGCAGATAGGGAGCCGGTGGAGCGAACGTCCCGCTCTGATACTGAGCCACGGCAAAAGCAGCCACAGCCAGACACACCGCGAAAGCCGCGATGCCGAGCCATCCGCGCCGGTGGCTCTTGCGTGTATACTGTTGGTCTACTTCTTCCATTGCATATCAGCGTGTTGTGGTCACGACAGCTAACGTCGCACCAATCGGCTTGATACAAGTCGACTATCTAATAAACGCACCGCCTCCGCAATTATTTTATAAATCTCCCCCTATTCCCCAAAAATCACTGGTCCTTTGTCTTCATTTTATAGGTTTGCTTCCGGTGCTGACTCCTGAGTCAGGAATGTCCGTACCTTCTCCGAAGCGCCGGGGTCATAAACTGCTACGATGTTGAATGCAAAGAGAATATCGGTAATGCCGTTATCTGACACATACTCCTTCATATTAATATCAAATCTCCGATAATCCACTATATGAACCTGATTGAATGACTTAAATAGGTATCCGGGGATGGCGTTTCCGTACGAATCTTTGATAATGAGAAGCCGTCGAGATCCGGGTGTATCGGTCTGAACTTTTACAAGAAAATGGTCTCCGCCCATGAATACACAGTATTTCATAAAGCGATTCTGCTCTTTGAAAAAATCACCTTCGGTTGGGCCGTCGACCCTGCGGGGATACGGCTTATCTTTATGCACTTCTTGAGAGTAAGTTACGAAAGTGGCGGTATAATTTGTACCGTTAGGTGTGTAATACGTGAACTCCTCCGGATTATCCCATAGAGAAATATCCTTGGTCTTTCCAAACATTGAACCCAAGAATCCTGTAGATGTATGCGCGGTGTAATCGCTCAAATCATTGAACGGCACCTCAGCTGTCCGTGCAAACTCTGCCGCAGCATAGTATGCTCCCAATGGCGACCAGTGATGATCGGTGCGCAGATATATCTTCTCGTTGGTATGTTTAGCTAAAGCACCATATGCATCGACGAATTTCACTTCAGGCCGCAGACGGTCGCGCATATAAGATAGCATACCGGTCTGCGACATATACTTGTCGCCTACCGCCGTGGGAGTGTAAAATTCGGAGCTACGCGGTGCTATCAAAGTATAAATCTGTACTCCGGGAAAAGCGTCGCAGTAATCGTTAACCAACTTAATGAAAGGATCGCTCTGTTGATTCGGAGCATTGAAGAGAAGCAGTGCCCGAGTGTTTTCGCCGGTACCGGCTACGATAATTCCTGCGCTTTGACTGTCGGCTGTATTGGTTTTAAAACTTATCGGCTCCGAGTCGCTATATATATATATATATGAAGTTAGCTTCAATGCGTCGCGCAGGCGCATGCTCCCGAGTAGGAAATTTTCGCGGAATGGCTCGGTGTCGCTGAACCAGTGGGACACATCGGCTGTGAATTGCTGAGGATTCTCACTCAATTCCTCCCATTGGGGGAATTTATCAGTGGAGCGTCGTTCCAATCCTGAAAACTTAGGGCGGGGAAAGAACAGAAATATCACTGTCAATGCAGCGAAAACTACCCCGACAATGGCGATATATACTCGGTGCTCGATATGTTTGATTTTTGATTTCATCTCCGCTCAGAATCGGGTGTACAGGAAAGCATTGTTTGTTGCGCCGACAAGCAATGTAATGCTTGCGAGCAATATAATTATCGAGGCCAAAGCACGAAAAGCGTATACGGTGACGGCGCCGCCGGTTTTGCCCGGACGAATCATCATCCTCTCGATGCCTTCGGCCACTTTGCTCCTTACGGGCATACAAAGTATTATGGCGGCTACCCAAAGCCAGATATTGTCGACAAGCAGGCTCTCGACATCAAACGGCAATCCCTGAGAGCGACCCATGCCGAAGAATGCATGGAAGAATCGCCACATGCGCCCCATGTCGTCAAAATAGAATAGTGCCCACCCGATCACGATCAGCAGTATGCTGTAGATGTGAAGCAGCAGAGCCGGTACCTTCCAGCGCAGCAGGGTGTATTTCTCGATCATGATGATCAAGCCGTAATATAATCCCCAGATTATGAAATTCCAGCTTGCCCCGTGCCACATACCGGTCAGAAACCATACGGTCATGATATTGACAGGCTGATGGCGGCGGTTGCCTCCCATCGGTATATACACGTAATCGCGGAAGAACGACCCTAAACTCATGTGCCAGCGGCGCCAGAACTCGGTCATCGACCGACATACGTACGGGTGATTAAAATTCTCGGGGAAATGAAATCCTACACTGCGGCCAAGTCCGATAGCCATGTCCGAGTAGCCGGAGAAGTCGAAATAGATCTGCAATGTAAAGGCGAATATGCCTACCCAAGCACCGGCAGTAGAAAGGTAGAACAACTGTCCCCCCAACAGCTCGGTGGCTATTTCGCCAAGGATATTGGCGAATATCACCTTTTTGGCGAGTCCGATTAAAAACCTGTAGCTTCCTCTTGAAATATCCTCTGCATCGGTGCTTCGGTAGTTTATCTCCTCGGCTATAGTGCCGTATCTCACGATCGGGCCGGCAATGAGCTGAGGGAACATTGCGATGTAAAGCAGCAGATCCATGAAGTTTCGCTGCACGGGTGCGTCCTTGCGGTGCACGTCGATCAGATAAGATATTGATTGGAAGATATAGAAGCTTATACCTATCGGGAGCGCAATATTCGGCACAGGCACCGGCATTCCGATCTGCGACAGGCTCTCGGCGAAAAATCCGAGATATTTGAAGCTGCCCAGTATCATCAGGTCGAGCACCACGCCTGCAAAAAGCCACGCTTTCGATCCCTTGGCAGTAGTGGCCTTGGCGATACCCAAGCCGCAGAAATAATTTATGATCACTGCAGCAATCATCAGCAGTATATAGATCGGCTCGCCCCATGAATAAAACAGTACGGAGAAAATCAGCAGCGAGATGTTGCGCAGCAGCATCGGCTTATCGACAGACGTGCCTGTGGCCCGGGCGCGGCGGATGCGGTAACGGTCAATATAATGACCTGCTACATAGGTGATAATGAAGAAAGGTAGAAAGACGAATATGAAAAGGAGATCTGAAAATACCATTGCAAATATATTGCTCTTTTACGATAACCTGCACAGTGACAGGTGATATTGACAATCAGGGTGCAAATTTAAGCATTTTATTTGGATAATGATGCAAAAGCTCCCGCCGGCGATGCGCGGCGGGAGCAAGTGTAGGGGGGACGGCGGGGGTCAGACTTCGGAGGCGTCGGCCGATTGCTGAGCAGCCGAGGGAGGGGGAGTGGTGGGGATAGTAGACGGACGCAGACGCTCCTTGATGCGGGTCATCAGCTCCCAGAAGTTGGGCACGAACAGGGTGCCGAATACTGCGTTCATGGCCATTCCGAACACTACTGCCGCGCCGATGGCTACACGGCTTGCCGCGCCGGCTCCGGTGGCGAATAGCATCGGCATTACGCCGAATATGAACGCCAGGGCCGTCATCATGATCGGGCGGAAGCGCACCACGCCGGCATCTTCGGCGGCCTCGCGTATCGGTAGCCCGGTCTTGCGGTAGTCGATGGCGTACTCCACGATCAGAATGGCGTTTTTAGCCGACAGACCCAGCAGCAGGATCAATCCGATCTGCGAGTAAACCGACACCGACTGCCCCATCACTATGCACCCGAGCACCACGCCGAGCACAGCCATAGGCATCGACAGCACGACGGCTATAGGGTCGCTCCAGCTCTCGTACTGAGCGGCAAGGAAGAGTATCGTAAGGATGATGGCGAAGATGAATACGGCCGAGATCGTCGTGCCGGCCTGTGTCTCCTGATACGCTTCGCCGGTCCAGGCGTACGAATAATTTTCGCCGAGGTTTTTGGTCACTATATCCTCCATTATCTTGATCGCCTCCGACGAGCTTGTGCCGTGGGCCGGGATAGCTGTTACGGCGGCCGTGCCGTACATATTGTAGCGCTGTGCTGTCGGTTCGCCCATGATCGGTTTGATCTGTGCGAAGGTGGTGAAGGGCACCATGTCGCCCTTATCGTTTGGCACGGCGAGCTTCATGATATCCTCGACGTTGGCGCGCGAGAGGGCGTCGCCTGCTATGGTCACCTGAAATACTCGTCCGAACTCAATGAACTGGCCCGTATAGTTGCTGCCGGTGAAGGCCGACAGGGTGGAGTATACGTTGTTGAGGTCGAGCCCCTGCAGCTCCACTCGGTCGCGGTCTATAGAGAGTTGATATTGAGGCACAACGCCCTGATATTGAGTGTTGATGGATGCGATGCGAGGATCTTCGGCAGCGGCACTCTTAATCTGGTCGATAGCCTTGACCATCTGCTCGGGGCCGAGGTTGTTGATGTCAAGAAGCTGCATCTCCAGACCCGATGTCGCTCCCAGGCCGGGTATCGACGGCGGGTTGACGGCAAAGAATACCACCTCCTGAAGCGAGTTGCCGATAGCGTTGCAGCGGTCGATGATATTGTTGATGTTGCCCGACTTCCCTTTGCGCTCGCTCCACGGCTTGAGGGTGACAAACATCGAGCCGCAATCGGAGGTATTGCCTCCGCCCATCATCGACATACCGTTGATGAGCATGATATTCTCGATCTCGGGTATCTCGCGGCGCATCATCGATGCTATCGAGTCGGTGGCCCGCTCGGTGCGCTCAAGCGACGCGCCTTGCGGCAGCTGCACGGAGCACATGAAGTAGCCCATATCTTCCGACGGGATATAGCTCGACGGTAGCTTCAAGAATCCCCAGAAAGCCACGCCCGCTATCACTACAAAGGCTGTCAAGGCTCGGCCGGGGTGGGCGAGCATGGTGTGGATACACCGTTTGTAGAAGCTGAGGGTTGCGTTGTAGCCGGCGTTAAACCACCTGTATATGAAGAAATTTGACGGTTTGCGCGGCTTCAGGAACAGAGCACACATAGCCGGAGTGAAAGTCAGTGCGTTGAAGCCAGAGAACGCCGTGGAAATGGCTATTGTGAGTGCAAACTGTTTGTACAACTGGCCGGTGATACCCGAGATGAAAGCCGTAGGGAGGAATACCGACAGAAGCACAAGCACCTCTCCGACCACCGGGCCCGTGAGCTCGCTCATAGCCTTCTCGGCAGCCTGCCGCGGCGTCAGTTTCCCTTTGTCGAGCAGTCGGGCGCAATCCTCCACCACCACTATGGCATCGTCGACCACAATCGCTATGGCCAGCACGAGGCCGAAGAGTGTCAGGGTGTTGATGGTGAACCCGAGCAGCTTCATCACGGCAAACGTGGCTATAAGCGATACGGGTATGGTGAGCATAGGGATGATCACCGAACGCCAGTTCTGCAGGAAGAGCAACAGCACTACAAGCACGATGAGCGAAGTCTCGACGAAGGTGCGCACCACCTCGTCGATCGATGCATTGACAAACGTTGTGGAGTCCATCACCACCTTGTAGTGCACACCGGGCGGGAAGTATTGCGCCAGGCGGTCGAGCTCGGCACGTGCGCCTTTAGCCACCTCAAGGGCATTGGCACCCGGAAGCTGGCGTATACCGATCAGAGCGCTCGGCTCGCCGTTCACCTTATTGGATGAGGAGTATGTCTGAGCGCCGAGGTCGACGGTGCCGAGATCGCCCACACGGAGTATGCCGGTATTGTCTGAACGCACGATGATGTCGGCAAACTGCCGCGCCGTGGCGAGCTGCCCGTCGGCCGTCAGGGTGTATTCAAACGCCATATTGTTGTCGTTGGGCTCGGCACCTACCGAACCGGCCGACACTACCACATTCTGGCTCTCGATGGCCTGCTGCACCTGCTGTGGCGATATATTGAAAGCACGCATCTTCTCCGGGTCGAGCCATACGCGCATCGAGTAGCTGCCGCCACCGAAAGCGTCGGCCGCTCCGACACCCTCCACTCGTGTCAGCGGCTCGGTGATGTTCATATTGGCATAGTTGGTGAGGAAGAGTGCATCGTACGGATGCTCCTTATCACCCTCAAGGCTGACGAAGAGCACGATGTTCGACGACTCCTTGTTGATCGACAGTCCCTGCTGCTTTACGCTCTCGGGGAGCGTGGCTTCGGCAGCGCTGACGCGATTCTGCACATCGACGGCTGCGATGTCGATGTCGGTGCCGTTCTTGAATGTGATCTGAAGATTATACGAGCCGTCGGCTCCGGAAGTAGAGCTCATATAGAGCATACCCTCCACACCGTTTACCTGAGTCTCGATAGGCACGCCCACAGAGCGCGCCACTGTAGCGGCGTTGGCTCCGGGGTATGAAGCCGATACGCTCACTGTCGGCGGGGTGATGTCGGGAAATTGTGCCACCGGGAGATCGCTCACCGTGACCAGGCCGACTATCACCATGAGGATGGCGATGACGGTGGCAAATATCGGGCGGTCGATGAAGAATTTGGAGAACATAGGGCAGCGTTATTTTGTCATTACCGGTTTTACGGTCATACCGTCGCGCACTTTGAGCATGGCCGATGTGACATATCGTGTGCTGGGAGTGATACCCTTTGTGACGAGTCGGAGCGAGTCGTGATACAGGTCGCCTGTCTCGATGGGGGTATATACGATGCGGTCGGAGTCGTTCACGGTGTAGAGATACGATCCCTGCTGGTCCTTGCTGATAGAGGCGTCGCGCACCATCACGGCGTGGCGCTCGGTGGCGTAGGGGAACATTGCTGTGACATACATCGAGTTTTTAAGCTCGCGGTGGCTGTTGTCCACCATACCTTTGAGGGTGATCGTACCTGTGGAGCGCGATACCGTGGGGTCGACGTAGTAGAGGTGAGCCGAATATTCGTGCTGCAGCGGAGCCTGGAATTTCAGGGGCACATAGAGCGATGTGTCGTTCTGCACCTTCAGGATGGCGTCGTACTCCGATCCTTCGATCGAGAAAACGGCCACCATGTAGTCGTCGTTGTAGATCGTGGCGAGCGTGACGGGCTGCCCGGCACCGGCCACATAGCTTCCGGGGTCGAGCGAGGCCGAGGTGATATATCCGTCCTCGGCGGCACGTATGGTGCAATATCCTAAATTGGTCTGGGCAGTCGAGAGGGCGGCGCGGGCGTTCACAATATCGGCCTGCGCTTTCTCCATGTTCGATTTAGCCTGTATCACATCCATCTGCGACACGGCATCGGCCTCAAGCGCTTTCTGCATGGCAGCATACTGCTTGGAGTAATACTCGTAGGATGCCTGGGCGGTGGAGAGCTGTGCCTGCGCTTCGCTCACCTGGTTCCGGTATAGCGTCGGGTCGATGCGGAAGAGCACCTGCCCTTTGCGCACGAACGCCCCGGAGGCGTAATCTTTGGAGAGAAGTTTGCCGTTTACCTGGCATACTACATCGACCGTCGAGTGGGCCGATAGAAATCCGGGGTATGAGTGATAGAGGGTCACTGAGTCGACCACCGGCTGAGCCACCGAGACCTCCATAGGCCCCTCGGCGGCGGTTTTGTTGCTGTCGGAGCATCCTGCGGCTGTCGCGGCGATAGCTGCGGCCACGGTTGCGATGGTGAGATAGCGGAGGGGAAGCATATTCTATTCTTTTAATTGTTGTTGGAGTGATATATCAGAAGCGCATCAGAGCGACCATCCGCCGCCGAGCGATTTGTAAATGTTGACGAGCGACTTCAGAGCCGATCCGCGTGCCGAGACGAGGCTGTTCTGGTAGGTGAGGAGGTTCATCTGCGCGTCGACCACATTCGAGAATGCCGAGAGTGAGTTTTTATAGAGATCGACCGACAGATCGAGCGACTTCTGCGACTGCTCGACGGTGCTTTCGAGCATACTTATGTTTGAGAGCGAGCCGCCGTAGGTGATTATGGCGTTGTCGACCTCCTCGACAGCCTGCTGCAGCGTGAGATTGTAGCTGTCGATGTCGGCCTGCAGCTGCTCGCGGGCAGAGGCGACAGCCGCACGGCGAGAGAATCCGTCGAAGAGAGTCCACGACAGCCGCGGAGCTATCGAGTAGTTGAACGAGCGGCCGGTCATCATGTCGTCCAGACGGTGTGCCGACGTGCCTATGGAGCCGTCGATGGTGAGCGAGGGGAGGAAATCTTTCTTGGCCACACCGATAGCTGCGGCATCGGCAGCAAGACGTGCTTCGGCGGCAATCACGTCGGGACGGCGGCGCAGCAGATCGGCCGGCACGCCAATACCTACGAGGTGAAATATGCCGGGCATCGGCCGCGGAGCCAGCAGGGATGCCACCTGAGCGTTTTCGGCGGGGAATGATCCGGTGAGCACCATTATAGAGTTGGCCGTCGTCTTGATCGATGCTTCAAGCGGCGGTATGGTGGCTTTTGTGGAGTAGACCACTACGCGGGCTTGCGTTACATCGAGCATCGATGCCAGTCCTGCCTCGTGGCGAGCTTCGGTCATGTGCAGTATATGTTCCTGAGATGCTATGTGCGAATTTGCCACATCAAGCTGAGCCTGGAGGGTGCGCAGCGATATGTAAGCGTTGGCTATCGAGGCTGCGAGCGATACATGCACACCGGCCATCTCGGCGCGGCTCACCTCGATTGATGCTTTCTGCTCCTTCACCTTCGAGCCTATCTTTCCGAATATGTCGGCTTCCCAGCTCATCGTTGCGCCGAGGCTGAAATAGCTTGAAGTGGAAGCCGGGACAGTGGGCGACGAAACGGCGCCCGAGCTCCGCTGGCGCGACCATCCGGCCTGCACACCCACGTTCGGGTAATAGGCCGAGCGCACCATCTCGAGCTGACGCTCTGCTATGGCAATGCGGCGCACAGCTGCCGCCACATCGTAGCTGTGCTCCATACCGATGGCTATAAGCGAGTCGAGAGCCTGATCGTCGAAGTTGTGCCACCATGCGTCGTCGTCGGGCGATGCCGGGTTGAAATGCTCGTCGTAGCTCCATGCTTGGGGTATAGAGTCGGCCACAGTGCCTTGCGGCGCGGAGTATGTCTGCGCTCCGGCTGCTGCTGCCACGGCAAGCGCTGATACAAAAAGTAGTCCTCTTCTCATTTGTAAAATAGTTGGTGCAGTGTGTGCGGGACATCCCAAAGCCCGCAGTTATCTATATGTATAACCACCAAAACCCTCCGCAGGTTTTTGCTATAGCGACTGTGTTTAACTAAATTTAACAGACGCAAATCGGGGTCGCTCCCGCTTGCTGCGGTGCGACCCCGATGGGTGAGATTTATGGTATTATTTTATTTTACCATGACTTTGCGGGCGCGGTTGCCTTCGGTGACGATGTAGATGCGACCGGCAGCCGGGTTGTTGACGCGCACACCCTGCAGGTTGTAGAATGTAGCGTTGGCAGCCTCTTCGGCGGAGATGGTCTCGATGCCGGTGGTGATGCTCCACTTGTTGGAGAGAGCCGATTCACCCTCGACATAAACAGCTGTCACGTAGTAGTCGTAGGTCACGCCTGCCTCGACAGTGGTGTCGGTGTAGTTGGTGCCGCTTACGAGCTCGGTGTTGAGCTTGATACCGTTGCGGTATACATTGTAGCCTGCGAGATCGACCTTGCCGGGCGATGCCAGGAACGAGAAGTCGTCTACCAGCAGTGCGAAGCGGTCGTCGGAGATCACGTGGATAGCGAAGTATTTCACATCGGCGTCGAGGTCGAAGGTGTACTCTGTCCACTCCTCACCGGGGTTGATCACAGAGCCTACGCGAACGAAGTCGGCCGGAGCTTTGCCGGTGGTCGACACCATGAACTCAAACTCCTCGGCGCCGTACTGTACGGTGAGCGAGCGTGCCCAGAAGCTGACGGTCTGAGCTTCGCCGGCGAGAGCGGGCGAGATCATCCAGTCGTCGCACAGACCCGACACTGCATTGAAGCAAGCGAATACTTTGTCGCCCGAGTGTGTGATGTCAAGGTCGAGGGTTGTGCCGTTGAGCACACGGAATGCCGAGGCCTCGCCGTTGTCGGGGAAGCGGAGTTCGGCAGCATCCCAGAGGTAGGTATTCTGGCCGTCGCCGTCGATGAAGGTCCAGTCGCCGGCCTGATCTATTACCCAGTCGTCGTAATCTTCAGCGCCGTCGTTTATCTGAGTGGCTGCTGTGTCGATAGCGGGAGCTGTCCAGGAGAGGTCGACTGCGCCGTTGTTCTCCTCGCCTTTGAGCTCGGTGGCTACGGGGAGCGAGGGCTGTATCACGGCAACGGTGATAGTCTCGGAAGCATTGTTGGTCAGGTCGTCGTCGGCAGCGGCTGTCACTTTGGCCTGGAGTGTCACTTCGTCGGCAGTGAATACGTCGGTGGGCACTGCGAAAGTGAGAGTCTTCGAGGCACCTGCCGCGAGGCCGGCCTCTTCGGTGTTCTCAAACTCTTCGCCGTCGACGAGCAGCGATACCGAGTAAGCATCGGCGTTGTTGGCACCGTTGTTCACCACGGTAGCCGATACGAGGATCTCGGAGCCGGCCTGTACGTTCGACGGAGCAGAGATCTTGTCGAGAGCCAGGTCGTTGTCGAGCAGGTTGCCGATATAGAGGTTGTCGAGGCAGAGCACGGCGTCATACGCGTTGCAGGTGGCGCGGATACCTACCTGAGCGTTTTCGGCAGCATAGTCGGCCAGCGAAACTGTCACGGGAGCCCATGTGGTGGTGTTCACCGAGTTTGAAACGATAGGATCGCCCACGGCTATCTCCTCACCGTCGATCACGACGACGGGCTGCATAGTGTAGCTTGCACCCGAGGTGGGGAAGAAGTAGAACTTGAATACTGTCTGGTCGGTAGCACCCGAGAGGTCGATCTTACCCGAGAGGAATGCTGCTGAAGCACCTGCGCCGGTCGTCGAGGGGTTGTAGGCGAGCATGCCGCCGTCGGTATCCATCGGCTCGCATTCGGGGGTATTGCAGCCGGTAGCGATGGTCCAGCCGCTTGTGCCGGAAGTCATCCAGTTGTATGAGAGCTTGCCGGCGGCAAACGACTCTTTGACGGGCATAGCGTACGGCTTGCCGACAGGGATCATATCGGTGTAAGCGTAATTGCCGGCTGATGTGCTCTCGCCTGCGGCAGTCTCGGGAACGATAAAGTAGTATACGAAATCCTGCTCGCCGGCTTCTACGGCCTGGAAGGTGTATTCGCAACCGGCCGGATCGGCGGCGATATTGGAAACGATAGTGTTGGTATCTTCGTCGAGCAGCATGTATGTGATGGCAGAAGCGTCGAGCGGGTTGCCGTCAACGTCGGCCAGTGTCGGGGTCCACGATACTGTCACCTGGCCGGGTGTCGAAGTTTCGACGATAGCTACATTGACAGGAGCTGTGGCTTTGCGCGGGCCGATGAATACGTTGGCCAGGTATGAGCGGCCGGTGCCTTCGGCATTCGAAGCCACGATGGTGTAGCTTACGTCGGTGGGCTCGTCGGCGCTCACTTCGAGCGATACATTAGCGCCGGCAGCTACGCCTGTGAAGGTCTTGACAACGGCATCGTCGGCACTTACGGTGATATCGACGGTCGAAAGAGCGTCGCCGTTCACGGCTTTGACGGGAGCTTTGAATGTCAGCGTGCCCTCATTGCCGTTTGACGGAGCGCCGATATATTTCACGTCGGTCACTGCATCGGGAGCTTTTGCCGAGTAGGGAGCCGAGATGCTCACTTCGCGTACGTTGAGGTAGTACATGTCGGCATCGGAGATACCGTGCACACCGATATAATAGTTGCCGGTGCTTCCGGGGTTGATAGTGCCGGTGTATTCCTCGTCCGCGGCAGTGGTGAGTTCGGTGGAGGCAATGATAGTTTCGGTCATTGCAGCGGCGGTAGCTGCGGTACCCATCTTCACCTCGAAGCGCTCGGGGAAAGATGTGCCCTGGCTTGAAGCGATGATAGTGAAGTCGTACGACTTGCCTGCTTCGAGCTTGACGGCCGGAAGAATCAACCAGTCGTCCATGTCAAGGTCGGCGTTATAGCTCATGCGGGCACCCTTTTCGGAGATGCTCCAGCTCTTGCCGTCGCCGTTGGCGTCGATGATGGTGAAGCCGTTGAGGTCGTCGTCGGAGGCGAACGAGTTGGTGTAGGGAGGCACGATAGCGCCGAACGATAATGCGTTAGACTCGGAGGCTGCCGACTCGGCATCGCCGGCCACGGCTACTACCTGGTAGGATATATTCATCAGCGAAGCGGGTTCGTCGAATGCCACGCTGTAGGTTGTGCCGGTGATACCGGTCACGGGAGTGCCGTCGGGTGTACCGTTGACGATGCGTGTCACGGTGTAGGTGAGGGCGTCGACATCCATCCAGCCGCCGTGTACGGTTGTGGTCACGGCATCCCATCCGAGCACGAGGTTGCCCGACTCGTATGCGAGCTGCACGTTGGCGGGAGCGTTGGGCGCGTCGGCACCTACCCATACGGTCACTTTGTCGGAAGCGGGCGAGTTGCCTACGCTGTTGGTGGTCACGACGGTGATCACATACGAGCCTGTGGCTGCGAGGGTCACGTCGGCGGTCACTTCAGCACCGGCGTTGACTGTGCCGGTCGCTACGGTCTCATCGTTGGCAAGCACTTTGTAGCTGAGCTCGCCGCTGAGGGCGTCGCCGGCAAATGTGGTGGAAGGAGCGGTGAATTTCACCACGCCGCTGAGGGCTTCGCCTTCAAATTCAGCCGAAACGGCAGTGGCGGCTGCGGGAGCGCCATCTTCGGCCAGCGGTTTGAGGATCGCCATGCCGCTATACTCACATTCTGTCTCGCACAGCAGCTCTACGCTCTTGGTCTTAAGGTCGATTGTGAAGAAACCGCCGGCACCATCCGAAGGCGAAGTGAAATAATAGAAGGTGTCGGTGGCGGAATCAAGTGCACCGGTAGTCACATAATAAGTCTCCAGACGTGCGTCGGAGAAGAGCGTGGATACTGCACCTGTAGTCTTGTCGATGCTGTCTATCTCGCCATCCCATGATATACCGTAGAGGTTGCCGTCGGAGCCGAAGCCGAGGGCGTAATAAGCTGAGCTGAGCGGCGCAATAGGGGTAGAGGTATAAGTCACCGGATCGTAGGTGTCAAGCTGATAGCCGCTTCCTTCAGCATTAAATGAGCAGCGGTAGAGCTTGCCTGAGGCGGGGTCGACGGCTGTGCCGGTGCACATCATGTCGGGAGTACCCTCGTCGTTGTAGTCGATAGTCTCCCATGTCTCGGGGTCGAAGGCGGTCTGCTCAAATAATGAGAAAAAGCCCCAGAAGTCGGTGTATCTTTCTGCATAATAGACACCTTCGTACATGAAGCCGCCATAGGTGGTGTCGAATTCATCGCCTGTAGCCAAGGCCGAATATGTGGCCGAGGCATTGATTGTGCCGACGCTGTATTCGAAAGTTTCGTTATCAACGGCCTCCGGGTCGTATATCTGTGAAACCAGAAGGTTGGGGAAGGCACCCTGTGCCTTGGCAGGTACTTTTGCTTTGGGCACCATCGATGTGCCTGCAAATACTTTGAGGGTTTTGGGAGCGCGGGCGTAAGCGAAATCGGATTTCTGTACGCCGAGAGCAGCGGTTTTTGATGTGCGCATCACGCGCGAATCAATGCTGCCGTTACTCTTTTTGTCGGCTACACGCACTGTGCGGGCTTTCGAGCCGGCTGCACCGGGCGTTTTTGCCTTGGTGGCTGCATCGGGAGCTGCCACGGCCGAAGCTGACAGTGCTACTGCCATTGCTGCGGCTGCAAATACTGTGAAGAGTTTCCTCATACCTAAAACAGTTTTGTTAATACTTGTATATATGTGTTCTTGAAGCTGTGTGCTATTGGAATGAAGGAGGGGTGTGATGAATCTTTTCTTTGTACCTTAGAATAGCGCCGGGCGGCTTGCAGAGCCGTGTGTGCCCTCTTTTTTTGACGCGGCATGCCAGTAATTGATGACTGACTTACGGCGCAAAATTATTAATTAAATTTGGTAAAGCCAAGGGTTTTGTAAAATATTTTTGAAAATTTGCTAATTTTTTTAGTGCTGATGCTTCGGCGCAAACTTTCTTTGGCCGGCGGATGTTATTGTTTAAAGAAGAAAAAATCAAAATCAAATCGTCATGAAAAGGGTCAGAATCCTCATGGTTGCGGCAGCGATAGCCATCAGCAGCGCCGTCAGCGCCAATGCACAGTATTATCAGCTTGCTTCACAGGCAGCCGATATGATCACCACGGCAGCCACGGGCGGCATGAACTACCGCGGGTATGTAGATGCGGCATTTGCCGGGGGTGTGGGCAAAAAACGCACCGATGTGTTTGAACTCAGCACCACGCAAGGCATCAAGGTGTCGCCGCAATTTTTCATCGGTGTGGGTGCCGGAGTGCAGTTGCTCCTTACCGATGTGAACAACGATGAGGGCGAAGTATACTATCCGTGGATGGCCAACAACCCTTATACCACCACCGGAGTGGCGATACCGCTCTTCACCGATCTGCGATTTGATCTCGGCAACCAGTCGGATCTTAGCTTTTTCGCCGACCTGAAGCTCGGTGCTTCGTTTATGACGGGCAGCAAGCTGATACGCATCGGCGACGGCTACATAAACTCCTCGCAGTGCTTCTATCTGCGCCCTACCATAGGTATGCGCATACCTCTGACCAAAAACAACAACAAGCTTGCCATGACGGTGGGCCTGACATATCAGCTCCTCACCTCGGGCACATGGTATATGAACCACAATTCCGTGACACTTAATGCTATAGGTGCCAACGTCGGGTTCGAGTGGTAGGCCGTACACAAGTTTAGATAACATAAGATAGTCGACATGCTCCTGCACGGGCGGGAGTATGTCGATAATTTTTTACGGGGTTATGATGTTTCAAAAAAAAACCGTACCTTTGTGGGGTAATAAAATACATTATATAGAAATGGCTGAAAAAGAAGAGGTATATAGCGCCAGTAATATTCAGGTGCTCGAAGGCCTTGAGGCAGTGCGCAAGCGCCCTGCCATGTATATTGGCGATATATCCAACAAGGGTCTCCACCACCTTGTCTACGAGGTGGTCGACAACTCTATCGACGAAGCATTGGCCGGTTTTGCCGACCATATAGATGTCACGATCAACTCCGATAACTCCATCACCGTGATCGACAATGGCCGCGGTATCCCTGTCGACATGCACGAGAAAGAGCATAAATCGGCACTCGAGGTCGTGCTCACCGTGCTCCATGCCGGCGGTAAATTTGATAAAGGCTCATATAAAGTGTCCGGCGGTCTGCACGGCGTGGGTGTGAGCTGCGTAAACGCCTTGTCGACATATCTGCGGGCCGAGGTGCACCGCGACGGCAAAGCTTACATGCAGGAGTACTCCTGCGGCAAGCCCACCACAGAACTGCGCGTCATAGGCGAGAGCAACCATACAGGCACCTCTATCACCTTCAAGCCCGATGCCTCGATATTCACAGTCACCGTGTACGACTACACAACGCTGGCCAACCGTCTGCGCGACCTTGCATTCCTCAACGCCGGCATCACCCTGACGCTCACCGACCTTCGCGAAGTCAACGAGCAGGGCGAGGCTCGTTCGGAGACATTCTACTCCAAGGAAGGTCTCAAGGAGTTTGTGGAGTATATCGACTCAAACAAAGAGCCGCTGATCAACGACGTGATCTCGCTCAACACCGAGCGCGGAGGCATACCCGTCGAGGTGGCCATGACCTACAATACATCTTACAACGAAAACGTATACTCGTTTGTCAACAATATCAACACTATCGAGGGCGGAACTCACCTCACCGGTTTCCGTCGCGGTCTTACCTCGACCCTCAAAAAGTATGCCGAGGATAATAAGCTGCTCGAGAAAGTGAAGATCGACGTGTCGTCCGACGACTTCCGCGAAGGCCTCACCGCCGTAGTGTCGGTCAAGGTCATGGAGCCGCAATTTGAGGGCCAGACAAAGACCAAGCTCGGCAATAACGAGGTGATAGGCGCCGTGCAGACAGCCGTGAGCGAAGCGCTCCGCACCTATCTCGAGGAGCACCCGCGCCAGGCCAAGACCATCGTCGAGAAGATCGTGCTCGCCGCCCAGGCCCGTCACGCCGCATACAATGCCCGCGTCAAGATACAGCGCAAGTCGCCCCTGTCGGGCGGCGGCCTCCCCGGCAAGCTCTCCGACTGCTCAAGCCGCACGGCCGAAGATTGCGAGCTCTTCCTGGTGGAGGGCGACTCCGCAGGCGGTACCGCCAAGCAGGCCCGCGACCGTACATTTCAGGCCATCCTCCCGCTTCGAGGCAAGATACTCAACGTCGAGAAGGCCATGGAGCACAAGATATTCGACAATCAGGAGATCACATCGCTCTTCCGGGCCATGCGTGTCACCATCGGTACCGAAGAAGACTCCAAGGAGGTGAATATCTCGAAGATAGCCTACCACAAGATCATCATCATGACCGATGCCGATGTCGACGGCGCCCATATCGCTACGCTGCTGATGACATTCTTCTTCCGCCGCATGCGCCCCGTGATCGAAAACGGATACCTTTATCTGGCCACGCCGCCGCTGTACAAATGCACCCGCGGCAAGAACGAAGAGTATTGCTGGACCGACGCTCAGGTGCAGAACTTCATAGCACGATTCGGCGACAAGACCAAGGTGCAGCGCTACAAAGGTCTCGGCGAGATGAGCGCACAGGAGCTGCGCGACACCACCATGCACCCCGACCAGCGCCTGCTCAAGCAAGTCAGCATAAGCGACGCCGCCGAAGCCGACCGTATATTCTCCATGCTCATGGGCGAGGATGTAGGCCCGCGCCGCGATTTCATCGAGGAGAACGCCCATTACGCCAATATCGACGCCTGACATCACACTCCATACCCAAGGACGGCACCCACTCCGGTGGCAGCCGTCCTTGCGGCTACTCAACAATATGCCGCCTGATGTCGTTTCTTTATTAGAGCCTGTCTTTATATCAGAGCCACTCTCTATAAATTAAACGTCAGACAACACAAACATCACTACATTATGGCACGAAATACCCGCCCCGGCAAACTTACAGCCGCCGACATACGCGAACTGGTGCTTCAGTACACTGAGCGCCAGAAAAACAACGCTTTCAACTACAAGCAGGTGTCGCATGCCTTAGGGCTGAGCGAAAAATCCCAGCAGCGCACCGTGGCCGTTACTCTGGCCGAGCTTGCTTTCGACGGCGATCTGCTGGAGATAGAACCCGGCAAATTCAAGGTGCCCAACCGCAACAGCGTGGCGGTAGGTACTTTCGTGCGCCGCTCCAACGGTAAAAACTCCGTGATAACCGATGCCGACGGCGAGAATATTTCTGTGGCCGAGAGAAACTCGATGCACGCTCTCAACGGCGACAAGGTGCGCATCATTGTGGCTGCACGCCGCCGCGGTGCCGACCCCGAAGGCGAGGTGATCGAGATAGTGGAGAAGAAAGATCAGACCTTCATCGGCAAGCTGCAGGTCGAGAAATATTACGGCATGCTGCTCACCGACTCGAAGTTTCTGGCAAACGATATTTTCATTCCCAAAAACAAGCTCAAAGGCGGCAAGACCGGCGACAAGGCGATAGTGCGTATCACCGAGTGGCCCGACGATGCCAAGAACCCCAAAGGCGAGGTGGTCGATATTCTCGGACGCCACGGTGAGAATAATGCCGAGATGCATGCCATTCTCGCCGAGTTCGGCCTGCCGTACCGCTACCCGAAGAATGTGGAGGCTGCCGCCCTGAAGATCGACGCCGGGATAACTCCCGACGAGGTGGCCGCACGTGTGGATATGCGCGATGTCACTACATTCACCATCGACCCCCGCGATGCAAAAGATTTCGACGACGCCCTCTCTCTGCGCCGGCTCCCCAACGGCAATGTGGAGGTAGGCGTGCATATAGCCGATGTGACCCACTACGTGCGCGAGCACACCGCTCTCGACAAGGAGGCCGAAAGCCGCGCCACATCAGTATATCTTGTGGATCGCGTCGTGCCGATGCTCCCCGAGCATCTGAGCAACGGCATCTGCTCGCTGCGCCCCGACGAGGAGAAACTCACATTCTCCGTGCTCTTTGAGATGGATGCCGCAGCCCGCGTGGTGAAACACCGCATATGCCGCACCGTGATACGCTCCAACCGGCGGTTCACCTACGAGGAGGCTCAGCAGGTCATCGAGACAGGCCGTGGCGATTACGCCGACGAGATACTGCAGCTTGATGCTCTGGCAAAGACCATGCGCAAGCGTCGCTACGAGGATGGAGCGATGGATTTCGACCGCGCCGAGGTGAGGTTTGAGATCGACGACAAGGGGCACCCCGTGAGCGTATATTTCAAGGAGTCGAAAGATGCCAACAAACTTATCGAGGAGTTTATGCTCCTTGCCAACCGCACCGTCGCTACGGCGATAGGCGCCCCGGCCGGGCGTAAAAAGGCCAAAGCGTTCGTTTACCGTATACACGACGCGCCCGACCCCGGCAAGCTCGCCGAGCTCGCACGCACCGCGCGCCTCTTCGGATATAAGGTGAAGGAGACAGGCACTCCTCGCGAGATAAACCGCTCGATCAACCGCATGCTCGAAGCCTGCAAAGGCACCGGCGAGTCAAATCTGCTGTCGATGCTCGCTATCCGCTCGATGGCAAAAGCGATATACGATGTGAACAATGTGGGCCACTACGGGCTCGGATTCGAGTATTACACCCACTTCACCTCGCCGATACGCCGTTACCCCGATATGCTCGTACACCGCCTGCTCGCACGCTATATGGACGGCGGCCGCTCGGTCGATGCCGGCAGGCTGGAGGAGAAATGCCGCCACTGCAGCTCGCAGGAGCAGCTTGCCGCCAATGCCGAGCGCTCGTCGATAAAGTACAAGCAGGTGGAATATATGGCCGACCATCTCGGAGAGGCTTACACCGGCGTGATCACCGGCGTGACCGAGTGGGGTCTGTATGTCGAGCTTGAGGAGAATAAATGCGAAGGCCTCGTGCCGATGCGCGACCTCACCGACGACTATTACGACTTCGACGAAAAGAATTTCTGCCTGATAGGACGCCGGCACAACACACGGTACACTTTGGGCGATACGGTGCGCGTCCGGGTGGCTCGCGCCGATATCGAAAAGAAGATGCTCGACTTCGCCATGATCGACGACCGCTCTACCGACGAACTCTCGAAGTTTGAGGACCAGATGGGTTATCGCAACCCTTCGGCCGTGATGCGAAATAAAAAGACAAAAACACGCTCACGCCGTCACCGCTCCTGACGTCGCGACACTCCGCCCCGCCACAAAATATGACTATCGAGATCCGCGACCTGAAGCTGTATTGCCGCCACGGTGTGTTCGCACAGGAGCAAGCCGTGGGCGCGTGGTACACAGTCACGGCTCTTATCGAGATACCCGACCCGCCCGATCCTGAAGCCGACGATCTCAATGCCACCATAAATTATGCCGAAGCCATCGACTTGATAAAGAGTGTGATGAGCCGGCCGGTGAAATTGATAGAGACTGCCGCGGCAGCCGTCAGAAGCGCCCTGCTGCTGCGCTACACGCAGATCGCCGCCCTGACCGTCCGTGTAGCCAAGCAACTCCCTCCGGTGGCAGGGGTCGAACTTGCCGAAGTAGCCGTCACACTCTCGTAGGCACCTCACCAATCATTTGAACAGATCACATTAGAAATGAACTTTAACCCCCGGATCCTCTTTTCTCTCGATATATCGCCATACACCTGGGCGCTGCTCGCTGCGGCTGCCATATTTGCCGCACTCATACTCGTGCTCCTGCTGCCGAGGCTGGCTCGAGTGTGCCGTGGTGTGCGTCGCGGCGACTTCGAAGCCGACGCCCTGCGCGAAGCACCGCGCAACCCTGATGCCGAATGGCCCGGCGTATCCGTCATTGTGCATGCTCAGAGCGATGCGTCGACACTGTCGGTGCTCCTGCCTATGCTGCTGGCTCAGGATTACGACGGCCCGATGGAGGTGATCGTGGTGAACGATGGCAACGACGAGGGTGTGAACAATGTGGTGGGCCGGCTCGAAAACGAGTTTCGCAATCTCTACATGACATATACGCCCGACCGCTCCCGCAACCTGAGCCGTCGCAAGCTCGCCATAACCCTCGGTGTCAAGGCCGCCCGCTTTGATATGGTGCTGGTGATGTCGGGATCGTCGCGCGTAGTGTCCGACCAGTGGCTCAGCCTGATGATGCTCCCGGTAGCGTCGGAGGGCAAAGAGGTAGTGGCCGGCTACGGCTTTTTCGTACCCTCCGAGTCAGCGCTGCCGCGCCGCAACCGCGTGATGGCGTTTGAGACAGTCCGTACAGCCGTGCAGTATCTTGCATCGGCTCTCAGCGGACGCATGTACCGTGCATTCGGATATAATCTGGCTTATCGTCGCGATCTGTTTTTTCAGGCAAAAGGTTTCTCCGGCTCGCTTGAGCTGCGCTACGGCGACGACGACCTGTTTGTGAGCAGAATCGTGACCCGCGACAATTATGCCGTGCAGCTCGCCCGGGAGGCTATGGTGGAGATGGTTGAGGACGCACCCGAGCGGATGTACCGCCTCGACAGGCTGGCTCACGACTTCACCGCATCGATGCTCCGCCCCTCGGCTCCACGCTGGTGGGCTGCCATATCCTGGCTGTGGTGGGGGTGGCTTGCGGCCTCGGTGGCCGCCTCGGTCAGCTCGCTGCCGTCGCTTGTGCCCGCGATAGCGTCGCTGTTGATACTTATAGCACTCTGGATACCGGTCATGGTGTCGTGGCGCAGGACGTCGACGGCCCTTTGCAGCCGACGGCTCTTCCTGTTGGTGCCGCTGCTTATGCTTGCACAGCCGTTCAATACCCTGTATTACCGCATATTGGGCCGTACGCGCCGCAATCAGAACTACACATGGTCGTCGACCACCAATTAACCGGCCATTGTCACTTCATGAAAAGATTACTTTCAATACTCCTTGCCGCACTCTCGGTTCTCTCTGTTTCCGCCCAGCAATCTAAATCGGAGATCACTCCTGCAGGTGATTCGCCTCGGGCTGAGGGCGTTTTCGCACCGGGCAAAAACAATATAAATCAGGAGACTGTCAACCGCACCCTCTCAAGCCTCGATACCGAGATCGGCAACCGGCAGGTATACATCGCCCGGCGCCAGCATCAGATTGATTCATTGCGCCACGCAGCCGATTCGTCGCCCCGCAGCGGCGACCGCTATCTCACGGCTCTGCTTGATCTGGGCGAACGCTACAGCTCGTTTAACGTCGACTCGGCGCTCTATTATTTCAATAAAGGCCTCGCACACTCGCAGGAGATACATCGCGACTCTCTCGAAACTATCTTCAGACTGCGACGCATCGAGACGCTGCCGGTACTGGGATTTATCAAGGAGGCTCTGGAGGAGTTTGAGCAGATCGATACATTAGGTATGAACAATCTGATGCGCCGTGAGTATGAGGAGTGCGGTCGCCAGATGAACAGCTATGTGGCGTCATACTACATCAACTATCCCAGCTACCACGAGCTCTACCGCCAGCGCACACTCGACTATCAGCGCAATCTGCTGACGCTCCTCGACGAGAACTCTCCCAAATACAAGCTCAATATGGGCGAGTACTACTACGACCATCAGGAGTACAGCAAAGCCCGCGAGATACTCGAACAGCTGCTCGAGCAGGTGCCCCCCACCGACAATATCTATGCCCGCGCCGCCCACTGCCTCAGCGCCATAGCCAAGGTGCGCGGCAACCGCGACGAGTATATCTACTACCTGACGCTTTCGGCCATAAGCGACGTCCGTACGGCAACCCTCGAGGTAAACTCGCTCCAGGAGCTCGGCGGCGTGCTGTACGAGCAGGGCGACGTGGATCGTGCGCACCAATATCTTATGACCGCTCTCGAGGGAGCTGTAAAGGGACATGCCACAATGCGACTGATACAGACCGCCGAGGGTATGCCGATCATCGAAGCGGCCCATTTCGAAGATATGAACCGTCAGCGTCGGCGCATATATATAGTGATAGGGATGCTTGCGCTGTTGCTGCTGGTGCTTCTGGTCACAGTGTGGTTCATACGTCGCGAGATGCACCGCATGGTCGAGCTGCAGAAACGCCTCGAAACGGCTAACCATACCAAAGAGGTGTATATCAGCCAGTTCCTGTCGCTTTGCTCCATATATATGGACAAGCTGCATCAATTCTGCAAGATCGCTAACCGCAAGATCAGCGCCGGCCAGGTCGACGAGCTCTATAAGATGACCAAGACCGGCAAGTTTGTCGAGGAGCAGAGCCGGGAGTTCTACGAAGTGTTCGACGACGCGTTTCTGCATATATACCCCACGTTCGTTGAGTCGGTCAATGAGCTTCTTCGCCCCGATCAGCAGATCGAGCTCCCCGAAGGGCAGAAACTCAACACCGATCTGCGCATACTCGCATTCATGCGTCTGGGCATCGACGATTCGAGCAAGATAGCCCAGGTGCTGAACTATTCGGTAAATACCATCTATACCTATCGCAACAAGCTGAAAAACCGAGCCATCAACCGCGATACATTCGAATCCGACATACTGCGCATATCGTCGATAGGGTAGTGCGAAGCTGTCCGTCCGCAAAAACAAATTTGTCGATTGCGTGCTTATTCGTATATTTGCAGAAATGAAAACCGCAATAGCCATACGTTTCGCGTGCATTGCGGCGCTTTGGGCGCTGCTGTGCTATTTTGTCGTGGCCTCGCAGCCGTTCAGCCTGCGTGTGCTCTTCATCGTGGCGGCCTCGGGTATCGTGGTTTTTGTGCCGCTGTATAAAAAATACGTAAGAAATGGAAAAGCCGGAAGCCAAAAAGATGCCTGACCCCGAGCTCTACCCGCTGCTCGCAGCTATCGGCAGCCCGGCCGACCTCCGGCGTCTGGAGGTGGACCGCCTGCCCGCACTCTGTGCAGAGATACGCCACTTTCTGGTGCATGTACTCGCAGTGAATCCCGGCCATTTCGCATCGTCGATGGGTGCCGTCGAGATCACTGTGGCGCTTCATTATGTGTTCGACACCCCCCACGACCGTATCGTGTGGGACGTTGGCCATCAGGCTTACGTGCACAAGCTCCTCACCGGCCGCGCCGCCGACTTTGCCACACTTCGCAAGTTCGGGGGTATCAGCGGATTTCCCAACCCTGCCGAGAGCAGCTACGACACATTCACCGCAGGGCATGCATCCAACTCTATATCCGCTGCCCTCGGCATGGCTCTCGCATCCGAGCTCAAAGAGGGCGACCGCCGCAATGTCGTGGCCGTGATAGGCGATGCCGCAATATCGGGAGGTCTCGCTTTCGAAGGGCTCAATAATGCCGCCAATCAGCGCAATAACCTCCTTATCGTGCTCAACGACAACGATATGTCGATAGACCGCAACGTCGGCTCCCTCAACTCCTACCTGGCACATATCACGGCATCAAAGCGCTACAACCGCCTCCGGTTCAAGCTATACAACATGCTCAAGTCGATGGACGTCATCAGCGAGCATCGCCGCGGCTCGATCCTCAGATTCAACAACTCGCTCAAAGCTCTGCTCAACCATCAGCAGAACATCTTCGAAGGACTCAACATACGTTATTTCGGTCCGTTCGACGGCCACGATGTGGTGCGCCTCGTACAGGTGTTCCGCGACATCAAGGATATGAACGGGCCCCGTCTGCTTCATCTGCGCACCGTCAAGGGTAAAGGGTATGAGCCGGCCGAGAAAGATCCGGCCGTGTGGCACGCTCCCGGCCTGTTTGACGCAGCCACAGGCGAGCGCACAAAAGCTGCCGACGCTTCAAGCCGTCCGTTGAAGTATCAGGACGTGTTCGGGCGCACCCTTGTCAAGCTCGCCGGCGACGACGAGCGCGTGGTGGCCATTACGGCCGCTATGCCCTCGGGCACCTCGGTGAGCATGATGCAGGCTGCTATGCCGGAGCGTACGTTTGATGTCGGTATATCCGAGGGCCACGCCGTGACCTTTGCGGGAGGTCTTGCCAAAGAGGGGATGCGGCCTGTGGTGGCGATCTATTCATCGTTCCTTCAGCGCGCCTACGACCATATAATCCACGATGTGGCGATACAGCACCTGCCCGTGCTATTCTGTATCGACCGTGCCGGCGTGGTGGGCGAGGATGGCCCCACACACCACGGTATGTTCGATCTGGCGTATCTGCGCACCGTGCCCGGTCTTACCGTCGCCGCTCCCCGTTCGGAGGTTAAGCTCTCGCAGCTGATGCATACATATCTGGCTCAGGACGGACCCTTTGCAATACGCTACCCGCGAGGCGCAGGCTCGATGCACCCGCAGCAGCTTGAGGAAGCACTCGCATCGGAGGGTACACTCACCCTGCCGATAGGCCGCTCCGAGCAGCTTGCCGAAGGTACTGATGTGGCCGTGCTGTCGATAGGTACGATGGCACGTACGGCTCTTGATGCAGCCCGCGAAGCTGCCGATGCCGGTATATCTGTGGCCGTGCACGACATGATATTTCTCAAACCTCTCGATACAGAGCTGATCGACCGCCTCGGTCGTGCCGGCACTCCTATCGTCACCGTCGAGGACGGCACACTTGCCGGAGGTATGGGCAGTGCCGTGGTCGAAGCTCTCGCCGACCGAGGTTATACCAACCGCGTGGCGCGTGTAGGCGCCCCCGACCGTTTTATATCTCACGGCTCGCCGGCCAAACTGTATGAAGTCAACGGCATGGACTCTGCCGCAGTGGTCCGCGCTATCAAATCGGTACTGAAATGAAGATCGTGATAGCCGGAGCCGGCGATGTAGGCACACACCTTGCCAAACTCCTCTCGCGTGAGGATCAGGATATTATGGTGATCGACAAGAGCGCCGAGCGTCTGCAGGTGCTCGACGACAACTATAACCTTATGACACACCAGGGCTCGCCTATATCGTTTGCAGCCCAGATGGAGTCGGGAGTCGATTCGTGCGACCTTTTCATAGCCGTCACCCCGTCGGAGACCGACAATATCACCGCTTGCGCCATAGCCAAAAGCATCGGAGCCAAGACCACCGTCGGGCGTATAGACAACTACGAGTATATGTCGCCCGAGCATATAGGGTATTTCAATAGCCTCGGAGTCGATTCGCTGATCTACCCCGAATATCTGGCTGCCCGCGAGATACTTGACGCCCTTGAGCACCCCTGGGCGCGAAACTGGTTTGAGCTGCATCAGGGAGAGCTTATACTCATCGGTGTCAAACCGGCCGACGATGCCCCGATCATAGGTATGCAGCTCAAGCAGTTCGGCAACATGCGCCACGACTTCCACGTATCGGCCATCAAGCGTGGCTACGATACCATCATACCGAGGGGCGACGACTTCATAAAGCGCGACGATATAGTCTACTTCATGACCCGCCGCGACTATGTGGAGGAGCTGCGCGAGCTCTGCGGCAAGCAATATAAGGATATACGCCGCGTCATGATCGTGGGCGGCAGCCGTATCGCCATACGCTTTGCGTCGCTCGCCGCCGATAAATACCGCATTAAGATACTCGACCGCGACCGCGACCGTTGCCGCAAGCTGTCGGAGAAATGCGCCGAATGCTCCATCGTGATGGCCGACGGCCGCGATATCGAGACACTCCGCGAGGAGGGTATCGAGGAGGTCGACGCTTTCATAGCTCTGACCGGGAGCTCGGAGACAAACATACTGTCGTCGCTCACGGCCAAGCAGATGAATGTATACAAGACCGTGGCCGAGGTCGAGGATATACAGTTTATACCTGTGGCCGAGGGACTTAATATCGTTTCGATAGTCAACAAGAAGCTTATAGCTTCGAGCCGTATATTCCAGCTGCTGCTCGATGCCGACTCATCGACCACCAAATGCCTGTCGCTGGCCGATGCCGAAGTGCTTGAGCTTGAGGTGCGTCCCGGCTCCAAGATCACACGCCACGCCGTGCGCGATCTGCGCCTGTCGCGCGACATCACCATAGCCGGACTGGTGCGCAACGGCCACGGACTGCTCGTCGACGGTAACACCACCCTGCAGCCCGGCGATCACGCCATGGTGTTCTGCCTGCAGGGATCGATACACAAGGCCGAAAAACTCTTTAATTAATAGGTTAATTAAGAGCCTGTAAAAATATTTTGCCAATTCAAAAAAGTTTACTAAATTTGCGCTGCAAAATCGAGCCGAACGTTGAGTCGGCAACATTGCACTCACTGACAATAAATTAAACACAAAAACATAACAATCAAACATGATCATCGTACAAGTTAAGGAAGGCGAGAATATCGAAAGAGCCCTCAAGAAGTTCAAACGTAAATATGAGAAAACCGGCATCGTCAAAGAGCTGCGTTCACGTCAGGCTTTCCAGAAGCCTTCGGTAGTGAACCGTAAGAAAATGATGAAAGCCGTATACGTTCAGAAGCTTCGCTCTGTGGAGGAGTAATCAGCCTCTTGTGAGGCTGCGGACAGCCGATGTCCGCTCCATCCCCCTAAGCCCTAACTTCCATCCGTATACACCGAGGGTGTGCCCGACACAGCGTCCGGCACACCCTCTGAGTTTATATCCCTACTGAAAAAAGCCCAATAATCAAGCTTTTCAGCGTCGGATACATGGCTACAAGAGGATCTTAACTTTGCGCTTAAAATCCTCGTATGTTTTGCGGAGATTGTCTTTTTTCTCCTTGGAATATGGCTTAGTGTTCTGTATTATTTCTTCAAACCGTTGTGCATCTTCTCCATAGAGCACAGGGGTTTCTGCTATTGGGCGTGCCATCACGAGTAAATTTAAAATGATTTTTTATAGAACGACAGGAATAATGGTTTGTTTTGCAAATATAGTTATTTTATCTTATTTTCCGCTCCAAATCTTATTTTTTGCTTGGATGCATATATGTAGGTTGAAAAACTAATAAAACTAATCTGTATTATGGCCTGTAAGCTCTCAATACGATTTTTGATATTTCGGCTATTATTTCTTCTGTCCGAACGATATCGTACCCGGAGTCTGCGATGAAAACGGCTATGGCATAACGTGTGCCGTCGGGCAGATGCACATATCCTACGTCGTTTATGGCCATAAGCCGCCCGCGCGGTAATACAAATCCGGTACCTGTTTTATGCCCTAATGTGGCATTGCCGTTTTGCAGCGGCTTTGCAAGCCGGTTGGTACCTGTCCGGCAGCTCTCCATCAGAGCCTTTATTTCGGTAGAGATCGAGTCATTATATTCTCTGTCAAACTCGTCCAGCAGTCTTGCCATGGCCTCAGGGGTAGCGGAGTTGTGATAGCAAAGCAGGCTGTCAAGGTGCATTTCATCTTCTGTTGACACGACATTAATATCCCTCACGCCCAGACGTTTCAATACTGACATCACATTCTCCGGACCACCAAGTTTCTTTAATAATATATCGGAAGCGTTGTTGTCGCTTTGCTGAAGTGCATATGCCAGAACTTCACGAATCGGGAGTGCGAGGGTGTCTTTGCCCCCGAACCGGTCGCGCATAGGGCTGTAGGTGTCGGGTTTAAGATCGTTTGGATATATGATTATCGTATCTGATAGACTTTCGCCTCTTTGTGTCAACTGTTCACGCAATGCTATGGCGATAGGAAACTTATAAACGCTCAGCATAGGAAAGGGCTTATCTGCATTGACGGCGGCTGCCATCTCCTGGCTGTCGTGTATTACGGCTACACCTATCTTAGCATCCTTATCATCGATATATTCAGTTAGTTCTTTCTGCAGAGCTGTGGCATTAATGCCTTGAGCCGCACTGCATGGGAGCAATGCGGCTGCAAGGTGTAGGATGAAAGCGATGATTCCTGTGCCGGGAGCTTTCATAATAGCTTGTTATTTCGAGGAGCCGGGAGAGGAGGGTGCTGATGTCGACTGTATGTCGTCGTTTACGATAGCGGCGGCTGTTTTCTTGACAGATGAGTTGAGCGCGCCGAAGCGGTAGCTCGCCGATACACCGATGCTTGCGGCCGGTATGCGGTAGTGGGATATGTTGTAGGAGGTGGCTGTCCATGAGCGAGGATTGATTCGCATCGGCCCGAAGAAGTTTGAGGCGTTGATCGACACTTCAAGACGCTTCTCCGGCAGGAATGAGCGCGACAGCGACAACGAGTAGTAATGGAACGTGCCGTTGTCGGCCTGCAGATCGGGAGCCTGCTTGCCCACTCCGCCGTATACACTCAGCCTTATATCGGCGGGCATTGTATAGTTGAGGTTGAGCATGGCGTAGTAGCCCCAGCCGCTGTTGCGGGTGTGCATATCGCAATAGTTCAGGTCGGCGTAGTTGGCTGAGCCGTAGAGGCTCATGGTCAGGCGGCTGGAGAAGTTGAAGTTGAGATATGCGTTGAAATCTGTGTTCTGGAGCACGCCGGTGTTGGAGTAGGTGGAATATTGCACGGCGCCTTCGGAGTAGGAGTATTCGGCGATGCTGTTGTTGTTGCGGTCGTAGCTCACCGATAGATTCATACCTAAGAGCCCGGTGAAATTGGAGTAGGTGAGGGTCAGGGAGTTGCACCGTTCGCTGGTGAGGTCGGGATTACCATACTGCACCGAAAGCAGGTTTGACTCGTCGCGGTATGGGTTGAGCTGCGACACTGTGGGGCGGCTGATGCGCATCTGGTAGGCTAAGCGGAGCGACGAGGCGGGTCGCAGCTGATAGGCTATTGCGGCGTTCGGCACAAGGTCGTTGAGCGATTTGCCGAAGTCGGGCATCGAGTGGTTCAGGAAGTCGACCCCCATGTGGGTGTATTCGTAGCGCAGGCCGGCTTTCACGCTCCAGGCCGAGTAGGTGCCGGAGTATGATGCGTAGGCAGCTGCCACATCCTGATATTGGCGCAGCGAGATATTCTGATTTGCGTCAGCGGCTGTGGTCTCGTCGACCGGTTCCCATACCGATACGCCTGTGCTCCGGTTGCGTCGGAATATTGCCTTGGCTCCTGTCTCAATCTTATGTTTTGAGGCAAAGGGGAGCGTATAGTCGAGCTGCAGAGTGTGTGAGTTGGTAGGGTTATGCGAGCTGTTGGAGAGCATGTCGCCGGGGATGGGGAAATTGAAAGTATCGGTATACTTTACGACACTTGAGTTGTTGTTGGTGCCGTGGTCGTATAGATACGACAGCACAAGATTGTGCTCTTTGTTCGACGGGAATGTGTGCTGATAGCTTGCACCGACCGAGAAGCTGCCCCAATCCCATGTGCTGTGCATCTGCTGTGTGAACTGCCAGAGGGTAGCACCGCTCGGGTCGATGAGCATCTGTGTGTACGGCATACGGTTGTTGCCGCTCCCCAGAAAGAGTGATCCGGTGACATTGAAAAGGTTCAGTGTGTCGGGCTCCCACGACAGATCGAGCGAGGCGTTGTGGAAGCTGTTATGGTTCTTGACTTTACCCGAACTGAGGGTGTGCGATACACTTTCGGGGTGCTCGGCTTCCCACTGAGCGCGGTCGTTTTCGATGCTGAATACCGGTGAATTGTATTGGCGGTTGTAGTTGTAGTTTACCGACGCTGCCACCTTGTCTTTCTGAAACATACCGTAGACGCCGGCACCCCAACGGTGGTTGTCGACCGACGTGCGCACTGTGGCGAGATAGCCGTCGGTGGCGCTGTTGCCGGTATTGGTCACTATATTCAGTATTCCGCCGGTACCTTCGGCATCGTATTTCGCGCCGGGTTCGGTGATCACCTCTATCTTTGCAATAGCCGAAGCCGGCATAGCCTTAAGCACCTCTTTGGGGTTGGCGCTCATCATCGGGTTCTCCTTGCCGTTGACGTATATCTTGAAGCTCGACTGGCCGTTTACCTGGATGTTGTCCTGAGCGTCGACGGTCACCAGCGGTACTTTGCGGAGCATCTCTATCACGGTAGAGTTGCCGCTTGCAGGGTCCTCCTGCACATTGTAAGTCACACGCTCGCCGTTGGCTTGTATCACCGGTTTGCGGGCCACCACATCCACTTCGCCGAGCATCTCGGAGTCGGCACTCAGAGCAACCGTGCCCAAATCGACCGGCTCGGAGGCTACGACGACCTGTATCGAGCGTGTGGCCATTCCGATGTAGCTCACACGCAGCAGATAGTTGCCGGCCGAGCGTGTCGGCAAGGTGAAGCGTCCGTCGGCGGCTGCGGTACTTTCGCTGACGGCTTTTGTGGTATCTGATTCTGCAAAGAGACGGCACAGGGCGCCGGCCAGAGGTTCGGCATCGGTGGCATCCACCACACGGCCTGAGAGGGTAGGAGCACCGGCGTATGCAAATGCTGCGGTCACGATGGCTGCGAAAGCCAGGATAAATCGTTGAAACATAGTTCTGATGTTGTTATATTGTGATAACGTAACGGTCGGCAGCTATATTTCGTGACATGAAAAGAGCCTATCTCATAATAAAGGTTAAATTCTGAGCGGTCTATCTTTGGGGCAATTCTGCTGAGCGATAAGGGAGTGTACTTGATGTACACGACCGCAGAGATCAGCATAATAGACCAAAGAGAGACCGAGGCATAGGAGACTCGCTAAAGGAATATAATATAAAGCATTAAAAAAACCTATATCAAAACCATACGTGAACAGCAATGGAATACTACATCGCTAACTCAGAATTTAACATTTATTATGAGATAGGCTCTAAAATAAAAACTCGGTAAATGCTGCGATTCACCGAGTTTTCAAGTTGATGAAATGCGATTATTTCAGTAGCATACATTCGAGGATATATACGCCCCCGCCGGCGAGGTAGCCCAGCAAGGCTATGAGGCTGAATTTGCGCAGATACCATCCGAACGGTATCTTCTCGATACCCATGGCGATCACGCCGGCAGCCGAGCCGATGATCAGGATGCTGCCGCCCACACCGGCGCAGTATGACAGGAACTCCCAGAATACGCCGTCGACCACGAAATTGGCGGCATAGCCGGTAGCTGCTGCGCTCTCTACTGGATACATGCCCATGGCTGCCGCTACGAGAGGTACATTGTCGACTATCGACGACATCACACCGAGCAGCAGGTCGATCACGTATACATTGTGTACCTCGGCATCAAGCCAGCCGGCTGCCATCGCCAGAAGCCCCGAGCTCTGGAGCACGGCTACAGCCATCAGTATGCCGAAGAAGAAGAGTATCGTCGACATGTCGATGCGCTTGATCACCTTCGAGAGGCGGTGCTCCTTCGATTTGTCGAGTTTTTTGCGGTTGTAGAATATCTCGGTGAATACCCACAGTGCACCCAGCGAGAGGAGTATGCCAACAAACGGAGGCATGTGGGTCAGACTCTTGAATAGCGGTACAAACAGCAGGCCGGCCACACCGAGTATCAGCATCACACGGCGTTCGGCAAGCGTTGTTTCGGTCTGGCGTGGAGCGTCGGCCGCCGAAGGAGCCGGGAGCGACCCTTTAAGCTGAGGTATAATAAAGCCCAGCGGCACGCCCAAGGCGATGATGCTTGGCAGCAGCACGTAGCAGATGAGAGCCTGGGTGGTGACGTTGCCCTTGACCCACAGCATGATAGTGGTCACGTCGCCTATAGGCGACCACGCACCGCCGGTATTGGCCGCTATCACGATCATTCCGGCAAAGAGCCACCGGTCTTTCTGGTTGTGCACCAGTTTGCGGAGCAGCATCAGCATCACGATAGTGGTGGTGAGATTGTCGAGCACGGCTGAGAGAATGAATGTCACCGAGCAGATCACCAGCAGAAGTGAGCGTTTGTGGCGGGTGGTGATATGGTCGGTAAGCACCGAGAACCCTTCGTGTACGTCTATCAGCTCGACTATAGTCATGGCGCCGATGAGGAAGAAAAGTGTCTGGGTGATGTCGCCAAGATGCTCTACGATGTCGACATTCAGTATATACTGCAGACACTGCTCGTGGAGCGGGGCATCGCCGAGTGAGCGGGAGTTGACGAAAGCGGCGAGCTCTTCGGGGTGTGCCGCGGGGACAATCAGAGTGCTTCCGATGGCATACAGCACCCACATAAGCATGCCTAAGAGCAGTGCGGTGGCCGACTTGTCGATCCTCATCGGGTGTTCGAGGGCTATGATGATATAGCCAATCACAAACAGAAGGATTAGGTAAAGAAACATGATAGCGACAGATGTTTTTAGAGGCAGAGCCGCAGCGGGATGCCGGTGATGGTATTAGTTGTTTGGTATTTGATGGTACAAATGTACGAATAGCTGTGCGAAATGGCAAATTAATTGAGACCAAAATCGCACAGAATAGCAGCCAAAACCCGCGCAGGGCAGCCGTTTTTTATATTTTTTGGCGGGTTAATCCTCCGAATCGACCTCAGGGGAGATGTTGAAGTTTTTGTGGGCTGTCGACACTTCGGCAGCGGCCGGCTTTTCGTCGGCTTGCGTGCGTGAGCTCTCGACGGCGGGTGTCGCGGGGGTAGTGGCGGCCGGCGCTTTACGCTCGGGGGCTGCTGCCGGTTGCGGCGACTGTGCCGGAGCTTCGGCAGCAGCAGGGACGGCAGCGGTGTCGGCCGACTGATGTGTGGCGGCGGTGTCGGCCGGGGCCGGTTTCGTTGTGGCCGTCGAGTCGGCAGCCACTGCATCGGCCGCACGGTCTGCATCACTGCAGGTGGGGATATTGAGCAAAACGATGATAAGGGCAGCGGCCGCGGCAAGCCATATTATCAATCGGCGGCGGCGACGCTTAGGGTCTACAGCAGGAGTCGTGGGGGCAGCGGCCGCGGCGGTGTCACTCTCGGCTTCGGCGGATGTATCGGCATCTTTTGGTTCGGCCTCATCCCAGATAATCACTTCTTGGTCTGTGTCGGCCGACTTCTGCTCTGCCGGGGCAGCCACGACAGCAGGCGCCTCAATGCGGGGTGTCGGGCCGTCGACTATTCCGGCCGAGGCCGTAGCGCCGTCGCACTCGATGGAGATTACACTCCCGCGGTATGCAGTAGCTTCGTCAGCGTGGAGCGGGGTTGTGCCGAGGTGAGTCCTTGTGCCGGAGGGGGATAGCAGTGAAATGTCGAACGCTTCGGGCGCTGTCGAGGCGGCGTAGGCGTGAGTGCCTACTATCCATACCAAGGCGAGCGGATCGGAAGGGGCTATGCGCTCGAATATCGATTCAACAAACGCCGATGCGGCCTGAGAAGTACGCACTGCCGCCGAGGGGATAAGAGAGAAAAGCTTGTCGACAGCCGCTATAGCATCATCCGAGCCTATCGCCATAAGCGCGCCGTAGGCCGACAGGCGGTACAGACGCGATGCGTCCAGACCGCGGTCGGGTCGACTCAGGTCGGGGCACACCACCACCGTAAGGCGCTCGGTGGCCACAGGATTGCTGAAGCGGAGTGAGATACTGCTCATACATTATTCTAACGCACCGTCCGGCGAAATATTACAAAATATCATGTAATCTTTATCACTATATTTAAAACTTGGAGGGCGCATCCTTCCGGGTGCCGGTTAAACCGGCGGCAGGCTTAATACATATTAA
>CAZPKH010000006.1:0-73811 GCA_964587165.1 uncultured Muribaculaceae bacterium
CCGAACTCGTTGCCCATGAAGTTGAGGTAGCCGCCGTTGATGAGCGACGCGGTGACAAGGCGTATCATCTTGTGCAGGGCCATGCCGCGGGCCACGGTCATGTTGTCGTCGTCGACCATCATGTGCCAGTACATCTCTTTGTCGATGAGGCGGAATATCACCGTCTTATCGCCCACGAGCGCCTGGTCGTGGCTCTCGACGTAGCTTATGGTCTTCTCGTCGGCGCGACGGTTGGTGAGCTCCCACATTATAGAAGTAGGGTGCCACTCTTCGTCTGCTTTCTCTTTGAGGGTCTTGATCCAGTAGTCGGGTATACCCATCGCCATGCGGTAGTCGAACCCTATGCCGCCGTCCTTGACGGGTATGGCAAGGCCGGGCATACCGCTCATCTCCTCGGCTATGGTGATGGCGTTGCGGTTGATGGAGTGTATCAGTTTGTTGGCCAGCGTTAGGTAGGTTATGGCGTTGACATCCTGGCCGCCGTCGTAGTAGTCGGCATAGCCGCCGAATGCCTGCCCCAGGCCGTGGTTGTAGTAGAGCATGGATGTTACGCCGTCGAACCGGAAGCCGTCGAAGTGGTATTCGTCCATCCAGTATTTGCAGTTTGAGAGCAGGAAGTGGAGCACTTCGTTCTTGCCGTAGTCGAAGCAGAGGGAGTCCCATGCCGGGTGCTCGCGGCGGTGGTCGCCGTAGAAGTACAGGTCGTGTGATCCGTCGAGGCGTCCGAGGCCTTCGTTTTCATTTTTCACGGCGTGGCTGTGCACGATATCCATTATCACGCCTATGCCGCGCGAGTGGGCATCGTCGATCAGGGCCTTAAGCTCTTCGGGTGTGCCGAAGCGGCTTGAGGCTGCGAAGAAGTTGCTCACGTGGTAGCCGAACGAACCGTAGTAAGGATGCTCCTGTATGGCCATGATCTGTATGCAGTTGTAGCCGTCGGCAGCGATGCGTGGCAGCACGTTTTTGCGGAACTCGGTGTATGTGCCGAGCCCCTCTTTCTGCTGGCTCATGCCGATGTGGCACTCATATATCAGCAGAGGGTCGGTCGATGTGCGGAATCGTTTTACTTTCCATTTGTACTCTTTGTCGGGAGCCCATACCTGAGCGGAGAACACTTTGGTGGCCTCGTCCTGCACCACGCGGTTGGCGTATGCGGGTATGCGCTCGCCCTGTCCGCCGTCCCATCTTACGATCATCTTGTATAGGTCGCCGTGGTGGAGCGCGTCGGGTTTGAGCTTGATCTCCCACACGCCGTTATCCTTGCGCTTGAGGCGGTATTTTATCAGTTCTTTCCATCGGGAGAAGTCGCCCACGAGGGTTATCTCAGTGGCGTTGGGCGCCCATTCGCGGAATACCCATCCGTCGGGTGTGCGGTGGAGGCCGAAATAATTGTGGGCGTTGGCAAACTCCTCAAGGTTTTTGCACCCCTGAGTCAGGTCGGCTTCCTTTTTGAGGGCATCCTGATGTCGGCCTTCGATGGCTTCGGCGAAAGGCTCGAGCCACGGGTCGTTTTTGATAAGATTCAATTTAGCCATGAGCGTATATCGAAAGAGTGGTTTTCTGTGATTATTTTCCTAAGGGCTCGGCGGTGTAATCCGGGAGTCATACGGCTACAAATGTAGCAAACTTGATGCAAATTCGGGCTTAATTTTGTGAAATTTTTGATCAGTGTAGAAAAATATCGAGGCTCGGGAGGGTGTTGCATCAGAAAATTGTTAAATTTGCAATTATAAAACCTCAGCTATATGAATGGAGTAATAGTTCGCTCGCTTTCGGGCATAGTCTATATGGCGGTGATAATCTGCGGTATCCTGCTCGGACCGGCAGTGTTTCAGTGTTTTCTGGTGCTCTTTGCGGTGCTTGCACTGGTGGAGTTCTACCGTCTTACCAATCACCATGCCGAGCGGTTCACTTCGCTTGCTCTCGATGTGGCGGGTGGAGTGGCCGGTGTGCTCGGGCTCTTTGCATGGGCTGCCGGCAAGGAGGAGATGGCCCAGGTGCTCGGCACACTGTTTATCATCTACCTTATAGCGCGGCTGGTGCTTCAGCTGTACACCCGCGAGCGCGCCCCTATCGACAATCTGGCCTACGGCTTCATGGGGCAGCTATATATTGTTCTCCCTCTCGGGCTTATGTCGTTTGTCAAGATGCAGCCGCTTTGGGGCGGGTACGTGCTTCTGGCCATGTTTGTGATGATATGGCTCAACGACACGGGCGCTTTCTGTGTAGGGTCGCTCATCGGCCGCCACAAGCTTTTTGAGCGCGTATCGCCCAAAAAGTCGTGGGAAGGCTTTGTCGGCGGGATGGTGTTTGCCATTGCCGGTGCCGTGATAATGAAGCAATTTTTCTCAGGAGCGTTTGAGGCTTTCACGATGTGGCAGATGGTAGGCATGGGTGTGGTGGTGAGCGTGTTCGCCACATGGGGCGATCTGGTCGAGAGCCTGATCAAGCGCACACTCGGTGTCAAGGACTCCGGGCATCTCATACCCGGTCACGGCGGGATACTCGATCGCATCGACTCGCTGCTGCTTGTATCGCCGGCACTGCTTGTGTATCTGATCATTATAATGTGATAATAATTACTTCAAGATATGGATAATTTCAGCTATTGGGCACCCACCAGATATGTGTTCGGGCGCGGTGTTGAGGACCGGACCGGAGAGCTCACCCGGCAGATGGGAGCCCGCCGCGTGCTGGTGGTTTACGGCAAAGGATCGGTGGTGCGCAGCGGACTGCTCGACCGTGTGCACCGCTCGCTGCGTGAGGCCGATGTGGAGTATATCGATCTCAGCGGCGTAAAGCCTAATCCGGAGGACGACGAGGTGCGCCGCGGCATAGCGCTGATGCGCAGCAACTGCCTCGACGGTCTGGTGGCCGTGGGTGGCGGCTCGACTATCGACACTGCTAAAGCTATAGCGGCCGGAGTGCCTTACGACGGCGATTTCTGGGACTTCTGGGCAGGCAAAGCCACCGTGCAGACCGCTCTTCCGGTGGGGGTGGTGCTCACCATCCCCGCGGCAGGAAGCGAAGGATCGGGCAATTCGGTGATAACACGTATCGATACCAAGCAGAAAATATCGCTGCGCACCGACTACTGGCTCCGGCCAAAGTTTGCCGTAATGAACCCCGAGCTCACCTTCACACTCCCGCCATATCAGACGGCGAGCGGCATCGCCGACATGATGGCTCATATCATGGAGCGCTACTTCACTTCGACCGACGATGTGCAGACCACCGACCGTGTGGCCGAAGGGGTGCTTCAGGCGATCATAGAGGAGGCTCCCAAAGTGATGGCTGCCCCCGACGACTATCAGGCGCGCGCCAACATAATGTGGGCCGGCACTCTGGCACACAACGGTGTGTGCGGATGTGGCCGCACCGAGGATTGGGTGAGCCATTTCATGGAGCACGAGATATCGGCTATCTATGGTGTGACCCATGGTGCGGGGCTGGCTGTGGTATTCCCGGCTTATCTGACATTCATGGCCGGGCATAAGCCTGAGCGAGTGGCGCAGCTTGCACGCCGCGTATGGCATGTCGACCCGCACATGCCCGATCAAGCTACGGCCATGGAGGGTGTGCGCTGCCTCAAGGCATTCTTCGGCAGCCTCGGCCTCCCCGTCACATTTGCCGAGCTGGGAGTCGCCGAGCCCGACATTGATCTTCTCGTCAAGAATCTTCACGCCAATAAAGGCGACGAGATAGGTGCTTACTACCGGCTTCGCGCCGACGATACAGCCGCCATCTACCGGCTTATGCTTTAGAGACAGGCTTTTAATCTATGATAGCGGAGCGCATCGATTCAGGCGAGTATGCCCGGTTGTTTGTCAGTGGGCAGGCACCGGGGCTTCATCTGTACAACTCCGTAGATTTCAGCACCCTCACCGGGAGCTGTGCCTCCATCGAGCCGCAATATTGGCTGATGCACGACACCAAGCCCCGTTGCGGCATAGTTGCCGGCAAGCGCTCCGACGGTCTGCTTGCATCACCCTTTTCAGCACCATTTGGCGGCCCGGTGTTCACCAAACACCCTCAGCCTGCTACTGTGCTCGCTGCTATGGAGGCACTTGCCGCGGAGTGCCCGGCGATGCGTATTACCCTCCCTCCGGCATTCATGCAGCCGGAGCTGAACGCCCGCATCGTGGCCTCTTTATTGCAGATCGGGCGATTGGATCATGCCGACCTGAATTATCATTATCCGCTCGACAGCGTAGGCCGTTTCGATGAGCGGCTCGACCGCTCGGCGCGCCAGAAGCTGCATGAGGCGGAGCGTGCAGGGTTCGGCTTTGAAGTTCTTGACCCTGCTGCCGCCGACGATTCAGCGCGCGCATATACCGTGATCGAGGCCAACCGCCGCGCTCACGCCTATCCTCTTGCCATGTCGCTCGAGCAGGTTCGTGCCACAGCTGCCGTGGCTTCGGGCATGATGATGATGCTCACACTCGACGGTGCAGATGTGGCCGCAGTGGTGGCGCATCGCGTCCGTGCAGATGTGGCGCAGATAGTATATTGGGGCGATTCTCCCGGCTTCAGCCGCCTGCGCCCTATGAATCTGTTGCCGCGCTGCGTATTCTCGCATCTTGCCTCATTAGGCTTCAGGTATGCCGACATCGGCCCTGCCGCATCCGGCGGCATTGTCGATCAGGGGCTTGCCTCCTACAAAGAGTCGATCGGGTGTCTTCCGTCGCTTAAGCCAACATTCAACTTGCCGCAATGATCGCTCTCGACCACCTTTCGCTCGGCTACGGCCGGCGCATCCTCATGTGCGACGTCGATGCTACCGTAGCCGACGGTCGGCTTGTGGCTCTGATAGGGCGTAACGGCTCGGGTAAGTCGACTCTGCTGCGCGCCTTGGCCGGCATCGAGCGGCCGGTCGGCGGCCGCGTGCTCGTCGACGGTATCGCAATAGGCTCCCTCGCGGCTCAGCAGCGGGCGCGCAAAGTGGCATTCGTGGCCTCCGGACGCGCTCACGCCGACCGTATGACAGCTACAGAAGCAGTCTCGCTCGCCCGCGCTCCGTATACAGGGTGGAGCGGCTCGCTTTCGGCCGACGACAAGCGTATCGTGGCCGCCGCGCTCTCGCAGGTAGGTATGTCGGAATATGCCGACCGTCATATCGACAGCCTCAGCGACGGCGAGGCGCAGCGCATCATGATAGCCCGCGCCTTGGCTCAGGATACCCCTGTTCTGCTGCTCGACGAGCCGACAGCGCCTCTCGATCTGCCCTCGCGCCACCGGCTGGGGCAGATGCTTGGCGAGTGCGCACATGGCAGCGGGCGCACTGTGATATTTTCGACTCACGAGCTCGACATTGCTCTGAGGTATGCCGACGATATTATGCTCATAGATACTCCGCGGCTTCTGCTGCTTGATGTGCCGACTATGCTTGCCGAAGGTCATATCCGCCGGCTGTTCGGAGAAATTGTTTATGGCGATGAGTATCGAAAGATTTGAAGCTCGGCTGCCGATGTCGGAATTTTTGGCCGTATACCGTGCCGAGCCCGACCGAGTCCGTTCTTACTGTGCGGAGTGCGGCAACTACGGCCGGTGCTGGCTCTGTCCGCCGTTCGACTACGACCCTTTGGAGCGGTTCGGTCGCTTCACCCGGGTGCGAGTCTTTGCATCAAAGATCTATACAGAAGGTGCGGGGCAGACAGCGCAGCAGCTTTTTGAGCCCGAGCGGCGGCGCGTCGAGTCGCGACTGCGGCAGCTTGAGGCTGCTTCGGGCGGCATGTCGCTCGCGTTTGCAGGGAAGTGTCTGTATTGCAACGAGTGCTCGCGGTTGCATGGCGAGCCGTGCCGCCACCCTGAGCTCGCACGCCCGTCGCTCGAATCGTGGGGAATAGATGTCGTCCTGCTGGCTGAAAAGCTTTTCGGAATCCCGCTGCTATGGTCCGACGATCCGCGGCGTCTCCCCGCCTACCTCACCTTCGTCAGTGCCCTGCTGATAAAATAGCGCGAGCCCAGAAGCCCGCGCTATCATAATAATTGCTTAGTTATTTATCCTGCTGAATATAGATGTCCCAATAAATCGGGAGGCAAGAGAATCTTCCGAGCGCATATTCTTTGCCGGGGAAAATATCGCCATCAGATATACGGATCTGACGTGTCTTGCCTGTGGTGTTTTTTGAGATGCTGTATTCGATACGTTTCGAGCCATCAGGAGTACCGACAATTTTGATTTTTGCCCATCCTAAATCGTATACACCTTCAGAGTTCTTTATCTTGTCGACATCGAGTATAGTCCATCCGTCGTAAGGATGCCATCCGCTTTTACCATGATCAATGGCTTCCTGAACAGGGTCGCCAATCTTTTCTGAAAATCCGGGATCTATCTCCACATTTTCAGGAAGAATAAATCCTTCTGAGGTAAAAGAGGAATAATACATAGGGTCATACGATACTGTAAAAGCACCATCCTCTCCATCCGGGGATATTTCAGCTTTATCTCCGGGGGAAAATAGATAAAAAAAGCGAGTGGCATCGAGCGGTTGTGGAAAACCATCTACTGATCGCAGCTGAAGCACTATTAGAGAGCAAGTGGTATATTGAGTTTCGTTTATTCCTATAGCAAGGTCTATTTTTATGGCACGTTCACCTTCTGTAAAATTTGTCCATTCGGGAGCATTTACCGACTCGCTGACGGTGAGGCCTATTTCGCCATCAACTGTGTTTATCTCAGCAGACAGCCAATCTATTTCGGCGGGTAGTTCCATAGGCTCTATATTTAAATCAATCCATGGATCGAGGCCTGTTCCGAATTTCGGTATGTCGTAGCTGTACGCTGCTATTATTTTAATATCGTTAATATTGAGATCAAGATCGGTATTTGGAGTTAATTTTTTTATAGCTACGAAATTTGAGTCTATTATATCTCCATTTTGATGATTTTTATCCAGGAGGTAACTGGGGATTCTTTCCATTATTCTAATGGTGTCACGTTTAAATTTATAGATCCCTTCTACGATATCGCGACCATCTGACCAAGTGCGAGATCCCTCCGGTGTCTGCATCTCCTGCGCCTCCATAGCGGGTTCATCTTCCACTGCTTCAGAGCATCCGGTTATACCGACCAAGGCAACCATTGCGACTATGTAAAGTGCAAATTTGAAGATAATAATATTTTTTCTCATAGTGATTATGATAATATTTGATTTTGCAAATATATGGGATGGAAAAACAAAATCCAAATAAATTTAATAAAATTTTTAGGAAAAATTTTAAATAGAGATGATTTTGTGCGGCAAATCGGACAAAAAGTAACAATCGTTTTGCGGCTAAAATGTACTGTTCATGCGGGTTTCAGCCGATTTGTAGCCTTTGCGGGAGTGAAAAATGTCCGGTCGGTAGTTTTGTGACACCCGCTCTTATTTGAGCCAGAAGGAGCGGGTGAAGATGACAAGGACGGTGAAGATCTCCAGACGGCCGATGAGCATGATGCCCGATAGGATCCATTTGCCCGCCATCGGCACGGCGTCGAAGTTGTTGCCGTAGCCTGTCACACCGGCCCCGAGACCGGTATTCGACATGCACGAGAACGACGAGAAAAACGAGTCGATCAGAGGCATTCCCATGGCTGTGAGCAGTATGCCGCCGAGCATTATCACCATCATGTATATGCACAGAAAGGCCATGATTTTAGATACGCGCTCAGGCGAGACGACTTTGCCCCCTATGCGCACGGTGTAGATAGTATTAGGGTTGAGGGTTCGTACGGTTTCGTTGTGCGTGCTTTGGAGCAGATAGTTCATACGGTCGAGCTTGGCGCCGCCCGATGTAGAGCCGGCACAGGCTCCGAAAAACATCATCAGAAAGACAAGGCTGAGCACCGTGGTGCCCCACAGCTCGAAGTTGTTGGCAGTATACCCGGTGGAGGTGAGGGTGGAGATGATCTGGAAGAGGGGGTCGATTGTCACGGAGTTCCACGATGTGGCCTGACCGTTGGCCACTATGCATATCACGAATACCACGAACATTATGACGATCACGCGCAGGTAGATCTTGAACGTGTCGTTGTTGAGAGCACGGAAGTCGCCGAATGCCGCGCGGTAGATAAGCGAGAAGTTCACACCGCCTAAAAACATGAATATGATCAGCACCACGTCGATATAGTTCGAGCTCCAGGCGGCGATGCTGTCGTCGGAGGTGGAGAAACCGCCTGTCGAGATGGTGCTGAACGAGTGGCAGATAGCCTCGAAAGCGTCCATCGGGCCGCACCACAGCAGCAGGAAAAGTATCACCGTGAGCACAAAGTATACACCCCAGAGTCCTTTGGCTGTCTGCGAAATGCGCGGCCGCAGCTTCTCGTGGGTGATACCGGTCACTTCGGAGTTGAACATCTGCACGCCCCCCTGGTTGTTGAGCATCGGCACTACGGCGAGAGTGAAGAGGATGATTCCCATGCCGCCGATCCACTGCATCAGGCATCGCCACAAGATCATGCCGTGCGACAGCGACGAGGCCTGAAGCACACTCGCGCCCGTGGTGGTGAAGCCCGACATCGACTCAAAGAATGCGTCGGCCACATCAAGGTTGAGGTCGGAGAGCATGAACGGCACCATCCCGAAAAGCGAGAATACCACCCACACCAGCGATGTGAGCAGAAACCCCTCTCGCTTGCCCATACGCGGGCTGGAGGGGTGTATGCACGTCACCATAAGGAGCCCGACGATAGCGGCCCCGGCTATGCTCCATAGAAACGACTGCCAGTCGTCGTCGCCATAAGCCAGCGATGTGGCCATGGGTATGGTCATAAAGAGGGCTTCGCTCACGGTAAGCAGCCCCAGTACGCGGAGTATCTGGGCGATATTTATGCGTGTCAGAGAGTAAAACATGCGGCTACGGTGGCGTTCTGCCGCGGCAAATTTAGCAACTTTATTTTAAATAAACGCAAAAAACCGACAGGCGGCTGCATCGCATGCGCGATACAGTCGCCTGTAGTATGGTGTGTTGGAGGATTATTCCTGTACGAGAGCCACGAGGAGCTCTTTTTCGTCCTCGGGGTTGGTCTGGAACGATACCTTGCCTTCGCGTGCGAGCCATCCGAAAGCTGCAAAGAGTTCTTTATCTTTGAGTTTGGTGACTTTCTTGAGCTGCTTTGTACCCATTACGTCTGCGTCGTTGAGAGCAGTCCATACAAGCCCTGCCCATGCTCCGATAGTATCAGTGTTCATAGCGTTAAAAATTAATTATTTGTTAGACATTTTATAAAACAACGCTGCAAAGTTACGAAAAGTTTGCAAATCACCCAATTATATATTAAATAAAATTTAACTAATAGTGTTAAATGATTGATTTATAGTGATGTGTGAAGTGCGGGTCAATAATTAAAGAAATGCACTATTTTGGCGTTTTTGCTTGAAAGACCAAACTTCGGTCAGCACTGCGTCTTTGGTGGGATGAGCAAAATTTGCTAAATTTGTAGTCTAAGAGCCTGTCCCATAATAAATGTCAAATACTGAGCGGTCTATCTTTGAGGCTATACTGTTGAGCTGTAAGGAAGTATACTGGATGTACACGACCGCAGAACTCAGCAGAATAGGACAAAGAGAGACCGAGGCAGAGGTAACTTTCATGTGGGATATGGCAAAAAGCATTAAATGAATAAACTTTTAACCAAGCCTGAACATCAAGAAAATGTTTCTTCGTCTCGCATCTTTTGGCCTTCTTATTACCTTTCACTCAGTCACGTAGCACCGCTACGCTCCTTCGCTGAAGGGAATAATAAGACTCAAAATATGCGACTCGGTATTTTACATTTATTATGGGACAGGCTCTAAATTCTAAAATATGCCCGAAGGATTGGTGACAAAAAACACCGGAAGCTGGTATGAGGTGACTCTCGACGGCTCCGGCAAGGAGGTGAAATGCAAGGTGAAAGGCAACTTCCGCCTTAAAGGGATACGCACCACAAATCCGGTGGCGGTGGGCGACCGTGTCACTATCACCGACCCCGATGCGTCGCCCGACGGCACGGCCTTCATCACGGCGATAGCCCCCCGCGCCAATTATATTATACGCCGTGCAAGCAATCTGTCGAAAGAGAGCCACATCCTTGCTGCCAACCTTGATCAGGCTGTGCTGGTAGTCACTTTGGCGCACCCTTCCACATCGACTACTTTCATCGACCGTTTTCTGGCCACCGCCGAGGCTTACCGCATACCGGTGGTGATCGTGATAAATAAGGTCGACCTGCTCACCGACGACGAAAGCCGCGAGCTGCTCGATGCCGTAAGCTATCTGTACGGTTCGCTCGGCTATAAGGTGATAGCGACATCGGCACGCACAGGCGAGGGGGTCGTGCAGCTGCGTGAGCAGCTTTCCGGACGCATGACTCTATTGTCGGGAAATTCGGGAGTGGGGAAATCGTCGCTCATCAACGATCTGATACCGGGCCTGAATCTACGCACTGGCGAGATCTCGGCGCTTCACGACACCGGTATGCATACCACCACATTCTCCGAGATGCACCCCTTGGGTGGATCTGAGGGTGGGTATATCATTGATACACCGGGCGTAAAGGGTTTCGGTACGATAGACTTCGACCGTGCGGAGGTGGGGCATTTCTTCCGCGAGATATTCGAGCACTCGGCCGATTGCCGCTATGGCAACTGCACCCATACCCACGAGCCGGGCTGCGCCGTGCGTCAGGCTGTCGACGATCATCGCATCGCCGCTTCGCGATACGCTTCATACCTGTCGATACTCGAAGATGCCGACGCGGCCGAAGCCGACAAATACCGCAAACCGTTCTGATGCCGCGCGGACTGCTATACAATCCGTCGAACGACGGCGCATTGGCCTGCAATACATACCGCTACACCCCGCCGCGCATCGCCCGGGTGCTCGAGCGCGACCTCGCGCAGCTCCCGCAGTGGTGGGCCGAGCCGGGCGATCTGGTGCTTCTGCCCGGTACTGACCTTTCGGGGGTGGACGAATGCATACCATGGGGGTGGAGCCCGGATGCCGTGCGCCGCTTCATCGATGCAGGTGTAGCTCCCGAAAAGCTCCCGGATGCCGAGGCGATCGAACGGATCAGGCAGCTTTCGCACCGTCGTATATCAGTCGAAGTGAACCGCCGCCTTGCCGCGTCGCTCCCCGACCTGCAGTTTCCGCCCCTACCTGTAGAGATAGATAGAGCTGAAGAACTCGATAAGCTACCGGGCGATGCCGATCTGTTCGTCAAGCAGCCGTGGAGTTGCTCGGGTCGCGGTGTACATCGCTACGAGGCAGGTCGTCTCGGCAGCGATGCCCGCACGAAGATTGCGGCAATGATAGCCCGCGCCGGAAGCGTGACGGTTGAGCGGGCGCTCGACAGGGTGCTCGATTTTGCCGCGCTGTTCTACAACTCCGCCGAATCGGGCATAATGTTTAGAGGATTGTCGCTCTTCGACACCACACCGACGGGCGCGTATATCGGCAACCGTATGGCGTCAGAAGATCAGCTGCGTGCTCGGATAGGGGAATATATTAGTCTGAACGACCTCGATCGCGTCGTGGCACAGCTCGAAGCCGTGCTCGGCGAGCTGACAGGAGATGCCTACACAGGGTGGCTCGGGGTGGATATGATGGTGTACAGTGCCGGGGGAGAGATGCGTCTCGCACCTTGCGTGGAGGTAAACCTGCGCATGACCATGGGGGTAGTGGCGCATCTGTTGCGGTCGCATGCCGAGCTGCGCCGATACCTTCCCGCCACACTCTCGGTGCTACCGTTGTCGGCTGTACTGCCTGCCGACAAGATCCTTGCTTCGGGAGCCGAGGTAGCTGCGGTGGTCAGAAAGATTTGAGAATTTGATAAAGGGCATTCACCGGGAGCCCCATCACGTTGTAGAAGCTGCCGTCGATACCCTTTACGGCAGCTGCGCCGATCCATTCCTGGATGCCGTAGGCGCCTGCCTTGTCGAGCGGACGGAAGGTGCTCACATAGTAATCGATCTCGTTGTCCGTTAGTTCCGAGAACTCTACTTCAGAGCTCACCGAGAAACTTTCGGTGCGTCCGATCGTGAATACGCATACACCCGTCACGACCGTGTGCTTGCGGCCGGCGAGAGTGTGGAGCATACTGCGGGCGTCGGAAGCGTCGCGGGGCTTGCCGATGATCCGGCCGTCGACTATTACTACAGTGTCGGCCGTGATATACAGATCATTCTCTCCGGCGATCCCTTTGTAGGCTTCGGCCTTGAGATTGGCGAGGTAGAGCGGCACTTCGGCAGCATCGAGACCTTCGGGCACTATCTCGTCGACTTCGACGAGGTCGGCACGGGTGAAGTCGACTCCGAGCATAGCCAGGAGCTCGCGGCGACGCGGCGACGCGCTTGCCAGATAAATGTTGTATTTGCTAAGGTTGTCTAATGGAAATTTCATAGGTTCATAGGGGGGGGGATTGTCGGCGAGGAGTGATCACCATCCGAAAGCGTCGGCTGAGTTGAGCCATTTGCCGTGGGCGCGCAGTATCTGTTCGAGCAGGTCGCGGGCCACGCCGTAGCCGCCGTTGACGGGAGATATATAGCGCGCTATCTCCTTAATGTCGGGCGCAGCGTCGCGCGGAGCCACCGGCAGCCCGCATATGCGCATTATCTCCAGATCGGGGATGTCGTCGCCCACATACGCTACTTCGTCAGGTGCCAGATCGCACTCTTCGAGCCACTTTTCGTAGACGGGGAGCTTAGTGCTTACTCCGATGAATATATCGCTGAGACCGAGCGAGCGGTAGCGGTCGATGATCGAGGGTGTCTTGGCACCGGTGATCACCGACAGTTGCATACCGTTTTTTACGGCCAACTGCAGGGCATATCCATCCTTTATGTTTACCATGCGTACCGGCTGGCCATCCTGCCCCAGAGGCACGGTGGAGGGCGAGAGTACGCCGTCGACATCAAATGCCACGGCTCGAATGCGTGTCAGGTCGTAGTCTATGCGGCTCATTTATGATATTTTTTTGTGATCGAATCGGAGATAGTGCGGTATAAAGCGGCATCGTCGGGTGCGAGCTGCGACAGGTGTCTGCCGATCACCCGCGTGTCGCCCCGGCGGGCCGGGCCGGTCTGGCCTTCGGAGGGTGAGGTGGCGAACGCTTTGTCGAGGGTTTCGCGCACCAACGGCGCGATGGTCGATAGCGGCATGCCGGCATCGGCAAGCAGACGCTCGGCAGTGGCGAGCATGTGGTTGGTGAAGTTGCAACCGAACACGGCCGCAATGTGCATCCGTGTGCGGAGGGCGGAATCGGCTTCGGCGACACTCCCCGACAATGCTTCGGCGAGCTCTCTTGTCTGACCGAGAGCCTCGGGGGTCGATCCCTCGATGAATATCGGCACCTTGTCCAGTTGCATCTGCTTGCCGCGGGTGAATGTCTGCAGCGGGTAGAGCACGCCGAACCGGGAGCCCAAAGGAGCCAAAGCTGACGCCTCAACGCTTCCTGAAGTGTGAAGCCACAGGGCATCGGGGCGCGGAGCAACTGATGCGGCGAGCTCGGGCAGAGCATCGTCGGTCACGCTCAGGATATAAATATCGGCATCCGGCAGGGGTGAGTCGAGGGTTCCGGCGCCCGAATCGGCGAGACGCGATGCGAGCTCGGCGGCGCGAGAAGTATGACGTGCGGCGACGTGGGTCACTGTGTAGCCGGGCAGCGCGTCGATGGCGGGTGCGATGCTCCAGGCCACGTTTCCGGCCCCGATGAACACCACGCGCTTCATTCGGCGACAGCAGGTGTCTGATAGCGGCCTATGTGCACGTTCTCCCATTTCAGCTTCTCGGTGTTCTGGGGGCGGCGCTGTTCATCTTTATGACCGATGGCCACGACGCATACCGGGCATATATGCTCGGGCAGTCCTACTATCTCCTGCACCACTTCCTGAGCGGGAGTTCCGTCGGCCATATAGCTGTCGCGCACCTGTATCCAGACGCTTCCGAGTCCGAGATCTTCGGCCTGAAGCATCATGTATCCGGCGGCAAGAGCTGCATCTTCGATCCAGCAGTGGTCGGCAGTCACGTCGACAGCCACCACGATGGCGAGCGCCGCTCCGGCTATGGGGTGGGCGAAGCGTTCCTTACATTCGCTCAGTCGCTTGAGGGTGTCGGGATCGTCGACAGCCACAAACTGCCATGCGCGCGTATTCTTCGATGTGGGCGCAAGCAGGGCAGCTTCGAGGATCAGTTTCACCTGTTCGGAGTCGACCGGTTCGGGAGTGTATCGGCGTATTGATCTACGTGCAATAGCCAGATCATGGAAGTTGGTCATGGTATATGCAGATTATGAGAGTAATCAGTGTTGTGTCGGTGGGCGGAGCTCAGCGCTCTGTGACCCATGCGCCGGGATACCGTTTCTGCACTTGGGGCGAGCGGGCTATCGCCTTTGCGGAATCTTCAGTGGGTGCCGAGCCGGCTATCACACGGAAGCGGCCTTCCTGTTCGAGGACTTTGAGAGCCTGATTCCCGGACTGGCGTATGAAGGCGTCGGCACGTTTGCGCGAAGGCATCGAAGCCACGACGATGCAGAAATGTTCGTCGGAGCTGAGCCGCAGCGATGATATCGGCGCGGGTGTGCTCTGCGTCGCAGCTGCAGGTTGTGTCTTGGCGGTGCGGGACGGAGAGGTTTTCATTGTGTCGACCATCTCTATGCCGTCGGACGGAGCGACTGCCAGGCGCATGCGCAGAGGCTGCTGCGCACTCCGCACAGCCGAGGTGGCGGAAGTGCGGATATTTCCGGGCATCGAAGCCATGACGGTCGTCGAGTCGTTGAGCGCCGGTGTCGAGCATATAAATCCTATGGTGCCGAGCAGGCAGAAGCATGCGGCTACCTTGAGAATACGGCGCGGCAGGGGTATGTAAACCGTGTCGGCGTCGGATTTTATAGCCCGGGGCGATGCTGCTACCTCCGGAGCGGGGAGTATTTCGGCTTGTGCGGCCGGATCGTCCTGCTCGACGGTCTGGGCAGCCGGCAAGAGGCTGACGGCAGGGAGCCCCATATATAATAATGAGGCAATGGGGTCGGCAGCCGGGGTGAACGTGATAGTGTCCTCATCGGAGAGCGTGAGGGTGCCGACACGCGAGATGGTAAATTCTCTGTCCTGCTCAAGCTGTGCGCGCAGTGCTCCGACGGCTGCCGTAAGATGGCTCATCGCAGCGTCGTAGCTCAATCCAGACTGCCTGCTGATGCTCGTGGCGAGCAAGCCGTCGTTGTGTGCTATCGAGGGGTTGAACCCCACCGAACGGTGTGGAGGGAGCATCTGCGAGCCGCTGACTGAGGCGCTGCGGCGGTCGGCCACGAATGCGCCGAGGCCGGGCACGATCACGCAATCGTGCTCCATCAGCAGGTACTCTATATGTCGGTCGATAGTTATCACGATGCAAATTTAACAATAATTGTTGAGCTGCGGGGCATTTTCGGAAGAATAAATTTGATAAAAAAGCTATTTCACAATGCTGTAGGAGATTACGCCGGGTTGAGCTTGTCAGTTAGCCCGGATAGAGCTTATGCGGATTTTTTATTACAGTGTATATAGCTGAGTATCTGTCGGATAAAGTGTGTTTGCCGAGCTGTTAACAAAATTTTAGCAAAGGGTCGTGCCGATAATTCGGCAAAAGTGTGTACATTTGTGAAATTTTGGTGAAGTATGGCTGACGATTTGCGCGAAAGGCTGGCCCGTGTGGCCGTGAAATCGCAGATGCTCGTGGAGCGATATAATGCTCTGCAGCAGCGATTGGAGCAGGCCGACGAGCGTATTGCCGAGCTTGAGGCCGAGCTTGCAAGGTGTCGCAACGCGCACCGGCAGGCGCAGAGGCAGATCGAGCTTATGCGTGTGGCCGACACTGTGAGTCCCACGCGCGAGGATATTTCACGAAGTCGTGTCATGCTCACCGAAATGTTGCGCGAGATCGACAAGTGCATCGAGCTTCTCACATACTGATGCAATGAGACAGGAGCAGAATATATCAATCAAGATAGCCAACCAGCGTCCGATGGCGATGACAATACGCCCGGACCAGGAGGAGATAATAAGGCGCGCCGAGAAGGGCGTCAACGAGCTTTGGCAGTCGTGGTCTAAACGATTTTCAGACCGCAAGCCGGTGGAAGTGCTTGCTTTGGTGGCATTTCAGTACGCTCGTTACTATTACGAAGCCGAAGCCGCCGATGAGGCTGTAGCACACCACATCGAAAGCTTTGAGGCCGAACTTGACAGGCTGTTGGGACAGATACCGACAGCCCCGGTCGAAGATTGATACACACACGGCCCGCCCGCGGGTCGCTCCTTGCTCTTTATTGCCGGGCATCAGATGGTTGATGCCGCTTGATACGACGACCGATTCCGCCGACACCGCCGGAACGATACGTCAAATTAACTATATATATTATCAAACAACAACTTAACATCAAGCAATACACCGTAACGATATGACTTCAACATTCATCATCTATGCCTGCATCGTGATTGTGGCAGCGGCTCTGGCCGTGGGCTGCACGCTGATGATACAGCGCTCAATGGCGCGCTCGCGGGCTAAAACTATAATCGACGAGGCCCATATGGAGGCCGATATGATCCAGAAAAACAAAGAGCTTGAGATGCAGAAGGCTGAACTCAAGATGAAGTCGGATCTGGAGCGCCAGGCCAACCAGCGCATGCAGAAGATGCAGCAGGCCGAAGCAAAAATCAAGCAGCGCGAATTGCAGCTTAATCAGCAGCAGTTTGAGAATCAGCGCACTAAGAATGAAAACGACGAGATGCGCACCAAGCTCGACGCTCGCAGCGCTAAGCTCGATGCCCGAAATACAGAGCTTGAGAAACTGCACCGTCAGGCACAGGAGACTCTCGAACACCTCTCGGGCATGTCGTCGGAGGAAGCTAAGGAGAAGCTTGTCGAATCGCTCAAAGCCGAGGCCCACACCGCAGCAGCAAGCTATATCAACGATATAATGGACGAGGCCAAGATGACGGCCAACCGCGAGGCTAAACGCATCGTCATCCAGTCGATACAGCGCGTGGCCACCGAGACCGCTATCGAAAACTCCGTCACCGTATTCCATATCGACTCCGACGAGATCAAGGGTCGCATCATCGGTCGCGAAGGTCGCAATATCCGTGCCCTGGAGGCAGCTACAGGTATTGAGATCGTGGTCGACGACACCCCGGAGGCTATCGTGCTGTCGGGCTTCGATCCGGTGCGCCGCGAGATAGCATCGCTTGCCCTTCATCAGCTCGTGGCCGACGGACGTATACACCCGGCTCGTATCGAAGAGGTAGTGGCAAAGGTGCGCAAGCAGATCGAGGAGGAGATCATCGAGACCGGCAAACGCACGGCTATCGATTTAGGTATACACGGACTGCACCCCGACCTGATTCGCCTGATCGGTAAGATGAAATACCGTTCAAGCTACGGCCAGAACCTGCTGCAGCACTCGCGCGAGACTGCCAACCTGTGCGCCGTCATGGCCTCGGAGCTCGGCCTCAACCCGAAGAAAGCCCGCCGTGCGGGCCTGCTCCACGATATAGGCAAAGTGCCCGACGAAGAGCCCGAGCTGCCGCACGCTATCATCGGTATGAAGCTCGCCGAGAAATATAAGGAGAAACCCGATATTTGCAACGCCATAGGTGCTCACCACGACGAGGTAGAGATGACATCTCTCCTGGCTCCGATCGTGCAGGTGTGCGACGCCATTTCCGGCGCGCGTCCCGGCGCACGCCGCGAGATAGTGGAAGCCTACATCAAGCGCCTCAACGACCTGGAGCAGCTTGCCCTGAGCTATCCCGGCGTGATCAAGACATACGCCATACAGGCCGGCCGCGAGCTCCGCGTCATAGTAGGTGCCGACAAGATCACCGACGAGGAGACCGAAAAACTCTCTGCCGAGATCGCCAAGCGCATTCAGGACGAGATGACCTACCCCGGACAGGTGAAGATCACCGTCATCCGCGAGACCCGCTCTGTCAGCTTCGCAAAATAATAACTGCGCATTATGGCAACTGAAGATAAAAAGTCGACTCCGGCCGAGCCGACGCCTGAGCAGCACGACTCCGCAGCCCCCGGCGGCGGCAAAGAGAGTCGCGGCGCAGCTCCGGCTGCGGCCCGCGGCTGCGGCAACTGCGGAAAGCTGCATTGCCACGACTGGCTGGCCGATGTGCCCGGAGGGTTTGCCGACTTCGATATGGTCGAGGTGCAGTTTAAGAATACCCGCAAGGGGTATTACAAAAACTCACTCGATCTGCCTCTCGAGATAGGCGACTATGTGGCTGTCGAGGCTCAGCCGGGTCACGACATAGGGCGAGTGAGCCTTGTGGGCAAGCTCGTAAAGCTGCAGATGGCTAAGGCTCGCGTGAAGCCTGACGCCGAGGTGCGCCGCGTGTTCCGCAAGGCGCGTCCGGCCGATATGGAGAAATACCGCGAAGCCAAAGCCCGCGAAAACGACACCATGATACGTTCCCGCAAGATCGCGGCTTCGCTTAATCTGAAGATGAAGATAGGCGACGTCGAGTATCAGGGCGACGGCAACAAAGCGATATTCTACTATATAGCCGACGAGCGCGTCGATTTCCGTCAGCTCATCAAGGTGCTTGCCGATACTTTCAAGATCCGTATCGAGATGAAGCAGATAGGAGCCCGGCAGGAAGCCGGCCGTATAGGCGGAATCGGTCCGTGCGGACGCCCCTTGTGCTGCGCGTCGTGGATGTCGAATTTCGTTTCGGTCGGCACCGCAGCAGCCCGCTTTCAGGATATATCGCTCAACCCCCAGAAACTTGCCGGACAGTGTGCCAAGCTCAAGTGCTGCCTCAATTTCGAGGTCGATGCATATGTGGAGAGCATCAAGAAGCTCCCTGCACGCGACATCACCCTCGAAACTGTCGACGGCACCTGGTACCACTTCAAGACCGACATTTTCAAAAAGCAGATCACATATTCATCCGACAAGCATATAGCCGCCAATCTGGTGACTATCGACGCACGACGCGCTTTTGAGGTGATCGCCATGAACAAGCAGGGCGAGAAGCCCGAATCGCTATTGCGCGAGGGCGAAGAGGCGCCTGCCAAGAAGAGCGAATTTGTCGACCTTGTGGGTCAGGACTCCATAAGCCGTTTCGACAAGAAGAAGAAAAAACGTCGCAAAAGCTCGGCTAAAGCCGATGCATCGACCGACGATAAGGCTAAAAACGAGCGTCGTCCCCAGCAGTCGCCGCAACAGTCCAAACCCCGGCCAAAGAAAGCCGAAGCCAAGGGCGCGGACAAGCCCGAAGGGGGCGAGAAGTCCGACAATCAGCCCCAGCGTTCACGGAGTCGCGGCCGTGGCCGCGGTAACCGTCCTGGCTCCCAACCGCAGCAACCTAAGAGTGATGCGTAAGCTTCCGGGCATATTATCGCTTTGTGTTGCACTGATGATGGTGGCGTGCAGCACCGACGACCGCGGCAGCGACTTCGTTGACCTGCCGCAGCGGGGGTGGGCTTACGGCGATACACTGCAATTCACGCCGCTGGCACATCTCGATTCGGCGGCGGCTCCGGTGCGTGGGCGCCTCAGTGTGGCAGTGCAGCACAGCAACGACTACGAGTGGAGCAACCTCTGGCTTGAGGTGACTACGCCCGTCGACAGCCTCCATGTGTATCGCGACACCGTGCAGCTGACGCTGGCCGACCCGTATGGACACTGGACCGGCAGCGGCTTCGGATCGTCATACCAGAATGAGGTGGCTATACCGCATGCCGTGACACTCGATCGCGACAGCCGCGTGAGCGTGCGCCATATCATGCGCGTCGATACGCTCCATCAGATATTTCGAGTAGGTATTTCGCTTTCAAAAGAATAATCATATGAGTCAGCAACTGGTGCTCCTCACTCCTGACGAGCAGAAACTGCGCCGCACCAAGCTCCTCGAAGCTATGCAGGCCGCCGAAGTGGATGCAGTTCTTCTGGCATCCGTCACCAATCTGTTTTACCTCACCGGCCGTGTTTTTGCCGGATATATACTGCTGCTGGCCGACGGCCGCCTGCGCTACTATGTGAAGCGCCCCGTGGAGCTGGCCGACGATGCGCTGACCTACATACGCAAGCCGGAGGATATTCCGGCTACGGTCGGCACTCCGATACACACACTCGGTGTGGAGCTCGATGCACTAAGCTACAACAGCGCCGTGCGTCTGCTCAAGCTCTTCCCGCAGGCTCGTCAGGCCAACGCATCGGCGCTGCTGCAGCAGGTGCGCTCGGTCAAGACACCCGGCGAGATCGAGATGATACGCTATTGCGCCGAGCGCCACGACTTTGTGTACAGCCAGATACCGAAGCTGTATCGCGAGGGTATGACCGACATCGAGTTTCAGATCGAAATCGAAGGCGTGATGCGCCGCGAGGGGTGTCTGGGGCAGTTGCGTGCCAGCGGCGAGGGGATGGAGATACATATGGGAAGCCTGATAGCGGGCAACAATGCCGACGCTCCTTCGCCCTACGACTTCTCGATGGGAGGAGCGGGGCTCGACCCGTCGTTACCCGTCGGTGCCTCAGGCGAGATCATACATCTGCACGAAGCCGTGATGGTCGATATGAACGGCGACTTCAACGGATATATGAGCGATATGTCGCGCACATTTGCCGTCGGGACGCTTAGTGATCTTGCGCGCCGCGCTCACGACGTATCTATAGGGATATGCCGCATGGCCGAGCGCGAGTGTCTGCCCGGCTATCCGCTCAAAGAGCTCTACGACCGTGCCCTGAAGATGGTCGAGGATGAAGGCCTCACACAATATTATATGGGCCACCGGCAGCATGCCGCGTTCATAGGCCACGGCGTGGGCATAGAGATAAACGAGCAGCCTGTAGTGACGGCACGGTCGAAAGCAGTGTTCGTCGAAGGCAACGTGATAGCCCTCGAGCCTAAGTTCGTGATACCCGGTGTAGGAGCGGTAGGTATCGAGAATACTTATCTCGCTACATCGACGGGTCTCACCTCTTTCAACCACGCTCCCGAAGAGATAATACAACTGTTTGAATGACACCGGATTTCGCTTCAAAGATTGACCGTCCGGTGTTTCGTACCGTAGGCCGGGTGGCCGATACTCTCGGCCTCGACTGCTATGTCGTGGGCGGGTATGTGCGCGATCTGATGCTCGGACGCCGGTCTAAAGATATTGATTTCGTCACCGTCGGGTCGGGTATTGCCCTGGCGCGTGCCGTGGCCGCCGAGATGGGTAAGGGGGCGCATCTGAGCGTTTTCCGCACATACGGCACTGCTCAGGTGAAGCGCCGCGGTGTAGAACTGGAGTTTGTGGGTGCACGCCGCGAGTCGTACAGAAGCGATTCGCGCAACCCTATCGTCGAGGACGGTACGCTCGACGACGATATCTCCCGTCGCGATTTCACCATCAACGCAATGGCTCTGCAGGTCAACGAAAGCCGGTTCGGCGAGCTGATAGATCGGTTCGGCGGCATCGAAGATCTGCATGCCCGTATCATAAGGACGCCGCTCGATCCCGACATCACTTTCAGCGACGACCCGCTTCGCATGATGCGAGCCATACGTTTTGCCACACAGCTTGATTTTGAGATTTACCCCGCTACATTCGAGGCAATACGTCGCAACGCCGAGCGCATACGCATCATCACCGCCGAGCGTATAGAGGTGGAGCTGAACAAAATCATGGCTTCCGCAACACCCTCGCGCGGGTGGATTCTGCTACGCGACAGCGGTCTGCTCGCTATCATTTTCCCCGAGCTTCAGGCTCTCGACGGTGTGTCGACGGTGCGCGGCCGCTCGCATAAGGATAATTTCGACCATACTATGCAGGTGCTCGACCGTGTGGCGGCGCAGTCGGATAATCTGTGGCTGCGCTGGGGGGCACTGCTCCATGATATAGCCAAGCCTGCCACCAAGCGGTGGGACGACGCCCTGGGGTGGACCTTCCACAACCACAATTTCATCGGCGCAAAGATGGTGCCCCGCATATTCCGGCGCATGAAGCTGCCTCAGGACGAGCGGATGCGCTACGTGCAGCGTCTTGTAGAGCTCCACATGCGCCCGATAGCGCTCGTCGAGGACACCGTGACCGACTCGGCGGTGCGCCGCCTGCTCTTCGATGCCGGCGACGATATCGACGACCTGATGACCCTCTGCCGCGCCGATATTACTTCAAAAAACGAAGCCAAAGTGCGCCGTCTGCTTGCCAATTTCGACCATGTGATTCAGAAAATGGCCGACCTGGAGGCGCGCGACCGCATCCGCAATTTCCAGCCACCGGTGCGCGGCGAGGAGATAATGGATACTTTCGGTATCGGGCAGTGCCGCGAGGTAGGCATCATCAAGGAGGCGATCAAAGATGCCATACTCGACGGCGTGATACCCAACGAGCATGCTCCGGCCCGCGAATATATGCTTGAGAAGGGCCGTGAGCTCGGTCTTACTCCGGTAGAACAGCAACCCCCACAGCAATGAGTACAACAATACTTGGCATAGAGTCGTCGTGCGACGACACCTCGGCAGCCGTGATACGCGACGGGCTGCTCCTTTCAAATGTGATAGCTTCGCAAAGTGTGCACGAGGAGTTCGGGGGCGTTGTGCCCGAGCTGGCTTCTCGCGCTCATCAGCAGAATATCGTTCCGGTTGTCGACACTGCATTGCGCCGCGCAGGTGTGGCTGCTACCGATCTTGATGCCATAGCCTTCACGCGCGGCCCCGGCCTGCTCGGGTCGCTGCTGGTAGGCACATCGTTTGCCAAGGGACTTGCTCTTGGTTTAGGGTGCCCGATAGTCGATGTGAATCATCTGCACGGACATGTGCTGAGCCACTTTGTGCGTCGCACCCCCGACGACGAGGTGCCTGAATTTCCGTTCCTCTGCCTGCTGATATCCGGCGGCAACAGCCAGTTGATACTGGTCCGTTCGGCCGGAGATATGGAGATACTCGGACGCACTATCGACGATGCTGCCGGCGAGGCTTTCGACAAATGTGCCAAGGTGATGGGCCTTCCGTACCCCGGCGGCCCGCATATTGACCGTCTGGCGGCTCAGGGCGATCCAAAGGCTTTCAAATTCTCCAAGCCGCATATCGACGGACTCGACTACAGCTTCTCAGGCCTCAAGACATCATTCCTGTATACCCTGCGCGACGCCGTGCGCCTCGATCCAGACTTTGTTGAGAAAAACAAGGCGGATCTTGCCGCCTCGCTGCAGCGCACCATCATCGAGATACTGCTCGATAAGCTCGACAAAGCTGTGCACCGCACCGGCGTTCGGACAGTGGCTATAGGCGGAGGTGTGTCGGCCAACTCGGGCGTGCGCGCCGCCGTGGCCGACTATTGCAGGCGGCACGGGCTTCGGGCGTTCATTCCCGAGCGCGCGTTTACCACCGACAATGCCGCTATGGTTGCTATCGCCGGAATGTTCAAGTATCAGGCCGGTGAGTTCTGCCCGCTCGACGCTCCACCATTCGCCCGTGTGGAGGTGTAGCAGAATGTGGGCCTATGGCATCCAGTAGTAGAACGGCTTGCTCCGTCGTATTTTAAGCCATTCCCTTAGTTCAGGGAGCGTACGCACTCCGGCGGCTATCACGGCTTCGTAATACTCCACGCCGTGTATTGTTTCGTCGTCGGGGGTGTCGTATTTCAGTTCAAGGATTTTGAGCCGCAGCTCCGGAGTGAGCGCCGACACAATCCTGTCGGCCATCTTTTCGAAATAGCCGTCATAATAACTCCCTCTCTCGATGTGGATTATGTCGAGCTGCCATACCTCGTTTTCCTGCATCTTATACTGCAGATGCCAGCTTATGCAATGCTCGTCGGTATGGAGTCCGTTGAGGCATTTTAACTCTGTGACTTTCGGATTCTTGGCCAACTGCGCTGCAATGGCAAAGCTTTTCTCCTCGGTTATGTGGCTTGAGTAAACATGCAGGTCGATATCCCTGTGTTTAGCTATCAGGCCCATTTTGAGTGAGCCGACAAGCCTTACTTCGGCTCCGGCGCTTTCCCATACCTCCGCCACGCCCGAATCTTCGAGTACTTCGAAGGCTCTCGCGGCGGCTTTCTCAGATTTCTCAATGTAGTTCATCGCACTTTGCGGTTAGATAAATCCGCAAAGGTACATGTTTTTTTGAAATCAGAAAATGGCGTCGATATGTTTTGTGGCATATAGCGTGAAGCTCATTGCCACCGCCAGAGCGAACATAAGCATCGACGTGCGCCCCAGATACGGGTTGAGCGCGGCGCCTTTTAGCCGCTCAAGGTTGCGCCATATGGCTATGTGCCCCACCATGTAGAGCCCTAACGGGAGGAGCACCCACGGTGTTTCGATCCACGCCAAAAGCGAGAGAAGGGCGGCTGCCACAAAGCCGTTGACCAGATACAGCTCGATCGTGCGGTGGCCGTGTATCATCACAGCCAGTGTGCGCTTACCCACCCGACGGTCGTCGTGGCGGTCACGATAATTGTTCACTATCAGTACATTGGCTGCCATAAGTCCGTAGGCAAACGAGCCGGTCATCACCACCTGACTCCAGTAGCCGGTCACTACATAGAATGTCATGTTGACCGGTATCACACCGAAGAAAAACAGCACTGCGACCTCGCCCAGGCCATGATGGCTCAGAGGGTAGGGGCCTGTGGAATAGGCGAATATACCGGCAACGATGAGTATGCCTATCAGCACCAGCCACAATCCGCCCCAGAAAATAAGCGAGCACCCTACCGCGCAAGCCAGCACTACCGTTATTATTGTGGCGGCAAGCATAGCGGAAGGGGAGATGTCCCCCTCTGTCACTCCGCGGCGAGGCCCTTCGCGACCTTTGCGGTCGAGCCCTGCACGAAAATCGTAATATTCGTTGGCAAAGTTTGATGCTATCTGCGCCAATACCGCAAACACCAGGCACAGCAGTGCCGGCGCCGGATGCAGACGGCTTATCATGGCTGCGTAGCCACATGCCGCAATAACGCCCGCTACCGATACCGGCAGTGTGCGCAGGCGCATTGCCTCAATCCATACTTTCAATCGGCCGTGCATATTCGTCGAGTGTATCGTAGAGACATTTCAGTAGATTTAATTCGGCTGCCGTCAGATCGATGTGGCGGCGTGCCATGACGGTCTTTGCAGTTTCGATAAACTTGTCGAACCGTATCCGCTCCATACCGTGTGCGCCTCCGTAGCTGAACGACGGGATGAATGTGCGCGGGAATCCCGCCCCGTGGATATTGCACCCCACACCCACCACTGTGGCGGTGTTGAACATCGTCTGGATGCCGGCCTTCGAGTGGTCGCCCATTATCAGGCCGCAGAACTGCATGTCGGTACGCTCGAAGCGGCATGTCGAGTAGCTCCAGAGGCGTATCTTGGAGTAGTCGTTCTTGAGGTTTGACGACACGCACCCTGCACCGAGATTGCACCATTCGCCTATCACGGCATTTCCCAGATAGCCGTCGTGAGCCTTGTTGGAGTAGCCGAAGAACACGGCGTTGCCAAGCTCGCCGCCCACCTTGCAGTGCGGGCCGACGGTTGTGCCGCCATACACCTTGGCGCCCATCTTGAGCACGGCGTGGTCGCACAGCGCAAGCGCCCCGCGCACGTTCACACCCTCCATCACCTCGGCATCGGCGCCTATGTATATGGGGCCCTCGGTCACGTTGAATGTAGCGCAAAGCATCTTTGCTCCGGGCTCGATGAAAAGCTGCGAGCTGCTGCCTATCAAGGTGCACGAGGGGTGCATCGGCATCGACGGACGCCCCTCGGTGAGGAGCTCGAAGTCGGCGCGTATCTGTGCATCGTTGTTGCGGAATATATCCTGCGGCCCGCGCAGCGTTATGGCTCCGACGGTGGTGTAGCGTATGTTGAGATCGTCGGCATCCAAAGCACCGATCCAGTCCAAGCACCCTCTGAGGGCCACTATCTCGCCGTCGGGAGTGCAGAGGGCCTCGCCGCGAGCCAAGGCGGCCACCTGAGCGCAGAGTTCGGCATCGGGCAGCACTGCACCGTTGATCATCAGGCAGTCGTCGGTGGATTGCGGAGCCGGATATTTAGTGGTGAGAACCCCGCATGTCAGGTACTCGACGGGCGCGCCGAGCCTCTTGCTCCACTTCTCGGCGATGGTGAGTATACCGCAGCGGCACAGCGCTGTGGGTCGCGTGAATGTGAGCGGGAGCATGGCGCGAAGCCGCTCGGGGGTATCGAACAGTACGATGTTTTTCATAAATAATGCTTATTTTCCCGGCAAATTTACTAAATTTGCAGACAATAACACAAAGAAAACCGCCTAACATTTCTCGGGCGCGTTTGTTTTTTACTCTATTAAATCAAACTAAACTAATGGACTGCAAGCTTATGGAGAGCGCTGCCGACAATATCCGCGTGTTGGCTGCCGCCATGGTCGAAAAAGCCAAATCCGGCCACCCCGGAGGAGCAATGGGTGGAGCCGACTTCATCAATGTGCTGTTTTCGCAATTTTTGGTGACCGACCCCGATGATCCGCGGTGGTTTGCGCGCGATCGTTTCTTCCTCGATCCCGGACACATGTCGCCGATGCTCTACAGCGTGCTGGCTCTCTCGGGTAAGTTTACTCTCGACGAGCTGCAGCAGTTCCGTCAGTGGGGCAGTCCGACCCCCGGCCATCCGGAGCTCGACCCCGAGCGGGGCATTGAGAACACATCCGGCCCCTTAGGGCAGGGTCATGCCATGGCTGTAGGCGCCGCTATAGCCGAGCGTTTCATAGTGGCGCGTTTCGGCGAGGCATTTGCCCATAAAACCTACGCTTTCATATCCGACGGCGGCGTGCAGGAGGAGATATCGCAGGGCGCAGGGCGCATAGCCGGGTATCTCGGACTGAGCAACCTGATCATGTTCTTCGATTCAAACAAGGTGCAGCTCTCCACGGATGTCGATGCCGTCGACCGCGAAGATTATGCAGCAAAATACCGTGCATGGGGGTGGCGTGTGCTTGAGTGCGACGGCACTTCGTGCACCTCAATAGCAGAAGCCCTGACTGCCGCCCAGGCCGAGACAGAGCGGCCTACATTAATAATCGGGCATACGGTGATGGGGCGCGGAGCCGTGACTGCCGAGGGTGACAATTTCGAGGGGAAAACCTCGACTCACGGCCAGCCTCTGAGCAAGAGCGGCGCCGACTTTGCCGCTACAGTGCGCAATCTCGGCGGCGACCCCGACAATCTGTTTGTCGTGCGTCCCGAAGTTGAGAAGCTGTATGAAGACCGTGCCGCCGAGCTTCGCACCATAGTGGCGCAGCGACGCGCCGCCGAGCGTGCTTGGGCTGATGCTCATCCCGCTGAAGCTGCACAGCTGCGCGACTTTATCGACGGCAAGCTCCCCGATATAGATTACTCCGCGATAGTCCATAAAGCCAACGTGGCTACCCGCACTGCCTCGGCCGATGTGCTCAAGGTGCTATCGGATAAGGTGAAGAACATGATTGTAAGCTCTGCCGACCTTGCAAACTCCGATAAGACCGAGGCCTTCCTGGCGCATACTCATGCGCTGACCCACGGCGACTTCACCGGTGCTTTCCTCCATGCCGGTGTGTCGGAGCTCACCATGGCCGCGCTGATGAACGGTATCGTGCTTCACGGCGGTATGATTGCCGCGTGCGGCACATTCTTCGTATTCTCCGATTATATGAAGCCGGCCATGCGTATGTCGGCGCTTATGCGTCTGCCGGTGAAATATATATTCACTCACGATGCTTTCCGCGTCGGCGAAGATGGCCCTACTCATCAGCCCGTGGAGCAGGAAGCGCAGATACGCCTGCTCGAAGATCTTCACAACTTCGACGGTCGCCCTTCGATGCTCGTGATCCGTCCTGCCGATGCCGCCGAGGCCACTATTGCATGGCAGATGGCGATGGATAATAAATATACCCCCACGACGCTTATATTCACCCGTCAGGATGTCAACGACCTCCCCTCCGACGGCTCCCGTTTCGAGGATGCCAAAGGTATGCTCCGCGGTGGCTACGTAGTGGAGCGCACAGGCGATGTGCCTCGCATCACTCTCGTAGGCAACGGTTCTGAGGTGTCGCTTCTCTGTGATGTGGCTGCTCTGCTCGCTGCCGAGGGTATTGCCTCAAGCGTTGTGTCGGTTCCCTCTATCGGACTGTTCAACTCACAGGATGCCGACTATCGCCACAGTGTTATCCCGCAGGATATTCCGGCTTTCGGCCTCACTGCCGGGCTCCCCTCCACCCTCCGCTCCGTCATGCCTCCGTCGAGCTTCATCTACGGGCTTAACCACTTCGGAGCATCGGCCCCCTACAAGGTGCTCGATCAGAAATTCGGCTATACTCCCGAGAACATACTCGACTGTGTGAAGCGCTTCCTTTAAGAGAAAATCTCTGTAAATATAGTAACCCGGCTCTGCGTTACAGTAGTGCCGGGTTACTGTTATTAAGCGAAGGGGAGGGCAGGAGAGAATAATTAGGTTAATTTGTGTTAATTAAGTTGTTGGTTGAAAAAGAAGTACTATTTTTGCAGACGAAATTCGAGGGATTCCATTAGGTGTTTATGTAAATTCTTAATCTTTTGAAGATTCTCGAAATATATTGTAGAGCAAAATCTATTTTTTATACTTACCTTTTAATAAATCTTCATGAAAAAATTTTACTTCCTTTTACTTGCCCTGCTGGTGCAGCTCACCGCAAGCGCACAGTACGACGGCTGGTACCTTAAAGTACCCGGCGAATGGAACGGTTGGGACGGTTATAACGGCGTAGCTTTCAATGCCGACGGTACCGCTACCTTCACAGTCGATCAGGCAACTTCGGGCCAGCAGTTCAAGCTATGCATATGGAACGGCTCTACAGACGAATGGTACGGCAATGGTCAGACCATCGAACTCAATACTCCCGTCGTTGTAAACGAGAACAGTGCCAACATGACCCTCGGAAGCGGTGTCTCCGGTCGGCTTGTGGTGAACTATAATGCCGCCACACAGACCATGACCCTCTCGACCGACGGCTCCAACCCGAACCCCAACCCCGATCCTAACCCGAACCCCAATCCCGGCGGTCTGCCCGAGATACTCTATCTCGTGGGCAACATCAACGGCGAGCTTTGGGATATTGCCAATCCTATGGCAGCTGTGGGCAACAACGGCGTGTACGTATACGACGTGACAATCGACGATGCTTCAGAGGGTTACGGCTGGTTCTCGTTCATCACCCACACCGGTATGGACTGGGATAGCGAGGTGAACCTCTACGACCGCTACGGCTCCGAAGCCGACAATACTCCCATCGCCGACGGCGAAACAGGCACAGTATATCTCTATGCAGCAGGTGTCAACGCATCGGCAGCCGGCTCGTGGATGATCGCTGCCGGTACTTATAAGATCACTGTCGACCTCAATGCCATGACAATCACTGTCGGCGAGGGCAGCCCCAATCCTAACCCCAACCCGGATCCCAACCCCAATCCCGATCCGAACCCCGGCACATACCCCGCCACCCTCTATCTGGTAGGTAATGTGAACGGCGAGCTCTGGGACATTGCAAACCCGATCCCTGCCGCAGGCAACAACGGCGAATACCTCTTCAACGTCACTATCGACGACGCTTCAGAAGGCTACGGCTGGTTCTCGTTCATCACACACCCCGGAATGGACTGGGACAGCGAGGTGAACCTCTACGACCGCTACGGCTCAGAGGCCGACGATACCCCCATCAGCGATGGTGAAACAGGCACTGTATACCTCTATGCAGCAGGTATCAACGCATCGGCTGCCGGCTCATGGAAGATCGCTGCCGGCACATATGCCATCACCGTGAACCTCCGCGATATGACCATCTCCGTAGGTTCGAGCAGCATCGACACTGTCAATGCAGCTTCTGCATCGGTAGCTCCCGTGTACTACAACCTCCAGGGCGTTCAGGTGGCTGCTCCCACCACAGGCCTTTACATCATGGTGCGCGGTACAGAGGTATCGAAAGTATACGTTAAATAATAACCTAAGATAAACCGTAGGCTTAAACGCCACGGAAGCGGAGTTTAATCCCCGCACAGTAGATTCTTCATTCTAACGTTTGGTTGACAATCCCCTGAAGTGATTTCAGGGGATTGGTTTATTTATGGGAGTACCGTCGATTATAAGGTGTAGGCGATTATGTGTAAGTCCGGGTTTTTAGATAACATTTTTTCACTAAAATGAAGTGAAAATAGATGAAATGCTTGCACGCACAGATTGAATAACATATCTTTGTAGCTATTCTCAATTGTTTAACACACATTTTTCCGAGTATGAAGAAAGTAACAAAGACATTTGCCGCCTGGGCAGTGGCGTTTGCAGCTATGGCGTCGCCTCCGGTAGAGGCTAAAGTGCTCCTGACCGATAGCTTTGACTATACGGCGGGCAATCTTGCCGGACAAGGGAGTTGGGCAGCATACACCAATAATACGGCTATCCCCGTACAGGTGTCGTCGGCCGCCGGCCTGACTTTTGCCGGATATCAGGATGAAGCTTCCGGCAAGACTATAAAACTGAATGAAAATCTGGTGAACAACGGCCAGCGTGTATGTATGCCGTTTGCCGAGCCTGTGACCGACGGCTCGTCGGTGTTCTACAGCTTTTTGGTGCGCGTAAACGGTTTCGCCGTGTCGAGCGATGCTGTCGGCACGCCGAAATCCATACTTTTGGGGGCATTGTCGACCAACACCGCCGGCGCCATAAGTACCGGTCCGTATGCAGTGATCGATCTCGTCGCTCCCAAAGCCGGCGGCGACTACGGTATAGCCACAGCTTCGAGCACTTCGACCCCTACGCATATAGCCGACGGCACATTCGGCCGGACGATGCTGATAGTTGTCGAGACACCCTCGCTGTCGTCGGTCGGTCCGTGGAAGGTGTGGATCAACCCCACATCCGAGCAGACCGAACCGGCATACACTTCGACGGCTAATGCCGGCGGTACATCGCGAGGGCTGCATGGTATAGGTACATATTCGGGGTACAACAAGTATATCAGCTCCGATGTAGATGTCGACTGTCTCCGAGCCGCCACTACATGGAGCGAGCTTTTCACCCAGAATCAGGGCGGCGGAGGCGACGATCCGGTGATACCCGGCGACTCTCCGAAAGTGACCACAAGCATCTCGTCGCTCGAATTTGCGCCGTTGCTGCAAGGTCAGTCCGCTCAGCAGGCTTTCACACTCTCGGCCGAAAATCTCACCGGGGCGCTCTCCCTCAGCTCCACGTCGTCGCACTTCGCCGTGTCGCCCTCTGTCATCAGCAAGGACGATGCAGAGGCTGGCGGAGCAGTCGTGACCGTCACTTTCAAGCCGACGGCAGGCGGATCGCTCAGCGGTGATATTCAGATCACGACCGACGGTATGGATACACCGGCCAAGGTGGCCGTCTCGGGCGTGGCGCAGGCTGTCACGGTGCCTATGAGCTATGCTATGGCATCAAACAATCTGTACGACGGCATATACAATGATTATGAATACCTGAGCCTTGAGTCGGCGCAGGCTGTAGTGACTTATGTGGATGAGCCCGGCAAGCGATTCTTCATTCAGGATCTTTCCGGCGCTCTTGAGGTGAAGTACGACTATTTTGACGGAGCGTGCCCTGTGGCTCGCGGACAGAAAGTGCGTCGTTTCTACGCCATGGTCGAGGCCGGTGTGCTTCAGCTTGCGATGGATATAGATCCTTCGGCCATCAGCCAGGGCACTGACCGCTCGGCCGCCGAGGTCACTCTCGCTGAGCTGCAGCGCGACCCTGAGTCATATTGGAATAAGGTGATCGTGGTGAAAGATCTGCAGTTTGCATCCGCCGGCTCGACATTTGCCGCCGGCTCTACGCAGGCATCTTCGGGCGACAAAAATATCAATGTCCGCCCCTTTAACGGTACCGATATTGTCGGTACGGCCATCCCTGCTGTCGCTACCGTGACAGGTATCGCCGTGGCTAAGAACGGCACGACCATCTGGCCCCGTTCGTTGGCCGACCTCGACATACCCGCCGCCGACGACCCGGCTCTCGAGGTTGAGGTACAGAATCTTGCCGCCGATATAGCCGCCTTCCCCATCGGTCAGGAGGCTACCGTGGCAAAATTCATAGTCAAAGCCGATAACCTCCCCTCCGAGACTACGATATATATCGGCGGAACAAACCGCAACCAGTTCGCTCTCAGCACCTACTCAGTGCCGGCGGGCAGCGGCGAGTATGAGGTGGAGCTGATCTATGCTCCCACGGCCATAGGCACACATCGCGCCACAGTGGCGTTTGATGCAGTGCCCACTGTGCTATCGCAGTCGTACAACCTCACTTTCAAGGCCTATGATCCTGCCAACAAGCCCACTATCACCGCCCCGACTGCGGTGCGCGCATTTGAGGCAGCTCCCGGCCAGACCGACACCGAGACCATCACCGTGGTGACCTCCGGTCTGATCGACTACACCGGCGGCTCGGCAGTGCTTTCCGACCAGAGCACTCCGGGGGCGTTCGTACTCTCGTCCACATCGCTTCCTTACAACTCTCAGCAGCAGTATACCATAACGTTCAAGCCCGCTGTGGCCGGCGACTATTCCGCTACTCTCACTCTCTCGGCTACCATGGCCGAGCCGGTGGTGATAGCTCTGAGCGGTACCTCGAAGGGCACCGTGGTAGATCCCGACCGTGAGGGTACCGACCTGGTGCTCGACGACTCCGCTCCGCTGAAGCAGCTCATCGAGCGTTTCGACGGTGTGACCCGCAACAAGCCGCTCCAACTCGACGGTTGGTGCAACGCCTCGGTGCAGGGCAACCGCGCATGGTGGGGATATGTGTTCAACAATCGCGATACCGACGGCGACAACTATGGCGAATCGTGCGCCAAGGTGACCGGTTATGTATGGCAGGGCACAGCCGATACCCCCTCTGAGATGGTGCTCGTCACTCCGGCTCTCGACTTTGCCAACGGCAACAGCAAGATAGCCACTTTCCGTGTGATGGGGCAGAACCTGCCGTCGGAGGGTGTATCCGACATACTTGAGGTCCTTTATATCGACCTGCTCGACGGTGCCGACGCTCCCTACATTCAGTCGCTCGACGGTCTCAACATACCCGCCACGGCTGATGCCGCCGACAATTGGGTGGATTATGTGATAGACCTTGAGGATCTGGATCTGGCCGACGCATTCTTCCTCGGATTCCGCCTGAACACCAAGCTCGGTGCCAACTCGGCGCATGTGTACTATGTGGATGATGTGACATGGGGACGCACCGACGTGCCTCAGGTCAAAGCACCCGGCGTGGCCGGTCTTGAGCTTACCGCCGTATTGGGTCAGAGCGCCGAGTCGCATACATTCGACATCGTGGGCAAAAACCTCGGCGGCTCCATCACTGCTAAAGTGACAGGCGCAAATGCAAGCAAGTTTGCCGCTTCGACCACCACTCTCCCTGCTGAGGGCGGTCCGATCAGCGTGAAATTCTCGCCCGAGGACGAAGGCGACCACCTTGCTTATCTCGAACTCTCGGCCGACGGTGCTCCCACCCTCACAATTCCGATGGTAGGGCATACCACTACCGTAGGTATCGATTCGATCGACGCAGAAGCGCAGCCTGACACCGTGACGGTGATTACCCTGCAGGGCGTTGTGCTGATGTCGGAAGCTCCGGCTTCTGCCATCGAGACACTGGCTCCAGGGTTCTATATCATCAACGGTAAAGTGACCCGCATCAAATAATCCTTCCGGACCTAAGAGCCTGTCTCACAAGAAATGTTAAATTCTGAGTCGCATATTTTGAGCCTTATTATTTTCTTGAACTAAGGAGCGTAGCCTCTCTACGTGACTGAGAGAAAGGGAATAAGAAGGCCAAAAGATGCGAGCAGAACTGTTTATTTCTTGCTTTCAGGTGAGGTTAATAGTTAATACATTTTATGTTTTTGCCTATTCCACTTGGGAAATTACCTCTGCCTCGGTCTCTCTTTGGTCTATTGCTGCCGAGTTCTGCGGTCGTGTACATCCGGTACACTCCCTTATCACTCACCACAATAGCCTAAAAGATAGACCGCTCAGAATTTAACATTTCTTGTGAGACAGGCTCTTAACGAATGGCGGTGTGCTGAAAGCGGCGCACCGCCATTTTTATATGCGGCGGCACGGCGGGGTGCAAAAAAAATCGTAAATTTGCACCATAATATATCACGTATCACACCGACATTATGGTAAAATACTTCAAGAAAGGGACTTCTACATATTATGTGGTGGAGTCCGACCATCGTCTCACCGAAGCCGAGATCGAACGCCTGTCGTGGCTGATGGGCGAAGCCAAACCGCTGTCAGCCACAAAAATCACCGGTACATTCCGTGGCCCGCGCCGCGAGATGATCACCCCGTGGAGCACAAACGCTGTAGAGATCACGGCAAATATGGGTATCTCCGGTATCACGCGCATAGAGGAGTTTGCCAAGGTGGCCGACGATGCCTCCTACGACCCGATGCTGCAATGTATTTACCATAACCCGGGAGCCGACGTGTTCAAAAACGACGCCAAGGCTGCCCCGGTGGTGCATATCGTCGACATACATGCCTACAATATTGCCGAAGGCCTGGCGCTGAGTGCCGAGGAGGAGCAGTATCTTACGGCTCTCGCGCAAAAGCTCGGACGTCCGCTCACCGACAGCGAGGTGTTCGGATTCTCGCAGGTGAATTCGGAGCATTGTCGCCACAAGATATTCAACGGCACATTCGTGATCGACGGCGAGGAGAAACCGCTGTCGCTTTTCAAACTTATCAAAAAGACTTCACAGCAAAACCCCGGTCGACTCGTATCGGCCTACAAAGATAATGTGGCGTTTGTCGAAGGGCCTACGGTCACTCAGTTCTACCCCGTAAACCCCGAGAAGCCCGACTTCTTCACCACACGTCCCATCGACACGGTGCTGTCGCTTAAAGCCGAGACACACAACTTCCCGACGACGGTCGAGCCGTTCAACGGTGCCGCAACCGGATCCGGTGGCGAGATACGCGACCGCCTCGGCGGAGGCAAGGCATCGCTCCCGCTTGCCGGCACTGCCGTATACATGACATCTTACCCCCGCATCGACGATCAGACACGCCCCTGGGAGGTGATGATGAATCCCCGCGTATGGCTGTATCAGACACCCGCCGAGATTCTTATCAAGGCATCAAACGGTGCATCCGATTTCGGCAACAAGTATGGCCAGCCTCTGATCTGCGGCTCTGTCCTCACCTTCGAGCACGAGCAGGACGGCCGCATCCAGGCTTACGACAAGGTGATAATGCTCGCCGGCGGCGTAGGTTTTGCAAACCGCCGAGATGCGATAAAAGGTACACCTTCGGTAGGCGAGAAAGTAGTGGTGATGGGCGGCGACAACTACCGCATCGGTATGGGTGGTGGTGCCGTCTCGTCGGTAGCCACCGGTCAGTACGACAACTCCATTGAGCTCAATGCCGTGCAGCGTGCCAACCCTGAGATGCAGAAGCGAGTGAGCAATGTGATACGGGCTCTTGCCGAGAACGACGACAACCCTATCGTTTCTATACACGACCATGGTGCCGGCGGCCACCTCAATGCTCTCTCCGAGCTGGTGGAGGAGACCGGCGGCCGCATTGATATAGCCGCTCTCCCGGTGGGCGACCCCACGCTGTCGTACAAAGAGATCGTGGGCAACGAGAGCCAGGAGCGCATGGGTATGGTGATGGACGCCAAAGATATTGATCGCGTGAAGCGTATCGCCGACCGCGAGCGCGCCCCGATGTATGTAGTCGGCGAAACTACCGGCGACCGCCGCTTTGTGTTCGACGCCCCCGACGGCACCCGCCCCATAGATCTGGAGATGGACGATATGTTTGGCTCCGCCCCCCGCACGGTGATGACCGACTCGTCCGTACAGCATAAGTATAAGCCCGTAGACACCGATGTAAAAGATCTGCATCAGTATATCCGCTCGGTGCTGTCGCTCGAAAGCGTCGCCTGCAAGGATTGGCTCACAAATAAGGTGGACCGCTCGATCACAGGCAAGATCGCCCGCCAGCAGTGTCAGGGCGACCTGCAGCTTCCGCTGAGCGACTGCGGAGTCGTAGCGCTCGATTATACCGGCACAGTGGGTATAGCCACCTCCATAGGCCATGCTCCCGCGGCCGCTATCGTCGATCCGGCACGCGGCTCGCAGCTCGCCATAGCCGAGGCCCTTACAAATATCGTAGGCACTCCGCTGCGCGACGGCCTCAAGGCTATATCGCTCAGCGCCAACTGGATGTGGCCCTGCAAGAACGAGGGTGAGGATGCGCGTCTGTACAAGGCAGTGCAGGCTTGCTCCGATCTGGCCTGCGAGCTCGGTATAAACATACCAACCGGCAAGGATTCGCTCTCGATGACACAGAAATATTCCGACGGCACAAAGGTGATGGCTCCCGGCACGGTGATAATATCGGCCGCCGGCGAAGTGACCGACGTGCGTCGTACCGTAAGCCCCGTGATGCAGCAGCGCGACTCGGCGATGATCTACGTCGACTTCTCAGGCATGCCGCTGAGTCTCGGTGGGTCTGCTCTCGCACAGACTCTCGGCCTCGTAGGCGAAGAGTGCCCCGGAGTGGCCGATGCAGACCGTTTCCGCCGCACATTTGAGGCGGTGCAGACCCTCGTGAACAAGAAATGGCTTTATGCCGCACACGACGTATCGGCCGGCGGTCTTATCACCACTCTGCTCGAGATGGTGTTTGCCCGCACATCGGGCGGTATGACCATAAATACCGACGCTTTTGTCGAGGCCGGTGAAACCGACCTCGTGAAGATACTTTTCGCCGAGAATCCCGCCGTGGTGCTTCAGATACCCGAACACCGCGTGGAGGCTGCACTCGGTGTGCTCGACTCAGCCGGGTGCCGGTACTTCCATATCGGTTGCCCCGACATCGACCGTACGATCATGCTCACACATCAGGGATCGGAGCGGCTTTTTGCCGTCGACTTCCTGCGCGATGTGTGGTATCGTCCGTCGTATCTGCTCGACTGCCTGCAGAGCGGCGAGGAGTGCGCCCGCGAGCGTTTCGAAAACTACCGCAAGCAGCCTGTCAGCATCCGTATTCCGGCTAAATGGCGCCCCGCCGAGCTTCCGGCTGCCGACGCACCGCGCCGAGCCCGCGCTGCCATAATCCGCGAAAAGGGCACCAACGGCGACCGCGAGATGGCATGGAGCCTCTATGCCGCCGGCTTTGATGTGAAGGATGTGCACCTGAGCGACCTGATGGAGGGGCGCGAGACTCTCGATGATGTAAACATGATAGTGTTCTGCGGCGGATTCTCCAACTCCGACGTGCTCGGCTCGGCAAAAGGGTGGGCAGCCGGTATAAAATGGAACGAGACCGCTCGCGAGACTATACGCCGGTTCTATGAGCGCGACGACACAATGTCGCTCGGTATATGCAACGGTTGCCAGCTTATGATGGAGCTCAATCTGCTCGGACTCGACGAGGCACACGACACCCGGATGCAGCATAATGTGAGCCATAAATTCGAGTCGTCGTTCGTGAGTCTTACCATAGCCGACTCTCCCTCGATCATGCTCCGCTCGCTCATCGGCATGAAGCTCGGTGTATGGGTGGCTCACGGCGAGGGTCGCTTCAACCTGCCGCACCCGGCATCGGAATATGACGTGGCCGCCCGATACTCCTACAAATCGTACCCCGGCAACCCCAACGGATCGCGCTCTGCCGTGGCGGCGCTCTGCTCGGCCGACGGTCGCCACCTTGCGATGATGCCTCACCCCGAGCGCGCTATATACCCGTGGCAGTGCGGCGTCTATCCCAACAATCGCCTCGGCGACTCGGCCACACCATGGCTCGAAGCTTTCGTAAATGCCCGCCGTTGGGTCGAGGAACATATCGCCGACTGAAAAAATACAGCAGCTACCATGAAAACAGAGATACATGACCGCATCGCACAGTTGCGTCGCGCTATGGCTCAGGCCGGCGTCGACGCAACCATCATACCGCGTACAGACCCTTACCAGAGTGAATATCTGGCCGACCACTGGCAGTCGGTGCGTTGGCTCACAGGATTTACCGGTTCGGCCGGCACGCTCGTGGTCACCGCCGACGATGCGCTCTTCTGGACCGATTCGCGATATTTCCTTCAGGCAGCCGATCAGCTCGAAGGCACCGGCATCGAGCTGATGCGCGACGGATTGCCCGACACGCCCTCCATAGAAACATACCTGGCCGACCACCTCACTGCCGGAAATACTCTCGGTATCGACGGGATGCTTTTCTCGATAGCCAGGACCGATGCCCTGCGCGAGCTGTTCGAGCCGCTTGGCGTGAGAATTATGGTCGACTTCGACCCGATCGACGAGCTGTGGAAAGATCGCCCGGCGCTCCCCGCCGGCAAGATCTTTGTGCACGATATAAAATATGCAGGCCGCAGTGCCGCCGAAAAGATCGCCGATGTGAGAGCGGAGGTGGCGGCAGCGGGTGCTGATGCGGTTTTCATCAGCGATCTGGCCGAGATAGCTTGGGTGCTCAACATACGTTGCGACGATGTGGCATGCAATCCTGTGGCTACCGCATTCCTCTATATTTCCGGAGACGAAGTAGTGCTTTTCACCGATCCGGCCAAAGTGGATGAGCCGACGGCCGAATATCTCAGAGCAAACGGTGTGAGCGTGCAAAGCTATACCGACGTGCGTCAGTACCTGTCGTGGCTTCCGGCTTCGGTCAAGGTGCTTCTTTCGGCAAGCCAAAGCGCCGGGCAGCTAGTGTCCATACTGGGCGAAAGGAGTGTGGTCGGCGGCTCGGCAGTAGCCATGCTCAAAGCCGTCAAGAATCCCACTCAGATAGCCGGGATGCGTGCCGCCATGGTGCGCGACGGCGTAGCTCTGGTTCAGTCGATGGTCGAGCTCGAACAGCGGCTGGCCGACGGAGTGCGCACCACGGAGATGGATGTCGACCGGATTCTGACACGCCACCGCTCCGGGCAGCCGCTATATTTCGACAACTCGTTCGACACAATAGCCGGCTACGGAGAACACGGCGCAATAGTGCACTACGAAGCCACCGGAGAGACCGATGCCGAGATCGACGGCGGCAACCTGCTCCTTATCGACTCCGGCGCACAATATCTCGACGGCACTACCGACATCACACGCACCATCGCCATAGGCGAGCCCACAGCCGAGCAGCGTCACGACTTCACCTTGGTGATGAAAGGACATATCGCCCTGGCATCGGCCGTCTATCCCGCGGGTACTCGCGGAGTGCAGCTCGATGTGCTTGCCCGACAGTATCTGTGGCGCGAAGGGCTCACGTTCCTCCACGGCACCGGTCACGGCGTGGGGCAGTTTCTCAACGTGCACGAAGGGCCGCAAAGCATCCGCATGAACGATACTTTCGCACCTCTTGTGCCCGGCATGATCACCTCAAACGAGCCCGGCCTGTACCGCTCCGGCAAGTGGGGTATACGCTGCGAGAACCTTATTCTCACCACCGAGGCGATGACGACCGACTACGGATCGTTCCTGCGGTTCGAGACACTGACGCTATTCCCGTTCGACCGTACGCTGTTCGATACATCGATGATGACTCCCGACGAGATCGCGTGGGTCAACGATTATCACGCCCTTGTCCGACGCTCGCTGATGCCTGCCTTGACTGATGAGGCAGAGCGCCGTTGGCTCGACGAACACACCTTACCTCTCAACTGACAACTTACCCTAAACTTTTTACAAAAAAATATGGCTCTTATACTTCCCCTGCGCGGGTATACTCCTAAATTTGGCAAAGACTGCTTTCTGGCCGAGAATGCTACGGTGGTGGGCGATGTGACCATGGGCGACGAATGCTCAGTGTGGTTCAACACCGTGCTCCGCGGCGATGTAAACACCATCACTATAGGCAACCGTGTGAATATCCAGGACGGCTCAGTACTTCATACCCTATATAAGAAATCTACGATCGAGATAGGCAACGATGTGTCGATAGGTCACAACGTGACGATACACGGCGCGAAGATACACGACTATGCCCTGATCGGGATGGGAGCCGTGGTGATGGACGATGCCGTAGTGGGCGAGGGAGCCATGGTGGCTGCCGGCTCCGTCGTGCTCAGCCGCACAAAGATCGGCCCTCACGAGCTCTGGGGTGGCACGCCTGCAAAATTCATCAAGATGGTAGAACCCGAAAAAGCCAAGGAGATGAATATCAAGATAGCCGGCAACTATCTGAAATACTCCAAGTGGTATACTGATCCCGAGCACGCCGTCGATCCCGAAAATTGACGAACGTGTCATAATACAATTAGAGCCGGGGCGACCCGGCTCTAATCGTATTATGGCTGATAGAAGATAGGTATGCAGCGGTTCATGTAAGCTTTGGCCTCCTCCCAGGGGATATAGATCCGGTCGGAGCCGGGCATCAGCGGGATGGGGCGCTCGTTTAGGTCAAACCGCACATAGTGCCGACCCTTTTTAGTCTTGAAAATCACCATCTGAAGGTTGGCTGCCATAGGGGCGATATCGAAATCCTGCCAGTGGGTCGCCACAGTGTCAAAATAGTTTGTCATATAGTAGCACCCTTTGAGTCGGAGCAACGATACAAGCGGAATTACGGTTTCGGCATGAGCGAATCGGAGCATCACGGTAGGCATCGTGGGGTCAGCGCCCTCGATAGCAGCATCGGTGGTGGATATGAGGTTGTATATCAGCGGCGAAGCCATGTCGGCGGGTATTGTCGAGATAGTGTTCGACGAATAGAGCAGATACTTCTGCATATTGTCTGCCTGCCAGAGTGAGTTTATCTCCTCGCGGCTGAAGTAATCCTCCATGCGGCACGGCACTCCGGCGGCTGCCGATTCGGCCACGAGTTTGAACATATCCATAGCCAGATCGCGCGCTTCGGAGGCATCGAGTCCTTCAAGCGAGCCCATGGCGCGCCGCAAAGGCTCGAGAGTGACGGCCTCGGTGCGGAAGTCGTCGAGCACCTTCTGCCACGACTCCTCCTGACGGTATTCGCGATACTCGGCATCGGTGTCGAACGGTCTGAGCAGATAGCTGTACTGCCGCCCCGACGATGTAGAGATCTCGATATTATTATTGAGGCGCGACAGTTGGTGTGTGAACGAATACATACTCATGATACACCGTGGGGCGAACGTCGATATCGCCTCGATGCGGCACCCCTTGAAAAGATCGGGGTATGCACGGTACATCCTGGAGGCGATGCCGCGTTGCTCAGCCTCGCCGATGGAGTCGAGCGCTCCCCATTGACCTTTTACGCGAGCCTTCATCGACCGGATCAGCGCATTAAGTTTGCGGCCGGTAGCTGTGATGGACGATTCGCTCTCGGCGCGTGCGAGAGCCTCGGCAAGACGGTCGATACCTTTCGCCGATGCCGGAAAGCGCGCGCCGTGTCGGCCTAAATGATTGATAAAAACCGGTGTAAGCGAATCGGGGTAGCTGGCCGGCTGCTGTATGTCGGGATAAAGAGATGCAGTGCCGCGGCACTTCTCAAAGCTGAAAGAGGTGGCCGTAGGGTCGGCCGCCGAGACACAGAAAGCGGTTGCTGCAATAATTAAAAATGCTAAAAATATGCGGTGCATTATGCCGTAATTTGTTATATTTGTTGAATAAATGAGGCCGGAGTGAGGTCGTCCACAACTATAAAACGACAATTTCGGCAAGTTTGATATGTAAAGAAGCTAAGAAAATGATACATCACCTTGAAGATATAGATGCCATGGTGGCTGCCGGGCAGATAGAGCAGGCCGTGGCCGCTCTCGATACAATGATTGCAACTGACGCAGAATCTGATGAATTGCTCTATCGACGGGGCAAGCTCCACTGGCGGCTGGGGCACCGCCGCGAGGCGTTGAGCGACTACAATGCAGCCGTAAGCATCAATCCGCAGTCGCCCGCCGCGCTTCTGCTCGGCCAGGCTACAGACATTATGGATTTCTACCACCGCGACCTTTACAATCCGTAAGACTTTAAACAATAGGGGGTGTCGTGTGTTTATATATCGTACAGGGTTCGGTACAAGGTATATAGCCTTTGTCCGGATTAAATAGAAAACATATAGAAACATAATCTAAAATTATTAAAACACTATGAACACAGCCCCTTTAAGCGGTATTAAAGTCGTTGACTTTACCGAAGTTCAGTCCGGCCCTTCATGTACGCAGATGCTCGCATGGCTGGGCGCCGATGTCATCAAAATCGAACGTCCCGGTGTGGGCGACGCCACACGTACCGAACTGCAGTTTAATCCTAAACTGCCCTCTTACTACTATCTCCAGCTCAACTCCGACAAGAAGTCGCTGACTCTTGACGCCAAGACTCCCGACGGCAAGGAGATACTTACCAAACTGATCAAGGAAGCCGACATGTTTGTCGAGAACCTTCACCCCGGTGCTATGGACAAGCTCGGTTTCTCCTGGGAGGCTGTGCACCAACTCAACCCGCGTTGTATCTACGGTACAATCAAGGGATTCCCTGAATCATCAAAATATAAGGATCTAAAGGCTTACGAGCCTATCGCCCAGGTGACAGCCGGTGCAGCTTCAACCACCGGTTGGTTTGACGGCGATTACAATATACCTACACAGTCGGGTGCGGCTCTGGGCGACTCAAACACCGGTATGCACCTGCTGATCGGTCTGCTCGCCGCACTGGCTCAGCGCGACCGTACAGGCGAGGGTTGCTACGTATATCAGTCGATGCACAACGCTTGCCTTAACCTCTGCCGTATCAAGACCCGCGACCAGCTTACACTCGATCGTCTGGGCTATCTGACACAGTTCCCGCAGTACCCCGACGGCAAGTTCGGCGACTGTGTGCCTCGTGCCGGTAACATCGAGGGTGGTGGCGTGCTCGGTTGGACATACAAATGCAAACCTGCCGGGCAGTATGACTCGGCCATCGATGCCAACAACTATGTTTATATCGTGCTGCAGCGTGGTGAGAAAGATTTCGAGAAATTCTGTAAGGCTGTCGGTTTCGAGGATTGGCTTACAAATCCCGACTTCGCCACTGCCGATGCCCGCGACCGCCACAAACAGGCCATATACCAGCGTATAGGCCAGTGGACCGCCGACAAGACCAAATTTGAGGTAGTGGAGATTCTGGGCGCAGCAGGTGTGCCTGTAGGTCCCGTGCTCTCGACCAAAGAGATCATGACCGAGCCTACCAACTACGACGGCAACACTCTGGTCAAAATAAATCAGGGTGGCGAGATCGGCGAGTTTGTGACCGTCGGATGCCCCTTTACCATGTCAAGCTATCAGCCTGTCTACGGCCCTGCTCCCACACTGGGCGGCAACAACGAGGAGGTGCTCAAATCGCTCGGTTATACCGACGAACAGATAGCAGCCTTCGCCAAGAACGGTACAACCGAGCCTCTGGCCGACGGTGCGATGTAAATCCTTGATACTAATATTGATAAAACAATGACTACAACAAATAATAATACACAGGTCTCTGCTCCGAAATTTCCGGAGCAGGTCACCGGAATGTACATCCTCGCCGAGTCGCTCCGTCGACTCGGCCTGATGGATGTGTTCGGCCTGGTGGGTATTCCCGTCACCGAGGCCGCCTACGCCATGCAGAAGATCGGCATGAATTTCTACGGATTCCGCTTTGAGCAGCAGGCCGGTATGGCTGCCGCTACATACGGCTATCTCACCAAGAAGCCCGGCGTGCTGCTGACAGTATCGTCGCTCGGGTTCCTCAACGGTCTTACCGCCACGGCCAACGCTACCGTAAACTGCTACCCGATGATTCAGATCTCGGGTGCCTCCGACCCGACTATGGTCGACATGAACATGGGCACATACGAACAGCTCGATCAGCTCAACACAGCGCGTCCGCTGGTCAAGGCTGCCTTCCGGTGCTCGTACGCCAAGGATATCCCTTCGGCTGTGGCCCGCGCTTACCGCGCCGCAGTGAGCGGTCGCCCCGGAGGTGTATATATCGATATGACAACTCCCGCTTTGGGCGAAGTGATGGATGCAAAAGATGCTGAGGCCCTCTTCTACACACCCGTCGATCTCTATTCGGAAACGGTGCCGAACGCCGAATCGGTGGATCGCGCTGTCGAGCTGCTCACCTCGGCCAAACGCCCTGCAATTCTGCTCGGCAAAGGCGCCGCCTACGCTCAGGTCGACGATAAGATCAAGACTCTGATCGAGACTTACAATATACCGTATCTCCCGATGTCGATGGCCAAAGGCCTGATGCCCGACGACGGCCCTCTGAGTGCGCTGAGCTGCCGCTCAACTATCATGGAGCAGGCCGACGTGGTGATGGTGATCGGAGCTCGTATCAACTGGATGCTCTCGTTCGGTAAAGGGAAATGGAACCGTGACGGCAAGTTCATTCAGCTTGAGGTCGACCCTCAGGAGATAGACCGCAATGTGCCTATAGCCGCTCCGGTGGTGGGCGATATGGGCAAGTCGCTTGACCTGATTCTCGCAGGCCTTAAGGGTAAGACGATGAGTACTGACCCGACTTGGGTGCCCTCGCTTCAGAGCGAGACCAAGGCCAAGAACGAGAAATTCACCGCCCGTCTTGCCGATGCAGCCGCAGCGCAGCCGATGAATCATTGGAGCGCTCTGTCGGCCATCAAGCCGGTGCTCGAAGCCAACCCCGACGTCCTGCTCGTCAACGAAGGTGCAAATACCCTCGACGATACCCGCGACTCGGTCAACATGTCGCTGCCGCGCCACCGCGTGGATTGTGCCACATGGTCGATCATGGGTATGGGTATGGGCTCGTGTGTCGGCGCAGCCGTCGCTACCGGCAAGAAGGTCGTGGCTGTGGAAGGCGACTCCGCTTTCGGATTCTCCGGCATGGATTTCGCCACCATCTGCCGCTACAAGCTCCCTGTCACGGTCGTGATATTCAATAATGGCGGTATTTATAACGGTGTGGGTGTCAACCCCTCCGGCAGCGATGCTCCCGCTCCTACAACACTCGACATCAACGCACGCTACAATCTTATAGGCGAGGCATTCGGTGCCGACAACTACCGTGTGGACAATGTGGCCGACCTGAAGAGTGCCCTCGAAGCCTCGATAGCATCCGGCCGTCCGACACTGATCGACGTGCAGCTCGCAGCCGATTCGGGTAAGGAGTCAGGCCATATCGGCTACCTCAACCCGACGCCGCTTATCAATTACACCGTCTGATTGCTTGTATCATTAATCACCGTTAAAACTATATCAATATGGGTATATCACACGTGATCCTATATGCCATCGTCCCTATCATTGTAGTGATGCTGGCAGGCTTTATAGCCGGAAAGAAAGGAGCGTTTACGGGTGCCGACGCCAAAAAATTCAATAAGGTGGTGCTCGACTTCGCTCTCCCTGCAGCCTTGTTTATCTCTATTGTTCAGGCCTCCCGCGATGATCTGGCGAAGGATATCAAGCTTACTCTGGTGTCGGTGATCGGCATCATGGCCTGCTTCATGGCTGTGTACTTCATTTTCAAATATTGTTTTAAGAAAAATACCGGCGCCGACGCAGCCGTGTCGGCCTTGATCAGCGGTTCGCCGACTATCGGATTCCTCGGCTTCGCCGTGCTTGAGCCTATCTTCGGCACAACCCCCGCGGTGGCCCTGGTGGTGGCGATAGTAGGTATCGTGGTCAATGCCATCGGTATACCTGTCGGACTGTCGCTGATGAACGCTTCGCTGGCCAAACAGAACCCCTCAAAAGCGAAAAAGAGCAACCCCTGGAAGCCTGTGCTTCACGCATTGGCTCAGCCGGTGGCATGGGCTCCAATCCTTGCCGTGGTATGGGTGCTTGCAGGTATCCCCTGGCCCAAAGAGCTGTCGCCTTCGTTCGACCTTATAGCAAAGGCCAACGCTTCGATGGCGGTATTCTCCGCCGGTATCACCCTCTCGGCCATCAAGCTGCAGATCAACTGGCAGGCTGTGCTCGGTTCGATCATGAAGATGGTAGTGATGCCCGCCGTGGTTCTGGTGCTCGGTATCCTCTTCGGTATGGATCCGTTCAACCTCAAGATGCTCGTAGTAGCCGCCGCTCTTCCCCCGGCATTCTCCGGCATAATTATCGCCGACGAGTACGATACTTATGTGTCGACCGGTACGTCGTCGCTCACCCTTTCGGTGATACTATTCATCGGGTTCTGCCCGTTGTGGATATGGCTCACAGATCTCTGTCTGGCAGCATTCTGATCTGATATGCTGCTCAGCACACAGGCCCGGCTTCGCAATGATGCGAGACCGGGCCTGAGTGTATATAGTATCAGCGTACAGTCTGAGCGGGGCGGAGCACCCAGGGGCAGGGCGGACGCATTATGACGGATGTGTCGGTGCTCACTTCTCTCAGCGAGCGGAGGGCATCGACCGCCATTGAAGTGGGGTAGAGCCCCACGAAATATTCGGGCACATTGTTGTGGAGTATCACCGGCGAGTGGCCGTGCCGGATCAATCGCTGCGACATGGCTCGGGCATTGAATATCTGGCGGAACTGCCCCACGATGATGTAGAAAGGCTCAAGTCTGGGGAGCGGCGTCGTGTCGGATGGCGAAATGCGGTCGGGGTGCACGTAGTCGATACGGGCTGTCAGAGTATCGGCGCCCACGACGTAGCGCTTCAGCCGGCCCTGGGTGTAGAAGTCGCCGGTGAGGAGCGAATCTTCGGCAGTGCGCTCCGATTGTATCTTCTCGACGATTTTATCGTACGACTTCCGGTAATTTTTCTCGCTTGTCTTGCAGGCTGTGGGGCCCAGCATCAGAAAGGCTGCCGCCGCCAAGGCTATGGTCGATTTTTTCATGATGATTGTTTCAGAGTGTTGGTTAGTTCGATTACTTCGAGGTCGACCACGGCGCCGCGGTCGACTACGGCACGCACCAATGTGCGCACCTTCTGCCATCCGTGCACGCCGGCGGCTCCCGGATTGATATGCAGCAGCCCGAGCTGATTGTCGGGCATCACTTTGAGGATATGCGAGTGGCCGTCGACCATCAGGCCGATGCGATGCTCCTGCAGCAGCCGTCGCATCCCCGGCGCATAGCGGCCAGGGTACCCTCCGATGTGGGTCAGGAGCACCCGGAGCCCTTCTATTTCAAATTCGAGCAGCGGCGAGCAGCGGCGGCACACCTCGCCGTGGTCGATATTTCCGCACACGGCGCGTACTGTCGGAGCTATCTGCTCCAGACGGTGTATTATGTCGATATGCCCCACGTCGCCGGCATGCCATATCTCTTGGCATCCGGCCAGATGCGTGGCGTAGCGGTCGTCCCAGGTAGAGTGGGTGTCGGAGAGTATGCCTATGCGTGTCATTCCTTTACGGGTTCGAGAATCAGGATCTCGCGCGGGCCGAAGGTCATCTCAGGCTCGATGGTCACTGTCCGGCCTGTGAGCATATCGCGGCGCACCGATCCGTAGGGCAGTATCTCGAGGGTGCGGTCCATCTCGACGGTGTTGTCGGAGTCGTTGCCGTTCATCATCACGATCACTTCGCGGCCGTCGGGCAGAGCGCGCTGATAGGTGTAGATACCGTTCTGAGGCATGAAATGCTTCAGCGATCCGCGTGCTATCACATCGTTGCCGCGGCGCCACTGCAGCAGCTTCTGCATGAACTCAAACGCTTCCTGCTGCTTGGGGGTACGTCCTCCGGGGGTGAAAGCATCGACAGTGTCGCCTTCGAATCCGCCGGGCATATCGAGGCGTACGAAACCGTCAGACCCCTCTTTTGAGCCGTGCATCAGCAGCTCGGTGCCGTAATATATCTGCGGTATACCGCGGGAGGTGAGCAGAAACGTAACGGCCTGTTTCCACGATCCCAGATCGTCGGGCTCGGCGAGCAGAAATCGGTCGGTGTCGTGATTGTCGAGGAAGGTGAGTATATGCTGCGGGTCGGGGAACAGATAGTCGAGTGCAAGGTGATCGTACACCACGTTCAGACCGTTCCACGGATCGGTCTGCTCGTTGAAAGCCTCGCGGGCTTTGATCGATAGCACGAAGTCCATCACGGTAGGCAGCTCGGAGTCTGGGCCGGGGTTTACTTTCGATCCGCGCTGCCAGAACGCTTCGCCCCCCTCGTTGCCGTACCAACATTCGCCCACGATATTGAAGTTGGGGTATTCACGCTCCACGGCGCGTATCCACTGAGCCATCCCCTCAAGGTCGGCATAGGGGTGGGTGTCCATGCGTATGCCGTCGATTTTTGATTCTTCGATCCACCAGATGGAGTTCTGTATCAGATACTTCATCAGATAAGGGTTGCGCTGGTTGAGGTCGGGCATCGCTTCGACAAACCATCCGTCGGTGGTGCGCCGGCGGTCGTAGTCGGATGCGTAGGGGTCGTGGATGGTCGAGAGGCGGTAGTTGGTCTGCACGTATCCGTCGGCGAAGTTATACCAGTCGGCCGACGGACGGTTTTCAAACCATGGGTGCGAAGATCCCGAATGGTTGAATATCATATCCATCACCACCTTCAGGCCGCGTGCGTGGGCATCGGCCACCAGTTCGTTCCACTCCCGGTTTGAGCCGAAGCGCGGGTCTACGCGGTAATAGTCGGTGGTGGCGTAGCCGTGGTACGATCCGCCGGGCATATCGTTTTCGAGCACCGGGTTCACCCAGATTGCCGTCACGCCGAGAGAGTCTACATAGTCGAGGTGGCGGCGTATGCCGGCTATATCGCCGCCGTGGCGACCGTTGGGGTCGGTGCGGTCAGATCCGATTTTGTGGCGGAGTGTGGCGGTGCGTTCGGCGTCGGGCTCGCTGCCGCCGCGGGCAAATCGGTCGGGCATGATGAGGTAGAGCACATCCGAGGCATCAAATCCGGCGTAATCCTCGGGGCGGCGGTCGCGTGCGCGTAGCTGATATGTCACGTCGGCATGACGCTTGCCGGAGGCAAACCGCAGCTCTACATCGCCGGGGGCGGCATCGGGCGAAATCTTCACATCGACAAAAAGGTAATCGGGGCTGTCGAGGCGCGTCTGCCCGGCAATCTCAACACCGGGATACGGAGTGCGTATCGATGCCGAGGCATCCCCGATGCCGGGACCGTATACCATAAGCTGAAGCGTGTCGGCCGCCATACCCACCCACCAGTGCGGAGGGTCGATGCGGTCGATCTTCAGACCTTTAGCCTGAGATTGCGAAAAGAGCGACGAGAGAAGCATGATGATTGCTGTGAAAACCGTTTTGTTCATTATCGTATTTTGATTAGTCTGATCGATTTGATCAGCACCGTAGATTCCTGTGTTCCGGGCACTATGCAGTAGGGCACTATATAGTCGAGCCCGATGGTATTGATGCCGCGGTCGAGGCGCACTATGTGGCCGTTGGAGTATGCACCTACGGTCCACACTCCGGGTGTCACACTCGGCATAATCACCGCGCCGGCGCGGTTGCCGTTCACTATCAGGGAGCGGATGGCACAGTAGCCGGGGAAATTGCCGTTGGCGTAGCGCACGTCGATCAGGTAGTCGCCCGGGTGCGTCACATTGCATTCGGCGGCAAAATGTGTATTGTAGGTATCTGTGAGTTTCACCATACGGGCATCGAAATCAGCGTCGGCTATCAGCCCCGAGCCGCCTTGTGCCCAATGGGCGGCTTCGAGTGTTATGACAGCCGGAGAGTTGTACCACAGCAGAGGCTTGGATGTGAATCCCTCCGTTTCAGCTTCGGCCGAAACGGCTATCGAGATAGCGCGGTCGGCAAACGGCAGGGGCCACGAAGGGCGCTCGGCGCGGGTGTAGCGTATGCCGTCGCGCCATCGCGTGTAGGTGAGGGCCGGATCAAAATCGAGTATCGACACGAGCGTCGATGCCGAATCTATCGTAACCGCCGGTGTCGGAGGCAGGCAGCTTCGATCGGGCAGCTTTTCAGGGTCGGCAGGCCATGTGGCATTACCTGTCATCACAATGTCGATATTGTGGTGTCCGGCGATGTCGGCAGGCACGAAAGCTTTGCGCGCCGGCACTCCGTCGATACTGAAAGTGGCAATGCGGTTGCCGGTGCCGTGTATCGCTACCGACAGCGATGCGTCGCGGTATCTTAATGTAGAGAAATATTTCTCTTGATTGAAAGCCAGCGGTACGACGGGGTGAAACTCGATGCCGTCGGGGGTGAGGCGTATGCCGGCAAGTACGCGAAGGAAAGTGGCTAGGCGCCCCGCCGCAGCGTCGGCTCGGGCTGTCGAGGCCGTATCGGGAGGTAGGGCGCGTCCGGTGAATGGGTCGATGGGCGCCGCTTGCCCCATATTGATCGACTGAGCAGCCATCTGAGCAGCTATAGCCTGAGTGAGGGGGCTTGCCGACGGATATTGCGCGGCAGCCAGGATGTAGAGCGCCTGAGTGTCGGGCGATGTGCGCAGGGTGCAGGTAGAATCAGTGGCCGGGTATGTGTCGGGCACGCCGTACGGTGCCGAGGCAATCTTGCGGAGCATCTTGTCGGCCATTGCCGGTATTGCGACGCCGCTGAGCACGGCAAGAGCCTGCCCGGCATTGTCGACCACCGGACTCTGCACCGGGAATGGAGCACCGTAGAGTGCCGAAGAGTATAGGCCGGCTGCCGGATTCCACAGGTTGAGGTTTATGTTGCGGCGCAGGCGCTCGGCTATCTGCGAATATCGTTTTACGGCTGTCGAGTCGATCTTCTCCGAAAGAGTGGCCATGATCGAGAAGGCGGTGGCATAGTTTACGTTCGAGGCCAGTGTCTGCGAGTCGAAAAGGTCGATCTGACGCGCCCATGCGGGATAGATGCGCTGAGCGTCGTGCAGGGCGCACGGAGAGCCGTGCATCAGCCCGGTTGTTCCGTCGTACAGGGTGTGGGTGTCGTCGGCCAATGTGAGGCGGGCTACTTCGTATAGCTCCCTCATCCAGCTCTCCGACCCGGTGGCGAGATATACCTCGTAGGCCGCCGCGATCCACTCTATGCGGTCGGCACACACAGGCCAGGGAGCGTCGTCGGAGGGCATGATCCGGCCACCGCGCACACGGCTGCGCAGCGACTGCATGGCCACTTGCGGATCGAGCAGCGCGCCGCTGAGACGGATGGCGCGCGGCGACATGCTCCGGGCTTCGGCTATGGAGCTGATGTCCATATTGTAAAGCGCGTCGGGCAGCTTCATGCCTACGGTAGCCCGGGGGTAGCGTGTGGAGATCTCGCCGATATGCCAGTGGGCGGCTTCGGTCGAGTCGGGGTGCCACACAATGATATGCATCGATGATGTGGCGCGCGCCAGAGTGCGCCCGGAGGCATCTACAAGCGAGTCGGCGCACAGGGTGTATTGCCCCGGTGATGTGTATATCACCTCGCCTTCGGGTATCTTGCTGCTGCACGCCGCTGCGGCCGCGATTGTAATCGCAGCGACAAGCATCCGGACAATATCGGCGGGTGAACTCATACGTGCTGTCAGAGGCCGGTGACACGTCCGGGATTTGACTTGATAAACTCTTTCCACGACTTGGCGCCCTTGACCTTTTGTATCGGCTTCGTGCTCTCGTAGTGGTGGCATAGCGCCACGGCAAGTGCATCGGTGGCATCAAGCTCGGGCGGAAGGGCGGCAGGGTCGAGCTGCAGAATGCGTATCAGCATCTGCTGTACCTGCTCTTTTGAGGCTGCGCCGGTGCCGGTGATAGCCATTTTGACTGATCGCGGTTCGTACTCGGCTATAGGGATGTCGCGATGCAACGCGGCCGCCATGGCAACACCTTGAGCTCGCCCTAACTTGAGCATCGACTGCACGTTCTTGCCGAAGAATGGGGCCTCGATAGCCATCTCGTCGGGGAGATATTGCGCAACAAGGCCGCTTACGCGCTCGAATATACGGTTCAGGCGCAGGTAGTGGCTCTCTAACTTGTTGAGCCTGATCACCCCTAAGGCCACCGTGTGAGGCTTCCCGCGGAGTATGCCGAGCACGCCGTACCCCATCACATTTGTGCCGGGGTCGATGCCTATTATTATGCGTTCCCACTCCCGCAGATGCGGTGCGGGGGTTATGCCGTCAGGAGTATCAGTCATCTTCGGGGATGAGTATGTGCATCGGTGTAGTGAAATGTACTATTCGGCCTTCGGCGCTTATGCGCGAGGCAAATCCGGTGAGAGCTTCGACGGCTTTGCTGTCGAGGCGAGGAGTGCGTATCTGCAATGCGTACGACCGCTGGCCCGGCTCGGTTTCGACAAGCACGCGAGACAGTGTGGGGCTGATTCCCCCGGCAGCTTCGAGCTCGGGGATAATTCGGCCGACAGCTTCGGTGAAGGCCGCAGAGTCGGCGTCGGTCATTACGAATGTTGTGTTTACAATATACATATCGGGTAGCGGAGAGCGGCTTGGCGATCAGAGCATGGCGGAGAGCACGGCAGTGCCGGCTATGCGTATCGCCGTGGCAATAAGTATGGTGGCTAAAATGGCCGAGACGGCAATGGCAAAGCGTGAGTGTGGAGTGGGGGCTTTCCCTTCAGTGGCCGGCACGGGCGGGGGTGGGGTAGGAGCATATTGTGCCGCAGGCTCGGCCGGGTGTGGTGACTCGGCTTCGGCTTCAGCTTCAGCTTCAGACTCTACAGCAGGAGTAATGAATATGCGCTGCAGCTCGTCGACACGTCCGGCTTCGATCCATTCGGAGCGCTCGTCGATCCACACGGGCGTGTCGGTAGCTATGCCCCGGAGCTGCAGCTCGGAGGCGGTAAAAGGTCCGGCAGGGACGCCGCTCTCAATTATATAATAGGATGTCTGCATATCGTGTTATTACGGGACGGGCTTGAATTTGCGCCGGAGCGCACGGAGGGCAAACCCGACGTGGCGCGCCAGGGTAGGGATCGTGCCGTAGTAGCGGCACATTATGCGGTAGCGCTCCATCAGCGATGCACGGTGGTTGCGCGTGGTGGTGCCTTCGTTGAGATAGTCAACTATCACCCGGTCGATGAAAAGATTGCGGCGGGAGTTTTCGATGGCACGTATAGCCCAGTCGTAGTCGGCGGAGAATCGGTAGCTCAGGTCGTAGCGTGGGGCGATCTTGGCCAGCACAACCATAGCCTGATGGCATACGAGCATACCGGCGCTGAACGATCGGACGGTGAGCTGCTCCGGCGGCTCAAGATGCCGCGGCCCGAGGCGCCGGCCGTCGATGTCGACTATATCGGTGCGTCCGTAGGCTATGCCGGGGTAGTCGTTGTCGAACACAGCCTGAGCAAGCAGCTCGAGAGTGTCGGGCGAGTGGAGCGAGTCGCCGGCGTTGAGGAATATCAGATAGTCGCCTTTGGCGCGCTCCATGGCGCGGTTCATGCCGTCGTATATACCGCCGTCGGGTTCGCTCACTACGCTGATATTTCTCACCCCCGCGCGGCGGGCGGCCTCGACCATGGCGAGGGTGCCGTCGGTTGAGGCACCGTCCTGCACCACCAGCTCGTATAGCTCAAACGACTGCTCGGCCACGCTCTGCAAAGTGCGTCCGATAGTGTCGGCTGCATTGCGTGTCACGGTGATAATTGAAAACAGCGGGTTCATATTTTTACTCCTTTGCTGCAAAAATACAAAAATAATAGCTAATGGCGAACTAATCTAAGAGCGTTTTTCTTGTGAAACACGCTCTAAGATAAAAACGCAGCCCCGCGCTGGTGCTTGACGGCACGGCGGGGCTGTGTGTGCTAAAATGGTCGACTGGCTCTTACTTCTCGGGAGCTACCTTGTTGTAGCGGGCATTGAGGCCTTCGATCACCTCGTCGGTGATGTCGAGAGCCGGGTTGAAGTATACGCCTGCGCCTTTGAAGAGTATCGCGTCATACCCTTTCTTGGCGTTGTACTCCTTGATGAAAGCCTCGATAGAGTCGTTGAGCTCCGACTGCTGCTGCGCGAGCTCCTGCTCGGCGTTGCGCTGCATGTTGCTCAGCTGTGTGGCTGCATCCTGCTGCATTTTGTTGAGCTTGAGCATGTCGGCGTTGTAGCTTTCCTCGGTGAGGTAGCCGTTGTTGCGCATTTTCTGCTCGATCTGCTTTCCGAAATTCTGGATCTCGTTGGTCTTCGACTGCTCGACCTGCTGCATGCGCGAGAGGGTGCGGAGCGACTGCTCCTGAAAGTCTTTAGCGAGGTTGTAGTTGGCGCTTACGGAGTCGCCGTCGATATAGCGGATGTTGATTAACGGAGTCTTGGTGTCCTCTTTTGCAGCGGCATTTGAGGTGTCGGCCTTGGCCTCGGTCGAATTGTCCGAAGAGCACGAAGCAGCTGTGACGGCAAGAGCGGCGAGAGCGGCAAAAGCGAAGCGGCCGATCGATGAGAGTGATTTTTTCATTATCGTTTATGTGTATTCAAATTTTCATGTTTAGAGTCGGGACGGTGAGTGCCGGAAGCGCATCCTACGCCCCGGCGGCGCAGCTCGGGTATGTCGTGTGCATGCCCCGACGGGAAGCGCCCGCCTTTTACGAATATCACCTTGACACACATTGCCGCTACCGCAATCAGCAGCAGGCAAATGGTGACTACGACTATAGAGATGATATTCATCCAAAATGCGTTTTTACGGTGCAAATATACTAAATAACACAAAATTTTGCGGTATATATCAAAATAATTTTGTAACTTGTCGTGCCGTAAGCGCCCGATTTTGATGCCGGATACGGTGTTGCAAAATCATAAATCGCTTATTAATAGAGATATACCTTATTTCACAACCTAATATTTTTACGATGGAAATTAAAGATCTTCAGCCTAAGGCAGTGTTCGAGATTTTCGACGCAATCACCAAGATTCCCCGCCCCTCGAAGAAGGAGGAGAAAATACGCAAATATCTGCTCGACTTCGCCGCAGAGCATGGTATCGCTTCGAAAACCGACGAGGTGGGCAACGTTGTGCTCTCCGTGCCCGCTACCCCCGGCTGTGAAAACGCCCCCACAGTGATCCTGCAGGGCCATATGGATATGGTGTGCGAGTCGAATATCAAAGGGTTCGACTTTGAGAATCAGCCCATACCCGCCGTAGTCGACGGCGAATGGGTGCGCACCGAAGGCACCACTCTCGGTGCCGACAACGGTATTGGCGTGGCTGCCTCGCTGGCTATACTCACCGACAAGACTCTCAAGCACGGCCCGATCGAAGCTCTATTCACCATGGACGAGGAGACAGGCATGACCGGAGCCTTCGGCCTGGGCAAAGATATGATCTCAGGCGATATATTGATCAACCTCGACTCCGAGGACGACGCCGAGCTCTTCGTCGGTTGCGCAGGCGGTGTCGACACCACAGCTCTGTTCACATACAACCGCTCCGTCGCTCCTAAGGATTTCCTCTATTTCCGCATGGACATCAGCGGCGCTCAGGGCGGCCACTCCGGCGGCGACATCCATCTGGGTCGCCTCAATGCCAACAAGTGTCTGGCTCGCTTCCTCTTCGACCTTTCGCTCAAGCACGAGCTGTCGGTGGCCGAGATCGACGGTGGCAATCTGCGCAACGCCATTCCGCGCGCAGCTCACGCAGTATTCGGTGTCCACACCTCCAAGAAAGAGGAGATCCGTGTGGCTCTCAACGAGTTTGCCGCAACCGTAGCCGAAGAGTATGCCGACCTTGAGCCGACTCTGAAGATCACCCTCGAAAGCGTCGATACCCCCGAATATACCATCGACCAAAAAACTTCGCTCAACCTGATACGCGCCCTCTACTGCGCGCCTCACGGTGTCGTGTCGATGAGCCGCGAGCTCGAAGGTCTGGTTGAAACATCGACCAACCTCGCTTCTGTCAAGATGCAGCCCGACAACGGTATCCTCGTAGTCACAAGCCAGCGTTCGTCGGTCGACTCACGCAAGTGGGACATCGCCTACCAGGTAGAGGCAGTCTTCACACTTGCCGGAGCAAAGGTAGAGCACGGCGAAGGGTACCCCGGATGGAAACCGAACATGAACTCGCCCATCATGCACATGGCATCCGATGCCTACGAGGAGCTCTTCGGCATCAAGCCCGCTATCAAGGCTATCCATGCCGGTCTGGAGTGCGGTCTGTTCCTTGAGAAATACCCGCATCTCGACATGGTGTCGTTCGGCCCCACACTGCGCGACGTGCACTCGCCGTCGGAGCGTATGCACATCCCGGCTGTCAACCGCTTCTATCAGCAGCTCAAACGAGTGATCGAAAAAGTCGCAGAAACAAAGAAATAACTCCGTAAGCACAGGTGACGGGTCGCGTAGACGACCTGTCGCCTGCGCTGTTTTACTCTCTATACCTATACCTCCCGTGAAGAAGAAGGCCTTACTGCTTCTGCCGGCGCTTATGGCTGTGAACTCATGCGGCAACGCGGCTCAACCCGCTGCTGCAAAAGGTTCGGCGGCCACTGCCGACACACCCCCGGCCGTCGAAACACACAAGGAGGTACATAAAGAGCCCGAACTCGACCCCAATGTAATACACCGTCTCACCGAAAAAGATTATCAGGAGGTGGCGCAGCGTCTCGGCGTCGAGGTAGCATCGATAAAGGCTATCGTCGACATCGAAGCCGGAAAGGCTCACGAAGGGTTCAGTGAGCCGGGCAAGCCGCTTATCAATTTCGATCTGACGATGTTCCGCCGGTTCGCTTCCAAGAAAGGTATACCCCTGGGCAAGTACAGCCAGAGCCACGCCGTGGTGTTCTCTCGCCCCAACACCCGAAAATACGGGTCGCAGCAGGCCGCGCAGCACGCCCGCCTCAATGCAGCACGCACTATCGACAATACGACGGCCATCGAAGGGACATTCTGGGGGATGTTTCAGATCGGAGGCTTCAACTGGCGCAAGTGCGGCGCCAAGGATATCAACGACTTTGTGACACGCATGTCGCGCTCCGAGCGCGATCAGCTCGACATGTTTGCGAGCTTCATCGAGAGCTCCGGGCTGCTGAAGTATCTCAAAGCGAAAAACTGGGCTGCCTTTGCCAAAGGGTACAACGGCCCGAGCTATGCCGCCCGCGGCTATCACACACGGCTTGCGGCCGCGTATGCCCGGCATAAGAAATAACCTCTGAATACAACTACTTATAATATTATATCACAGCTGTCATGCTGCCTGAGAATCTACGCCAGTCAATCATCTCACTGATACATCGCGAAGTGGTGCCGGCCATCGGGTGCACCGAACCTATAGCCGTGGCTCTCGCTACCGCACGTGCCAAAGAGGCTCTCGGCGCTCCCCCCGCAAAAATATCAGCCTCGCTCAGTGCCAACATCATAAAGAATGCAATGGGTGTAGGTATCCCCGGCACAGGGCGTATCGGGCTTCCGATTGCCATAGCCCTCGGTGCTACTGTCGGGCGCTCGGCTTACGGGCTGGAGGTGCTCCGCGACGTCACTCCCGACGCTGTAGAGCGAGCCACGCCGCTTACTGAAAATGGCGCTATCGATATATCGCTCGACACCACGACGGCTGAAAAACTGTATATCGACATCACTGTCGAAGCCGCCGACGGTCGGCGCGCCCGCGCCGTAATATCCGGCGGACATACTACATTTGTATATATTGAGTCGCCCGAAGGTGTGATACTCGACAATCGAGGCGAAGCAGCCTCGGCAGGGAGTTCATGCACCGCAGGCGAGCCTAAGCTTACCATGGCGACGGTGTGGGAGTTTGCGATGACAACACCTCTCGACGAACTCCGCTTCATCCTCGAGACACGCCGCATGAACAAAGCCGCTGCCGAGCAATCGTTCACCGGCCGCTACGGGCACTCTGTGGGGCGTACATTGCACTCGGAGCGGCAGCGCGCCGTGATGGGCGACAGCATATTCTCGCGCATACTCTCCTACACATCGGCAGCCTGCGATGCACGCATGGCCGGCGCGGCTATCCCCGTGATGTCAAACTCCGGCTCAGGCAATCAGGGCATTTCGGCCACTCTCCCGGTAGTGATATATGCCGAGGAGACTTTTGCCAACGAGGAGCAGACCGTACGCGCCCTCACTCTCAGCAACCTTACGGTGATATACATCAAGCAGAGCCTCGGGCGCCTGTCGGCTCTTTGCGGATGTGTCGTGGCCGCCACCGGCTCGAGCTGCGGCATCTGCTATCTTATGGGGGGCGACTACGACAAGGTGTGCGCTACCGTGAAGAATATGGTAGGCAATCTCTCCGGCATGGTGTGCGACGGCGCTAAGCCCGGGTGTGCCCTGAAGGTGGCCAGCGGCGCTTCGACAGCTGTTATCTCGGCCATGATAGCCATGGAGGGGCACTGTGTGTCGGCGGTCGAAGGTATAGTCGACGACGATGTCGACCGCACCATAGCCAACCTTTCCTCATTAGGCCGCGACTCTATGAACGAGACCGACGCCACCGTCCTCCAAATCATGACATCCAAGTGATCCCTTCACTTAACCGATGGTGACAAACTCTTATAATCCCGGTATCGGTCTGCTCCGCGCTGTGGCTTGCTGGCTTGTGATAGCATGCCATTTTGGTAAATATAATCCCGACACTGTGGCATGGGAGTATATTTTTGCGCTGTTCAGAGAGCTTGCAGTGCCGGTATTCATGATACTGACGTTCTATTTTGGCGGAGGTAAGCTGATGCAGTCCGACCCTCGCTGGCTTCGCAGCCGTCTTGAGCGTATCTGTGTGCCGATCGTGGTATGGGCTCTGGTGTGCTTTGCGGTGCTCAAAAACACAATATTCCCGGGGTTGACATATCTCGACCTTACAGGTCAGATTCTGACAGGCTCGATCGGTAGAATAAACGGCCCGATGTGGTTTATGAATGTTCTGCTGATACTCACCCTTTTCCTTTACGCATTATCCCTGCTCCCGGCCAAGATACGCTTGGCTCTGTTTTGGGTTCTGCTTGCAGCCTCGGTTGTCGCTCAATATAATGATGCTCTACTGGTGTATGTAAAGGCTACCTCCGACAGCTGGGGATTCAAAGTGCTGTTGCTGAGGTGCGTTCTGATGTTGCCGTATGCTTTGTTCGGAATACTGTTCAGCCGCTATCGGGTATTCGACAAGATAAAACGCATACCTTTGCTGACAGTCGTTGCCGTGGCCGCCGTGCTGATATGCATGTACTGTTTTGCAGCTCCGTACGTGCCTGACCGCCACGGAATAGTATATGTGGGAGTGCCGCTGTGGATCGGTAGCTGCGGATTGATTCTGCTGTTTGTCGGCATCGGTCGGCTGATCAAATCGCCCTCGGCGCTGAAGATAGTCAGGAATATTACCAATTATACCCTCGGGATTTACTGTATGCATATGCTCGCGGGCCGAATGTTGCGCGAGCTGTTCTGGCGCAACGGAGTGGCGATCACCGAGTTTGAGCTTACGTTTCTGATATATCCGGTATGCTATCTGATATGCTTCGGCATATCGAAGTTACCGGGCCGGCTACCTAAACTTCTTGTAAACTAACGGTCATTTGAAATATGGATTATATAAAGGATCTGAAAGAGTACCTTGACAGTTCGCCTGTCAACTTTTTTGCCGCTCAGTCGGCTATCCGGCGTCTCGAAAAAGCCGGCTTCTCACGGCTCGACCCCGCCGACAGTTGGCAGCTTCAACCGGGCGACCGCCGCTATATCGTCAAAAACTCGTCGGCAGTTTTCGCCTTTGAGGTGGGCACCGATCCGGCTGCCGGTTTCAAGATCATAGCCGCCCACAGCGATTCTCCATGCTTCCGCATAAAGCCGAAAGCCGAGATGCGCTCCGAGGGAGGGGTGCTACGTTTGAATGTGGAGGTGTACGGTGGCCCGATACTGTACACATGGTTCGACCGTCCGCTCTCTATAGCCGGGCGTGTGATGGTGCGCACCGACGACCCGCTCAATCCGAAGACTCTGCTCGTGCGCTTCGACCGTCCGCTGCTCACTATACCGCACCTGGCAATACACTTCAACCGCGCGGTGAACGACGGTAACCCCATCTCGCCGCAGGCCGACATGATACCCGTCGTCGCATTGCTCGACGAGCAGGCAAATCATAAGAATTTCCTGCTCAACCTCGTGGCAGCAGAGATAGGAGTGGCTCCCGAAGAGATAATTGATGTCGACCTTTCGCTCTACGACACTACCCCGGCCTGTACGCTCGGTGCTTCCGGCGAGTTCTTCACTTCGGGGCGTCTCGACGATCTCGGCATGGTGCACGCCGGCCTGACAGCTCTGATCGAAAGCGTCGAAAAGCCCGATCCGCGCGGCATGACCCGCGTAGCCGCGATATTCGACAACGAGGAGACCGGCTCAGGCACGAAGCAGGGCGCCGCATCGCCTGTGCTGATGCATCTGCTGCGCCGCGTGGCGGGTTGCTTAGGGGGCACGGAGGAGGATTATCTGCGCGGGGTGAGCCGATCGTTTATGGTGTCGGCCGACAATGCTCACGCTTTCCATCCCAACTATCCATCGAAATACGACCCGACAAACCACCCCATACCGGGTCGGGGCCCGGTGATCAAGATAAACGCCCGCTGCAAGTATATGACCGATGCCGACTCGGCTGCAGTGTTTGCCGAACTGTGCCGCCGTGCGGATGTGCCGGTGCAGTATTTTGTGAATCACAGCGATGTGGGCGGCGGGTCGACTCTCGGCAATATCCTCACCTCGCAGATCGACCTGCGCGGTGTCGATATGGGTGTCGGCATCTGGGCTATGCACTCTGTGCGCGAGACCATGGCTACGGCCGACCACGCATTCACTATCCGGGCTTTCCGCGAGTTTTATTCAGCCTGACGATATGAAGCGCTATCTTTTAGGAGCCGCAGCAGCGGCATTGGTGGCCGTCAATGCTTCGGCATGGAGCCAGAAGGGGCACGACGTCACGGCTGCTATCGCCGAAAGGCATCTCACGGATGCCACTGCACAGGCTGTCGACTCGATACTTCAGGGGCGGTCGATGGTGTATTGGGCAAACTGGATGGACAACGCCAGCCACAATTACCCTTACGACTATACCAAGACATGGCACTACCGCAATGTCGACGGCTCGGGCGATTATTATAAGAGCGCGCCCAATCCTTCCGGCGATGTCATCACGGCTCTCACCGGGCAGTCGGCACTGCTCTCTTCCGGCAGTGCCACCCCCGAGGAGTCGGCGCTTGCCATGAAGATCATCGTGCATCTGATGGGCGACATGCATCAGCCGCTACATATGGGTCGCCTCGACGATCTGGGCGGCAACCGTGTGAAGGTGAAGTTCTTCAAGCGCGACACAAATCTGCACTCTGTGTGGGATAGCAATATTGTGGAGACGGGCCATAAATGGAGCTATACCGAGTGGGCCGACCAGATAGACCGCGATGTAGCCGGTGTCGACACTGCGGCAATCGTCGCCGGCACTCTCGACGAGTGGGGAGAGGAGACATGGCATATCGCCGAGCGAGTGTACGAGGCCACACCTTCCGGCACGGATATATCGTATAATTATGTGGCATACTGGACCCCGGTGGCCGAGACACAGCTTCTCCGCGCCGGCCTGCGCCTCGCACATCTCCTCAATACAATCTTCGACGCGGACTACGCCGCAACTCACACTTCGCCTTTAGCACAATAGCATTTTTTTTACACTATCCCGAAAACAACAGCACCCCAAAAGTCATGCGATTGACTTTTGGGGTGTGTGGTAACGGTATGATCGATTATGCCATCTCGACAGCTTCGCCGACTCCGAGCTTCACGCGGAGGTTTTTGAGCATGTCGACGGTCATGGCGTCGAGGTCGTAGTCGGGCATCCAGTCCCACTCGTTGCGGGCGCAGGAGTCGTCGAGCGAGTTAGGCCACGAGTCGGCTATGCCCTGACGCAGCTCGTCGAGCTGATAGTCCATCTTGAAGTCGGGCACATACTCGCGTATCTTGTTGTAGATTATCTCGGGATCGAAGCTCATCGAGGCGAGGTTGAACGAGTTGCGGTGCACCAGTCGTGTGGGGTCGGCTTCCATGATCTCGATGCAAGCACGCAGGGCGTCAGGCATATACATCATATCCATGAATGTGCCGGGGCGCAGGGGGCAGTGGAATGTCTCGCCGCGCACAGCCGAGTAGTATATGTCGACTGCATAGTCGGTCGTGCCGCCGCCGGGAGGGGTGGTGTAGGATATGAGGCCGGGGAATCGCACCGAGCGTGTGTCGACACCGAAACGGCGTGCATAGTAGTCGCTGAGCAGCTCGCCGGTCACTTTTGTCACGCCGTAGATAGTTTCGGGGCGCTGCACGGTGTCCTGCGGAGTTTTGTCGTGGGGGGTTGTGGGGCCGAACGAGCCGATAGAGCTCGGCGTGAAGACAGCGCAACCGCACTCACGGGCCACTTCGAGAGTGTTATATAATCCGCCTACGCCTATCTTCCAGGCCAGCTGAGGCTTGGCCTCGGCAACGGCGCTGAGCAGGGCGGCAAGATTGTAGATCGTATCAACGTCGTATTTCTTAACGGCGTCGGCTATCTGCTGGGGGTTGGTGATGTCGACTTCCTCGGAGGGGCCGCTTTCGAGCAGCTCTCCTTTAGGCTCTGCGCCGCGGATAAAACCTGCCACGACATTGCCTCCGGGGCAGTGCTGACGTATTTTCATGGTAAGCTCCGAGCCGATCTGGCCGGTAGCACCAATGATAAGGACATTCTTCATTGCTGATTGTGTGGTAGAACGATTGTGTATGAAAATTGATACACAAAATTATGTAAAATTTTCAAGCTCTCAAAATTTTTTTTGCGGCGCTCTTATCTGCCCTCAGCGCGATTTGTTGATCTTGCGGTTGAGAGCCGAGGGTGTGATGCTCTCGGGGGTGGCGTCGGAGAACGGCACGCGGAAGCTACACCCCTCGGCGTAGCGCGAGCACCCGAAGGCTGAGCGCCCTTTCAGTATGTGCCCCATGCCGCAGGCGGGGCAACGCACCTGCTCGAATTTGCGTATCGGCGCGGCTCGCTTGGCTTTAGGTTTGGTCGTTGATTTCTCTTTGCCGGCGTGTGCATCGGGAGTGTCGGGAGCGGCCGACACTATGCGCCGTGAGGAGTTGTCGGAGAGTACGTCGATCACCAGCCGGCTCACCATCTCCTTCAGTTCGTCCATGAATGCTTCCGGGGGGTACTCGCCGCGCTCTATCTGCCGCAGCTTGTTCTCCCATATTCCGGTGAGCTTGGCGCTCTTGATGAGCTCCTCGTGTATCAACCCTATCAGGTCGATACCTGCCTGCGAGGCCATTATGTTCTTGCGCTCGCGGTATATGTAGCGTCGCTTGAAGAGTGTTTCGATGATGTTAGCGCGTGTGGATGGGCGGCCTATACCGTTCTCTTTGAGGGCATCGCGCAGCTCTTCGTCGTCCACGGTCTTGCCGGCTGTCTCCATGGCGCGCAGCAAGGTTCCCTCGGTGTAATATTTGGGCGGCGAGGTTGTCTTTTTGACGAGCGCCGGCTCGTGAGGGCCTGACTCGCCGGGGGTGAAATCCGGCAGTATCGCTTCGGCCTCTTTCTGCTCGGTATGCTCCTGCTCGGCGGCTTCGGGCTTGTCGTTGAGGTATATCTCACGCCAGCCGGGCGAAATGATCACCTTGCCGGTGGCTTTGAACCTTACATCGGCGGCGTGACCCAGCACTGTTGTGGTATTGAAAACGCAGTCGGGGTAGAACGCCGCGATAAACCGCCGCGCTATAAGGTGGTACATCTGCCGCTCGCGCCCGACGGCTGCCGCGGGCGATTCGCCTGTGGGGATGATGGCGTGGTGGTCGGTCACCTTGGCGTTGTCAAACACCTTTTTCGATTTCGGTATCTTATACCCCGGAGCGAGCAGTGGCGCGGTGATCGGCGCGTACGGGGTCATGCGGCGCAGTATGTCGGGCACTTTGGGGTACACGTCGTCGGGCAGGCATGTGGTGTCGACACGTGGATAGGTGGTGAGCTTCTTCTCGTAGAGGCTCTGTATCAGCGAGAGGGTTTCGTCGGCAGTCCACCCCCAGCGGCGGTTGCACTCCACCTGCAGCGAGGTCAGGTCGAAAAGCCGCTCGGGGGTTTCGCGTCCGCGTTTCTGCTGCACATCGTCGACCGTGTACGGCACCGCAGCTATCGACTCAACGACACGCTGCGCCTCGGCCTCGGTGTCGAATTTGCCTGAAGTGGCAGCAAACGTGACTCCGCGGTACACCGTCTTAAGCTCCCAGTAGTCGCGCGGACGGAAATTGGCTATCTCGTGATGCCGCTGCACGATCAGGGCGAGGGTAGGGGTCTGCACACGCCCTATTGAGAGCACTCCCGAGCCGTAGCCCGAGCCGTATTTGAGCGAGTAGAGCCGCGTGGCGTTCATGCCCAGCAGCCAGTCGCCTGCCGAACGCGACAGTCCGGCGTAGTATAGGTTGTCGTAGTCGGCCGCCGGGCGCAGGTCGCGGAATCCCTGGCGTATAGCTTCGTCGGTGAGCGATGAGATCCAGAGCCTGCGCACGGGGCAGCGGGTGTCGGCAAGCTGCATCACCCACCGCTGTATCAGTTCGCCCTCCATACCGGCATCGCCGCAGTTCACCACCTCGTCGGCCTGACTTATGAGCGAGCGTATCACTTCAAACTGATGGCGTATACCTTCGTCGTCGATCAGCTTGATGCCGAATTTCGGCGGTATCATCGGCAGCGCTCCCAGGCTCCACCTCTTCCATAGCGGAGTGTAGTCGGCGGGCTCCTTGAGGGTGCATAGATGCCCGAAGGTCCAGGTGACGCGCCAGTCGCCTGCCCCCTCGTAGTATCCGTCGCGCTTGGTGGTGGCACCGAGCACTGCGGCTATATCTTTAGCCACCGACGGTTTCTCCGTTATGCAAACCCTCATATATATATGTTATATCGGTGTCAGTCAGTGCTGAGGGCGCGTTTGGCCTCCTCCCATATCTCGTCCATCTGCTGCAGGGTCATCTCCTTGAGCTTCAGGCCGCGGCGTGCGGCTTCGGCTTCGAGATAGTTGAAGCGGGCTATGAACTTACGGTTTGTGCGTTCGAGGGCGTTCTCCGGGTTGATACCGTAGAGGCGCGCCGCGTTGATTATGCTGAAGAGCACATCGCCCATCTCGGCCTCCATGCGGTCGGCTTCGCCGGTGGCGGCTTCGGCCTGAAATTCAGCGATCTCCTCGCGCACCTTGTCCCACACCTGCTCGCGGTTGTCCCAGTCGAACCCTACGTTGGCAGCTTTCTCCTGTATGCGGTCGGCCTTTATCATGGCGGGGAGCGCTGACGGCACGCCGGCGAGCACAGTCTTGTTGCCGCCTTTCTCCTTCAGCTTGATCTGCTCCCAGTTCTGCTCCACCTGGTGCGCGTCGTCGACCTTAGTCTCGCCGAATACGTGCGGGTGACGGAATATCAGCTTCTGATTCAGGGCGTCGGCCACCTCGGCTATGTCGAAAGTGCCCCGCTCCTCGCCGATCTTGGAGTAGAAGAGGATATGCAGCAGCACGTCGCCGAGCTCCTTGCGGATATTGTCGTCGTCATCGTCGAGCAGAGCCTGTGCGAGCTCGAAAGTCTCCTCGATAGTGTTGGGGCGCAGCGATTGGTTGGTCTGCTTGGCATCCCAAGGGCATTTTACGCGGAGTATATCGAGCGTGTCGATCACTCGGCCGAGTGCTTCGAGCTTATCCTGACGGGTATGTGTATTATGGTTCATGAGGCTGTTTCAGTAAAAGTTGGATGCAAAGGTACAAAAAAGTTGCGGATTGGCACACTGCGGCGCGCAGCCTGAACATTAGCGGCCGCCGCACGTTCTAATATATGGGGAGTCAATAAAGACCCCCGGCTACAGTAATGAAGATTATAGTATTAGATGGTTACAGCATGAACCCCGGCGATCTGTCGTGGGACGGACTCCGGCAGCTCGGCGATCTGACGGTGTACGACCGCACCGACCCCGATGAAGTGATCGCACGCTCGGCCGGCGCACAGATTCTGCTGACCAACAAGACCCCGCTCGACGCGCATACCATCGAGAGCCTTCCCGATCTGAAGTATATAGGCGTGCTCGCCACGGGATATAATATTGTCGACATCGAAGCGGCCCGTCGCCGCGGTGTCGTTGTGACCAACATACCCTCCTACAGCACCGACTCTGTGGCGCAGATGGTGTTTGCACTTCTGCTTGCCGTGACCAACAGCGTGGAGCAGCACACCGCTGCAAACCGTGCCGGCCGCTGGTGCCGCAACTCCGATTTCTGCTACTGGGATGCACCGCTCATCGAGCTTGCCGGCAAGGTGATGGGTATCGTCGGGTTCGGTCATATCGGAAGCCGCGTAGCTCAGATAGCGTCGGCATTCGGTATGCGCGTGCTCGCCTTCACCTCGAAGGCGCCTGCCGAACTCCCCGCCGGAGTAGAAAAGGCTGCTGACCTCGACCAACTCCTGAGCGAGAGCGATGTCGTGTCGCTGCACTGTCCGCTCACCCCCTCGACAGAGCGGCTCATCAACGCCTCCACTCTGGCCAAGATGAAGCCGACGGCTATTCTGATCAATACAGCGCGCGGTCAGCTCGTCGACGAGCCCGCCTTAGCGCAGGCTCTTAATTCGGGACATCTGCGCGGGGCCGGTCTCGATGTGCTTGCTTGCGAGCCGCCCACACTCGACAATCCGCTGCTCTACGCCCGCAACTGCTACACCACGCCTCACCTGGGGTGGGCCACCTACGAGTCGCGGCACCGCCTTATGGAGATTGCTGTGGCCAATGTGGCAAACTATCTCGAAGGAACACCTGTCAACGTGGTCGATTGAATAAAATAGATAAGAATATGAAATAATCAATAATAAAAGGTGCTCTCGCAGCACTTACACTAACAATAGGAACAATGACTATGAATGCTCAGAAATCGTATATCTTCCTGGCACCGGGTGTCGAGGAAGTGGAAGCTGTCGCAACGGTCGATGCTCTGCGCCGTGCGGAGATCCCGGTCGTGACAGTAGCAGTGTCAGATAACATTTTAGTGAAAGGTGCTACCGGCCAGACTCTGGTGGCCGATACACTGATCTCCGACGTCAATACCGACGATGCCGACTGGCTGATAGTGCCGGGCGGCGATCCCGGCGCACAAAATCTTGCCGCATCTCCTGCAGCCAATGAGAAGATTCTGGCCCACTACAAGCGCGGAGGCCGTATCGCTTCGATTTGCGCAGGCCCGGCTGTAGTGATTGCACCGCTCGGAGTGCTGAAGGATAAGAAAGCCACATGCTATCCCGGTCTGGGCGACGCCATCAATTCAAACGGCGGCGAGTATGTGGAGCAGACAGTTGTGGTCGAGCCCGGTCTGATCACCTCCGAGGGCCCCGGCACTACATTGCCGTTTGCCATCGAGATAATCCGCGCCACCAAGGGCGATCAGGCAGCACAAGCCGTTGCCTCGGGAATGCTCGTTAATAAATAATCAGGCTCTAACGTCCGGGGAGCGAGCTTATCAAAGCTTGCTCCCCGGTGCTTACGTATATTTGGGAGCAATCAAAACTCCCGAATATGAACATAAGATTACTTTTAGCCGCCGGGGAGAGCTCCAAGCCAAGCGAACCGAAAGCCGCTGAGGCCGATAAAGTGCCTGCGGCAACAAAAGCCCCGGAGGGAAAAGCCGATAAGCCTGCTGCTCTAAAGTGACCAAAATGACCGAGCCGTGATTCATCGGAAATGCCGATATTTGTTGCAGCAGAGGCTCACGGAGCTGCCCTAACCGCGGTGAAGTGTCCCGACCCATTACCAAAAAGTTTTTGAAAGTCATAAATAATGACTATTTTTGTGGAGTCGGAGCTTCACCGCGGATACGCTAAGACGGCTCCGGCAACTATATATAGAAAGCGTTTACTCGACGTTTGATTCTGACGCACTGAAACTTCGCAACTTTCACAATCTCTGTCAGGATGAAGCAACCGGTAGATGCTCACCGCTATGCAGCACCCGCGAGGAGGCAGGCGGCGCTCTGCGGAGTGCCGGTGCCGGCGCGTGGCATACTGACCACACACATAGCCTATTGCGTGAGCCTCTGCTATTTGCCTCCCTACGGATAAGTGAGTGAATCGATGGCCTCAGAGGCGTGAATCCGACAGACAGTACGGTTTTCACGCTTTCGTTGTTTTATATACCCAGTTTTTGCCCGGGAGGAAAACCTTGAGGCCCGATATTTCTGATGAACCGCTTACTCAATGCCCGCAGCGACCGATATGCCGGATGGACGGTATATGTTGTGTCTATTGCCTTGACTTTGGTGGCATGTGCCGTAGCCGTCGTTCTGCGGCTCTTTTCGACCACCGACCTGCCATTTCAGACCTTTGCTGCCCTTATCGGAGTGATCATCACCGCTATCATCACCGGTGTGCTTCTCAAAGGGCAAAGCCGCGCTGAGCGCCGCCAGAAAGAGCAGGCAGAGATATTCAAGGAGAAACTTGCTACCTACAACCGCTTCCTCGACGCCCTGCGCCGGTATGTCACCGAGCCTAACGCCCGAACCAAAAAAGAGGTGATATTTCACTCGATGGCCATCAGGATGCACTCCGGAGCCGATGTGATCGACGCTCTCGACGACCATATCATAAGGCTGATAAAGGAAACCGGCGGCAAGGATGCCAATGAAGAAGTAGCAGCTTTGGTAGAATCGCTCAACGCCATAGCGTGCATTTTTGCCAGAGAGCTCTACGGCGACACATCGGTGAGCGCAAACAGTCTCAAAGAGTTTGTTGTAGCAATCAACGGTGCCCTCGACGAGACAAGCGAAGAGGAGAAACTGAGCGACGCGGCCAGTGATGAGAAAGAGGATAAAGAAGCAGCGTCGCGAGGTGTCGCCGTGACAGGTTGGCAAGAAAAACTCGACTCCCTGCAGAAGCAAGGGTGGCGCTACATGCCGGCCGACGATGCCTTCTCGCTGCAGTCGGATGCATCGCCGGTGGTGATCTCCGTATACCGCAAAAACGGTAAATATGTAGTGCAGGCCGCCAAAGGCGACGACAGCGAATTTTCGCAACGCCTCAAGAATGAGTTCAAGGGCTCACGGCGCTACGGCACATGGTGGCGCGAGCTTCCTATCGGCAGCTACGGCGTAAACCAGGGGCAGCTCCTCACCACATTACCCTCCAACGACCGCGCCCGCGCCTCCGTCATCAAATGGATAGACAAACTTCTGAATACAATAAATTAAACAATCATTATCAATGGGTTTTACTCTTAAGTAAGAGTCATTCCATGTCAAGTTATAAAAGATCTAATCATGAATTTCTTATCAAAAGCCGTCTATTGGCTGAGCCTTATTGTAATCTTGGCGCTTGCTGTGCTCTCCTTCATTTTTATCGGGTGGCAAGCCGGGAGCGCTATAACTGTCGGTCTGGGCGCGTTTATTATCGCTTACATCCTTTCAGATAAAGTGGCTGTGTCCGGCCGCGACAGGTACACTCGCTCAGAGTGGAGCGTGTTCTGCAAGAAACTTTGCTGGGCATGGGGCGTAGGATTGGTCGCTTACGGTTTATCCTATCTTATCATTGCGTATAATTTTGGTGATCCGATAGGTGTGCTACCATCGTAATTTTAGATATGACAGAATTAGAAAGACGAATTAACGAGCTGACTTCTACACTTTCTCCTTCGGGGATAGTGGGGAAAACTCTTTCGGAAGTTAAGAAAGGGCTTAACTCGTCGTCAAATATCGCCGATGCGGTAGCTGACTTCGGAGAGAATCTACAAGATAATATTGAGGACGAAATAGGCGGAATTACCGGAGCTATAGGTGGCTGGGTGGCCGGTAAAACTACGAAAGTGGTCGGGCGAGTAGGCGGCGGACTGGTGGCGGGCACTCTTAAAACCGTGGCCGCGATCATCCCTGATGCCTCTGACTTAAAAATGCCGGAGTCTGATAAGAAAATAGCCCATTGCATTGACACTTATACTATCCCGACTGATAAAAAAGAGTTGTTCGAGCTGCTGCAATATCTATCGGTAACACTCCGGTCGGCCGATTTGCCCTACGGCAAGCAAGCCGTAGAGTCGTTTAAAGCTCTTCAACAGCGCGTTTATTCCACCCTGCTTGTTGTCGCTGAAGGCGATCAAACCCTCCTGAAGCTCTCCAAGCCTTACGCACCGAAGAAACGGTTCGGATTATTCTAATCATAAGTATATCAATATGAAATCTTACCAATCTTATCTTTTTCCGATCTTCCTTTTTGCGATGGGTCTCATCGCGATCTCGGGAATTGAACTTTTCGGATCTGCACTGCTTGAGGGCGCGGCTTGGAAGCAGAACGTGATTTTTGCGTTGCTCATCATTTTCGGCATGTTGCCTCCGGCGGCAAGAGAGATGAAAGCTACCTGGATGGTGGCTGGGTATGCCCTGGCGTTTTTCATGTTCGGCGGAGCGAATATCATCGGCACTGTAGGGGTAATGCTTGCGTTAGAGAAGATCGCGCTGGCCGTTTTGGTTCTCTTTATGGGCTTCCGCCTGTGGTCGGAGACATGGAAAGCAAACAAGCTCTATATGCTCGCGCCGGTGTTGGCACTGCTTTTTGTGGCAATACTTTTCCCGATCCAGGATCAGAATATCGTGGGTAGCGGGCTGGATGCGTTGCTCGACTGGTCGGCCGATAAATTCACGAGCGACAAAGGTTTTCACATCTATCTTGGCCTTGTCAGTCTGTTGGCCGGTGTGACCGAGATCCTTATACTGAGAGAGTCGCCGGCGACTGTTGCCGCAGCCGAAGAAACAGTGATTTTGAAAAAAGAGCAATAACGATTATCTTTGTCATTGCCGGACATTTCACCCCCGGCTTAAGCTATCAAACTTAAGAAATATAATATGATGTATAGGAAACTGCTGCTTATGCTGGCTTTATTGGTCGGCATGACTACACCGGCAATAGGACAGGCTCACCGTAATGCCGGAACAAAATCTGCTTCAAAGGATCTTGTCTTGTCAGACTTCGTAACTACTGACGCGCAGATGCAAGATGTGTCCGGGATCTTTGCCGATCTAGTGAATAAAGGATTCTCCGAAAACGAAAATCATGAGACCGGTGAAGTAGAGTTTAAAAGAGGCGATATCGTGATTACATATTCTGAGGATTTCGATGACGACGGACCCGGCTCCAAATGTATAACTATAACGTTCCCTGAAATAGAGGACGCGTATGATTTTCTCAAGCACCTTCAAGGTGAGTCCAACTGGACAAAACAACGGGTTTCGCTTGGGGAACTATACGAATCCCGAAGCAGCAACCTGTCGTTGTATCGCGAAATCAACACGGTACAAATCAGCGATATAATTTCGCAGTAGATGCAGCCTCAAAGCACGGTTGTGTGAATTATGAAGCTATGAATTATTTGTAACTTCGAATCAAACAAATGATGCGTAGGGTTTGAGGATTCCGAAATAATGGCTAATTTTGTGGAGTCGGAACTTTGCAGCGGCTGCGGCCCGGCGGTTCCGGCTCCGACATATTTAATATAAGGCGTTTACTTGACGCTTGATGCTGACGCGCTGAAACTTCGCAAATTTCACAATCTCTGTCAGGATGAAGCAACCGGTAGATGCTCATGGATGTGTAGCACCTATGAGGTGGCGGCCGGCGCTCTGCGGAGCGCTGCGACCCACCTGAGTGTCACATATACGCGTGGGCCTCTGCCTCGTTGCTTGCTCTACAGAGATGGGCAATGCGAAGGCCTCAGCGCGTGGAGCGAGCAGCGGGTTCGGCACCACGCTTTTTTTGTAAACGTTCACCTCTCTATCGTAGTCAAAACAGAATGCTTCCTCAATCAATTCTCGACAAGGTGCTGGCAAAGTACGGCAAGGATCGTGTTTTTGCGGCCGATTGTGCGCCGCTGGCGGCTGAGATCGGTATAAGCGAGTCGACTGTCAAACGGATGTTCGGGCTCTATGGCGCCACATCGGCCGAGCGTGGGCGCACTCCGCACGCCTCGACTATGGATATTCTGGCCAAATGGCTGGGGTACGACGGCTACGAGGAGATCCTGGCCGAGATAGGGGAGGGTGGCAGCAGTTCGGAGTTTACAGCTCTGGAAAGTATTGATGTGGCCGAGCTGACGCCGGGAGTGCAGGTGCAGCTGAGCTACCACCCCTCGCGCAGAATCAAGATGACCTACATGGGCGACTTTGAGTTTGTGGTCGACGACTCGCTAAACAGCAAGCTGCTGGCCGGCGACCGGCTCCGCATAACGCATCTGATCAAGAATCAGGAGCTGATAGCGGGCGAGGTGACGCGCGGAGGCTGCTCGCTCGGAGCCTACCGCGGAGCGAAGGACGGCGGCCTGACCTCACTTATGATCAATGGCGTCCGAGCCTGGAGTTAGGCTCCGGCTTATAAAAAATGGGGGCCGCTAGGGCGGCTTTGGGCGAGGGATTTTCGCAAGCTGAAGAGGGAGCTTAGATGAGCTAAGTGACCGATGAAGCTTGGCAAAAAACACCGTCCAAAGACGGACAATGCTACCTATTTTGATTCCTTCTGTTGTACAAAAGAAAGGAGTGATGTTCAAAATCCCCTGCCAAAGAAGAGATCCGGAAAGAGTAACCCAAAGTCTCCCGGGCTTGGCCGCTTTTTGCCCGTTGGCTCAGTCACATAGCCCGCTATGCTCCTTCGCTCAAATGACAAAAATCGATCCATTCCCGGGACCCTAGCGACCCTCATTTTTTTTGAGTCGGAGCCTGAGTGTATCGAGCCACTCTTTGTTGAATGATTGCATGACCTTGAATGTGCGGCTACTCCCCAGGGCATCGGCCATGGCTGTATAGACCTCCGTCTCTGAAGCCTCGGGGTGGTCGGCGCGGTACTCTTCCAGTATCGCATTATAGCCGGATGTAAATAGATCGCTCACGCGCGTCACCATATCCTGAAATTCGGTGTCGCTGAGCTTGCCGGAGCGGAGAGCTCTTGTCGCTTTTTCGGTCTCGCGGAGGTAGACACTCATCCGTGTGTCGAAGTCGGTGATACCGTCGGTTTTCGTAGCGGCAGCTGCCGGAGGTGCGCCCGATTCGACAGCCGGTGTCGAAGCCGTGATGACGACGGGTGCAGCCGGATTGGCAGGCGTGGCTTCCGGAGTCGCTGCGGTGGTCGCTGTAGTGTCGATGGGTGCGGTCGGTAGCTTCTCGGTCGTGTTTCTGCCGGTTGAAAAATAGAGGTAGCTCCCTATGCCCCCAATAGCTATAAAGGCGGCTGCGGCGAGAGCTATCGCCGGGAGGCGGTGTGTCGGCCTCTGCAGTGCGCGCAGCAGTTTGTCGGCCGATGCGGCCGGTGTGTCGCAAAGCGCGCGAAACTGCCTCAGGAAGCGTGGAGCGGCGTTGCCGCGGCAACTCAGTATCGTGTCTGTGATACGGCCTATGGCGGCAATATCTTTTGCTGCGGTAGGAGCTTCGCAGGGGGCGAGGGCGTCGCTGATGCCGGCGGTGCCTCCGTGTGTCAGGTCGAGGGTGTCGCAATACGCTTTGTCAAGGTCTATGAGCATCACGCCGCGGTCGCTGTGGCGCAGCATGATGTTGGCCGGCTTCAGATCGCAGTGCACCACGCCGCTGCGGTGCAGGTAGGCCACGACTCCGACAAGCCCGGAGAGAAGGCGGCGCACATTATCATCATCGCGGAAATACGCGGCACCTTCCGGCGTGGCGACGAAGCGGTCGAGGTGCGTGCCGTCCACGTAGTCCATCACGATGTATACCTCGTCGGTGTCGGCTCTGAGCTCGCGATAGGTGGGTAGCGCATCGTGCTTGAGGCGGCGGCCTATCTCAAACTCCTTGCGGTAAGCGGCTATATAGGTGGCATTGAGCCGATGCTCGGCCGAAAGGCGCTTTACAGCCACCCGCAGCCCGTCGATACGTACGGAGTAGACGGTGCAACCGCTTCCGCTCCCGCATATATTATCGGCCACAAGCTGCCGGTCGATCGACTTGTCGGCGGAGTCGACAAGCTGCGTTGAAAATCCTGAATTATTGTCGCTTGCCATATTATAATAAATGAAAAATGAGAGCCGGCGCCTGCGCTGACCCTCACTTTGAGTAGTCGGGGTGACTAGCCCCGAATTAATATCTTTTCAAACTACTGAATTTCAACAC
>CAZPKH010000007.1:0-71669 GCA_964587165.1 uncultured Muribaculaceae bacterium
AAAATAATCACTATATTTGCCATGTGCATTCGTGAGATTGTCCCCACGTGCAAGCAAATATTAATTAAAATCATTACTATATGAAGAAAACTTTACTCGCTATGTCGCTGATGGTTGCCTCGCTTGGCGCATCCGCTCAGTCTTTCTCTCTCGGCTACACTGATGAGTTCGGACAGCCGTACACCGCCCTCACCGACGGTGAGGAGGTATATGTTAACTCCCTGGAGGTGATCGACGAAGGGTATCAGTATGAGATACCGGCTTATTTCCAGTATGTCAACAATACATCCTCACCTATCGATCTGACAATGACGATTACGCTCAACGAAGAGATCACCTCGGATCCGGCTCCTGATTTTGTAATCCAGTTCTGCAATGCGAGTGGCTGCCAGCCCACATACACAACTCCGTGGAACTACACTCTCGGAGCCGGTGCCACATACGGCAACCGCGGTTTCCACCTTGCCGCCTGCATCTGGGATGCTTCCGGCGACGAGATCAACCTTGACTCCGAGAACTACGACGGCACATGGGCTGCTGATGTAAATGTCAAAGCCTCCAATGGCGAGGAGATGACCGTGACATTCATATTCGAGCGTTCTACCGGAGGTGTCGAGGGAGTGCGTGCCGAATCAAACGCTACTGCCGAGTATTACAATCTGCAGGGCGTTAAGGTGGCCAATCCCACTTCCGGCCTCTATATCCGCAAGCAGGGCAACACTACCCGCAAGGTGATATTGTAATCACATTTTATCATAGTAAAGATTCTTGGTAATCAATCATATGAGCGGTCACGATGCATCACGCACCGTGGCCGCTTTCGGAAAGCATATCATCTATATAATATATCGTGTATATAATATATCGTGCGAGTCAGCTGCGCAGATCCTGCACTCCTAAAGTGCGGTCGCGCTCCACATAGTAGCGTATCACGGTATAAAGAATATTCTCGAAAGCATTGAGATGATCGCGAGGATCTTCGCCCAATAGAAATTCTGCCGTTAGAGCTGCGCTGATGTCAATTCGCTCTTTCTGAGGGAGGGCATTGATGGTATTGATGACGTGAGTCGAGATAGAAAAACCGAGATTCATAGCTTATAATTTGAGGATTGTTGTCTATTCTGTCGCAAAGATACCCCCGGGCATGAGCAAGATTTTGACACACCCAATTTAAAAAGTTGAAAAATATCTGATAGCTCTTTTGCTTTATATGATGTGTCAGGACGTAAGTGTGCCATAAAGTGGTGAAAAATTGAGATTTATTGAAAAAATACGATTGCATGAGTTGCAGAATGAAAAAAAATTCCGATATTTGCACTGCTTTTTAGCGCTGTTCTCAGCACGAAAGCCAAGACAAGAGTAGCACAACACAATATTAACAACAATTTTTATAATCATAGACTAAAATGACTAAAGCTGATATCGTAAACGAGATCTCGAAGTCGACCGGCATTGACAAAGCCAACGTGCTCGATACCATTGAAAAGTTCATGGAGGTGGTGAAAGACTCTCTTGCACACGGCGAGAATGTCTACCTCCGCGGTTTCGGCAGCTTCATCGTAAAGACCCGTTCGGAGAAGACTGCACGCAACATTTCCAAGAATACCACTATCATCATCCCCGAGCACAAAATCCCCGCTTTCAAGCCCGCAAAAGTGTTCATGGAGGATGTGAAATAATCAAGGCACACCCCATTGCGCTTAGTGCGCTTTAAATATCGCCCACTCTCTCTTCCGAACCCTCTCCTCTCTCTCGAGTGCAGAAATAATATATTGTTAAACCAACCTAAGGTAATAGACTATGCCCAGCGGAAAGAAAAGAAAAGGCCACAAGATGGCTACGCACAAACGTAAAAAACGTCTGCGCAAGAATCGTCACAAGAAGAAATAAACCGCTAACGGCGCACCGCGGCATCGCAACAAGCCTTGCCGCGGTAAGCGCTGATTAGTATCTTCGCGCCCTTCTCTCGGCCTCCTCCTCGCCATCTGCCCCTCTCCCACCCACAGCTACTCAAGTCGCCATCCACAACTTTCACACCCCTGCCGCTCATATCGACAGCAGGATATTAACTGAGAACGAGATTTCCGGGATATAGATCAGCCGCTCTGATTTAACTCCCCGCAACTCGCTTCTCATTATTTTTTATTACAGCAGGTGCGCCTATGCATCACAACCTGCATTTGCACATCTTGCTGTAGACCCCAACCCAAAAGAGATCCAACCATTAGACCGATGCAAAGTGAACTTATAGTCGATGTCCAGCCTAAGGAGGTATCGATAGCGCTCACCGAGGACGGACGACTTATGTCGCTCCAGAAAGAGTCGCGCTCGATAGCCTATGCCGTGGGCGACATTTATCTGGCCAAGGTGAAGAAACTGATGCCGGGACTCAACGCCGCTTTTGTCAACGTCGGTTACGAGAAAGATGCTTTTTTGCATTACCAGGATCTCGGGTCTCGTTTCTCTACTTACGCTTCTTATCTCAATCAGACTCTCGAATCGCCCGGGCAGAAACCCCAGTCGATTTCCAAGCTCAAACTGCAGCCCGACATAGATAAGCGCGGTGCTATAGCCGATGTGCTTCAGCCGGGGCAGCAGCTTATGGTACAGATAGTAAAAGAGCCGATATCATCGAAAGGTCCGCGTCTTACGACCGAAATCTCGTTCACAGGCCGCTATCTGGTGCTTATGCCTTTCGGCGACAAAATCTCCATATCGCAGAAGATCAAAACCACCGAAGAGAAGCTGCGCCTGCGCCGTCTTGTCGATTCGATAAAACCCAAAAATTTCGGCGTAATCATCCGCACTTCGGCCGAAGGCAAGAAGGTTGCCGAACTGGTTCACGAAATGAAGACGCTGCTGGGATATTGGGAAGAGACGCTTGCCAAAGCACAGCAGGCCACCCCTCCGCAGCTTATATTTCAGGAGGAGAACCGTATAGTAAGCGTGCTTCGCGATATATTCAACCCCGAGTTTGAAGCAATACGAGTCAATGATGCCGAGGCTTACGAGCAGATACTGAAATATGTCAACCTCATAGCCCCGGATCGCAAGGATATCGTCAAACTCCATGCCTCCGACGAGCCGATATTCGACAAATATAATATCACGCGCCAGATCAAATCATCGTTCGGCAAGACCGTGTCGTTCAGATCAGGAGCTTATCTTATAATAGAAAGCACCGAAGCGCTCCATGTGATAGATGTAAACTCCGGCAACCGCTCGCGAGCAGCCTCCGATCAGGAGACCAACGCCCTGGAGGTGAACCTGCGCGCCGCAGAAGAGATTGCCCGGCAACTTCGTCTGCGCGATATGGGCGGTATAATCGTAATCGACTTCATCGACATGGCCAAAGCCGAGCATCGCCAGCAGCTATACGAGGAGATGCGCAAACTCATGTCGACCGATAGAGCCCGCCACAATATCCTGCCGCTCAGCAAGTTCGGATTAATGCAGATCACCCGGCAGCGCGTGCGCCCTGCTCTCGACATCGAGACCCACGAGTCGTGCCCGTCATGCTATGGCAAGGGTGAAGTCCAGCCGTCGCTGCTCTTTACAGATACACTATACGATAAGCTTGTATATCTGACCGGCGAACTCGGACAAAAGCAGTTCGTGATGTATATCCACCCATACGTCGACGCGTATATCAAACGAGGCATCATATCCACCTACCGCCGCTGGCGTATGAAGCTGGGCGGATCGTGGAAAATACTCCCCGACCAGTCGCTCGCCTACCTCGAATACCGTATCAAAGGTGCCGACGGCAATGAGATAGACCTCAAAGAAGAGAAAGACCTGAGCTCCTCAGCCAGCAAGACAAAATCAAAATCTCGTACCCGAGTTAAGAGCATGTCTGACAATAAGGCTGAGTAACCCACACTCGATTTGCTCACACAACCTGCTCATACACCCCTGCTGAAAAAAATCTCAGCAGGGGTGTTCTATTGTAAACATACTTTTAAACCTTAACAAACATTTGCAGTCTAACTCAGTAGTATTACAGAAAAAATAAGTATTTTTGCAAAACTTAGAGAAGTAATACCTATACCGATAGATCGGTAAGATTGTTTTTTCAAAACCATCCTTACTACGGCATTATGAATATAAATAGATTACTGACCACCACACTGACAGCGGTGATTGCTCTCTCCGCTGCTATAGCCTCTTCCGCTCAGGGGTATTATGACGACGACATCTATTATGATGCCTCTAAAGCCCAGAAAGAGAAAAGCGAGCTTAAGAAAAAGCAAGCCGCGGCAGCTCCGGCTGAAGATTACGGATATGGAGACTATCCCGGCTCCGACATGTATGCCATCTCCGGTACAGGCCTGGCGGTAAGCGACGATGCTTACAACCGTCGATATGCTGTAGACGGTGTAGTGTCGGTGACTCCGCTCGACAGCCTTTCGGCATCCGATCCGTTTATCTATTCCCGACGTCTGGCACAGTTCGACAACCCCGAGCTTTACAGCCTGATCGATTCGACCGATTCTTCAGAAATAGTCACCTATCCTACCGGGTCCTATAACCTGAACATCTATAATATAGATGTAACTCCACGCGTGTGGGGTTTCTATGACCCTTACTGGTACTCTCCCCGCTGGTATTCCACTTGGGGCTGGAGCAACTATTGGTATGCCGACTGGGCCTGGGGATGGGGACCCTCATGGGGGCCATCCTGGGGATGGGGACCCGGATGGGGTTGGGGCTGGACAGCTCCCGGCTCCGGATGGAGCGGGCGCCCCGGTGCATACAACCCGCGTCATCCCGGAGCACACGGTGGTGTGGGAGGTATGAGGCCTCGCCCCGGTCAGGGTATGAACTCGGGTACTCGCCGCGGCTCCACTTCAGGCGGCATGCTCGGCAACGGCTATCGCCCCGGTGCCAACCGAGGCGTATCGTCAGGCATCGGCAGCTCGGGTACGACATCATTCGGCAGCGGGCGCACACGTGGCACCAATAGCGGTACTTACCGCAGCGGGATAAGCGGTAGCTCCCGCCCCTCCGGTACATCATCGTCGCACAGTAATTATAATTCATCAGGAAGCAACCGTTCATATCAGTCAGGCAGCTCATCGCACACTACACGCAGCAGCTCGAGCTACAGCAGCGGCAGCTCACGTCACTCTTCGGGCAGCTCAGGTTCGAGAAGCTACGGTGGCGGCTCTCGCGGCGGTGGCGGCGGACGGCATCGTTGATTGCTCCAATATCTTCATATAACACATCCCACCACTCCTCTCCTACGGCTCTTTCAACGCAAAACAATTATCACAACAATACATCATTATGAACCGTTTGATCATCACCATATCGCTTGCTGCAGCCGTGGCTGCTTCAGCCTCGGCCCAGTCGGCAGTCGACGCTTATCAGCTGTCGCAGAGCGATCTTCGCGGTACAGCCCGTTTCATGTCGATGGCCGGTGCTTTCGGAGCATTAGGCGGAGATCTCTCCACACTCACACAAAATCCGGCAGGTATAGGCGTTTACCGCTCAAGCGAGATAGGCGCCACGCTCGATATTGACATGCAGTCGACGTCGGTGAAACCCGGAGCACCTTCGTCGGGCTCTCTTGAGCAGACCAAAGTGTACTGCAACAACTTCGGATATGTCGGCGCTGTAAATCTCAACAGCGAGGTAATGCCTTATTTCCAGTGGGGTGCAAGCTATAATCGCGCTGCTACCTTCGACCGCTGCTATCAGGGAGCGTTCGGTAAAATGGACGGATCGCTGACAAATTTCATCGCCGACTATACCAACAATTACGGCGGATCCGGTTGGGGAGCATCAGAACTCATTGGAGTAGATGCTTATCAAAACACATTCGCCCCCTGGATGAGTATTCTCACATACAACAACTTCCTGATGAATCAGGCGGGCAACAACGGTCCGTTCCTGGGGTTGTACAATGACGGCACGACAAAAGGCGTCGGTTCGTTCAATGTGTACGAGAAAGGGTATGTGGATGAGTACTCGATAAACTTCGGCGGCAATATCATGGATATGGTGTATTGGGGTATCGGATTCGGAATCACCGATATAAGCTATACCTCCGAAGCATACTACACTGAGGATTTTGCCGATGCGCGCATACCGTCAACCAATATGATGAATCAGGTGGTAGGCGTAGAGAACGGATGGGGCAAATACACCCTCAACAGTTGGAAACACATCTCGGGCTCGGGCTTCAACTTCAAGGCCGGTGTGATCGTAAAACCGATACCCGAGCTGCGTCTCGGTCTGGCTGTTCACACACCCACTTACTATAACCTGACGCAGGAAGGATGGGCCGGCGTGGAGTATGACTTCCAGTCGGATGTATACAGCTACGGGTATTCGTCGCCCGACTCGCAGACCAACGACGGTCTCAACGACTGGTTCCAATGGAAGTTGCAGTCGCCCTGGCGCCTGATGGCTTCGGCAGCCGGCGTGGTAGGCGGTAGGTTTATCATCAGCGCCGACTACGAGTACCGCGCTTACAACGCCATGAAGCTCAAAGACGATTACGGGTATGCTTACGACCTGATGAACGACGATGTAAAAGCTACTTATCAAAGCTCAAATATACTTCGTCTCGGTGCAGAATACCGTCTGTCGCCACATTTCAGTGTGCGCGCGGGCTACAGCTACGAAAGTTCCTCGGCCACCGACGGTGCCCGCAACGGCGAGATATATGTTGACACATTCGGAGCTGCCGAGACAGGCGTGACACCCTCGTTTGCTCTTGATAAATCGACACAGTACTACACCGCAGGTATAGGCTACCGCTATCGCTGGTTCTCTATTGACGCTGCCTACGTGCACCGTCACCGGCAGTCGCAATACTACGGCTACTCGGCTGTAAATGCCTTTGACGACACCTACACCGGTGCACCCACGGCTCAAGTGACCGACAATAACAATCAGATAGTACTCTCCGTCGGCTTCAAATTCTGATGAGCGATAACGCGGCGCAAGAATCTGTTGATCTAAAGAATCCGGAGTTTATTAAGCTCCGGAATCTTATTAATTACTCCAACAATTCGATCTTTCTGACGGGTAAAGCCGGCACCGGCAAGTCTACATTCCTGAAATATATCATACAGCACACGCGCAAAAACTGCGTTGTGCTTGCTCCCACCGGCATTGCAGCAGTCAATGTCGGTGGTGTCACATTGCACTCGTTCTTCGCCATACCGTTCAAGCCGCTGTTGCCCGACGATCCGGAGTTTGCCGTCCGCAATCTGCGCCGAAGGCTTAAACTCTCGAAAGCCAAGCAGAAACTCATCAAGAAGCTTGAACTGGTGGTGATCGACGAAATCTCAATGGTGCGAGCCGATATAATCGACTTCATCGACAAAGTGCTACGGGTATATAGCGGGAATATGCGCAAGCCGTTTGGAGGCAAGCAGTTGCTGCTGGTAGGCGATATGTTTCAGCTTGAGCCGGTCGTCACCTCCGATATGCGCGAGCTGTTGCGGCCGTATTACCCCAACCAGTATTTCTTCTCCGCCAATGTGTTCCGCCAAATGGGGCTCGTATCGATCGAGTTGCAGAAAGTATACCGTCAGGCCGACAGTGAGTTTATCTCGATGCTCGACAGGATTCGGGCCGGCCACCCTACGGATACCGACATAGCGGCTCTAAACAGCCGTGTCGTGCCGCCCGATACGTTAGATTTTGATCCGACAACAATGCGCATGACACTCGGGGCCCGCCGCAGTACCGTCGATTTCATCAACGAGAGCTGCCTCGACCGTCTCGACACGCCGGAGATCGTATACACTGGCGAGCGTACAGGCGACTTCCCCGACAACTCGCTCCCTACCCCTATAGAGCTCAAGCTCAAGGAAGGCGCACAGGTTGTGTTTATTCGAAACGATGTGGAGCACCGATGGGTCAACGGCACTATCGGTAGAGTCGTCACTGCCGAACGAGATATGCTTGAGGTCGCGCTTGAGGACGGCACCGTGCATCTTGTCGAACCCGAAGTATGGGATAATATCACATATTCTTTGGATAAGGAGACCGGCAAGATAGCCGAGAAAGTTGTCGGGACATACCGCCAGTACCCTCTCAGGCTCGCCTGGGCTCTCACTATACATAAGAGCCAGGGGCTTACGTTCAACAATGTCGATATAGATTTAGGGCAGGGAGCATTCTCTTCCGGGCAGACGTATGTGGCACTGAGCCGCTGCCGCAGTTTTGAGGGACTTCGGCTGCAGTCGACCATAGATAAGCGGGATGTCTTTATAAATCCTGCGATCATCGGATTCAGCCGTACGTTCAACGACGATGGTGTGATAAACGATGCGCTGCGTTTTGCGGAGGCCGACAATAATTATCATCTTGCTGCCGAAGCAGTGTCGAAGATGAATCTGTCGGAAGCTGTCGACAGATTCGTGGACGCTCACCGTGTGATCCCGGCTCTCGGAAGCGAGTCGGCGCGGCGATTGATACGCCTCAAAATGCGCACTGTCGAGCATCGTCTCTCCTATATTGATAAGCTGGAAGATACGGTGAAAGAGCTGCGCGGTCAGCTCGCCGCTCTCGCCAAGGAGTATATCTCTATGGGGTACGACTGTATGGAGGACGGCGCCGACCCGCTCCCTGCGCTCAACAATTTTGAAAAAGCTCTGCGGCTTGATCCCGGCAACCGTCGCGCACTTGAAGGGAAAGCATCGGCTCTTGAAGCCATGGGCGATACAAAAGCTGCAGCCAAGATACGCAAATCATTGAAACACAAGAAGAATGAATGACCTAAGTTTCTGCCGGCTGGAGCGCCTCGTCGGGGCCGACGTATATGCGCGATTGCGCTTGGCACGTGTTCTCGTTGTCGGGGTCGGTGGAGTCGGCTCGTGGTGCGTCGAGGGGCTTGTGAGATCCGGTATCGGCAACATCACTATCGTAGATTCCGACTGCGTGGATCAGAGTAATATCAACCGCCAGCTGCCGGCCTTATCAACAACTGTAGGGCTCCCGAAAGTCGATGTGCTGAAAGAAAGGATGCTTCAGATCAATCCCGAGCTCACGATCTCAGCTTTGCAGATGCGCTATAGTGCAGACACAGCCGCTTCTTTACCTCTCGACAGTTACGACTACGTCATCGATGCAATAGACTCGGTGTCGGATAAAGCTCTGCTGATCCATAATGCCACGGCTACGCGGGGCGTCACCTTATTTTCATCGATGGGAGCTGCTCTGAAGATGGATCCCGCGCGCATCGCGCAGGCTGAGTTTTGGAAAGTGAAAGGGTGTCCGCTCGCACGGGCATTGCGGCAAAAATTCAAGCGTTTCCCGGCTCTTGCACCGCGGCGTAAATTCAAATGTGTGTATTCCGACGAGCTGTTGACCAACAGGGCCGTGAGCTCGATTGCCGATGCCGATTTCAACGGCACCTTGGCTCACATCACTGCTATATTCGGCTTTACGCTTGCCTCGATGGTAGTGAACGATGTAGCTTCCCGGAAGTAAAAATCAGTTCTGCTGCTTTTTTATATAGTTCTGTATCAGCTCGTCGAGCACGCCGTCGATAGGTGGTTGATTTTCACGCTTGTCGGGCACGAACTCCACACGTATCGGGATATAATATATCTTTGATTTCAGATCGTGGGGGAAGTACGGGTTCCCCTCAAGGCGTACGGCATCTTTTTCGGTAGTGACGATGATCTTGTTCTCGGCAGTTATGCCGTCAAACTTACGCTTGATCGCCACCATATCTGCTTGTGTGAAATTGTGATGATCGCGAAATCTCAGAATCTTGACTTTCGACTTGTATCGGCGTAAATATCTCACGAAAGGACGCGGATTAGCCACCCCGGTGAGCACGAGCATAGTGTCGCTTTCGGTCATTGCGTCCAGATAAGGCACCGTCTGCGATGCTTCGGGGAATACGGGCACAAGATGGCCGTAAGCATACTTGGAGAAATATAGTTTCTGATACGGGAAGAGGTTCAGGTTCTCCTTGTAAATACGCACATCCATCGGCGACATTGTGTCGGGACACTTCGACACTATCACTATGTCGGTGCGGAGCAACGCCGCATCCGATTCGCGCAAACGCCCGTACGGCAGAAGGTGGTCGTTGAAAGGCGGACGGTTAAACTCCATAAGCACCACAGCCACCGACGGCTTGACATACCGGTGCTGGAAAGCGTCGTCGAGCACCATCAATGATATGTCGGGATTCAGCTCAAGCATTCGGTTGATCCCCTCCACACGGTTTTCGCACACCGCGACTGTCACATCATTGCCGTATTTCTGATAGATCTGGAACGGCTCGTCGCCTATATCTTCCGGGCGCGAGCGTCCGGAGGCAAGTACAAATCCTTTGGTGGCACGGCGGTATCCGCGGCTCAGCACACCGATGTTATATCGCGAGCGCAAAGCCTCGATGATATATTCGGTATGAGGAGTCTTGCCTGTGCCTCCCATCGAGATATTGCCGACCACAAGCACCGGCACAGGGAAAGTGTGCTGATGCAATATACCCATATCAAACAATTTATTGCGCAGAGCCATGATCGCCCCATATACCTTCGATATGGGCAGCAGCAACAGCTTAGACAATATTTTGTTTCGCGGCATCTTGAATATTACGGCAATCTGATGAAACCCTTCAGGCTATTGTATCTCAACCGGTAGCATACGAGCCTGTATGGTGCTCATGTTCTTGATTTTATCTATCTCGTTGTAAAGCTTACGGGTAGCCGGCGAAAGCTCGTCGGTGCCAAGCCATGAGCGTATGCCGAAGAAGTTGGCGGAAAGAAGTTCGTCGAGCAGGTTGGAGTTGATTGACGGATAAGCTACGACAGCCATTTCGTCGCGCTCCACTCCGAGCTCCTCGGCCATGTCGGCGAGCACGAGGTCCATTCCTCCGAGTTTGTCGACAAGTCCGAGCGACAGAGCTGTCCGGCCGTCCCATACACGCCCCTCGCCTATCGCTTTGACAGAATCCTGCGGAATATCTCGACCTTGAGCCACGCGCGAAGTGAAGAGCTCGTAGCCGCGGTTCACGTAAGCCTGCATCGCTGCCGCCTGTCCGGGTGTCATCGGTTGGAAGATGGTGGGGAACGTACCGTTGGCGTTGGTCTGTACAGTCGATACATTTACGCCGAGATGGTCAGACAGCGCCCCTTTAAGGTTGGGCATCATTCCGAATATACCTATCGAACCGGTGATGGTAAGCGGCTGAGCGTAAATCTTGTCGGCGCCACACGATATATAGTATCCGCCGGAAGCGGCATAATCGCCCATGGAGACATAGAAAGGATTGCCTGTGCGCTTCTTGTACTCCTGAAGTGCTTCCCAGATGATCTCGGAGGCAAACACGGATCCACCGGGCGAGTTGACTCTGAGCACCAATGCATCAATATCTTCATCCTCGGCGAGCTCGAGTATCTGATCTACATATTCTTCGCCGACGATACCCTCTTTGCCGCTATCCACGATGTCGCCCAAAGCATATAGCACGGCTACGCGAGCTTTGGTCTTTTTAGGCTTGCCGAGCGAGCGAGCCACGCAATAATCGTGAGGTGATATGAAATTGATGTCGTCAAACTCTTTATTGTCAGTAAGGGCAGTAAGCGATGCTTCTACCTGATGACGATACCGCAGGCCGTCGACGAGCTTCATCGGTATAAGCTCCTTGGCATCGAGCGCTACCATTAGGGAGTCAGCATAAGTATTGACAGTCGACTCACCAATGCCGCGGTTGGCAGCAATATCAGCACGCATCACCTCCCACAGCTGCGAAAGGTAGACCTCCATCTGCTCACGGGCAGCGTCGCTCATCTCTGTAAGCAGAAACGGTTCGACCGCACTCTTATATGTGCCCACTTTCACTACCTGAATCTCTACGCCGAGCTTGTCGAGAAGCCCTTTGAAGAACATCACCTGCCCGGCAAGTCCGTGAAGATCAACAGATCCCATGGGGTTGACAAATACAGAGTCGGCGCGACATGACACGAAATAATTAGTCTGGGTGTAAGCATCGCCGTAAGCTATCACCCACTTGCCGCTCTCCTTGAATTTGTCGATAGCCTCGGCTACCGCCTCCGACGAGGCCAGACCGGCGGGGGCTCCTCCCGCCTCAATAAATATGCCGTCGACTTTAGGATCGGTAGCGGCAGCCCGCAGGGCATTGATCACGGAGTTGACGCCAAGCTGCGGAGTCTCCTCGGTGAGCTGATAGTAAACGTCTGATTTCTGCCTGCGGTCTGTGAGCTCTCCTGACAGGTTGATGTAGAGCACAGTATGGTCGGTGACTACAGGTATCTGCTCGCCTGACGACACGGCTGCTCCGATTATCATCAGAAAGCCCATAAACACGATGCCTCCTGCCACCATGATGGCGACAAGCGACCCAAGCATACTTACAAAAAATTTCTTAAGCATAGAGATGAATATTTCTCAATTGGCAAATTTACAAATTTTAGTTGATCTGCTGCGAAATTCCGATATAATTTATCTACTTATTCAGCTCTTTTTATTAAAAAGTCGGATCAACTCGCCTATCCATAGAGTAAGTGAGGTCACGGATATTATGATCACCCAATCTATAAATTTAAGCGGTTCAACATTGAAAAGCTCGCCCCCGATGCTGACGATCACTATCTGTCCGACGAAGATAAGTGCGGCAATAAGAGTAAATCCTCCGCACCCCTTGAAGTGAAACGCCGATCGGCCTGTTCGGAAAGCTCTGGCATTGAACATATTCCAGAACTGCAGGAATACGAAGATGGTGAAAAATAGCGACAACTCGTATCCCGTCAGACCTGTGTTTGCAGAATTTACAGCAACATGCCCCACTTGGGTAAGAGAAGTAAGATCGGTGTGCTCGAAGTAATACAGTATACCCAGCAGCACAACAAAAAACAGACCGCCCACACCGATGATCGACCGCCACATCGGTTTGGTAATAATGAAAGCTTCGCGTGAGCGGGGTTTCTCCTTCATCACGGCCGACGACGGCGGAAGCGACGCAAGAGCCATGGCGGCGAATGTGTCCATTATAAGATTGACCCAAAGCATCTGTGTGACTGTAAGCGGCGACTCCATACCCATGAAAGCTCCGGCAAGCACTATGAAGCAGGCCGCCACGTTGACAGTCATCTGAAAGAGGATAAACCGCTGAATATTCAGATACAGCGACCGTCCCCACATCACAGCGCGTCCGATAGAGGAGAATGAATTGTCGACGATGGTTATGTCGGATGCCTCCTTGGCTACGGAAGTGCCGTCGCCCATCGAGAGCCCGACGTGGGCTGCCTTAAGTGCCGGAGCATCGTTGGTGCCGTCGCCGGTCACAGCCACAACCTCGTTGTTGGCTTGCAAAGCCTCGACAAGACGCTTCTTGTCCATCGGGCGTGCGCGGGCTATTATCTTCAGATCGGCAACGCGGTCGCGCAATTGAGCGTCGGTAAGTTCTGCAAACTCCGCACCCGTAATAATATTCCGGTCGCCGTCGGTGTCATCATTCCACAATCCGATCTGGCGTCCTATCTCCTTAGCGGTACCGGGGGTATCGCCGGTCACAATCTTGATCCCAATTCCGGCATCAAGCACTTCGCGCACAGCGTCGGGCACGTCGGCACGGACAGGGTCGGAGATTGCAACTATACCGAGGAACGTCAGATTGTCGGCCACTACCTTGCTTTCGTCGATAGCTTTGTCGTCCGGAGTCAGCTCCTGATACGCAAAGCCAAGTGTACGCATGGCCTGATTCTGATACACAAGCAGCTGTGCATCGAGTTCAGCCCTTGTGACTCCCGGGGTATTGCGGCACATGCCGAATACGATTTCGGGTGCGCCTTTGACGTACAGTATCTTTCTTCCGGAGGCCGATTTCACCACCGTTGCCATATATTTACGCTCGGTAGAGAACGGCAGCTCCTCGATGCGCGTCGCCTTTTCGCGCAGCTCAAGATAGTCGGCTCCGCGCTCCTTGAGCCAAAGCAGCAGTGCACCCTCGGTAGGATTGCCAAGCACCTGCGGCTTCGCTCCCGACAGATCGAGTTGCGCCGTCGAGTTCACGGCAATCCCTTCATACAGTATCTCGTCGGACGGATGCCCGAAGAAATCGGCCTTGTACACCTGCATACGGTTCTGGGTGAGGGTGCCTGTCTTGTCGGTACAGATTACCGTAGTAGCACCCATCGTCTCGCAAGCGTGCATCTTACGCACAAGATTGTTGGTCTTGAGCATACGACGCATAGAGTATGCCAGCGACAGCGCTACAGCCATCGGCAACCCTTCGGGCACGGCCACCACTATCAGAGTGACAGCTATCATAAGGGTCTGCAGCAGGTGCACGAGAAATGAAATCCAGTCGAATGTCGGTACACTCAGGAAATACATGATGATGCGCCCCGCAATGATTGCGGCCGCAAATCCGTAAGATGCCTTGGTGATAAGATCTCCGAGGCCGTCGAGCTGCTCGTTGAGGGGAGTCTTTACGCTGTCGTCTATCTGGGCAGCTTCGAAAACCTTGCCGTTCTCGGTGCTGTCGCCCACGGCTGTTACTCTCATCACACCGTGCCCCTCCATCACCTTTGTGCCGCGCATGGCGTGGTTAGACGGGAAAGTGGCATCTTTGTCAAACTCAGCTTCGACAGTCGTTTTGTGGCATACAGGCTCGCCGGTAAGGGTCGATTCGTCGATATTGAGCGACACAGCCTCAAGCAGCTCACCGTCGGCCGGCACCTCTTCGCCGGTGTTGAGGATCACAATGTCGCCTACTACGACATCACGCTTCGGTATCTGCATGGCGTTGCAGCCGCGTATCACCTGTACGGGCTCGTCGTCGTTCACCTGATTGAGTATGGTAAACTCCCTGTCGGCCTTCAGCTCAAAGAAAAACGACAGCCCCGTGGCCAGGAGAATGGCAACGAAGATACCCACCGGCTCAAAGAATACACTTGCTCCTCGCTCCAAGCCCCAGTATTCATAGCATGATATACCTATCGACAGCGCGCCCGCTATCATAAGGATGATGATCAGGGGATCTCGGAATTTGTCAAGAAACCGCTTCCACAGCGACTCCTTCTCGGATGGTGTCAGAATATTGACACCGTGCTTACTGCGGCTCTCGGACACTTCCGCATCAGTCAGGCCGCAATATTTATGGTTGTTTGACATGTTCTACGTATCCGGAATTACTGCTGTGGACCCTGCAGAGCTCTTGTCGATTCGAGGATGGGCAGGTTTGTCTCTGTGGGTATGTATATCACAGTCTTGTCGTTGAGGTCGCCCTGCTGGCGAACCCAAAGATACTGAATGTATGTGGGAGTGATCGAGCCGTTCTCGATGCGGATAGCTTCTGCCGCACCTTTGGCGCGCTCTACTTCAGCCTGCGCGTTAAGTTTCTCAGCTTCAAGGTTTGCACGGGCCTCCTCGATCTTGATTTTGCGGTTCTGCTCAGCTTTGGCAAACTCTGCTTTGCCCTCCATCTCCTGCGACCATACATTATACCAGGGGCGGATAAAGGCCATAGCTATAATAAGCAGAATTAATGCAGCCACTGCCCAAAGGCCGATTTTGACGAGCTTCGGGGTGATGTTGAGGTTGTTATTATTGTACATAGTAAGGTGATTTTGGTCTATGCAAAGTTACATATTATTGACAGCATACACAAATCAGCTCGGGAAATTGTATCTTTGCAGCGTCAAACCTATCAAGACCAACATGAAATTCGAAAAGCGTCGGCTGTGGCTCAATGCCCGCGACTATGTGATGATCTCGTTCGGCTGCCTGCTGTACGTGCTTGGGTTCACTGCGTTCATATTGCCGGAGAAGGTTGTGATCGGCGGCGTGGCCGGTATATCTTCATTGGTATACTTCTCCCCTCTTCACATCCCGGTGGCTATCACGCAGTATGGCGTCAACTTATTGCTCCTTGCGTTGGCCTACAAGCATGTGGGGCGTCAGTTCGTGATCCGCACCGTAATCGGCACAACCATACTGTCGCTTCTGATTGCGATATTTCAGCCGATATTCCCTGCGCCGTTAGTACCGCAGCAGCCGTTTATGAATATCATACTCGGAGGTATGCTCTGCGGGCTCGGTATCGGCATCGTCTTTACGCACAACGGTTCGACCGGAGGCACCGACATTGTGGCAGCGATGGTGGCCAAACATACCAACGTAAGTATAGGACGCACGATGATATATGTCGATTTCTGCATCATCTCGTCGTCGTATATACTTTTCCACCAGATAGACAAGGTGGTATACGGTCTTGTGGTACTTATGCTCACGAGCTATATAGCCGATTTTATCGTGCACACCAACCGTCAGGCCGTGCAGTTCACCATCTTCTCTCAGCATTGGGCCAAGATAGCCGATGCCATAATAAGCGATGCCCACCGCGGGTGCACCGTGTGCAGCGGTACAGGATGGTACACGAAGCAGGAGACACATTTTCTGATCGTGATGTGCCGCAAGATAGAGTCGGTCACGGTGTTCCGTATCGTGAAGAGTATCGATCCCGATGCTTTCATCACGCAGTCGAATGTCAACGGAGTGTACGGCAAAGGGTTCGACAAGATTAAACTCCGTGTAAACGAGAACAATGCCGAGGCCGATGCCAATGCATCCAAAGCTGAAGCTGAACAGTGAAATTTATTTGGCCGTTACGCCATAAAATCGTATATTTGCACCGCATTTGGCCACGACGGCCGGACGCACACTTAACAACACAATACAAATCCTTAATTATCAACCCGTTTTAATGGCAACAAAAATCAGACTGCAACGTCATGGTCGTAAAAACTATGCGTTCTATCCCATTGTGATCGCCGATAGCAGAGCGCCACGAGATGGCAAATTTATTGAAAGGATAGGTTCTTATAATCCTAACACTAATCCTGCTACAATATCTTTGAACTTCGAGCGGGCTTTGTATTGGGTCACCGTCGGTGCTCAACCTACCGACACCGTACGCTCTATCCTCTCACACGAGGGTGTCATGCTGATGAAACACCTGATGGGTGGCGTCAAGAAAGGCGCTTTTGATCAGGCTGAAGCTGAGCGTCGCTTTGCTGCTTGGAAACAGCAGCGCCAGGCTACTATCGACAAAGAGAAAGCCTCTATGGCAACCAAGAATGAGGAGGCCGCTAAAGCTCGCCTTGAGGCAGAGCAGGCCAAGAACAAAGCCAAAGCTGAAGAGGTGGCTAAGAAGAAAGCCGCTGCCGCTGCTGCTAAGGCTGAAGCTGAAGCCGCTGCTGTGGCTGAGGCTACCGACGAGGAGGCTCCCGCAGCCGAGGCTGCCGCTGAATAATCAGCCTGCGCCCCTCGCACCCTTTCTTGTTATAGAAAATATCGAGGTCGCATTCCCGCAACGGAATGCGACCTCAATTGCTTTAGAGCGTGTTTTTTCAATATCTATGCATTGCGGAGACTGCGCGAATGTTCCGATCGCAGAAAGAATCCAAAAGCAACCAGCAGTATTGCCGCAGTGGCCACGCCTACCCATATCGATGTGTCGACAGGGAGTCCGAACCCTTGAGTCATCACTCCCAGCGGAGCCATAAGGATATAGGAGATGCATACCACTGTCATAAACAGTGCCGGAATAAGCGTAATTGCATATACCTTGCGCTGACGGGCCAGCCACACGGTGCATGCCCACAATGTGAATATCGACAGTGTTTGGTTTGACCAGCCGAAATATCGCCAGAGCACCGAGAAATCGATCTGCATCAGGAAGAAGCTTGCCACGGCAATGGGGAGTGCTACCAGAAGACGCTTGTACACCGGACGCTGATCGAGATTAAAAAAGTCGGCAATGATAAGGCGTGCCGAACGCATTGCTGTATCGCCCGTAGTGATCGGGGCTGCAATTACACCGAGAACTGCAAGGAAGCCTCCCACCACACCGAGCCAGTTGTCGCATACTACTTTAACAACGGTTCCTGCACTGTTTCCGCCGACGCTCGTAAACTCCTCAAGCGCCTCGTAGCTGCCGAAATAGGCTATGGCTGCCGCAGCCCACGCGAGGGCAACGACACCTTCGGCTACCATTGCACCGTAGAACACCGTGCGGCCGTGACGCTCCGAAAGCAGACACCGCGCCATCATGGGCGACTGAGTGGCATGAAAGCCGGATATGGCTCCGCAAGCTATTGATACAAACATCATCGGGAATATCGGAGCTACCGACGGATCAGGCATACGATCATGGAATCCTTGCGATATATCGGTCGGTATGTCAATTCCGCTGAAAAGCATATACCCTATGATACCTACAGCCATGAAGAGTAATGCAGCACCGAATATAGGATACAGCTTTCCGATAAGCTTGTCGATAGGGAGGAAAGTCGCCAGTATATAGTATACGAATATCACCAACCCCCAAAACCTTATGCTCAGCACATCAGGGGTCATGCCTGCGAGCAGCTCGGCGGGCGTTATGACGAATACCGCCACGACCATTATAAGCAGAAACAGCGAAAAGCACGTCATCACAACGCGGGCAGTACGCCCCAACTCGTGGCCTACGATGTCGGGGAGCGATCGGCCTCCCATACGCAGGGAGATATGAGCGGAGACAAAATCGTGCACGGCACCTGCAAAGATTGTCCCGAGAACGATCCAAAGGAAAGCAGCCGGGCCGTACATCACTCCCATGATGGCACCGAATATCGGGCCAACACCTGCTATATTAAGAAACTGAATCAGGAAAACGCGCCAGGTGGACATAGGGATATAGTCTACACCGTCGGCTTTCTCAGTAGCCGGTGTGGCTCGCGACGGATCTACACCGATTATGCGTTCCACTATCTTGCCATATATCAGATAGCCGAGCACAAGCGCGATAAGCGAGGATATAAAGAGTATCATATCAAGAATTTATACAGATTGGCATATTTACTTGCTCTCAGCGCGAACTATCTCGTTGGAGATTTTGAGCAACTTTTGAGGCCATCCTTCCATCTTCTGTTCCAAGCGAAGGATTTCGGCTTCAGCACCCTTGTCGCCGGCGGCGTAGCGTGCACGCAGCTTCTCAAGGTTCAGACGGTCGGCTTCGGCTTCAGCTTCCGCATCCTTATAATCCTGAACAAGCGACAGTGTCCGTGAGTCGCCGAGCTGACTGCGACGGGTGAGCACTCTACCGTCGGGGAGAGCTATTTCAAATTCGGGAATGTCGCCGTCTGCCCCCGATTGAGCCACGATCGAATTAATATCGGGCTTTACAAAATCCGACGGCCAAGTATCGGAGATTGAGCGGAGGGCAGCAAGACCGAGAAGGTTATCATCGTCGGGCGACAGATTGACACGCAGCTCCTCCGGACGGAATACATAGATAGTCACTTTGCCTTCGATCTGATTGCGGTCGGTAGCCCACCACCCCAGGCCTGTAGCTTCGTCGATCACCATCAGGTAGTCGTTGTAGGGCGAGTTATAGGGCATCCCGAGATTCTGCGGCTGAAGAAAATCATCGTCCACCGACCCGCGTCGGGTTATGAAAATATCATAGCCGCCAAGACTCTGCTCGCCTGTGGCAGCGAAATACAGTGTCAGTCCGTCGGTTAGCAGATATGGGTAGGCTGCCTGCTCGATCCCTTCGGCATTAGGGTATATACGCGGCGCTTCAGTCTGCCCGTCGGCCAATACGCGAGCCTGCGCTATCTGCGACGGTGCCTGCTCTGTGTCGCGGTGCGCAAAGAGGGTGGTGATACCTGTCTCGGTAATGTAAACCGGCGAGTTGCCCGTATCAGCAGACTTGCTTTTCACGAACGACCCCGCCGAAGGCGACAGCCGGTAAGCCTCAAAAAACTTATCGGCGTCCACATTTATGGAGTCGATCACAACGATCTTCTCGACACGTTCGAGCATCCCCTGCCCTATGCGTGCCATCCGCGCCAACGAGTCGGCCAGATGTGATCCGGCGGTGAGCTGATCGGCAAGATCTTCGAGCTTGTCGAAATCGTAGCGCGCGGCAGCATCAGCTGCTTGCCGTGCGATCTCCGTTGCATCAGGTTTGGCAGCCTTAGGCTTCGGTTTTGCCTTCTGCGGAGCAGCAAAAGCGGCAGCGGCGGCAACTGTAATCATAGCTACCGCCACTGCTCTATATTTTTTGAGATTCATATATGCGATAGTATCGTTAGTCTACCGCAAAAATACAAATTATTTCTGAAAATGCTCTTACTTGGCAGCCTGAAGTGTGTTGAGCATCAGCATCGCTATGGTCATCGGGCCTACTCCACCCGGCACCGGAGTGATAAAAGCGCATTTGGAAGCTACATTCGCATAGTCCACGTCGCCGCACAGTCGCCATCCGCGCTCGCGGGAGGCATCGGCCACGCGTGTTGTGCCCACATCGATCACCGTGGCACCCTCTTTCACCATATCGGCTTTAACAAACTCGGGCACGCCGAGCGCAGCTATCAGGATATCGGCTTCGCGGCATATTTCGGCAAGGCCTTCAGTAGCGCTATGACACACAGTCACGGTGCAGTCGCCGGGGTTACCTTTCTGCATCAACATCATAGCCACCGGCTTACCCACTATGTTGCTGCGCCCCAACACGACGCAACGCTTGCCGCGGGTAGGCACGTTATAGCGGCGCAGCAGTTCGACGATGCCTGACGGCGTGGCCGGGCGCAGTCCGGGCAGACCGATGCATAGACGCCCTACATTGTCGGGATGGAACCCGTCGACATCTTTCTTCGGGTCTATTGCCTCGATGACAGCCTGCGAGTCTATATGACGCGGAAGCGGAAGCTGTACGATAAAACCGTCGACTTCAGCATCACGGTTCAGGCGGTCGACCTCTGTCATAAGCTCCTCCTGAGTCACTGTATCTTCAAAGCGTATGAGCGATGAGCGGAAGCCGCAGGCCTCGCACGCTTTCACTTTGTTGGCTACGTATGTCTCGCTCCCCCCGTCGTGTCCCACGAGGATGGCTGCAAGGTGCGGCGCGCGACGTCCGGAGGCCACAATATCTGCGACTTCGGCTGCGATCTCCTGCTTGATATCCTGAGCTACTTTCTTGCCGTCGATTATCGTCGTTGTCATATTATCTGCTGACTGAAATTGTGTAATTGTAAATATGTTATCGGCGTCCCATCTGGCGCATATTCTTCATCATGGCCATAGGATTCTTCATGCCGCCGGAGGCCATGCGCATCATCTTGCGTGTCTGCTCAAACTGCTTGAGCAGGCGATTCACCTCCTGAACGGTAGTACCTGAACCCTTTGAGATACGACGCACACGTGAAGCGTTGATAATCTGCGGATTGGCACGCTCCTGTCGGGTCATGGACTGAATGATGGCTTCTATCGATTTGAAAGCGTTGTCGTCGATCTCCACATCCTTTATAGCTTTTCCGAGTCCGGGTATCATCGAAGCAATATCTTTCAGATTACCCATCTTCTTGATCTGCTGGATCTGTTTGTAGAAGTCGTCGAAATTAAACTGATTCTTGGCGAGTTTGCGCTGGATCTCGGCAGCCTCTTTTTCGTCGAATATCTGCTGGGCGCGTTCGACGAGCGAAACGACGTCGCCCATACCGAGAATACGGTCGGCCATACGCTCGGGGTGAAATACCTCGATTGCATTAACGGTGTCAAGTTTCTCTCCGTTACCGATATATTTGATCGGTTTGGTGACGACCATACGTATCGACAGCGCCGCACCGCCGCGAGTGTCGCCATCAAGCTTGGTGAGCACTACCCCATCGAAATCAAGACGGTCGTTGAACTCCTTGGCTGTGTTGACGGCATCCTGACCGGTCATCGAGTCGACCACGAAAAGTGTCTCCTGCGGCTTTATGGCATCCTTGATAGCGGCTATCTCGGTCATCATCGCCTCGTCGACTGCCAGACGTCCGGCTGTATCGACGATCACCAGGTCGAGATTATGAGCCTTGGCATACTTTATACCGTTGACGGCTATTTCAACAGGGTTTTTATTACCCTCCTCGGTGTAGACGGGCACATTGATCTGCTCGCCGAGCACTTTGAGCTGATCGATAGCCGCGGGACGGTATACGTCGCAGGCCACAAGGAGCGGCCGTTTGGCTTTCTCGCTCTTGAGCTTGCGGGCGAGCTTGCCCGACATTGTTGTTTTACCCGAACCTTGCAGACCCGACATGAGGATGACGGTAGGATTGCCGCTAAGGTTGATCTGTGCTGCCTGGCCTCCCATCAGTGCGGCCATCTCATCGTGCACGATCTTCACCATCAGCTGTCCGGGTTTTACGGAGGTGAGCACGTTCTGGCCCAGCGCTTTCTGCTTGACAGTGTCGGTAAATGTCTTGGCAACTTTATAGTTTACGTCAGCCTCAAGGAGTGCGCGGCGCACATCCTTCAAGGTCTCGGCTACGTTGATCTCGGTGATCTTGCCTTCGCCTTTGAGCATTTTGAGGCTTCGCTCAAGTCGTTCGCTTAGATTCTCAAACATCTATATGGTGGTATTATATTATTCTATAATGCAATTTATATGCCGTGCAGACGGATCAGTTTGTAAGCTTGTTGGTGGCCGTATCAGGGAATATTATCGTGGGCTTGAAGCTCTTGGCCTCTTCATATTCCATCTGTGCGTAGGCGATAATGATCACTATATCTCCCGGCTGCACTTTGCGTGCCGCCGCGCCGTTGAGGCATATCACGCCTGAGCCGCGCTTGCCGGGGATAGTATATGTATCAAAACGCTCGCCATTATTGTTGTTGACGATATATACACGCTCGCCGGGAAGAATATCGGCTGCATCCATCAGATCCTGATCGATGGTGATCGAGCCTATATAGTCGAGGCAAGCCTCTGTCACTGTCACACGGTGAATCTTTGATTTCACCATCTCTACCATCATCATATTTCGGGATATTTTTGGTTGTCAATCAATCGTACGTCGCCGCAATACACCGTGGCACATCCTACAGCTCCGGATGCAGAGGCATCGTCGTCGAGCGGCTGCATGGTAAGAGGGTCGACTATCTGATAGTACTCTACCCGAAGCATCGGGAGCGCATCAAGAGTCGAGACGACAAAAGAACGAATCTCGCCCACTGTGGCACTTTTGGTCATCGAAGCGCTCTGCTCGAGCACTTTATGGATAGCGGGCGCCATGGCTCTCTGCTCGGGGGTGAGACGGACATTGCGGCTGCTGTAAGCCAGGCCGTCGTCGTGCCTCTTAATGGGGCAATCCACAATCTCAATATCGTCGAAACCGCATATCCGGGCCATGCTCCGTATCACGGCTATCTGCTGAAAATCTTTCTCGCCGAAATATGCGCGATCAGGATTTACGAAGTCGAACAGCTTGCTCACCACCTGAGCCACTCCGTTGAAATGCCTGGGGCGCATCGCCCCCTCCATCACTTCGGCCACAGGGCCGAGATCAAACTGCCGGGTGTCCGGTTCGGGATACATCTCGGCTACTTCGGGCATGAAAGCCACGTCGACACCCGCACTGCCGAGCAGGGCTGCGTCGGCCTCCTCGTCGCGGGGATATGTGGCAAGGTCGGCTGCGTTATTGAATTGTGTAGGATTTACAAATACACTCACCACTACAAATCCGCACTCCTGCCGTGCACGCTCTACCAGCGAGAGGTGGCCGGCATGAAGGGCTCCCATCGTCGGCACAAGACCTACAGTCGAGCCTTCTTCGCGAGCCTTGGCTATGGCGGATTTCAGTGAGTCGATACTGCGTATTATTTCCATTGCGTGAGCTACGGACTAATCTTTCTGTTTAGCGTTGCAAAATTAGCACTAAATATGATTATACACAACTTTGGGCACGGAAAATCAAAACATGCCGGCTATATCATCCATCCCGATATTGACGAACACGGTGCGTCCGTCGGGAGTAAATCGAGGGTTTGGAAGCGACATCAGCGATGCCACAAGCTGCTCGCGCTCAAGTGTAGAGAGTGCTCTTCCGCTTCCGATAGCCGACGCTTCTGCAAGCGACATGGCTATCGAACTGCGCACAGTCGATGCATCAGAGCTGTCCTCGGCAGTGGCACCCGAGGCAGCCTCTATGATACGCATGAGGGTGTTTCGGGCATCCATATTAGCAGGTGAAGCGGGCTGCGAAACAATGATCCAGCGCCCCTCCGCCTCCTGACGCACCTCAAATCCGAGGGTGCGGAGTTCGGAAGCTATATCGGAAAGGACGGCGCTTTGCGACGGCGAGAGCTCCAGCGGCTCCGAGAACATCACTTTCTGCGACTCTATGCTCCCTTCCGATGCGAGTTTCGACATATATTGATGATAAAGCACGGCAATATGCGCGCGGTGCTGGTCGATCACGAGCATTCCGTCGAGTGCAGGAGCGACAATATAGCGGTTCTTAAGCTGAATTGTTGCGGTAGCCTGGTCGAAAGCTCCCTCGGTGGGGGCGCTTTCGGCTTCCATACCGTCGAGCACAGCCGGCTGAGCGGGAGTGTCTACAGGCTGAGCGGCAGACGCGGTGTTGAAACTCGCATACAGTTTCTCCCAATCGCGCAGCGATTCGGGGCGTTCAACTTTCGCGCCCGAATAAGTCTGAACTCGCGGTGTCGCGGATTTGGGAGCAAAGGGGTTGAACGAAGTGTCTATGTCAAGCTTCGGAGGCGCAACCCTCGTAGGATCGTAGACCGGTATCTGAGGAGCATCCTCGCGATCAAAGTCGATTGCCGGAACGGCATTATAATGATTCAGAGATTCGCGCACCGCGGCAGTTAGGATTTGCCAGATAGGTTGCTCGTTCTCAAATTTAATCTCGTTCTTGGTAGGATGAATGTTCACGTCGATAGATTCTGGATCGACCGTAAAATTCAGGAAATAGCACGGCTGCTGGTCGTGGGGTATCAATGAGCTGTAGCACTGCAGTATAGCTTTGTGGAACAGCGGATGGCGCATATTGCGTCCATTCACCGTGAGATATTGCAGGGCTCCGCGCCGGCGTGCATATTCAGGCAAGCTTATGTAGCCTGATATGCGGACTATGGATGTCTCGGCCTCAACAGGTATGAGCTGGCGCTCCATAGACTTACCGAACAGGGCAATGATGCGTTGCTTGAAGGTGGCAGGCAAGATATGATGAAGCGTTACATCGTTGTGCACCACCCGAAACTCCACAGAGGTGTTCACCAATGCAAGCCGTTCAAACTCACGCATTATGGCGGAAAGCTCAACCGTATCTTTCTTCAGGAATTTCCGGCGCACCGGGATATTAAAGAACAGATTTTTCACCATCAGGTTGGTGCCTTTGCGGCACGCCTCCGGCTGCTGCGACTCAACGCGCGAGCCGTTTATCACTATGCGCGTGCCAATGCTCTGCCCTTCGGTCATGGTGCGCAGGTCGATCTGTGCCACTGCCGCTATCGAAGGTAGGGCTTCGCCTCTGAAGCCCATAGTGTGCAGAGAATACAGATCGGTGGCCTGCTTGATTTTTGATGTGGCGTGACGCTCGAAGGCCATGCGGGCATCTGTCTCGGTCATGCCGCAACCGTCGTCCACCACCTGTATAAGCGTCCGACCGGCATCCTTAAGTACGATGTCGATTGTCCTGGCACCGGCGTCGATAGCGTTTTCGACCAGCTCCTTGATCACAGAAGCCGGTCGCTGTATCACTTCGCCGGCTGCTATCTGGTTGGCGACAGAGTCGGGTAAAAGTCGTATTATATCGCTCATTGAGAGATTATTCAGTGTTTGTTATGGAGTGTCGCCGGAGTGATCTTCTTGTCCCTCAACAACCCCTTCAGTCGTGACGGCTTCCGCTTTTTGAGCCTCATCGTCGTCGTCATTCTCATCTGAGTCGTTGCTTGAGCGCCGCTGCTGCCTGCCTCCCGGCTCGGGGGCATTCATAAGAGTCTCCATCTCCGGCGGATAGTCAAACACCTCATCGGGAGCCATGGGGCGCAGTACGTCGGCATACCATTTGAACGAGGGAAGATGATAAGCCCCTTTCTTGGCAAGATATAGCGGAGTGACCGATCCAGTTGTTTCAGGCCACATCTTCACCGAATCAATGTCGTTGTCATTGAAATGAGCGTCCATATATGAACTCTCGACATACGCATATTTATTGTAGGTGGAATCCTGCTCCATCGGAAACATTATCGCTTGCACATTCCCCTCGACGTAGAGGCGTGTGATTGTCGAATCGGCGAGCCACGCTGTCATCTTCTTGCCAGCAAGCTGATTATAGCAATCTTCGGCAATATGCTCACTCATTATACCGAAGTTAGGCAGGTATGCGCGGTCGGCAGTTGAATCATTAAAGTGCACACGTATCTCGTTGCCGTATATCTGGCGTTCGCCGCTCCACACCATCGGGTGTCGGTACATGTACATTGTAGAGTCGTCCTCGCGTATCGACAGGGAGTCGCACAGCCCCTGCATATCCTTGCGATAGAAACGCACTCTGTGAAAGGCATTTGTGATGCGGATCGAGTCAGTGCGCCGGTAGGCATTGATCGTATCGCCATGCAGATAGAGAGTGTCCTTGCGCGAAAACTCTTTTGCCAAGGCGTGCCCTGTGACAAAAGCACTGTCGGCCAACTCGTCGTAGAACCCGTAATCGCCGTATAGATTCGAGCTGTTGACCGAGTCGGTAAGCACCATATTCCCGAAAGCCTTCCCTATGCCGCGCTGCCGGTCGTAGAAGAGTGTATCGCCGGTAAGAGTGTTGCCGCGGTTGGTAAATACTGTCGAACGGGAATATAAGTCGGCAACGCCGGATCGGGTATTATAGTCGCCGGACGACGAGAGGATGCGGCCGTCACGGTTTATGATACGTGTCGGAGCGATAAGGTGTGCGATATTGGTCTGGGTATTGTAAGTCAGCGAGTCGGTGTACATCCGCAGGGTGTCTTTCTCCTTTGCCCGAGGGCTGAAAAGATCTACATTGTAGTAGAAATACGCTTGCTTTGTGTCAGGATAGTATTCGCCTTCTATGGACTTGAGGCGGTTCACTCTATCGGACAGCACTCCCCCCACATCGTAATACCCTACGTTGCGCACCATGTCGTAGTGGAATATGTCGGTTTCGAGCTTCACGTCCCGGTTTATCAGACGGGCTTTTCGATTTCCGCCATAGAGCACTGCATGCTCGGTCATACCGTTATAACTCAATTCATTGCCGTAGATAAACAGGGTGTCGCCCTGCTCCATACGCACATTGCCGAAAGCGTCAAGCGAGTTTGATTTGTCAAAGAAGTGAGCACTGTCGCAATACATGAACATGCCACCCTTGCGGAAGCGGACATTACCGTACAGGGTCATGTAGTCGGGCGAAACTTTCTCGTCCATCACAAGCGAGTCAGCATGTTCGAGGAAAACCTTTGAGTTGTCGTTGCGGTCGGCCAGCGGTATGATCGGCTTGAGCCGCGAAGCATGACGCGGGCCATCGGCAAAAGCTATCGACCCGACAAGCAAAAGAAGACACGCTCCGACTGCAATAGCCGGAGCATGAGATCTGAATATCTTTGTGAAGTTCAAAGCTCTGTAATATTACCGGTGCGTTGAACGACCGTCACTGTTTGATCCAACCGCTGTGCTTGAAGTCGCATTTACGCCACTGGGGCTCGATGCGCACATAAGTGGTTTTAATCTTATTTTCAATCCATTGGTCGAGTATCTCCTGCTGCCGACGTTTCTCTGCCATCGATTTGAGAAGCTGATAGTCGTCAGACAGATTGGCACGATGTGGCTCGATACGGTTTGAGAGCTTGACGATCGCCACAATATCGGATGTGGTTTTGGGATCTTTCATCACAAAAGGTTTCGACACGTCGCCTACCTGAAGTCCGGCAACGGCTCTTGCAACCTCCTGAGGAAGGTCCTGCATCTCAAATACTGTTGTACCGTCTTTCTGGTTTATCATCAAGCCCTTATTATTGCGGGTGTCTTTATCCTGCGAGATCAGGGGCACGATCTCCTCGAATGTGAAGAGAGCGCTGTCGACCATCTCGATGCGTGTGCTGTCAAGGCGCAAAATAGCATCTTCGAGGTCGGCCTCCGACACTTTAGGGCGCAGAAGGATATGACGTGTGTTCACACGGTCGCCACGCTTTTCGATGAGCTGAATGATATGATAGCCATACTGCGACTTGACAATTTTCGACACTCGCTTGGTGTCGTTGAGGTTGAAGGCTGTGGCCGCATACTCCGGATCGAGATGCGCACGCCCCATAAACCCAATCTCACCGCCACGTGCTGCAGAGCCCGGATCCTCGGAGTAAAGGATCGCAAGAGTAGAGAACTCACTCTGCCCCGAGTTGACACGCTCGGCATAATCACGCAGACGGGCTTTCACATCCTCGATCTCCTGGCGCGGAATGGTAGGATTGATCGTAAGGATCTGCACCTCCACCTGCATCGGGATGTAAGGTATGGAATCTTCGGGGAGCGTTTTGTAAAAGCGTGTCACCTCGGCGGGGGTGACCTTCACATTCTTGGTCAAACCGGCCTGAACCTGCTGTATGCGGTACTGGTTTGTGATAAGCTCACGCATCGATTCGCGCATCTCGGGCATCGAGCGGTGAAAATACTCCTCTACTTTCTCTTTCGAGCCGAGATTGGTGATGAAATAATTTATACGTGAATCTACCTGCTGGTTGACCATCGATGGCGAAACTTCGACAGTATCAATGTCGGCCTGATGCAGATACAGCTTGTCGATAGCCAGCCTCTCAGGCACTATGCAGTAAGGATCGCCGGGTATATCCTCCTTGTCGTATATCATCTGCCGATAGTATTCCTCTATCTCAGACTTCCATATTGCCTGGTCGCCCACTACCCATGCGATCTCTTCGGCCACATTCGACTGTGCCGAGATCGACTGGTAGCCGATGCCGAGCGCAGCGGCCGCAGGCAGGATCAGATGTTTGAGTTTCACGCTGAAATTATTTGCCGGTGATTTTCTTTATTGTCTTTTTGTTGAGCTCCACCTTGTAGCGGTTGCGCAGCTGTTTGAGCCATTCGTTCTCCAGCTCCTGTTGATAGTCGGTGGCTACCTGTCCTTTCACATCGGCGGCCTCGGCCGGCTGGTCGAGTATCACGCCGTTGTAGGCGAAGAAATAAGGCCAGTACTGTGTGCCTTTGGCCTCAGGACCGTCAAACACCAGATAGTCGATTATCGCATTGTCGCCTTTAGGCGCGAGCACGCGCTCCACCTTTACCTTGCCGCCAAACTGTTTGCGTAGATCCTTGACGAGGGCATCATGGCTGATGGTCTTACCGTCGACATATGCGCGGACAAGAGCGCCGACAGAGTCGTTCACGGCAAAGATGATGTCGCCGCGATAGCGGGGACGATCCCACTTATAGTTGTCGCGGTGAGCTTGGAAGTATTCCTCAAGACCCTCTTTATCCTTGGTGGCTTTCTCCCAGACATTGCGGTTTGAAATCTCAAAGAGGAGCATACCGTCGCGATATTCGTTGATCAGATTGCGGTACTCCGGATGAATGTTGGGAAGATCGTCGATTGCAGCGAGTTTGGTAGCCTCATTGATCTGAAGATTGAGGGCAGAGTTAAAGCGATCGAAATTCTGGGAAGCGTTGCCGTTGCGCATGAATGTGGTGTGGAGTGCCACATCTTTCACAGTCACCTGGTGTGTTCCAACTGTTGCTATGACAGCCTTATTAGCTTGCAGAGCGCGGATGAAGGTGGTATCGGCAGCGGAGTTCACATCAAATTTCGCGCGTACTTCGGCGAGAACCTTGTCGTTGATCTTTGCCTTGTAGGCTGCACGAAGTTCTTCCATCTTGGCCTGCTGAGGCATAGTTGAGCGTGAGTCGCGGCTTATGGCTTCGGCGATTGAAGGACGTACATCCTCGTATGTCGGGATAGCGCGCTGATCTTCTTTCATAATGATATGATAGCCGAAGGGGCTCTCTACCGGTTCAGAAATCTGACCCTTGGCAAGCTCGAATGCGGCAGTCTCAAACTGAGGTACCATCTGACCTGTGCCAAACCATCCGAGGCTACCCCCCTCTTTAGCAGATCCGGGATCTTCGCTATACTCGCGGGCCAAATTTGCGAAGTCGGCTCCGGCCATGAGGAGGGAGTATATCGAATCGGCTTTCGCTTTTTTGGCTGCCTTAGCTGTCTCGTCAAGCCCACGTGTTCCTATAAGAATATGGCTTGCTTTGACCTGGCCGCGCGCCGGACGCTCCGAGTCGACACGTACGATAAAAAAGCCGAACGGAAACTCCTGCACCTCCGACACTACGCCGATCGGCTGAGCATAGACTGCCTGCTCGAATGGGTAAGGGAGGCGGTTGACAGGCATATATCCCATATGGCCGCCGTTCTTGTCAACGGAATACTTGTCGGCCATTTCGCCGAAGTCGGCACCGGCAAGTATTGCCGAGCGCACACTGTCGAGCTGAGCCTTGACTGCCGCACGCTCCTCGGCCGAACGTCCGCCGAACATCATGATATAGTTCACGTCGCGCTCGGTGCGCATGTGGTCGTAAATTTCATTTATTAACGAATCCTCCACCGACTGCTTTGAGAGGTAAGGTTTGGCGAGCTCCTCGCGGTAGCGGTCAAACTCCATACGGAACTGCGCTGTAGTGTCGATACCGGCTGCTTCAGCATCAGCGACCTTCATTTTGTACACGGCAAACATATCGACATAATCCTCGATAGGTGTCGGAGTGGCCTGCTGCGAGTTGTTCTTGTTGTAGAGATAGTTGAACTCGTCGAGTGTTATCTCCTTGCCGTTCACTTTCATCACCGTGGGCGACGAGGTTTTGGCATTGTTCTTGGCCGTCATAGAGCCGACAGATACGGCAGCTACTGCCATCAGAGTGAATGCCGGCAAAAGAATCTTTTTCATTGGCTGGATAAGCGGTGTTATATCATTTCTAATCGGCGCGGGGTGTCAAATGCACTGACACGACACACCGCACCGATTAAATAACGTTTCATGCTGATATTTATTACATCTGCGATGCGCTATAATTGGGAGCCTCGGAAGTGATGGCTACGTCGTGCGGGTGGCTTTCCATCACTCCGGCGGCTGTGATGCGTGTGAACTTAGCCTTCCACAGCGATTCGATGTCGGGAGCACCGCAGTAGCCCATTCCGGCGCGCAGGCCGCCAAGCATCTGGTAGGTCACTTCATAGAGCGAACCTTTATAGGGCACGCGGGCTGCAATACCTTCGGGCACCAGCTTCTTGGCATCAGCTACATTGCCCTGGAAGTAGCGGTCTTTCGAGCCTTTCTCCATAGCTTCAAGCGACCCCATGCCACGGTATGCCTTATATTTACGGCCGTTGTATATTATGGTCTCGCCGGGCGATTCCTCGACGCCGGCAAGCATTCCGCCGAGCATCACGCAGTAGCCGCCTGCAGCGAGAGCTTTCACGATATCTCCGGAATAGCGGATACCTCCATCAGCTATCAAAGGCACACCGGTGCCTTCGAGGGCCTTTGCGACATCGTATACCGCCGATAGCTGAGGCACACCCACTCCGGCGATGACACGTGTGGTGCATATCGAGCCCGGGCCTATACCCACTTTCACGCCGTCGGCGCCATTCTCTACAAGATATTTGGCAGCTTCGCCGGTAGCGATATTACCTACCACAACGTCGATATGAGGATAGCGCTCCTTGATTGCGTGGAGCACACCGATCACACCTTTGCTGTGGCCATGGGCCGTGTCGATCACTATAGCATCTACACCGGCCTTGACCAAAGCCTCGACACGATCCATCGAATCGGCTGTCACACCCACCCCGGCAGCTACACGCAGACGACCGAGTTCGTCCTTGCAAGCGTTGGGTTTGTCCTTGGCTTTGGTGATATCTTTGTATGTCACAAGACCGACGAGGTGTCCTTCGGAGTCGACTACCGGGAGTTTCTCAATCTTATGCTCCTGAAGTATGCTTGCCGCCTCCTCAAGGTTGGTGGATTGCGAGGTAGTGACAAGATTATCGGAAGTCATCACATCGTCGACCGGGCGGTTGAAGTTACGCTCGAAACGCAGGTCGCGGTTTGTCACAATACCGACGAGTATACCTTCGTCGTCGACCACCGGAATACCGCCGATATGATACTCCTCCATCATCGCCAGAGCATCCTGCACGGTAGCACCGCGTTTGATAGTGACTGGGTCGTATATCATACCGTTCTCGGCACGCTTCACGGCATGCACCTGACGTGCCTGCTCGGCTATCGACATATTCTTGTGAATCACGCCAATGCCGCCCTCGCGGGCTATGGCAATAGCAAGCTGCGCCTCTGTCACGGTATCCATAGCGGCCGAAACGAGAGGCACATTGAGAGTGATATTGCGTGAGAATTTTGTTTTCAGCGACACTTCGCGAGGAAGCACTGCACTGTAGGCGGGAATCAGGAGGACATCGTCGAATGTGAGCCCCTCCATCTTTACACGATCTGCAATAAACGACATAAAGAGTATTTTTTATTTTTTATTGCGCACAAAATTAGTGTTTTTCGGCGATTCTACCAAAGGAACGTGCTCAAACTTTTCGGAGAGAGCTTGATTTTTTGCCTGAAATGTCGATATTACAGCCAAAGGATCTCCCCGCTTTCCGTTAATAGCTTCAATGATCAAGTTTCTTTATAAACTTAGCAGGATTTCCACCCCAAAGTTCATATTGTGGCACACTATGTGATAAAACCGATCCGGCGGCAATAATTGCCCCGCGGCCAATAGTCACTCCTTTAAGTATAATACATCGGGTACCTATGAAAACATCGTCCTCTATCACGATGGGTCTCGACACTGCACTGCGCCACTCCTGAGGGAGACGACGCGCTTTAGCATCAAGATTATGCGAATTTGTATCGGTAATTAAAGTATCTCCGCCGATCTTAACATAATCTCCTATTGTGATAGATTTGGTAGCCACGAGAATTGTGCTGTTCATCCCCGAATGTTCGCCTATAGTGAGCGATGCACCCGATGAAACTTCAATCTTTGAAGGATGACATCCTACATGACTGTTTTTTGGTCTGCTGGCGATTGCGAAATTTTTGCCAATGGAAACTTTGGCACCCTTTTCTATATTAACAACAGGTATGCCGGCCGATATAAGCCCATGAGTCGGCACCCCATTTACAGCCAACAATATTCGGGTATATGCGGAGGTACATCGCAAATAAACCATGCGATACAGTTTGCGCGTTCCTCTATATAAAAGATGTAGCAGCATGCTTAAGAAGTAGATTATTGAAGCAATAAAGTTTTGACCCAGCGGTCTATACGAAGATTCTCTATATAGGGAGAAACTTCAAATTTCTTGTCCGACAGAATAAAATCGACATCAACGACAGGATTCTCGGCATCGATTATTCTTATCTGGTCGGCCCTATAAAAAGGCATTCCGGTGATAAAGCTATTGGTAGTAATTATTTTTTTCCCTTGCGCCAAAGCCCAAATGAAGCGAGGAGTAGTGCCGCCTTGCCCTTCACGACTTGTGTCAAGAATGCATCCGGAGGAAGCTATCACAGAGTTGACCTGAGCAGGTGGAAGGGGTGTATGAATCTGATATTGCTCATCTATCTTATCCAAATGATTGGGGCTGTAAATATGGAATTTCTGACGCACCTGTGGATAATCTTTCAACTGCTTCAGCACCTCGGAGAGTACCTTGACACGATGCCCGTGAGCCGACCCTATCATCGAGATATCATACTTGTTGTCAGCCTTGTCAGCCGAAGATGGCAACCAATAGAATGGCAGGAATGGGATATTCGGTTCAACCGACTTACAATCGTTGAGATCGAATGAAAAAGCCTTATCGAAATATTTTATACTATGGAAAAAATCTCTATAAGTGTTCGTATCCCAAACGTATATGCAGCTTCGCACAGCAGGATTCATCGCTTTCAGATGCTTTATAAGTGATGGATGAAACGATGACCCGTTAATGCACAAAAGAAAATCAAACGGCCGCGACAATTCCTCTCTCTTTATTAGCTTTGCCCAATAGTTATGGCGAATCCGAAGTGTTGAGCTTAAAGCCTGTTTGATAATTCTTTTGACCCGTCGCGGAAATGAAGTAGGGCGTACACCATAGTCGAACGGCAGATCATGCCTGTCAGCGATAAAAACCACCTCATGGCCCTGTCGCTCCATTTCGGAAATTATATCTTTCTGCAGATCGAGATATGTGGGGGCGAGGAAAAGGATTCTCATTTCTCTACAAGGTTTTGATTGGAATTCTTTTCATCCATCCCGCCGGAAGAAGTGTCGGATACTTTCTCCCGGAACGCAATTTTGACACAGCCGGATACCAGAAGAACAGCTATAAATACGATTAAGCTGCCATAACCGGACTTATTAAACCCGAATATACCTTGCAGTACAAGGTCGAAGTACCAGTAGATAAGAGCTATTTTCCAGTAGGTAATCTTTCGACTCCCCAGAAACAGGTTGAAGGCTAACGCAAGTAGAGCTATGATAACAAGCGCTTTCTCAACGCCGTATTCGATATACAGGTCGCCGAAAATAGTCTTGAAAGTACGTACGGGCACGCCTGTCACTCCCTCCCAATAGGAGTAGGCGCCCTGAAGGGCGGTATCGATTAGCTCCGGTCCACCTTTGACGTAGGGGAATAAACGTGTTCCGTCGGGATGATACGACACGTGCTCGTAAAAGTTGTTCGACAGATTAGGGAACGGTTCCCCGAAGTATCGTACCACAGATCCAAGCGGTGTCTCGGATTCACTGTCTGTATAGCGTGCCACCGAAGTTATGGCAGCATATACGGAGAACACTACAAGAAGAGATACACCCACGACCTTAATGATGTGTTTATCGCCTAATCTCAGGTACCTGTAGAACAGTATCAGATAGAATCCGAATGCACAAAACGACAAGAACATATTCCCTCGCGATCCGAACGCAATGGCATTCGATACTTGAGCAACAAGCACAAGCAATATGATGGTATAGGCTCGGGCGCGAGAGATCCGGTTTTTCACAAGACCATAGAAAGCATACACCATAAGAAACGGTGTAAGCGAATACATCAGATTGAGGTTGAAGTTGTTGAAAGCCAACAACATCATATTGCCTCCGTAGAGTATAGCCACAGAGTCGCCGTCGACATTCATGATGTCGTAGGTCTCATCCATACCCAGCGACATGGCGACAATAGCTTGTCCAACTTTAAGTGCGATAAATCCCAAAATATCAATGTACCAAATATATATACCGTACTTTAGCAGCGGACTGTCGAAGGGCACTGCCGAAAGGTTCATGTTGTCCAACTTCACTTTCCGCAAAGGGAGAATCAAAGCCACGACAGATATAAAGCAGAAAATGTAAGGCTCAAGCACGACATAATTTTTGTCGCGAACGCTGAAAACAGCTTCATAAAGACCGTTGTTGAACACCACAATACCCAAGGCAGCGATGATAGCGTAATAAATGGCCAGCGACGAGGCCACGGTGACACCCTGCTTGCGAACCATCCACCAAGCAAAGAGCAGATACATCACAAGGTTGAATATCAGGTTAGTATTCATCTGTGCAATTTCTGTTTTATAGTTTGTAAGAGCCGCTGCCGCTCCTGTCGTTGCAATCCGAGCATTACTATAGCTGTTATAGCCACTATTTCGAAGAGTACGACAACGCAAAGCATTTCCGGGAGAGAATGTCGTATGAATATCGAGGCTGCCAATATTCCGCATACCGGTATAACCGATGTGCATACAATAGGCCATATCACCGACTTAAGGTACTCGCCGAGGGGGAAAGCTGTCAGCCTGTGGAGCACCGCAAGCCCTATGCCAAAATTCACAATACCGCGGAAAATAAATCTGGAGAAGAACACAAGCGTGTAGCCGAGCCCGCACCAAAGCATAATATATGTCACCACGATATTTGCCAAAAACGATAGCGTGATATATATCTGATAATTGCGTATGCGGCCGGTTGCCCCTATAGCGAAAAAGAATGCTCCGCTTGTGGCATCGAGCACCGAGCATGCAAGTATGATCTGCGAGAATGCACTTGCAAATGGCGGCACATCCTTAAGCCAAAGCGACAGGATCTCGGAATTGTAAACTATCAGGGGCACCGATATCAGAAATATCAGGAAATACGAATATTTGGAAGCGTTGCATACCAACTGATAGTATCGTTGCAACTCTCCGGCTGAAAACAGCTTAACAATCTGAGGTTTGAAAGCAGTCTGAAATCCGTACACAAACTGCATCACAGCCTGATTCACCTGATTAGCCACGCCGATTGCTGCATTAAGCACCACGCCACAGAACCAGTTGAATATAAGGCCTATTCCCGACTCGGAGACAACCGACCCCACATTGCCGAGCAGACTCCAGCTTGAGAATGCAAAGAGTCCGAAAAATGCAGATTTGTCGTGCGGCCGCACAAACCGGCACATCTCAAAATGACGGAGAGCGTAGACACGGTAGAATATGAATATCAGCAGTGCGTTGAGCGCCATGGCAGCTGCATAAAGCTCGAGCTTGTCGCCGGGAAGATACAGGAGAGATATAACAAGTCCGAGTTTCAGAACTCCTTCATATATGCTTATCTTGGCAAAGACCGACATGCGCTCGTATGCTATGATACACGCTGTATACGGTATCTGGAACATCTGGAGCAGAAACGTAGCGAGACTGAACTGCATGACAACCGATGCGGCACTAAACCGCCCCGGAGGGATATTGAGCCGATCTCCCCATAACAGCCAGAAGAACTCGATCAGGACAACAGCCGCTACTCCGAGCACCATAAAACAGATAGTGACTGCAGAGTAAAGGTTGCGCATACGCTGCAGATCGTCGCCCTGCCCTATCTCATAAGTAAGATAGCGCAAAGCCGTGTCGTTTAGCGCATTCCGCAGGAAAGAGAAGCAGACGATGATTGTCGCCACAAGGTTGTATATACCGTAGTCGTCTACTCCAAGAATCTCCAGTATCAATCGGCCTACATACAAGTTTATCGCCATCAGCACGATCATCCTCATGTAGAGGAACACGGCGTTAACGGCAATACGCTTGTTTGACTGAAGATTCTGAACCATGCTTAGATATTGACAATAAGGATACGCATCTAACATCTGAGCGCCGAAGCATCCCCGGTAAACAAGGCGACACTACGGCGCATCAGGCTATGGCATTATATTATTTATCGGTGTGATAATAAGCATTACGGCCACTCTGGAAATAGCTTGAGTTGCGGTAATCCACACCGTTGAGCACCAATGCAAGATTGGTAAGTGTCTTCTGCTGATATAGTTCGTTAAGCTCGCCCACTTCATCTTTCTTGAACAGACCTGCGCGTATCACAAGCACAGTGAGGTCGGCATAATGATTTGCGATCTGCGTATCGGCGAGCATACCTAATGGCGGGCAGTCGAGCAGTATGTAGTCGAAACGCTCACGCAGATGTGTCATAAGATTCTCAAATCTTCCGTTCTCGAGCAACTCGGTAGGATTCGGAGGGATATTGCCTACAGGGATAATTGAGAGATTTTCGGCTCCGGGGTATTCGTGGATTATACCGTCAATATCGTCGGTCATGTTGCTGAGATAATCAGCGAGACCCATCGGAGGCATACCTATATAAGCCGATGTCGATGCGTGGCGCATATCACAGTCGACCACCAGACAACGGGAGTTACGCATACCGAACACCATACCGAGGTTCACAGCAATGAACGATTTGCCCGATCCGGGGTTGAAAGAAGTGATGGCTACAACTTTGCGCCATGTATCCTTACCGAGCATCATGCTCAGGTTGGTACGCAGGATGCGGAACGACTCGTTAATCACATTGTTTGAACCTTTGCGGATCACAACAAGATTTTTAGTATCGCCACTCCGGCGCATCTTGCGGAAGATGTTTTTATACCAGGTCTTGCCGGTGCCCATAGCCGTAATTTCGGCAAGGAAAGGAATCTTTACCTTGGCAATATCAGCGCGCGACTGTATGGTAGTGACGAGCATGCTGCGGACGATAAAGAAAGCGTAGGGTATCAACAGACCGATCAGGAAAGCAGCAAGCATTATCACCTTCTTGCGGGGCGAGATCGGCTTTTTTTCACCATTGGGCTGCTTGATGATACGGTTGTTGAAAGCCGAGTATGAGTTTGAGAGCTCATTCTCCTCGAGCTTCTGCAACAGGTAGATATATATTGACTGCTTAACCTTCTGTTCACGCTCTACGGAGAGGAGATATTTTGCTTGCTTCGGGTTGGCCACGATATGATCTACGGCCTTATTCTCAAGTCCCTGCATGCTCTGGCGCTGCTGCTCAAGATTCATCTTCTGAGCCTCGAATGCCGATAAAATTGAAGTCTGAAGGGTGCGGAGCTGTGCGTCGTAGTCGGCCACAAGGGGGTTGGAGGTACCACTGTTGGCAGCAGTGCGGTTTCGATCGAGCAGGATTGTATTATACTCCTGAACATGCTTGGCTATCACCGAGTTGTCGAAATCAGTCACGGCCGGAATCGGCTGATCAGGCGGCAGATTCTTAAGCACTCGCTCTAATTCATTAGTGAAATAGAGCTGAGTATTGATATCGAGCAGATTGCGGTTTGCATCAATAGCCTCATCGAAATAAGCCTTTCCGGAGAAGCTAAGGTCGGGGAGAAGGTTGGATGATTTAAAGTTGGAGATATTGGTGTCGACAGTATCAAGATCGACAGAAATATCAGCAAGGCGACCGCGGATGAACGCCGACGAACTCTCGTTGATACTGTTCTTATCTTCGATCCAATCATCATTATAAGCCTTGACAAGGCTGCGGAGCAGACTGTCGGCACGCGGGCGCGATGTATCCTTTATGGAGAGCTCGATGATACTCGATTTGTTGTCGACAGTCACGGCCGATACACGCTCGCAGTAGTCGAGAGCGGCATTATAAGTGTCCTGATGCGAGTACAGAATTGTGAGCGGACGTTCAGCCTTGGCATAAGATGGAGTCTTGACGATCTTAATATCGCCAACAGGTGTAGAGACGGTTTTGTCGAAAACTGTCGAAACCTCGTCGCTGAAATCGTCAATGTCAAGAATGAAATTCGACAGGGTGATATGGTTGTCTTTGTCGACTTCGATCTTGAATGACAGGAACTCATTTTCATATTCCGGCGAAAGGATGACCTTCAGAGGTATGGAGTCGCCGTAAAGGCTCGTTTTCTTAAGCCATTTTTTACGCACATATGAATTGTTGAGATCCATCTCCTTCACCACCTTCTCCATAAGGTCAGGCGATTTGATGACGTTCAGCTCATTGTAGAGGTTGGACGACTGATTGAACATCTCAAATCCGGAGAAACCTCCCAGCGCCCCTCCGAGGGCAGCAGGAGCATCGTCTGCCTTGATGAGAAGCTGGGTAGAGCGTTCGTATACCGGATTGGTGGACTTGAGATATACAAAAGCTAATCCGCAGCATACTGCTACCGAGAGAAGATACCAGAGCCAGTGGATCTTAACTTGCTGAACGAAACTCTTTAGGCTGATAATGTCTTTTTCCTGATTCTTATCGTTGTCTGAAGCCATAGCATCGGATTATTTGAAGATGAGTACGCCGATTGTTGCGAGGACAGAGGTGAGTGAGAGCCAGAAAGAAGCCGACACAAGATTGTTTCCGTTGACGGTCGATTGGCGTACGCGGGCTGAGTTTGGTTCGACATAGACCACATCGTTCTGCTGCAGATAAAACGCAGGGCTACCGTAAGTCTTTTCGGCAGAGGTGAGGTCGATGACGTAGGTATGCTGGGTATCGCCTTCGCGGCGGGTCACACGAACATTATCACGCCTGCCGTTGATTGTGAGGTCGCCGGCAGAAGCAAGTGCTTCGAGTATGTTCAGGTTGTCTTTGTCGATGGGGTATTTTCCGGGAGTATTGACCTCGCCAAGCACCGATACCGAGAGATTTTCAAACTCTACCGTCACAATAGCATCCTTGACTATATCTTTCTGTGCAAGCATCTGCTGAATCGTCTCGGCGAGCTCGTCGCGGGTCATTCCGGCCACATGTATCTTGCCGAGCACCGGGAAATTGATGTCGCCGTTGCGATCAATGGTATATCCGGCAAGCCCCTGATAGTTTCCGGCATTGCCGGGAGTACCCACGTTGCGGCTGATGAAAGGCAGGTTGAGCATATTAACGTTAGAGGCTTCGCGGCTATTGACGAGGATCAGTACTTTATCCTCGGGCCGCAGTCGAATATTCTCCTGCTTTGCTATGCTGACAAGCTCTTTGTCGACAGTGTCCTGGAAGTAGGTCACATTCTTTGGAGTGCTGCACGATGTCATGGCCATAAGTGAGGCAAGAGCTCCACACAGCAACAGTTTTGACAGATTCATCTATTTGTGGTTAATGAATGGTTCAAGTTTAATGACGGGAGAGAGTGGTTCACAATATGTAAACGACAGTTGTCGCAGATTTTGTATACTGTTATGTAAAAAAATCTTTAAAGTCGTGCAAAGGTACACATTTTGGGCGTAACTGACAAATATCGTAACATCTCCTTAGCTCTTTAGCTTGAAAAGGGTCTCGGCATTTGCAGTCGTTGCCTCGGCTACATCTTCGGCAGAAATATTCAGATGAGCGGCAATGTGGTTGAGAGTATGAATAATATAGGCCGACTCGTTGCGGCGTCCGCGCATAGGCACAGGGGCGAGATACGGTGCGTCGGTCTCAAGCAGAATGCGGTCGAGTCCTATCGCAGGGAGAGTGTCGCGAAGCTTTGAGTTGCGGAAAGTCACTATACCGTTGATACCGAAATAGATATCGGGGGCTACAGCACGGATGGCTTCTACATCTTCGGGCGTTCCGCCGAAGCTGTGCATCACGCCTCTCGGTATTTTCGGCAGAGTAGTCAGTACATCGAGAATTTCTGGCTGAGCTTCGCGACAATGTATTATGACTGGCAAATCAAGATCGGTAGCCATGCGGCATTGCTCGGCGAAAGCTTGCATCTGCTCTTTCAGGAAGCTGCGGTCCCAATACAGATCAATCCCGATCTCACCTATTGCTACCATATCGGACGTTCGGCTGATCTGCGACTTTATTATATCGAGCTGCGCTTTCCAATCGGCCTTAACTTCCGTAGGGTGCAACCCGAGTGCAAGACGGATATTTGACGGGAATTTGTCGCGCAGCCCGGCCATCAGCTCCAGTGAAGAAGCGTCGATGCCCGGAAATACCATATACCCTACACCGGCATCGAGTGCGCGTCGCACAGCCTCAACACCATGTCCGTCGGCATCAAAGTCGGGCAGGTATAGGTGGGTATGAGTATCGACTACCATCAATGCGAGCGGGTGATCGTATTCATGGCAAGCTGCCGGAAGAAGTTCTTGGCTTCCGGAGCAAGAGTAGTCGATTCGATTATACCGATAGCCTGCTCGGCGTATGAACGTATCAGGTCCGAGCAACGCTCCTTCAAAGAGAGCGAGTCGTATATACCTCTCACTTCCACCACTTTATCTTCATCATCAGGCTTACCCGTGACGATTATCTCCTCAATACGCCCTGAGATGTCCTCGGCCAGAGCTGTGATAAGGAGCCATGTTTTTTTGTCGTTGATTATGTCGCCACCCACACGTTTACCGAACACTATAGGGTCGCCGTATGTGTCGAGGAGGTCGTCGCGCAATTGAAATGCCATGCCGAGCATTACGCCGTAGTCGTAAAGCTGCTGCTCCAAAGTCCGGCCGGCACCCGCCATTATCGCCCCCATGCGGCATGCACACCCTAAAAGAACTGATGTCTTGAGCCGTATCATCTCAAGATATTGCTCGACCGTCACATCCAGATCTGACTCGAAATCCATGTCAAGCTGCTGACCTTCATAGATCTGAAGTGCCGTGTCGTTGAAGAGCGCAAGTGCGTCGTCAAGGTGGTCGCCTGCACTCTTTGCTATCTGTCGGGTAGCAATGGTGAGCATCGCGTCGCCCGAGAGGATCGCTATCCGCTCGTTCCAGCGCAGATGCACCGTCGGACGGCCGCGGCGCATATCCGCATGGTCCATCACATCATCATGCAGCAGAGTAAAGTTGTGAAACAGCTCAATGCCGACAGCCTGATTCAGAGCCGTCGCCGGCTCGGCACCGCAGGCCTGAGCGGCGGCAATGGCAAGCACCGGGCGGATGCGTTTTCCTCCGCCATCGAGAGTATAGCGTATTGGGTCGTAAAGACCTGCCGGCGAAGCGGGGAGCTGCAATGATTTCACAGCCTCCTCGACCATATCGGCATATGAGTTGTAGTCAAGCATTATGGGGTATTTTTGAAGAGATGATTACTCAACAGATTGAGGGTACGGATCTTATCCTCTTTCTGCACCAGCAGTGAAATGTTGTAATTTGAGCCGCCGTAACTTATCATACGTATCGGGATATCGGCAAGAGCTTCGACCACGACTGCCTCGTAGCCGCGATTGTGCCACTCCAGAGCTCCCACTACACATATTATGACCATATCGTGATCCACGCTCACCGTGCCGAGCTTACGGAGCTCGTCAAGGATCTCGGGGAGTCGACGCTCGTTGTCGATAGTCACCGAAACGCCAACCTCGGAGGTGGCAACCAGATCGGTGGGTGTCTTATATGTCTCAAACACCTCAAAGACTCGGCTCAGGAAGTTATAGCTCTGGAACATCCGCGAGCTTTTCACCTTAATGGCCGTAATGCCATCCTTGGCGGCTATAGCTTTGATGGCCGCGCCTTCCTGACGGTTGTTTATCAGGGTGCCGGGCTGTTCGGGCTGAAGCGTGTTAAGCAGCCTCACAGGTATTCCGGCCAGTTTTGCCGGCTGAACACAAGTGGGGTGAAGTATTTTTGCACCGAAATAAGCCAGCTCGGCAGCTTCGTCGAAGTGCAGCAGACGCACCGGGCGTGTACCCTGAACGTAGCGCGGGTCGTTGTTGTGCATACCGTCGATGTCGGTCCATATCTCTATCTCGTCGGCATTGATGGCAGCTCCGATAAGTGATGCGGTATAATCAGATCCGCCGCGCTGCAGATTGTGCACCTCGCCGTAGGCATTCCGGCAAATGAACCCTTGGGTGATGAAGAGGTCGGCATCGTCGTGTTCGGCAAGAAGGGTGTTTAGAGTCGTGCGCAGAAACTCACTGTCAGGCTCATCGTTCTTGTCTACACGCATAAATTCGAGTGCCGGAAGGAGCACGGAGTTTACTCCTATCTCCTGCATGTATATGTGCATCATGGCTGTCGACATCAGTTCGCCCTGAGCCAGCATCTCCTTTTCGTCGAACATGGTAAAGAGATCCTTGGCCAGCGATCGGATGGCGGCAAACCGCTCTCCTACTGCTGCCGTGGCAGCCTCGACGGCTTCGGGTGTAGAGTAAAGCTCGGCTATCGTGGCGAGATACTTCTCCTCAAGTTGATTGATCACCTCGTGGGCGCCTGGGAGGTTCTGTTTGTAGAGATATTCAGAAATCTCGACAAGAGTGTTGGTGGTGCCCGACATTGCCGAAAGAACGACTATGTTGCAGCCGCGTCCGCTCACCAAGTGTGCTACATTCTTGATGCGCTCGGCCGAGCCGACCGATGTGCCACCAAACTTCAATACCTTCATTTTCTGTTTTAATATGTGTGTCGAAACTGGTTAGTTGCCAAGATCGCTTAGGAACTTGATGCGTACAAGGCGAACTTCGTCTTCGGTGTAATCCGGGCCGAGTTCTTCGAGAGCCTCCGAGATAGAGTCGCTGCGGCTTTCACGGAAATAGTCGAATATGTCGAGATAATGATCTTCGTCCATCACATCGTCAAGGAAGTAGGTGATGTTGATCTTCGTACCGGAGTAGACGATTGATTCGATCTCGTCGAGCATCTCGCCGAACTCGATACCTTTCGATTCGGCAAGCTCGTCGAGAGGTATCTTTCGGTCTATACCTTGGATTATGGAGATCTTGAGTTTGCTCTTGTTGGCCACAGACCGCACGCGCATATCGGCGGGACGTTCGATGTCGTTTTCGTCCACATACCTTTTTATCACATCGACAAACTCCTGTCCGTATCGCCGGGCCTTTCCGCTTCCGACGCCGGGGATATTCGTCAGCTCCTCGATGTTTACCGGGTAGAACATGGTCATCGCTTCAAGCGACGGATCCTGGAATATCACATACGGAGGCAATTCGTGCCGTTTGGCCACTTTCTTGCGCAGATCCTTGAGTATAGAGTATAGCTCAGGATCGGCCGACGAAGCGCCCGCCGACTTGGTTGCTTCAGCATCCTCATCATTGAAGTCGTTATCCTCCACCACTTTGAAAGATTCAGGCGCATCCAGAAATTTGCGTCCTTTTTCAGTCACTTTAAGCAGACCGTAATTTTCGATCTCACGTGCCAGATACCCGGCGATGATAGCCTGCCGTATAACGGCGTTAAGGTGGCGGGGATCAGCGTTGGGCGTACAGCCGAACACTTCGTACTCATCGTGGCCGTAGGAGCGGATGTCGTTGGTCTTACGGCCAAGCATCACATCGACCACATAGTCGGTCTTGAATTTTTCTTTTAAAGCGATGATTGTCTCGATCGCTGCACATAGGTCATCTTTAGCTTCCACTTTTTTCTTAGGATTTAGGCAGTTGTCGCAGCTGCCACAATTTTCTTCGCTGTATGCCTCGCCGAAATAATGCAGCAGAGAGCGTCGGCGGCATATGCTGGATTCGGCATACGAAGCGGTTTCGAGTAATAGTTGTTTTCCGATTTCCTGCTCGGCAATAGGTTTGCCTTGCATGAATTTCTCCATCTTCTGGAGATCTTTATAAGCATAGAAGGTGATACACCGCCCCTCGCCGCCATCACGGCCGGCACGACCGGTCTCCTGATAGTATCCTTCGAGAGATTTCGGCATATCGTAATGAATCACAAATCTCACATCCGGCTTGTCGATGCCCATGCCGAAAGCTATGGTAGCGACAATGACGTCGACCTCCTCATGCAGGAAAGCATCCTGATTGGCCGAACGGGTGGCCGAATCCATGCCTGCATGATATGGCAACGCCTTGATCTCGTTGACTTTGAGCATTTCGGCAAGATCTTCCACTTTTTTTCGCGAAAGACAATATATTATGCCCGACTTGCCCGGATTATTTTTAATATAGCGGCATATATCCTTGTCGATGGATGCCGTCTTGGGACGCACCTCGTAGTAGAGGTTCGCGCGGTTGAACGACGACTTGAATACCCGGGCATCCATCATGGCGAGGTTCTTCTGGATGTCGTGCTGCACCTTGGGAGTAGCGGTAGCCGTGAGGGCGATTACCGGGCGTGATCCTATCTCATTTATAATCGGACGGATACGGCGATATTCCGGGCGGAAATCGTGTCCCCACTCCGAGATACAGTGTGCCTCGTCGATAGCGTAGAACGATATTTTTACGCTTTTCAGAAACTCTATATTCTCCTCCTTTGTCAGCGACTCGGGAGCTACATAGAGCATCTTGGTGCGCGCGGCCGCTACATCTTCTTTCACAGTCTCGATAGCCGACCGGCTCAGCGATGAGTTTAGGAAATGGGCTACCGAATCTGTCTCACTGACATTGCGCATGGCATCAACCTGATTCTTCATCAGGGCAATCAGCGGCGAGATGATAATGGCGGTACCCTCCATCATCAGTGCCGGAAGCTGATAGCACAACGACTTGCCACCGCCCGTAGGCATGAGCACAAATGTGTCATGCTCACTTAGCAGGCTGAGAATTATATCGGCTTGATTGCCTTTGAAAGTATCAAAACCGAAATAATGTTTCAGAGCATCCGTAAGCTGAGGCTGTGTGTAGGTCATTTCCATGGCAAGGTGAGGGAGAATGTGAATGTTTTATTATTTATGATATAATATCCTGATTGTTAATATACTTTTGTTCAAATCGGCGACAGCTGGCGCGAAAATCGGACAAGCAGCCTGTCGCTTCGGGGTTACAAAAATACCAATAAATTTTTATCTCTCAAAAATTACATGCCGTTTTTGAACGGATTTTGGAGATTTATCAGCAGATATGTATACACACCGACCGGGAAGACAGCTTGATTGTGCTGTCCACCCGGCCGGTATGTGATATTATTGCGTTAGAGAGCAGTAGTGATCATCTCTTCGAGCTGGGCCGATGTCTTGCGACCGCTCTCGCGCATAAGCTCCTGACCCTCTTTGTAAAGGATATATGTAGGATACTCCTCAAGTTTGTAGCGTACTTTGTACTCTCCGTTATATGAAGCATCTACGCGGGCTATGTTCACGCGGTCGGCATATTTTGATTTCAATCCCTCAAGCAGATATTTCACCTCAACGGCATCCTGATTACCGGCATGCTGGAATACTACCAAAGTAGGTATCTTTTCTTTGATTTTCACTTCAAAACTTTTCATAATGAGATACGGTTATAATGTTTTATTGTATAACATTGAATCAGCAGTATTTGTTTTGGAGGATTTTTACTAAATTTGCACCCAAACTCACAGACCTATGGCCGACAATACACTTCTCCAACGCCTTGACGGAATAGAAAGCCGCTTTGCCGAGATAGCCACGCTTATCACCGACCCGGCAGTGATAGCCGACATGAAGCGGTATGTCCGTCTGACAAAGGAATACAAGGATCTTGAGAAGCTTGTCGAAGCAACGCGCCGGTACCGTAATATGCTCGGCAATATTGAAGAGGCTAAAGCCCTTTTAGCAGCCGAGACCGACCCCGATATGCGTGCAATGGCACGTGAGGAGCTTGATGAGGCTTCGGCAGCTCTGCCTTCTGTCGAGGAGGAGATCAAGTTGCTGCTTATACCTGAAGATCCCGAGGACAGCAAAAACGCCATAATCGAGATACGAGGAGGCACCGGAGGCGATGAAGCGGCTATATTTGCGGGCGATCTTTTCAAGATGTACTCTAAATATTGCGAAAGCCGAGGGTGGCAGACAGCCGTGACCAGCTTCAGCGAAGGAGCGGCCGGCGGCTATAAGGAGATCGTGATGGCCGTAACGGGCGAAGGTGTGTACGGCACTCTCAAATATGAAAGCGGCGTGCACCGCGTGCAGCGAGTGCCCGCTACCGAGACTCAAGGCAGGGTGCATACATCGGCTGCCACAGTGGCGGTTCTTCCCGAGGCCGAGGCATTCGACGTGGAGATCAACGAGGGTGAGATCAAATGGGACACCTTCCGGTCCGGTGGCGCCGGCGGACAGAACGTCAACAAAGTCGAGTCGGGCGTACGCCTGCGCTATATGTGGCGTAATCCCAACACCGGACAGACAGAGGAGATACTCATCGAGTGTACCGAGACACGCGACCAGCCCAAGAACAAGGAGCGGGCACTGAGCCGTCTGCGCACATTCATATACGACAAGGAGCACCAGAAGTATCTCGACGACATAGCTTCACGACGCAAAACAATGGTCTCGACCGGCGACCGCTCAGCCAAGATACGCACCTACAACTACCCCCAGGGGCGCATTACCGACCATCGTATCAACTATACAATATATAATCTTCAGGCATTTGTCGACGGTGACATACAGGATGTGATCGATCATCTTATAATAGCCGAGAACGCTGAGAAACTGAAAGAGACAGAACTTTAACACGACACATTTCGCTTCGCTTACGATATGACAAGAGAAGAACTGATCAAAAATATTTACGACAAAGGCTCATTCCTGTGCGTGGGTCTCGATACCGACCGCGCCAAGATTCCGGCACATCTGCGCGAGATACCCGCAGGAGTAGTGGAGTTCAACAGATCGATCATCGACGCTACTGCTCCGTATGCCGTAGCATTCAAGCCTAATACGGCTTTCTACGAATGTCGCGGTCCCGAGGGGTGGCGCGATCTTGAGATGACTATCAGCTATATCAAGGACAACTACCCCGACATTCTCGTGATAGCTGATGCCAAACGCGGTGATATAGGCAATACCTCACGCATGTATGCACAGGCTTTCTTCGACCGGATGGGCGCCGATGCGCTCACCGTAGCACCCTATATGGGCCACGACAGTGTGTCGCCCTTCTTAGGACACCACGGCAAATGGGTTGTGCTTCTTGATCTCACATCCAATCCCGGCTCATCTGATTTTCAGCAGACACAAGATGCTGACGGCACGCGGCTGTTTGAACGTGTGCTCACATGCTCGCAGCAATGGGGATCGGCCGACGAGATGATGTATGTGGTGGGCGCAACCCGCGGTCGTCTTTTTGAGGATGTGCGTCGTCTAGCCCCCCGCCACTTCTTGCTCGTGCCCGGTGTGGGTGCCCAAGGAGGCTCACTCGAAGAGGTGGCACAGTATGGCATGATACCGGGCGAATGCGGCCTTCTGGTAAACTCTTCGCGCGGTATAATATACGCTTCGTCGGATACCGACTTCGCCGAAGCCGCCGCTGCCGAGGCGCGCAAGCTGCGCGATAAGATGGCGGAGCTGCTCAAATAATGAAACTATGATGATATAAAGTTAATTATACTACAATGACAATCGACGATTACAAATTTGCCGGCAAAAAGGCAATCGTGCGCGTTGACTTCAACGTGCCCCTCGACGAGAATGGCAACATCACCGACGACACCCGCATCCGCGGCGCTCTCCCCACTCTCAAAAAGATACTTGATGAGGGCGGCGCCCTTATCATCATGAGCCACATGGGCAAGCCCAAAGGTCGCTTCAACGAGAAGATGTCGCTCAAACAGATCAAAGACGTGGTGGCACGTCATCTCGGCCGCGAAGTGAAATTTGCTCCCGATGCTGCCGCTGCCGACGAGCTCGCTGCCAATCTGCAGCCCGGCGAGGTCCTTCTGCTCGAAAACCTCCGCTTCCACCCCGAGGAAGAAGGCAAACCGGTAGGTATCGACAAGGCCGATCCCGCATACGACCAGGCCAAGAAAGATATGAAAGCTGCCCAGAAAGAGTTTGCAAAGAAACTGGCAAGCTATGCTGATGTATACGTCAACGATGCCTTCGGCACAGCACACCGCGCTCATGCCTCAACAGCCGTGATAGCCGACTACTTCGACGCTCAGGACAAGATGCTCGGCTACCTGATGGAGAAAGAGGTAAAAGCCGTGGACAATATACTCAGCGATATCAAGCGTCCGTTCACCGCTATCATGGGAGGCTCGAAAGTTTCGACCAAGATCGGTATTATCGAAAACCTTATGGATAAGGTCGACAACCTGATACTCTGCGGCGGTATGACCTACACATTTGCAAAAGCAATGGGCGGCAACGTCGGCAACTCGATCTGCGAGAACGACAAGCTCGATCTGGCTCTCTCGATCATGGAGAAAGCCAAAGCCAAAGGCGTGAACCTCGTGCTCGGCACCGACTGCGTGGCTGCCGACTCGTTCAGCAACGATGCCAAGACTCAGATCTGCCCGGTAAATGCTATACCCGACGGTTGGGAAGGACTCGATGCCGGTCCCGAGAGCCAGAAGGCTTTTGCCGCTGTGATCGAACCTGCCAAGACAATACTCTGGAACGGCCCTGCAGGCGTGTTTGAGTTCGACAACTTCACTGCCGGCTCGCGTGCTATCGCCGACGCTATCGTTAAAGCTACCGACAACGGTGCTTTCTCGCTCGTGGGCGGTGGCGACTCTGTGGCTTGCGTAAACAAATTCGGCGTGGCCGACTCCGTAAGCTATGTATCAACCGGTGGCGGCGCACTCCTCGAAGCTATCGAGGGCAAAGAGCTCCCCGGTGTTGCAGCCGTAAAGAAATAATATAATACCCTATTTTGTAGCAGACTCCTTGCGGGGTCTGCTACATACTTTTTATTAGAGCCTGTCTCACAAGAAATGAGCGTTTCCGAGCGTCGTACACTCCTGCGCATAGCCGTGCTTACGGTTATTGCATTTGTGTATATGCTCTGGTTCGCGCGCTTCTCGTCGCCTCTCACGGGCAATACGGGTGTCGACTACGACTTCTTCCGACAAGGAGGCGAATTCATGCGCCGGGGACTGATGTACTCCGGCTACTTTGATAACAAAGGCCCGGCTCTCTATGCTATAAACGCCCTCGGACTGTGCATTTCCGACAGCAAGTGGGGCATATTCATCCTCGAAGTAATATCTCTGGCCTGTGTTCTGAATCTGCTATGGGCTACAGGTCGGCGCATTGCTCCCGGCCGGCGGTCGTATACACTGTTCGGTCTTACCGTAATGCTGTTGATCTATATCAGTACGATATGCGGAGGCGATTCTGTCGAGTCGTGGTCGCTCCTGCCCTCCTCTCTGGCCTTGTGGATATATTTCCGGCGAATGCACGGTAGCCGATATGTACCGACTGCTTCAAGCACGGCGTTGATCGGTGCTTGCTTCGGAATGATCCTGATGCTCAGGGCTAACGATGCGGTGATCGTGGCTGCAGTAGCGCTTGCCGCAGCCTGTTCGCTCATTGCACGACGTCAGTACCGGCTCCTCGGTGTTGAGGTTGCAATATTTCTTGCAGCTGCATGTGCTGTAGTCGGAGCTTTCTGTCTATACTTCGCGGCATCGGGTAGTCTGGACCGGATGATAGACTCGGTGTTTAGCTTTGCATACAAATATTGGGATTCCACCTCATCCTGGTCAAAAAGACGTATTGCCGACAACTGCGCTCGCATGATCGGATGCTTCATACTCCCTGCAGTGGCCTATCGCCGGGATAAGGTACGGGGCTCTCTCCCATCCACCTTTGCGTTTGCACTGGTTTCTTCGGTTCTTGTGATATTGTCGCTTTTTCGACTTATCACCCTTACACACTATTATACCACGACCCTTCCGTTAATATTCCTGCTTTTCACCCTTTCGGCCGCGACTCTACGCCGGTATCTGTGCATACTTATCACTATCATAGTGCTCCTGCCGTGGGCATTATGGCAACGTGCCGATTTCACAGACTCGATCGAACGCCCGTGGCGCATGGCCACCGACAGAGAATATCTTGATTCAGTAATGCATTATGACAACCGTATCCGCGCACGCGTACTTCAAATGGTGCCCGAGCACGACCGCGACAGCATATATCAACTTGAAGTACCGCTGAAACATACCGGTATCGTTTACCACTCGGGGCATCTCCCTGTAGGCAAAGTGGTAGCCGGGCAGCGACGTGCCACACAGATCGGGGCCGACTCGCTGAGCAGATATGTGATGCGTGAGTTTGATAATGCAAATCCGAGATGGATCGTCGCCGGGGAGCCCATCGGCAGTACGCTGCTCGCTGAACGCAGCCGCCGGTACATATTGGTTGATTCGCTCCGAGCACCGGCGCGTTTCTACGGCACAATGAATTTTTATATTTACAAACGCTCTGACCTCTGATGAAACTCCATAGCCTGCTTTTACTGCCTGCCGCGCTTCTTATAGCCGCAGGGTGCGACCGATCGGCCGACTCTGCTTCGCGTATACCTCAGGAGTATATCAGCTCGATAGCCGACGCACTCCCCCGCACCTTCGGCACACTCGGAACCCTCGACTCCATAAAATACTCAGACGAAACAAATACGCTCAGGCTTGTAGCCACTGTGACAGATACAGTAGCTCCTGACGACGGCAAAGATCTCCGACAACAGATTATTCTCGCTTTGGATGCCCGCCCCGGGCTCGTCGACACAGTGTCGGCCGCAGGCGCCACTGTAGTGTGCCAGTGTCGTCTGAACGATATAAAAGATGCTCGCACCATCTCCGTTACGATTCGCCCCGACGCATTATACAGCTCGCTGATGGCGGCCGATGCCGACCGAAGCCGAGCCATAAGCTACATGGCTGCCCAGATCGAACACGAAAACGCCGCATGTCCTGACACTATACAGCCCGGAGTATTACTCCAAGGAGCCCGCATTGACCCTGACAGTGCTCGTGTAGAGTATACATACCTCTTTGATCCTGAACAATTTCCACACCTTGCAGATGTCGACGTGCAGCGGGAGCGATCGCTCAACTTTATACCGATGCTCGCCAGCAAGAGCATGCGCACCACTGTGGAGCAGTGTGTGCGTGCCGGCTACGGCATACGTTTTCTCTACACCGACGGTCGTGGCACTGAGATACCTATCGACTTCACAGCCTCGGAACTCAACTCACTGCTCCGATAAAACAAACAGACGCATCGACTTGTAGCCAATGCGTCTGCTTGTTTCGCAATCTATTATATCACTTTTCGATCTTATATCACTCCTCGATATTCTTTTTAAGCTCTTGGGTCCACAGAGCGATACGCGGAGCGGTAAGGTCGGCATGATTCACATCGTCGAGAAGCAATCCGACGGCTACCCCGGGTATACGGACCGCTTTCGAGTCGTTAAACTCAAGCCCCGTGGTAGGGAACTCGCCCACAAAGCGTGCGCCGGTGTCCTGAAGACGGTCGTAGAGCTCTCCTACTCCGTCGCAGAAAGTTTCGGCCATCTTGCAATCGCCTGTACCGAAAAGTGCTATAGTCGTACCTTTAAGATCCATAGCCGAGAGTCCGGCAATGAAATCCTGCCACGAAGCCGTCATCTCACCTTTTCCCCAGGTTGATGTACCCAGCAGAAGTACCTGATAGTCGGCCACATCCGAGGGGCGGGCTGAGTCAACATTATATACATCCATACCGTTTACGCCCATCTCGCGGGCTATACGTGTGGCTGCTTCGGCTGTATGGCCGGAGTTTGAGCCGTAAAATATCGCAATTCGTTTCATAGCTTTGTTTATTGATTCACACAATTACAACGTTGTGGCTTCTTCAAATGTTCAGGAGAGCCGCGTCATGTGGTAGCCCAATGAATTAAGCTCGACAGCCGCGCCGAAATAATACAACTGGTGCAGGGTGCGCACGTATGCATTGAAAGCCATGGGAGTGCCGGGCTCGAACCCTTCACGTATGAGCAAGCGGTGAGCCAGTTGAGCAGTGTCGGCCACCGACTGCGACACCCGCTGCTCCTGCTCGGGATTGAGTTTCAGGACCTCCTGACACACATAGTCGTCCATATTGTCGTATCCGCGGCGGTCGCGAAGCAGAGTGTACAGGTCGTCGAAGCGCGAATACATCTCCCAGTCCTCGTCCCAAAACCGTGCTACGGCCATTCCGATGAACATCATCCATCCGAGCGAAACTGTGGGATAGTTTGCAAATTCGCGCACTCCGTCGTGCAGATACGACATGCAGATACCCTCCCAACGGTCGAGAATGTCGGGGGCATCCGGCAGGATATCATCAATAGCATGCCGGTCTATCAGATACTTGGCCAAACGCTCATGAAGCGTTGATTCATATTTGGAGAGATACTCCTCTTCTGTAGTTGTCATAATCATGAATAATAATACTCCGGCACTAAGCCGTGCCGGAGAAAAACTGTTAGAAAGTATATCAATATGCCGGAGTGAACGGCGCTGCACGATGCAGCGATTTGTTCTGGTCGCCCACGGCTAAATTCATCTTGTCGACATCGATCTTGAGCACGGGCGCGCCTTTCGACAGATTCACCTTGTTGAGATCGACGTACCACAGACCGGAAGAAACTACCGGATTGAAGTAGTAGCGACGGTCGCGCAGGTTTGACAGCGAGCGCCACTGTGTCATCGACACGTTAGGTTCGCCCAAGTCAGCAAGAGTATAGTCGTAAGGCACACAGCAGTTGTTGAGGCAGCTCAGGGCTATCGTAGCACCAAGGTCGGCATCAGCGGTTTTGCCTACATGCTTTGCGAAATATGTGCCGCGCACGCAGCGGTCAGGGCTCGAAACAGTACCCGGGAGCATATTCTTGCCACCTTTGGCCTCCCAATAATCTATGATGGCGCGCATCGACGGCCACGTCGGGTCATTGGTCATACAAGGGTATACGGCGGTGTCGACATCGTATATATTCATGTTGCCGTCGGTGTACTCGAGGATTATCGACTTACCGCTCTCGTCGGTTATCTCCCAGTGGAGAGTTGATGTAGTGCCACCGTCGAATTTTGCACCTCCCAGCGAGAACTTGGTATTCTCAAGCAGATCACGGGCCTCGGCTGTGGTCGCGCAGTTGTCGAGTATCCATGCCGGGAACATTGCGAGCGACATCGGCGGAAATTTGTCGTTCTCACTGTTTGTGTATACGGTACCTTTGCAAAAAAGGCCGTTCACCACAAGGCCACATTCGTTCATTCCCTCGGTCACACCCGCATCGTAGCCCACGGCATAGACCGCGCCGTATTTGGATGTCCATCGAATAGCATCGGGGAGATCTGAACTCTCCTTTTCCATACCGCGCGGATAAACATAAACATTGGTGGGTATTGGAGTTTTCCAGTCCAACGAACGAGCCACCACATAAAGCGAATCATTGCCGGTATAGACTATACGGGTACATGCATCAGCGGTATCGGCGCTTGCAGCTGCCACCACTGCCAGCCCGAGACCCAGACCGCGAAGGGTATTTCTCAGAGTCATCTTCATAATTTTGATAGTTTGAAATTGTTTGATCATTTATAACATTGAAACAAACCGAAGGGCGAGATGTTCACCGTTGAACAGATTTAGGACAAAAATTGTTATACAGTCAAATTTATGTTCAAAATCACCTCAAACTCGTATAATCATGAAGAAATACTTCACTTTGGCCGTTTTGGCAGTGCTTCTCAGCCTCACCGGGTGTAGCCCCTACACACTGGTAAGCAGCGAAGTGTACAACAATGCCGATCTTGCCCAATACCACACGTTCCGTCTCGTCACCCCCGCCGACGGAAAGCTCCCTCCCGGCATGGAGATGGTGACATATTATAATATCGCTGCCGCTATCCGCGAGCAGCTCGTAGAGCGTGGCTTTACCGAAGATCCGCAGTCGCCGCTCCTGGTGAACATAGGCCTTACCGTCAAAAAAGATCTGGTGACAACTCCCGTCACTCAATTCGTACCGACAGGCCCGGCATGGGGACCGCTCCCGCCGCCTCCTCCATTGCCACGTCCGGGCGGACCGCTTGGGCCTCCCCCTGTAGTAAACGGTGTGACACCCTACTTCATGTATCCGCGCGCTTATTATTGGCCAGAGAACTATACTACCGTGACAAACTATGTCACAAACCTCTACCGCGAGGGTGTGCTGACGATAGATTTTGTAGACATTAAGAAGATGGAGCCCGTATACTCCGCTTCAGTAGCTACAATACTCGACAATGGCGACTCACAGCTGCGAAACCTCTCGGGCATAGCAGATGCAGTCAAGGTGCTTTTCTCAAAGTTCCCTGTACCGATGATAGTCAACAAAAAGTAGATTCAAGCCACTCTCCTATAAGATAATTACTGCCGCCGACGAATATCAACGATTCGTCGGTGGCTGTTTTTTGAGCTGCGCTCACAGCTTCCGAAACCGAATCATAACATTCTCCAACAAGACCGTGGGCTGTCGCCATCGAGCGGAGTGTGTCGGCTGAGAGAGCACGGTGATTGTGCGGCTGTGTGAAGTAGTAAGCGGCCTGACGGGGCATCATGCCGAGAATTGTGTCTACATCCTTATCGCCCACAAAACCAAGCACCACATGAGCCGAACCGGTATGCGAGGCTATTGCCGGGCCAAGATACTGCCATGCGCCGGGGTTGTGGCCGGTATCATATACTGTCAGCGGCGTTTCGCTCACTACAGTCCACCTCCCACGCAAACCGGTGAGTCGCGACACATTTGCCACTCCTTCCGCGGCAGCTTCAGCCGAAATATCGTACCCTTGGGTGCGAAGCACGTTGACAGCAGCCGCCACGGTCGAGCGATTCTGTGTCTGCCAGGGCTGTTCGCCTTCGATAGCCTCAAGCAAAGGGGCGACAATAAGAGGAGCGTCGACTTTGCGCGCCTTTTGCTCAAACAGATCAAGCACTCCGGGCTGTTGTACCGGACCCAATACGACAGGGACGCACGACTTGATAATACCGGCCTTCTCTGCAGCGATAGCCTCTACGGTATCGCCCAGCAGATCAGTGTGATCGAGCGACACATTTGTGATCACAGAAAGTGTCGGAGTGATAATATTGGTAGTGTCAAGCCGACCGCCGAGGCCCGTCTCGATCACAGCCACATCCACCAGGCTTGCGGCAAAGTAGTCGAAAGCCATAATGGTGGTCAGCTCAAAGAAAGTAGGGCGAAGGGCTCTGCACTCCGGTGATTCCACAAAAAAATCATCTACAAAACGCACCACATACTCCTGCGGTATCATCTCTCCGTTCACACGGATACGCTCGCGGAAGTCAACTAAATGCGGCGACGTGTACAGCCCCGTATTATATCCGGCAGATGCCAGGGTCGCGGCAAGCATTGATGAGGTCGATCCTTTACCGTTTGTCCCCGCCACATGTATCGTGGGGTAGCGTCGCTGAGGGTTTCCGGCAAGCTCAGCGAGCCGGCATGAAGTTTCAAGTCCGGGTTTATACCCTGACACACCCGATCGTTCGAAAGCCGGAAGCCGGCTGAACAGCAGTTCGGTAGTCTCTTTATAGGTCATAATGACAAGCTCTAAAAAACGAAATAGCCTAACACTCCCATAGCTACTATTATAAAGATAGGATGCAGGCGCGTGAACTTGGCGAGGAGAAAAGAAACAACGCAAATTGCTATCGACCAGACGACATCATGACGGTCAGTGCCGAAATTATCGCTGTTCATCAGCAGCAGTGCTGCCGCTGCGATAAGACCCGGCACTACAGGACGCAATCCGCGGAACATACCTTGTATGAATGCACTCTCGCGGTGGTGTTCGATATATTTACTGGCAGTTATTACCATGACAAACGACGGTATCACGACAACCAGAGTGCATATCAGCGACCCGACAATGCCCCAGAGCACCGGCGAGCCGAGCCCCGTGTCGGTGCCTACCACGTATCCTATATAAGTAGCCGAATTGATACCTATCGGGCCGGGGGTCATCTGCGAGATAGCCACGATATCAGTAAATGCAGTCGGCGTGATCCAACCGTTGCCCACGATCTCGCGTTCGATAAGCGAAAGCATTGCATATCCGCCACCGAATCCGAAGAGACCGATCTTGAAATAGCTCCAGGCGAGTTTTAGAAAAGTAGTCATGTGCGGCGTGATTTACGTACTTCGCAGGTTTGAACCCACCATCCGGTGATTATTGCAAGCACGATATATATAATAGGATTTGAAGCAACCGGCAGACGCGACCACACCAAAAGAGCCACCGCCACAGGGATCACCGCCGTGCGCCAGGTGAGCCGGGCCGCCTTAGCCGAGCTCAGCACCGGGGCAACGATCAGAGCAACCACACACGGGCGAATACCTTTGAAAATCGCAGCAAGCGTGTGATTGCTCTTGATGACGTGGGGATTAAGAAAGATCGCGATAGCAAGTATCATCAAAAACGACGGAAGCACAGCTCCCAAAGCCGACACCACACTACCGCGCAGTCCGCGCAGCTTCAGTCCGACGGATACGGCAATATTTACGGCAATAACACCCGGTAGAGCTTGCGCCACACCGAGGCAGTCGTAAAACTCCTCGCGGCTCATCCAGTGTCGACGATCCACAATCTCGCGTTCGATCAGCGAAATCATAGCCCAGCCGCCCCCGAAAGTGAAAGCCCCGATCTTGAAAAACGTAAAGAACAATTTCAGATTCATATAACAATCTCAGAACCTGTCAGATAAATGCGTAATGATAAATTCGCACTGCTTAGGTCAACATCTCCGCCCCCAAAGTTACAAAAATGCTCAATTCCCTCAAACAAATCTCGACCTAAATCACACCAGTACGTTAGAGCCCTTTTTGCGGAAAAGTCAGCGATTACGAATTACGGAATAAAAAGTTTGCAGCCACTTAGCTGAGCAGCTATTTCAGTCAGGTCTATCGGAACATTTACTTGTTGACCATTGACAGTGAGTGTGACAGAGGTATTGTTGAATACCGTCATTTTCTTGAATGTCATGGTTATTGACATCTTATTCCCCTCTTGAGTAGTGACCATAGAGGTTGCATCGTATGTTTTACCATCATTATTAAACTTGGCACAACAAGTTTCTGACCCTGATTTGAAATTGTCATCTACAATTACAATAGAGGTCTTACCGTCATTGTTATCCAAACTCTTGAACTTGAATTGCGCATTTGCATTACATGCAAAAACTGCACAAATAATCAGAAAACAGATTTGCTTCATAATGAAAGATATTAGAGCACAAATTAAACAATAATTCAGTAATTATTCATCAACATATGTTGAGAATTGAGAATAATCCATTAATCCTTTGGCGTTTTCTCTTTACGGAAAATCGGAAGCACACACCATCATGGGTGAGCCTCCGGGCAGAGTTTGAGAAATAGGAGGAATTTTTGTACCTTTGCAGGGAATATGAACGGTAAACGACTTATCGCTATCGACTACGGACGCCGCCGGTGTGGCATTGCCGCGACTGACACTCTGCAGATCGTGGCCTCGGGCCTTACGACGGTGCCTACCTCCGAACTCGTCGAGTGGGTGATCAGATATGTGAACTCTGAGCCGGTGGAGGCTATCGTGGTGGGCGAGCCGCGCGATATGCACGGCAATCCGTCGGAGTCCACGCGCTATATCACCCCGGGTATAAACAGGCTGCGCAAGCTGCTCCCTGCCGAGATTAGCATTGTGCGCTTCGACGAGCGATTTACATCGGTACTGGCCCACCGCGCGATGATCGACGGAGGCATGCGCCGCATGGCACGCCGCGACAAAGCCATCGTCGACGAGATTTCGGCTACCATAATTCTGAACGACTATCTGGAAAGCCGCCGCATGGCAGCCAATAAATAGATTACAATAGCTACTTAACATGAAACTTCCTGTATATCTTTACGGACACCCCGTGCTCCGAAACCAATCGCACGACATCACACCTGACTACCCTGAGCTGAAGAAACTTGTGGCCGACATGTTTGAGACAATGTACGCCTCCGAAGGGATCGGCCTTGCAGCTCCGCAGATAGGCCGCAACGACCGTATCGTGGTGATCGACGCTACGCCGCTTGCCGACGAATTTCCGGAATGCAACCGTAAATTCGCCCTGATCAATCCGCAGGTAGAGGTGCTCGACGGCGAGACTGTGAGCCGCTCCGAGGGGTGTCTTTCCGTTCCCGGTCTGTCGGAGAATGTGCCCCGCGTGGAGCATATCCGCCTGACATGGAAGGATGAGGATTTCAACGATCATCAGGAGGAGTTCAGCGGATTCATGGCACGCGCCATACAGCATGAGTGCGATCATCTGGAGGGTAAGATCTATATCGACCATATCTCGATGATTCGCAAGCAGCTGATACGCGGTAAACTCCACAATATCGCCGAGGGAAAAGTGCGCACCTCCTACCCTGTCAAGAGCGCACCCAAAAAACGTAAATAAAGTATGGCTGACGATAAGAAAATCATATTTTCGATGGTGGGTGTAAGCAAGATCTACCCCCCGCAGAAACAAGTACTCAAAGATATATACCTGTCGTTTTTCTATGGTGCCAAGATAGGCATCATCGGTCTTAACGGTTCAGGTAAGTCATCGCTTCTCAAGATCATAGCCGGTATCGACAAAGATTATCAGGGCGAAGTGGTCTTTTCGCCGGGTTACACCGTGGGGTATCTGGAGCAGGAGCCGCAGCTCGATCCCGACAAGACTGTGCTCGAAGTGGTGCGCGAGGGTGTTCAGCCCGTCATGGATCTTCTTGCCGAGTTCGATAAGGTGAACGAAGCTTTCGGCGATCCGGAAGTGCTCGACGATCCCGACAAAATGGATGCTTTGATAGCACGCCAGGCTGAGCTGCAGGACAAGCTCGACGCTGCCGACGCATGGAATATCGACTCTAAGCTCGAACGCGCTATGGACGCGCTGATGTGTCCGCCCGACGATCAGAAGATCGCAACTCTGTCGGGTGGCGAGCGTCGTCGCGTGGCTCTTTGCCGCCTGCTGCTTCAGCAGCCCGACGTGCTGCTGCTCGACGAGCCTACCAACCACCTCGACGCAGAGTCGATCGACTGGCTTGAGCAACATCTGCGTCAATACCCCGGCACTGTGATAGCTATTACGCACGACCGCTATTTCCTAGACCATGTAGCCGGATGGATACTTGAGCTCGACCGCGGCGAAGGGATACCTTGGAAAGGCAACTACTCGTCATGGCTCGATCAAAAGACAAAACGCATGGCTATGGAGGAGAAGCAGGCCAGCAAGCGCCGCAAGACACTTGAACGCGAGCTTGAATGGGTGCGCATGGCTCCGAAAGCCCGTCAGGCTAAAGGAAAAGCCCGACTGTCGTCGTACGACCGTCTGCTCAACGAAGATCAGAAACAGCGCGAGGAGCGGCTTGAGATATTCATACCGAACGGTCCACGCCTCGGCAACAAGGTGATCGAAGCTACCGGGCTTGCCAAGGCATACGGCACAAAGCAGCTTTTCAAGGACCTCAACTTCATGCTGCCGCCCAACGGAATAGTCGGTGTGATAGGTCCCAACGGCGCTGGCAAGACGACACTTTTCCGCCTCATTATGGGTCAGGAGCAGCCGGATGCGGGCTCATTTGAGGTAGGCGAGACGGCCAAGATAGCATACGTGGATCAGCGCCACCACGACCTGCTGCCCGAACGCACTGTATATGAGGTGATATCGCAAGGTGTAGAATCGTTCCGTATGGGTGGGCGCGATGTGAACGCCCGGGCTTATCTGTCGCGATTCAACTTCACTGGCGCAGATCAGGAAAAGAAGATAGCCGTGCTGTCGGGTGGCGAGCGAAACCGTCTGCACCTTGCCATGGCTCTGAAAGAGGAGGGAAATGTACTCTTGCTCGACGAGCCTACCAACGATATTGACGTAAACACCCTGCGCGCACTTGAGGAGGGTCTTGAAGATTTCGCCGGGTGCGCCGTTGTAGTGAGCCACGACCGCTGGTTCCTCGACCGCATCTGCACCCACATACTCTCGTTTGAGGGCGACGGCAAGGTGGTGTTCTACGAAGGATCTTATTCCGACTACGAAGATTATAAACGCGCACAGAACGGAGGTAAAGAGCCGCCGCGACGTCGCTACCGCCGACTGATGGACTGACATGCCCCGTATCGACCGCGAAACCGTACAGCGTATCCTTGATACTGCTCAGATCGTCGACGTGGTGGGCGACTATGTGTCGCTCAAACGTCGGGGGAGCGGTTTTATCGGTCTGTGTCCGTTTCACAACGACCGCTCGCCGTCGTTCTCGGTTTCGCCGTCGCGCAATGTGTGCAAGTGCTTTGCCTGCGGCGAGGGTGGCTCGCCGGTCAACTTCCTGATGAAGATCGAGAATATCTCCTACCACGACGCCCTCAAAGCGCTCGCCAAGAAATATAACATCGAGATAAAGGAGCGAGAACTCACCGACGAGGAGCGCCGGCGAGAGACGGAGCGCGAGAGTCTGATGGCTGTCAACGAGTGGGCTCTCGACTTCTTCGAGCACACCTTGCACGACACCGACGAAGGTCGTGCAGTCGGCAAGTCATATTTCACGGAGCGCGGTCTCACCGAGGCTACTATCCGAAAATTTCATCTCGGATACGCGCCCGATCAGCGCGATGCAATGTATCGCGCAGCCATTGCTGCCGGATACGATGAAAAGTATATCATCGAGACCGGCATCGCATCAAAATCAGACAAAGGGTATATCTTCGACCGTTTCCGCGGCCGCGTGATATACCCCGTGCACACCATCTCCGGGCGCGTGGTAGCTTTCGGCGGACGCACCTTGCGCACGGACAAGACGATGGCTAAATATGTCAACTCGCCCGAGTCGACGATATATTCCAAGAGCAATCAGCTTTACGGCCTGTATCAGGCTCGCCAGGCCATATCCCGTCACGACAGGGTATATCTCGTAGAGGGGTATATGGATGTCATCTCTATGTCGCAGAGCGGTGTGGAGAATGTGGTGGCATCGTCGGGCACAGCTCTCACCGAAGGACAGATACAGCTCATCAAGCGTCTCACATCGAACGTCACGCTGATATACGATTCTGACGAGGCCGGCCTTAAGGCTACTTTGCGGGCCATCGACATGCTCCTGGAGCAAGGGCTGGATATACAGATAGTGCAGTTTCCGGACGGTGAGGACCCCGATTCGTATTCGCAGACACACACAGCTGCCGAGCTTGAGGATTTCATCTGCAAGTGTTCGCGCGATTTCGTGAGCTTCAAAGCTGATGTGCTGTTGCGCAACGTTTCGCCCGGCGACCCGTTGGCGCGAGCCGAGGCTATCACGTCGATATGCCGCTCGATAGCTGCCGTGGGTCATGATGTGAAGCGTGCAGTCTTTATTGAGCAAGCCGCACGAATCCTCGCCATGCCGCAGGATGTCATAGCTTTGCAGGTTGCTAAAATGTCGGCCCAACAGGCGGACAGAACCCGCATCGACACTCAGCGCAATGCCGGGCAGCGCGATCTTGAGGAGCTGGCACGCCGCGAGGCTGAAGCCAAGGCTGCCGCCACTTCATCTCATCTCTCACCTGAACTGCAGAAGGCACGATCAGACAACCGGCTTGCACTGCTGGAGCGGGAGGTGATGCGCTACGTAGTGAGATACGGGCAGTGCCTGCTCGACATACTTTCGGCAGACGAGTCGCATCGCCGCCTCACGGTACTTGAATTTGTACAGCAGGAGATGGAGCTTGACGGACTCGATCTTTCAGACCCGGCCTCGGCGGCGACATTTCAGGCAGCATTGCGAGCTGTTGAAATCGACTGGCAGAAAGCGTTTGCCGATTTTAGCGCAGCGACCGATATCGACATAAAAGAGTGGCGCAGCAAGGCTTTCGATGCTTTGCGAGAGCGTGCCGATCAAGCAAATCTCCCTGCCGATGAGCGCCGCATCGACGAGGAGAGCTCACTGCGCAGAGCGGCAGCAGAAGATGCCTTCAGGGCCGCGTTCATCGGCTCACGCCTGATCAGCGACGAGAACGATGCCGTGCGCTCGCTCGCCACAGATCTGTATACCGAGCGCTTCGTGCTGAGCAACATGCACACCCGCTACGGACATGTGCCTACCGAGCGCGACCGACTGCCCGAACTGATCGAAAGAGCCGTGTACGAATGGAAAGACGGCATAATCACAGGTATGATCCGGCAGATCGAGGCGCGCCTGGCCGAAGAATGTGCCAAAGCCGACGGCGGCGATCCCGCTGAAATACGTTCGCTCATGGAGGAACAGCTCCGCATCACAGAGATAAAGAAAGAGTTTGCCAAAACCCTTGGCGAACGAATAATCTGCCCGTAAATCCGATGACCACAGAGACACACCCCTTCCCGCCGTTTCTCCCTCCTGAAGCCCGCATTCTTATGTCGGGGAGCTTTCCGCCCCCGAGCTCGCGCTGGTGCATGAACTTCTATTATCCTAACCGGCAAAACGATATGTGGCGTATACTCGCCTATATATATTACGGCGACCCGTTGGCCTTGATGCTCCCTGACGGCAAGACTTTCGATCAACCTAAAATCGAAAACTTCTGCCGAAAGATTGGTCTGGCCCTCACCGACACAGCCCAGGAGGTGATACGTGCGCGCGGAAATGCTTCGGATGCCTTTCTCGAGGTCGTCAAGCCGCGCGATTTCAGCAAACAGCTCGAGAAACTGCCTTTGTGTCACGACATAGTGCTTACAGGCGAAAAAGCTGTCGAGACATTAAGACAGACAGTAGGATTTGGCAAGATAGCAGTAGGCGACTACGTAGAGACCGACTATTTCGGAGGGCGTCACGTGCGCATTTGGCGAATGCCCTCGTCATCGCGGGCATACCCCCGCCCTATCGCATGGAAAGCGGAATACTACAGCCGCGTATTCAAGCCGCAAGAAAAACTGACTAATTGCTGAGGAGATTGCAGAAATCGTCGAAGAGCAAATGATATTCATACCCTTTCTTTTCTCCCAAGGTAACGAAAATCAGATTCTGCGACGGATCGCAAAACAGCACTTGCCCGAATAAACCGAGAGCAAAAAATCGGGGCGTCACCACATCCCTGCCATCCACGCGAGTAATGATGTTGTTCCATCCTAAAGAATATGCTTCGTTATCCAATGACGAGCGGGTGGAACGATCTATCCATTCCTTGCTCACAATCTGCTTACCGTCGTAATTCCCGCCATTGATATAAAGGCGTCCGATTTTAGCCAGATCTCTGACATTTGTTACAAGACCGCCGTAAGCCTTTGCCTGCCGATGCTTCGTATCGTCGAGAGTAATCATTGCATCAGCCTCCATATTGAGCGGCCTCCATACTTTTTCCTGTAAGTACTGAGCATACGGCATCCCGACAGCTCTCTCAATTACCACTCCCAAAAGAGCTGTTGCCATTGAATTATAATAGTGAGATGTGCCGGGGTGGGATTTGAAATGCAGTTTTTTGAATTGGCTTACCACATCCTTACCGTAATATAACTTAGCCATTTTAAAAAACGGATTCCATCCATAACTCTCTTCAAAGTCGAGCCCGGTTCTCATATCAAGAAGATGCTCTATCGTAAGCTCCTTAAAAAGCGGATCGGCACCGTCAAGTTCCGGAATATACTTTGTTATCGGATCGGTAATTGCGATATACCCATCATCGACCGCAATTCCGCAAAGCAGTGCCGTGACAGCTTTGGAAACAGAGAATATATTTGATGGAGATAGCGGTGAGAAATTCCCGTAATACTGCTCAAGGAGTATTGTATCATTGCGTACAATCAACAAGGCACCGTCGCCTCTGACGCGAGAGAAATATTCTCCGATGGTCTCATTATTAAAACGTCCGCCCGAGAATTTTGAATCTTCAAAATATCTGTCATGCCGCTCAGAGGAGATAAAAACATTCTTGCCGCTATGACTTGCCCGGATCGTATCTACTGCAAAATTACGATATGTATCGGTCGATGGAGTGCCACATTTTATAGATCTGAAAGTAGTACAACATGTTAGAGTCGTAAATATGATAAAGTATACTATTCGAATCATAGTCTTCAAGTGAAATTCTATTTTTCAGTAGTGATTACGAAATCCCTCATGTTGAAATGAATCTTACTGAAAAGCATCATTGTGCGCAATCCGATTCGTGCCTCATAGTCCATTGATCTGTCGGGCACGGTCTTAACAATAAGATATTCAGGCTTGACGGTGTTGCCGCCTATACACACGTCGACATCCGGCAATCTATAGCACTGCTGCTCGTAGACACCTCCCACACCGGCAGTGCGGATAGTATCGAGTACGCCGACGGAGGTAATGTACTCTTTGTGCGCATCGAAGAAATCGGGACTTAGCGAGCCGAAAGCAGCATCCCCCGAGTCGAGGCAGCTCAGTGTCGGCGTCCCGGCTATCACACACTTTGTGAGCAGATTCATGCCGGATGAGAAGCATAGATTCGGCGAGATACCTTTGCGGGGAGCGTCATCCTTATTCACAATTATTCTGCCGGAGGCGAAGTCGACAGTCAGATCCTTGAGCCGGAGCATCAGCTCGCTGCCTACGATTGTATTGAAACTGTCGATATAGCTGTCGGCTTCATCGTTGTGAGAAGAAAGTGAAGCGACGACAAACGGCACATCTTTTATCACAATATTTCCTAATCTTAACTCGGGAGCTATAGCCAGATAACCTTCGCTTTTCCCAAAACCGGAAACTGTTATTTTTGCACCTTCCAAAGGTATAAGTTGATATTTCTCAGCCATTTGGTGCGATAGAATATTGACGCCTGCCCCGGTGTCGAATGTTATATCAGCCTCACGGCCGTTTATCGTGCAACCGGTCAAGTGCATATGAACGGAGTCTTTATCTTTCGGGCCAACAGGGAGAATAGTAAACGGTATTATAGCATCCTCACTTTGAGGAAATTCGATTTGGTAAGGATTATACTGAGATAAAGCCGAAAACCTCCCGGCGGCCTCTGTCAGACTTTCGATTGAAGCAGAATCCAGATACTCATTTGTCTGAGCGACAATAGAATTGATCATCGACGCTGCTTCAGCATTATACCCCAGTCGGCTCAGATCCATGCCGAACATGTGCGCGGATGATACCAAAATATCCAAACCAAGCTGCTGCGTGTTGAGCAACTCCTGAAAAGCCGGGACCGACAGATCGGGTCTGTTAAGCCGGTTGCCTATAAGACATCGGGAGTATATCTCAAGGAAAGGATTTATCGAATCTGCAGAGACAGCGCTATATATCGAATCGAGCGCAAACCAGTCGGATGCGTTCATCGCATTGCCGATTTTTTCATCAATCGTCTGCGCTGAAGCTCCGAATGCTATAATGCCGGCAAATATCTGTAAAATGAATCTTCGTACCATTGTCGTCAAATATTTATGCAAAGATACACACATTAATAATAAATAACCTCAACATATGTTGAGAGTTGCTTCCCTCACTTACCATACCCTTCGGTACATGAGCCGAATTATTTGCATTTTCAATAAAATATTCATAACTTTGACAATGCCGAAGGCTGCTGTATATACAAGCAGTACGGCATTGAGGAGATTTCCCTCCTCCGACCATGAAAATCATTATCCCCCTCGCAGGCTTACTGCGGGATGACTACCTTAAATCAAGCCATTCAACGATGGATAAACAACTATCTCTTAGCAAAAATGCCGTCGTAGCATATCTGCAGAAACCGGCATCGCAATTCACTAAGGCCGACATCATCCGGTTTATCGAAGAAAATGAAATCGGGATGGTCAACTTCATGTATCCAGCCTCCGACGGCCGACTGAAAACCCTGAATTTTGTGGTGAACAACCGCGAATACCTCGAGACGATACTCACTTACGGCGAACGCGTAGACGGCTCCAGCCTGTTCCCATTCATCGAAGCCGGAAATTCAGACCTTTACGCCATTCCCCGATACCGCACTGCGTTTGTCGACCCGTTTGCACCCGTGCCTACCCTCACGATGCTCTGCTCGTATTTCGACCGCAACGGCTCTCCTCTTGAGCTGGCCCCCGAACATACGCTGAAAAAAGCGTGCCGGGCGCTGCGCGAGTCGACAGGGCTTGATTTCGAAGCAATGGGCGAACTCGAATATTACATCATCGCCCCGGCCTCCGACGCATTCCCGGCTACCGATCAGCGCGGGTATCACGAGTCGGCACCTTTTGCGAAATACAACGATTTCCGCCAGGAGTGCATGGCTATGATTGCATCGACAGGCGGAATGATAAAATACGGACACTCCGAAGTGGGCAACTTCACGGCTCGCGGCACAGTTTATGAACAGTGCGAGATCGAATTTCTGCCGTGTCCGGCCGAGGAAGCGGCCGACCAGCTCATGATAGCCAAATGGGTGATACGCAATCTTGCATGGCGTCGCGGCCTTGACATCACGTTCGCTCCCAAGATCACCACCGGCAAAGCCGGGTCCGGCATGCATATACATATGCGACTGATGCGCGACGGCCAAAACCAAATGCTTAACCCCGACCGCACACTCAGCGATATAGCCCGCCGCGCCATAGCCGGGATGATGGAGCTCGCTCCATCGATCACAGCTTTCGGCAACAAGAACCCCGCTTCATATCTCCGACTGGTGCCCCACCAGGAAGCCCCTACCGATGTGTGCTGGGGTGCGAGCAACCGCACTGCACTGGTGCGTGTGCCGTTGGGATGGACCTCGGGTATCAATATGTCGCTCGTGGCAAATCCCCTCGAAGCCGAAGATCCCGCTTACGACGCATCGTCGAAACAGACCGTAGAGATGCGCTCGCCCGACGGTTCGGCAAACGTATATCAGCTCATGGCTGCTCTTGCTGTGGCATGCCGCCGCGGGCTCGAGATGGATCCGGCCGAAGCGCTTCGACGTGCTGATGAGACATTCATCGACACCGGATGCGACCGCTCGAAATTCGACTCGCTGCCCGACTGCTGCGTCGACTCAGCCGAACGTCTCAACGCTCAGCGTCAGGCCTACGAAGCCGAAGGTGTATTCAGTCCGAAGATGATCGACGGCATAATCGACGGCTTGCGTGCATGGAACGACCGCGGGCTGCGCCAAAAGCTCTCTGACGACCCCAAAGCCCTGCAGCAGCTTGTCGACGAAACATTGCACTGCGGATAAACATACTACATTCAATCACATTATCATGAAAATACCTTTTGCAGAATCATGGCGTATCAAAATGGTTGAACCGATACGCAAATCAACACGCCAAGAGCGCGAAGAGTGGATAAAGGCCGCTCACTACAATGTGTTTCAGCTCCCCGCCTGGCAGGTATACATCGACTGCCTCACCGACTCCGGCACAGGTGCCATGTCCGACCGCCAGTGGGCAGCAATGATGATGGGCGACGAAAGCTACGCCGGCGCCCGCTCTTTCTACCATATGCGCGACACCATCGAGCGCCTCACAGGGTTCGAATATGTCATACCCACACATCAGGGTCGAGCCGCAGAGAATTTACTCTTCTCCGCTCTCGTACACCCCGGCGACTATGTGCCCGGCAACTCGCACTTCGACACCACCAAAGGGCACATCGAGAGCCGTAAAGCATTTGCAGTAGACTGCACCGTCGACGAGGCCAAAGACACTCAGCTTGAGATACCGTTCAAAGGTAATGTGGATCCGGCAAAGCTCGAAGCCGCCCTAAGCGAACATGCCGACAAGGTGCCGTTCATCATCATCACTATCACCAACAATACCGCCGGAGGCCAGCCCGTATCGATGGAAAACCTGCGCGAGGTGCGTCGCATCGCCGATAAATACGGCAAGCGCGTGATCTACGACTCGGCACGCTTTGCTGAAAACGCATATTTCATCAAAACCCGCGAGGAGGGGTATGCCGACAAGAGCATCAAGGAGATCGTAAAAGAGATGTACGATCTGGCCGACGGCATGACAATGTCGGCCAAGAAAGACGCTATAGTCAACATGGGCGGCTTCATCGCAACCCGCCATAAAGACTGGTATGAAGCAGCCAAGGCCTACTGTATTCCGTTCGAGGGTTATCTCACTTACGGCGGTATGAACGGGCGCGACATGGAGGCCCTCGCCGTAGGTCTGGATGAGAATACCGAGTTTGACAACCTCGAGACCCGCATCCACCAGGTGCAGTATCTGGCGTCACTTCTCGACGAGTACGGCATCCCCTATCAGCGTCCTGCCGGCGGACATGCCATATTCCTCGACGCTTCGAAGATACTCACCAAGATACCTAAAGAGGAGTTCCCGGCTCAGACACTCACCATCGAGCTCTATCTCGAAGCCGGTATACGAGGCTGCGAGATCGGCTATATACTTGCCGACCGCGACCCCGTGACCCGCGAGAACCGCTTTGGAGGCCTCGACCTGCTTCGCCTTGCCATACCGCGACGCACATATACCGACAACCATATGGCAGTCATTGCCGCTGCCATCAAGAATGTATACGACCGTCGCGACAGCATAACACGCGGCGTGAAAATAGAGTGGGAAGCCGAGCTTATGCGCCACTTCACAGTGCAGCTCAGCCGACTCTGATATTACCCTCCAAGCAAAGCGAGGCTGCCGGAATCAAAGTGGCAGCCTCGCTTTGTAGATAAGAGCGTGTTTCACAAGAAAAATTAACGGCGGGGGTGCAGGGTAGTTGAACGTACTATTGCTTGGTTTGAAAATTTACGCAGACTCTGTCACAACTACGAGCGCACCTGTTTTACGGCTTGGTGTATGACACGCATGGCCATGTTTATGATACTGATAAAACATATCTAAATTCAGAGTCATTCACTCGTTTCAACTTCTATTATTGTAACAGCAAGGCGGTGATTGAGAAGAAATTACCATCGCCTCGGCCACTCGTTGGCCCTTTTGCCCGTTCTCATCGGTCATGTAGCTCGCTACACTCCCTCTTCGCCCGAACAAAATGCCTCAACGATTGACCGCCCAGCCGCTAACTTTTCTTGTGAAACACGCTCTACGAGCGTTTATTCGTCATCTTCGTCATCGTCCCAGCCGAAATCCCAACCGTCGGAATCGAAGCCAAACGACTGCTCGGTGAAGGCAGCCAGATCGCGACCCTCGCGCTTTGTGGGACGCCCGAGCCCCTTGCGGCGGTCGATAAATCCGTTTATCTTCACAATCTCAAGCAGATCGAGCTCTGATTTGGGAGTGACATTCTCCATATAATCCGGCACAAGCTTAGCACCGAGACGATTTGCCGTGAGGGCCAGCACCTTGAAAGAATATGTGACAGGCGGCTTACGCACCTGCACAACATCTCCGGGCTTTATGGTGCGCGACGGCTTTACAGCCACGCCCCCTATCATCACTCTGCCTTTCTTGCAAGCATCGGTAGCCACTGTGCGCGTCTTGAATACCCTGACGGCCCACAGCCATTTGTCGACTCTCAGTTCTTCCATTTACGGTATGATGGTGAGATTATTTATTATTGAACTGATTCATTGCCGTATTTATCCCGCAAAGCACAAAAGTCCGGGCAGCTTCGACAGCCACATCTATGCGAGCCGGCAGCTCCTCCTCCTGAGCCGGAGTGAACCGTCCGAGCACATAGTCTATCTGTGTGCCGCGGGGATAGTCGTTGCCTATGCCGAAACGCAGACGCGGATACGCCTGTGTGCCAAGCATAGCGGCAATATTTTTCAGACCGTTGTGGCCTGCATCGCTTCCTGATCCCTTGAGACGAATTGCTCCGAACGGGAGTGCCACATCGTCGACTATCACGAGAATATGATCAAGCTCGATTCCTTCTTTCTCGCGCCAGTATATCACGGCATTTCCCGACAGATTCATGTATGTCGACGGCTTGAGCAACGTGACGAGCTTGTTCTTCACGCGCCCGTGCCCTACATCACCGTATCGCTCGGTCGAAAAAGAAATATTGGATGCCTCGGCAAAGGCATCCAATACGCGGAATCCTATGTTGTGGCGGGTGTAACGGTATTCGGCACCGATATTTCCCAAACCCACAATAAGGTATTTCATAAGCAGAAGTGCTTTTAATTTTAAATTGATCAAGCACCTGCAGCGGCAGCAGCGGCAGCGGCACCACGAGCGGCACGGGTGAGCTGAACGGCGCAAACCACAGCGTTCTTAGCATTTGTGAGCTCAAGACCCTCGAAGTGGAGGTCGCCGATCTGGAGAGTTTTGCCAAGGCCGAGATTGTCGACATTGATCACCAGACGCTCGGGTATCTCGGTGTAGATAGCTTTCACGCGGATCTTCTTCATCGAGAGAGTGAGCTTACCACCGGCTTTCACACCTTCGGCGTGGCCTTCCACCTTGACGGGCACGTTGATGGTGACGGGTTTCTTATCGTTCACCTCAAGAAGATCAATGTGGAGGATGGTGTCTTTTACAGGGTGGAACTGAATATCTTTGAGCACAGCCATTTTCTTTTCGCCGTTGATATCGAGCTCGATAGCATAGATATCGGGGGTGTAGACGAGCTTACGGACAGCTTCCTGGCTTACAACGAGGTCGGTTGTGATAAGACCTTTGCCGTTGCCGATTTCGACTACTTTCTGACCCTCTTTGAGAGTGCCGGTGTAAGGCAGAGTGATGATCTCGCCGCCGTTGAGCACTACGGGGATTTTGTTTTCTTTACGAAGGGCTTTGGTAGCCTTTTTGCCGAGCTCTGTGCGGGGCTGGGCTGAGAGTTGGAATTTCTCCATGATTTGAAATGTGTTACTAAAAATTAAGTATTTGAGTTTATGCTCCTTAATTTCCCATCACACGGTGTAAGTCTGTTGGGCGCTAAAAAGCGGTGCAAATTTACGCAAATAATCCTTATCCTCCAAACAATCGCCGCTCCGATTTCATCACTTTCAGCCGCGCACGAAAAAAAAGCGCCTAAGCCACATCGACTTAGACGCTTCTTGTACAAATTTAGTCGGGGTGAGAAGAC